>JAAYYU010000126.1 GCA_012515235.1 Candidatus Anammoximicrobium sp.
AAACCATCTTTGACGCGATGCGGCCGGTGATCCTGACGGGCATCGAGGAAGTGGCGAATCGTTCCGACCTGCTAGACCGGTCCCTAATCCTGCAGTTGCCACGCATCCCGGAAGATAGGCGCATCCCTGAAGCGATGTTTTGGCGGCAGTTTGACGCGGCGGCGCCCGGCATCCTCGGTGCGGTTCTGGACGCGGTATCGGCAGCGGTTCGGAGCCTGCCCACGACGTACATCGATCGATTGCCCCGGATGGCTGATTTTGCGTTGTGGGCGACAGCGGCCGAAGCGGGACTTGGCCTACCGGCCGGCGGGTTCCTGGCGGCCTATCGGGACAACCGGGACACGGCCAACGAAACGGCTCTGGAATCAAGCCCGGTGGCCAAGTACGTGTTGCAGGTGGCCGAAGCTGGCGATTACCACGGCACGCCCAGCGATCTGCTTGAGCGCATCGAGTCGATGGCGACGGACGGCGAGAAGCGGGGCAAGACGTGGCCGAAAAGCCCACGGTCCCTATCGGGTGCCCTACGGCGACTTGCCCCGAATCTGCGGGCGGCCGATGTGGAAGTGGAACACGGACGGGACGCTAACCGCAAGCGTAAACGGTTCGTGGCCCTGAGAAGATTAGAGGGGGATTCTTGCGTCCACACCGTCCACACCGTCCACAACACGGAAAAAGACGGGGTATCTGCGGACGGTGTGGACGCAAACGGCCCCGGTGTGGACGCAAGTGTGGACGCAAACGGCCCTGACGTAAACCCCGATGGGGCAACGGTGTGGACGCAAGCGGACGGTGTGGACGCAAAATTGCGTCCACATTCTGAAAGGGTACGGGTGACGATATGACGGCGGCCGAACTGCTGGCGGAATGCCACGCCCGACGCATCGACCTGCAGGCCCACGGCGGGCAGTTGGACATCGACGGCCCGGCCGGTGAAGTGACGGACGATCTGTTGCAGACCCTGCGGGATGCCAAGGCCGAACTGCTGGCGATGCTGGCCAGCGATCCGGTGGGCGGCGCCCTCGGTGATGCGGACCCGGTGACCGACACGCCGGCGGTGGGTCCGCCCCAGGAAGGCAGGCGCTCGGTGATGCGTGAATGGGATCCAACCGACGCGGCCAAGTGGCAAGAGTACATCGGTTCGGACGGCCAGCGGTGCCTGGTCCGATGCGACGCGGCCGAAATCGAAATCATCGACGCCGAACCCTGCCCAGTCTGCAGCGGCTTGGAACGATGGCAGGACCTGGCGGGCGGCTGGCATTGTGAACGGTGCGAACCTCGAACGCGGGCAACCTGGCTGCGGGAACATGCCCAGCGGCTGCGGGAACGGCACGCAAGGAACCCACGACGATGAAACGACGGCGACAGGCCAAGATGACCAAGACGGAGTTTGAGCGATTCAAGCGGACGCTGCAGGCGGCCAAGGGCGGTGAACGGCGACAGCCCACGGCGGCGGACTCGCCCACGGTGATCTACTCGGATGCGTTGCTGCGGCGGTTGGTTGTGGTGGAACAGGGCGGGCAGTTGTGGCTTTGCCCACGCCGGCCCGGTGGCTGGTCTGCCCGGTCCAAGTTGACGATGACCACGGAAGCCCAAGCCCAGCGGCTGCGGCCGGCAACCGACATCGACGCGGCGACGCTTGGCATCAAGTGACTTTCAACCTGCCCGACGCTGCGGCCGGCGGCTGCGGGCGGGAACTACACGACCGGCCGAAAAAGGTAGGTGATGCGATGGCGATTTGTGGAACTTGTGGGCAGGAAATGCGATCGGCGGCAAACTGTGCTCTGGAAGTTATCGAGTACGCGGACGGGGTGACGCTGCCACGGTTGCGGTGGGGTGCCGACAGGGGTGAACGCTGCGGCGATTGCGGGGTAGAACCTGGCGGCTTTCATCATCTGAATTGCGATCAAGAGATTTGCCCACGGTGCAAACGGCAGCTGATTGGTGCCTGCGATTGCCCGTTGTCGCAAGCTGGCCCGAGCGATGTTCTCGCAAGCGGCGGGATACTGCGAGAACTGGCGACGGTGCCCACGGGGAAGAAAAAAAACGAACCGGCCTAGTTGACGGCTAGCGTAGTTACCGATAAGATAACTATAGCCTTGGACAACTACAGCAAAGGAAATCGAACGATGGCCAAAAAGAAACGGGAACCCAAAACGCTTTCGGAACAGTTGCAGCGGATTGTCTTGGACAGCGACTTGACGCAATATCGAATCAGCAAGTTGGCGGGAATGAGCCAAGCCCAACTACATCGGTTCATGGCGACGGGGAAGGGAATCAGTATCGAGACGTTAGACAGAATCGGCACGGCCCTACGCTTGCGGCTGGTTGTGGACGCGGACGCGGGCGAGTGACAGAATGACCACGGGCGGGCAGGCCCTCAAAGAAAGGCAGGGGTGAAACATGGCGACGGTTTACAAGCGGCGAGAACTGCGGCCGATTCCTGACGGGGCGGAAATCGGCACGTATCGGGGCAAGCTGTACGCGACTTGGACGGATGGCAGGGGCAAGGCCCAACGTGCCCCGTTGAACGCGGACGGGGACAAGATCATCCAAGCGGCCGAATGCTACACGGCACAGTATTTCAACGAACACGGGAAGCGACGAAAACGGGCGACGAAATGCCACGACAAGCAGGAAGCCCAACGGTATGCGGACTCTCTGGAAAACCAAGCCCGGAAGCGGCGGACGGGCGAAACCGACGCCAAGGCCGAACGCTACGCGAAGGAAGCCCGGCGGCCCCTCGGTGAACACTTGGCCGATTTCCGGCAGTACCTGCAGGACAAGCAGAACACGGCCAAGCATGTTGACCTGATTTGTTCGCGGGTGGGCAAGCTGATTGCCGACTGCAAAGCCGAACACATCGGGGACCTGACCGACGCGGCGGTGATGGCTGCTGTCGGGGCGATGAAGGCCGGCGGGGCAAGCCTGCAGACGTGCAACCACTACATGCGCGGCATCAAGCAGTTTTCCCGATGGCTGAAACTGCAGCGGCGAACGCCCGACGATGCCTTGGCGGCCCTGGCAGGGTTCAACGTCGAAACCGACCGGCGGTATGTCCGACGAGAAATGACGACCGATGAACTGGTCGAGTTGTTGCGGACGGTCGAGAGCTACACGACCGCAAACCACAACATGGCCGGCCCCGATCGGGCGATGGCATACAGGGTGGCCCTCGGGACAGGTTTTCGGGCCAAGGAACTTCGCAGCCTGACGCCCGCAAGTTTCGACTTGGACGCGGACCCGCCCACGGTGACGGTGACGGCTGGCTACAGCAAGCGACGCCGGCTTGACGTGCAACCGATACGGCAGGACCTGGCGGAACTGTTGCGCCCCTGGCTGGCCAAGTACGGACGCGATGAACGCCCGTTTGCGGCGATGCCCGCAGCAACGGCGCGGATGCTGCGGGATGACTTGGAGGAAGCCCGGCGGCGGTGGATGCAGGACGCCAAGACCGATGCGGAACGGGCGGAACGGGAACGGTCTGACTTCCTGAAACACACCGACGCGGACGGGCACGTTCTCGACTTCCACGGGACGCGGCATACCTACGTTTCCGCAATCGTGGCCGGCGGGGCATCGGTCAAGACGTGCCAAGAGTTGGCCCGTCATTCCACCCCGACCCTGACCATCGGGCGGTATTCCCACGCCCGGTTGCACGATCTGACGGCGGCCCTGGATGCCCTGCCCGATTTGACGCCCCCGGCGACAACCACTACGGCCAACGTGATAGCAGCGACGGGAACGGATGGTGAAACGGCCGAAGTTCTGCGGGGGCAGAAATGGGAGCAGAAATGGGAGCAGTACAACGGCAAATCGACGCAGGACGCTGCGAATCGTGGCGAACGGCCTGTCAGTTCCCCAACGGTCGAAAGCGACACTGACCACGGGCAGGATGCCGGCCCTAACGTCTTGGTGTTTCGAGACTTGGCGAGAAGTGAACCGCAAGCGGCGGAACGTGGCGAGAAGCGAAAACGGCGGGAAGGGCAAGAGGCGCCGGTGGGATTCGAACCCACGAATGGCGGTTTTGCAAACCGCTGCCTTAGCCACTTGGCTACGGCGCCAACGGGACCAAAGATTAAAGAATGTCTCGGTTCTGGTCAAGAGGATGTGCGGGAGGTGGCGGAATAAGGGGCGCAGGAACGGGTTTGCAGTGATAGCATCGGCCGGGTAAGATTCCGATCCGGGTTTTCACGTGGAAGGTGGTCGGAAGTTCAAGGAGGGACTGAAGATGGCGAGCAAGAAGCTCAGCGAACGAAAGATTCGGGAAATCGAAGAAGCGGCACGGCATTGGGGAAAATTACTGGCGCGGGAGGCGTTCCCAGAGGGGCCGGACTTGAGCCTGACGCTGGCGGATATGGAGGAGGTAGCCATGCGTGCCGCCCGGGCTTTGGTGGGCAGTGCTGTCGAAACCGCGGCCGGGGAGCAAGCGGCGAGCTTCGGAGAAGCCGCTGACTGTCCGACGTGTGGCCGCAGCGTTCCTTTGGAGCGACGCTCTCGCGAGGTCACGATCCGTGGCGGGACGGCCAACCTGGAGGAACCGATCGGTCATTGCTCGACGTGTCGTCGAGATTTTTTTCCCTCAGCGTAGCGTGTTGAAGTTGGACGGCCACGGCTATAGCCCGACCATCCTGCATCGCATCCTGCACATGGCCGGTGTGGTGAGTTCTTTCGATGTGGCCGCAGTTGCCCTGTCGGTCGTCGGCGAGATTGTGATTTCTGACCGCCAGATCAATAAGCTGACGAGGGAAGTTGGGCAGCAGCTTCAGCAAGACCGAGATGAACGGACGGCGCGGTACGTGAAGCAGGACTTGCCGCGGCGGGCGACGGAAGTGACGCCGGCACCGCAGTTGGCAGCGGTGTTTTGTGACGGGGGCCGGATGCGCACGCGTCAAGAAGATCAAGGGCCGGGTGTCCATCAGCCCCACTGGCGAGAACCGAAGAATGCCGGGTTCCATCGGATGGAGAGCGGCGAGTTTGCGGAAGACCCGCAGCCGGAACTGCCGGAGTGTTTCCGGAACCAAGCCTATGTGGAAAAACTCGTCAAAGGTCTGAAAAACCTGAAAAAAGAAGGCCGGGACGAGGTTTTGGCGGAGGCCTCGCCCGCGCTCGATGCCGCTGAGCCGTTGCCCGAAATCCCCGAATGGCAGCCGAAGACCGTATTCCGCACGTGCCTGAGTTCGTTGGCCAGCAGCGAGGAGTTTGGCCCGATGATGGCCGCCGAAGCGGATAGCCGGGGGTTCTTCGCCGCGAGGAAAAAAGCTTTCCTTGGGGACGGACTGGCTTACAACTGGAGCATTCAACAGCGATGGTTCCCCGGCTTCGAGCCGATCACGGACTTCCTTCACGCGGTTGAATATTTGTACACTTCGGCGAAAGCCATCCACAACACGCCGGCGGCGCACTGGCAACAGTATGTGGATTGGGCTACGGCCTGTTGGCAAGGCCGGGCGGATCAACTGCTCGCCGAGCTGGGTGAGTGGCAGACCCAGGTGGGTGCGGTCCCCAAAGGTGAAGAACTGCCGGAGAGCGACCCTCGCCAAGCAATTCACGAAACCTACACCTACTTCACGAACAATCGAGCACGGATGGACTACCCGCGTTACCGGCGGGAGGGCTTGCCGGTGACCAGTTCGCTGGCCGAGTCGCTGGTCAAGCAAATCCATCAGCGCGTGAAGGGAACCGAGAAGTTCTGGAATGACGGCTCATCGGGCGAGGCCATTCTCCAAATCCGAGCTGCGTTGCTCAGCGACGACGACCGTTTGGCGACGTGGCTCCGCACCCGGCCAATCTCGCCGTTCTCGCCCCGGTGCCGTATTCACTCGCTAGCAAGCAGTGCTTGAACTACGAACGTGTTCCTTCGCCACCGCCGGACAGGTGGTCTGGCCCCCAGACGTTCCGCTCCGCAACCCGGCGGCGATCCGGAACCCGATGTGCCTCAGAAGTCGCAGCTTGCCTGACGGCAGGATTCGTGGCAGAATACCGCCCGCGGCGTTGGCGGAAAGCGGGCGGCGATGGCCATCGGCTGTGTTCTTTGACGTCTTGCGGTCCCAGCACGAGGAGACGCTGAACGATGACGAACTTCCTGGTCTTGTTGGCGGCCGTTGCCGCGTCGGCGGAGCCGGACGCCGGATGGAGGCAAACCCCGCACTCGCTGGCGCTGCTCCGCGGCGGGCAGGTCGTCTGGCAGTTCGACTACAAGAAGGACAAAGGCAAGCCGTACTTCCATCCGGTGACGATTGCCGGGAGCGATCCGGTCACCGACCTGCGCCCGGCAGATCACTTCTGGCACAAGGCAATCTGGTTTTCCTGGAAGACCATCAACGGCCTGCTGTACTGGGAGGAAGATCCCAAGACGGGCAAGTCGCCGGGCGTGACGGAGGTGGTCGAGGCCCAGGCGACGCCGCGGGATGATCAGTCCGCGCGGATTGAACTGACGCTCAGCTACCATCCGCCGGGCCAGCCGACCGTGCTGGCAGAAAAGCGGATCGTGGAAGTGAGCGCACCGACCGCCGCCGGCGCGTACCAGATCGACTGGCTGAGCACCTTCACCGCCGGGGATGCAGACGTCGTACTGGACCGCACGCCGATCGCCGGCGAGCCCAACGGGGTCAGTTGGGGCGGCTATGCGGGGTTGTCGCTGCGTCTGGCTCCGGCGCTTCGTTCGTGGCAGTTTTCGGACAGCGAAGGCCCGGTCAAAGACGTGACCAAGCAAGCCCGCTGGATCGCGTTTAGCGGACCGGTGAAGGACAGCCCTGCGGCGGCCATCGTCGTGCTGGAGCATCCCACGAGCTTCCGTCATCCCACGCCGTGGTACCTGATTCCAGGCATGCCCTATTTCAGCCCGGCCATTCTGTACCGCGGTCCATATACGCTGCCGGCCAAACAAAGCCTGACGCTAAAGTACCGCATCTTGCTTCAACCCGCCGGCGCGGATCGGGATGCGATCGAGCGACAATGGCAGTCGTTTGCGGCAACCGGGGAAAAGAAGTGACAAATCGTAGGCCGCTCGCTCCGCGAGCGGCCTACGGTGGGTTGCGGACGCGATAACCGTGGACAGGAGCGATAGTGATGCAAGTTCTGGAGCTGATGAAACAGCGGTGTTCGGTTCGGCAGTATCAAGACCGGCGGATCGAGCGGGACAAGTTGCTGTACGTGCTGGAGGCGGCGCGGGTCGCGCCGTCGGCCTGCAACAACCAGCCCTGGCGGTTGATCGTGATCGAGGACCAAGCGTTGCTCGCCAAGATCGCACCGGCATGGGTGAGCGCCGCGCACACGCCCGCGGTGATTGTCGCCTGCGGCGACCATCAGCAGGCGTGGAAACGGGCCGACGGCAAGGACCACTGCGACATCGACATCGCGATCGCCGTCGACCACATGACGTTGGCGGCGGCCGAAATCGGCTTGGGCACCTGCTGGATTTGCGCGTTCGACGCGAAACGGTGCGCCCAGGTACTGAACCTGCCCGAACGCCTCGAACCCGTCGCCCTGCTGCCGATCGGGTATCCGGCGGACGGGAAGTCGCCGGACCGCCATGCGACGGATCGAAAGCCGCTGGAGCAGATCGTCACGTGGATGCCGGCGCGAACGGAGTGATCGGCGGGCGTGGCACGGCTCACTTGGTCAGCCGTGCCTGCATTGCGGACGGCCTGTCGCTGCGTCGGACCTTCTGTCGAGTTGGTTCCTTGCGCAGGGCGGTACGGCCGGACGTCCTCTCATGGCGATCCGTGTTGCTGGCTCCCGCCCATCACTAACACGTGGGCCCTGTCCCCCTCGCAGCGCCGCGTTGTGACGCGGTCCCGCTTCGTCGCCGGTCAAGATCGAGAAATCACCGCTATCGCGATCGCTCCGCCGTCGTCCAGTCAGTTGGGCGATACCGCGTTGCGAGGAAGAAATGCGAGGAAGAAATGGGGCAGGGTCTCCTTAGAACGCGGCGTCGGAGACCCTGGGCGATCACGACGCCGTTGCCGGGCACGGTGCCGGTCCAAGCGATCAGCCCGGTGCTGCTGCCAATCGCGTTGGTGAGGATCTGGGAGGCGGGGTGCAGCCATTAGCTCCCGTTTTCCGTAGCATCATTCACGTCGCTGGCCGTCACCGCATCGCTCCAAGCGACGTCCTTGCCGGCTGGGCCGGTGGGCGAGGACGTGATCCTCGGCGGCTGATCGATATCCGCGACACCGAGCCGGAACGTCTTCCGCCTACCCCAGCATGGCCAACAGGATGAACGTCAGCAGCGAGCCGACGAGCATCGAGATGGGGATGGCGATGGCCAGCGCGATCAGCACGCTGGCGGCGGGGGAAGGCGTCTCGTAGCGGTGGGCGGGCAGGGGCGGCGGCGAGACGCGGCGGATGCGGCGCGTGTCCTGGCCGCCGGAGCCGAGCGCCGACGTGGTTTGCGAAATCTGGCCGCTGCTGCCCTGCCGGCTGTCCCCGTTGTCGTAGACCTCGCTGCTGACATCCGTGTCTTGGAGTTGATCGTCGTCGGCATCGGTGGGCAGCGGAGGCGGCATCCAGGGCGACTTGGTCAATTGCAGCGAAGCCAGCGGTGCCGCTTCGCGGGCCCACGGCTCCAGCCGCGCAGCGACTTCGGCCGCCGACTGGGTCCGCTTTGCGGGGTCCTTTTCCATCATGTCGGCCATGATTTCCACGAACTCTTCGCTGATCTCGACGTTGAAACGCCGCGGGTGCCACGGCGTTTCCTCGCAGTGGCGGCGGGCCTTGTCGCGGGTCGTGCCGCCCGGAAACGGTACCTTGCCGCTGATCGCGTAATACAGCGTGCAGCCCAGCGAATACACGTCGCTGACGGAGGTGATTGCCGCCGGGTTCTTGATCTGCTCCGGCGAGAGGTAATCGGCCGTGCCGACGATCTTGCCGGCCCGCGGGTCGTGTTCGGCATCGTGGATAAATCCCGACAAGCCCAAGTCGGACACCTTGGCGATCCCGTCGGGGGTCACCAGGATGTTGCCGGGCTTGACGTCGCGGTGGATCAGGCCGCGCTGATGAGCGTATTCCAGACCTAGGGCCGCCTGGACGACCACGTTGGCTGCCTGCTGCATGGTCAGCGGGCCTTGCCGCCGCACCAGTTGCCGCAGATCGGTGCCGGGCACGTACTCGGTGACCAGGTAGTGCACGTTCCCGTCATGTCCGGCGTCGTAGGCGCGAACCAGGTGGGGATGATCCAGCAGCGCTTGCGTGCGGATCTCGCGTGTGAAGTTCTCGATGGCTTCGGGCGTGGATTTCTCGCGCGGCAGGACTTTCACGGCGCATTCCCGGCCCATCATCTTGTGGACGGCCTTGAAGACCTGGCCCATCCCGCCTTGACCGATCCAATCGGTGATCGTGTAGGGGCCCAGGTTCAGCTTCGTCCTGCCGGCGATCAACTGGTCGGCCTGATATCGCGTCAGGAGCCCCATCTCGATCAGTTTGGCGGCCAGTTCCTCGTCGCGGACTTCCTCCACGGGCGTTGGCAGACGGTCGGGTTCAGCGTGGATCGACGCCGCCGCCTGGTCGAACTGCTCTGGCGTGATCAGGCCGCTCCGCATCGCGGATTCGCGGAACACCGATTTAAGGGACGTTTTGGCCACCGCAGATTCATCCTTGCCTGATCAGAAACCGCCCTGGCCCGGACGAGCGATCCAGCAGAATCCGGCCGGCGAGCGGCATTCGTGACCGCAGATTGGGAAATGAAGACGTTAGCTCTTGTCCTAGTATACACCGACCGGCGAGGATTCCAGCGGGGGGCGGCGAAGAAGCGGGCAGAATGAGGTTTCTGCGGCCCGCTTCCGGAAAAAGCCGCCTGCCGTTCCTTGAATGCCTGTGGGCCAGCGGGTATTCTGTGGCCCAGGGCTCGCATTTCCAAATTCAAGTTATTGAGCGCAAAGAGGTGAAGGCATGAGCAAGAGAACTTCAGGCGTACCGCGCCGCACCTTTCTCAAGACCGCCGGATCGGCCCTCGCGGCCGGGGCGGTGGCGGCGCCGTACGTGATTCCCTCGGGCGTTTTAGCCGCGGCGGGACGGACGGGCGCCAACGAGCGACTGACCTTCGGCCACATCGGCGTGGGCGGCATGGGCGGCTACCATCTGGGAGACATGGTCAGCCGTCTGCGGCGCGGCGAAGTAAATATCGCGGCCGTGTGCGACATCGACGACAAACGCCTGGCGAATGCCTCGCGTACGGCCGGCCCGCAGGCCGACGTTTACCGCGATTACCGCGACGTGCTGGACCGAAAGGACATCGACGCCGTCGTCATCGCCACGCCGGACCATTGGCACGCCGTCCAGACGGTGCATGCCGCGGAACGGGGCAAGCACGTGTACGTCGAGAAGCCTGCCTGCTGTACGGTGGAGGAAGGCAAGGCGATGATCACCGCCGCCAACAAGGCCCAGATCGCGGTCCAAGTCGGCTCGCAGGGCCGCAGCCAACCGGAGGCCTACTTGGCGCACCGTTATCTGGTCAACGGCAATCTCGGCAAGGTCTCGCAGGTCGACTGTTTCCACTACCCCAGCCCCGTGGGCGGTTTCGCGCCGGACAGCGATCCGCAGGCCGAACTGGACTGGGACGCCTGGCTCGGCCCGCTGCGCTGGCGGCCCTACAATCGGGGCTATTGTCATGGCACCTTCCGCTGGATGATGGAATCCGGCGGCGGCCAGATCCGCGATCGCGGGGCGCACGTGATGAGCTGCGCCATGTGGTGGATGAACGCCGACGGCACGGGACCGGTCGAAGTGGAAGCCACCGGGGAAGCGCCGCAGCGCGGCCTGTGGGACTCGGCGGTCAAGATCAGCGTCAAGTACACCTTCAAGAATCCCGATTGGGTGCTGACTTGGAATCAGCCGGGAGAGCCCGCGCCGCCGGAGGAACGCACGGGCCAGGAACCGGGCGGCCGCATCACGCGCCCCGGCTACGGCGCCGTGTACCGCGGCGACCAAGGCACCTTTACCCATTGGGGCGGCGACGGCGGAACGTGGGCCGAACGCAAAGCCCGCGAGTGGCAGCCCGGAGCCGGAGCGAAAGAGGTGTACCAGAGCCCCGGACACAAGGAAGACTGGTTCGAAGGCATCAAGACCGGCAAGAAGACGATCATGAACGTCGAGGCCGGCGCCGACGTAGCCATCCTGACCGTGTTGGGCAACCTTTCTTTTCTCTTGGGCCGCAAACTCCGCTGGGATCACAGCAAGCGCGAAATCGTCGGCGACGAACAGGCCCGGCGTCTGATGGGCCGCCCCCAACGTTACCCGTACACGCTGTAGCCGCAAGAACAAAGGACCACTACGATGGAAGAACTCACATTGGACCTGCTGCTGAAGAATATCCAGAGCACCGAAGACCCGGTGCGCGCAAACGCTCGCGACAGCGCCGGCGCCGTGGGAGCCAAGGCCGTCGGGCCGTTGGCCAGGATCGCGGCCGGCGGGGAATTGGAGATCGCCCGGGCAGCCCAGCGGGCGATTCAGAACATCGTCTATCACGCCGGGCGTCCCGGCGCGGAAGACGAGGCGAAGGCGGTAGCCGTGGAATTGCTCAAGCTGCTGGGCGACTCCCAGCCGTTGCAGCTGCGCCGTGACGTGCTGTGGATGACGTGGCAGATCGCAGGCGAGGAGGCGGTCGCGCCGGTGGCCGCGCTGTTGGACCACGCGGAACTTGGCGAGGACGCGCGGATGGCCTTGGAGCGTCTGCCCGGCGACCAGGCGACGGCGGCGCTGCAGGCGGCTTTGGCCAAGGCCGGCGATGCCGCCAAGCCCGCGCTGGCCCATTCGCTCCGCGTCCGCGGCGTCGAGACACCCGGCGTGCCCGACCTGCGGCTGAAACCGACCAAGAAGACCAGCGTCCAACCGGTTGGGCGCTAGGCCGGGCGGACGCCTATGCACGGGCGGACCGCGTCTGGATCGACGAAGCGCTCGAAGCCCGGCCTGTCCCCAGCGCCGGGCTTTTTTCTCTGCAGGACTTGCGGGCGGATTTTGCTTGAGGAGACGAGGGGATGAGTCAACGGCTGAACGCATGGCTTGCCGGCTGGTTTCTGTTGGTCAACGCGGGCTGTCCTTCGGCTCCGAACACCGTCGGCACGCCGCGTCCAGAAGTTGCCCAGGCCCCGGCGGAGGCGTCGGCTGAGGTCCCGGCTGCGGCTCCGGCGGTGGCGTTGAGCGAGGCACCTGCAGACGCGCTTGCCGGTGATCCTCCGCGCGACGCGGCGGCGTTCGCGCCCCTGTTGGAACGTATCCGGCAGTGGGGCGGCCAAGTGGAATTCGACAAGCAAGGGCGACTGGTGGCCGTCGACCTGCTGGGGGCCAGCTTGACCGACGAGGATGTCGGGCAAGTGGCTGCGTTGCCCCACCTGCTGCGGCTGCAGCTGAAGGGTGCCGGGATTACCGACGCCTCCATGCCGGCGCTGGCCCGCCTGACGAGCTTGACCAGCCTGACGCTGGACACCGTCGGCGTCACGGATGCCGGCGTGCGGACGCTGGCGCAATTGCCGAACCTCAACTCGCTGCGGCTGCACCGTTTGGCGCGCATGACCGATGCGGCGGCAGCTTATTTCAAGGAACTCCCGCGGCTGGAACACCTGATCCTGACCGACAGCTACATCAGCGACGGCGGGCTGCTGGCCATCTGCCAATTGCAGAACCTCCGCACGCTCGACCTGGAGGGCAGCGACCTGATCGGCGATGGCGGCATGGAACTGATCGCTGGCATGAAACAACTCCAGACGCTCCGCGTCCGCAGCCGCTCGATCAGCGACAGCGGTCTGGAATTCCTGGCGTCCATGCACTCGCTGCGCACGTTGGCCGTGGAGGATTCCCTGGCCCTCAGCGACCAGGGCCTGGAATTCATCGGCCGGTTGACCGATCTGGAGGAATTGTCCGTCGCTCAGGCGTTCCAGGTGACCGATGAGGGCCTGGCGCACCTCGCAGGCCTTACCAAGCTGCGGCGACTGGACCTTCGTCGGCTGGCCGTCAGCGGGCCGGGGTTGATCCATCTGAAAGACATGGCGAATCTGGAGTCGCTGGACTTGGGCGGCACTCCCGTCAGCGACGAAGGCCTAGT
>JAAYYU010000127.1 GCA_012515235.1 Candidatus Anammoximicrobium sp.
AAAACGCAACTTGAGGTTGTAGCTCAGTCGGTAGAGCAACGGACTTTTAATCCGTAGGCCCTGGGTTCGAGCCCCAGCAACCTCACTTCCGCCAAGTTCCGCAGCTTCCTGCCGCGTGCCGCTTAAATCGTTGAACGTCAAGACGTTCTGTTGACCGTCGCGCCTCTGGTCATCGTCCGAGGGTTCGCAGCTTCCCGCCACGATTGTTGACGTTTCGCTGCCGTACTGCTGGCGATTTGCTGGCAGGTTGCCCGCCTTACCATCCGTTCCGGTCGCTGCCAGGGCCTGGGGGGCGTCGCCCAACATTGCGGGCAGCCGGGCTACCGCGTCCGCTTCCGCCCCTGGGAACAGATGCCCGTAGGTGTCCATCGTCAACGTGATGGATGAATGCCGCATGATGGATTGAACCGCCTTGGGATGGTTGCCGGCCATCGCCAACCATGCCCCGCAAGTGTGTCTCAGGGCGTGGAAGTCTGCCCTCTCGCCATCGTGGTTCACGTAGCCGAGAAAGTCGCTTTGCTCCCGCGTCATTCGGTCGTCAGCATCGACCGCAGCCGCCAACCACGCCCGCCGGGCGTCCGACAAGTCCTGACGGAACATCCGGGCAACGTTGTACTTCGTTGGCATCGTGAACACCGGAGCCGCTGGGGCTTTGGTTGTGATGTGGGCCTGCAGTTCGGCCGCCAAGTCGGTCTGGATGTACTGCCGGGCGTCCTTCCGGTTCTTCGTGCTGCCGGCCTTGGCCGTCACGTAGGGCTGTTCCCCGTCCAGAAACAGCCGGCCGCGTGTCAGACTGCGGCATTCACTCGACCGCAAGCCCGTTTGAATAGCCACCGCGTACAGCAACATCCGCTCGTGTCCCGTCATACCGTACCGCTCGCGGCCTTGGTCCGTGGTCACCCGCAGCCAATCCCATTCTTCGGGCAGCATCATCCGGCGTTCGTGTCGTCTGTCTGCTTTCGGATTCGGTTTCTTGACCGCTGCCAGGGGATCATGAGCCAGCTTGCCATGTCTTGCCAACCATCGGGTAAAACTCTTGATTGCGGTCAGCCGGGCTTGAACCGTCCGGGCCGCCAGTCCTTGGCCCAACATATCGGCCGCGTAGGTATTCACCGCGTCCGCGTCGATGTCGGCCAAGGTCTGCCAGCCGGCCGCCGTCGTGATTGCTTGAACAAACCCGATGGTTGCGTCAACGTGTTCTGCCGTCCGGGCTGCCGATTGCATCGCCGCCTTGAAGTCGTCCAAGTGTTCTGCAATCGCCCGCCGGGCTTCATTTGAAAATCGCTCTTGCATCGTGTCGATGATGCCGAATTCCTGCAGGGCAACTTTGCGGTTCAACTGCCCTGCAATCCGTTCGGCCGTCTCAAAGTCGGGCGTCCCGCTGTTGATTTCCTGCCGCTTTCCGGCCGCGTCGAAATAGGCAATCAGGTAGTTGCCCGATTCGATCGTCACCTTGTCACCGGCCGCGTTTAACGGTTCTTTGCGGGTCCGCCCCGTCTTTCGGTCCGTCCACTTGGCGAACCGCTGCCCTTTTCGGTCCGTCACGATTTCCGCACCGCTGGGAATCGGATAACTTCGGGTCCGTCTGTAAATGCTCGCCATGTCTCACCTGCCTTTCTTGTCCGAGGGCCTGCCCGCCCGTGGTTGTTCGTCACTCATCATCTTGAACGAACCGCAGCCGCAACAATTCGCCAATCTTGTCCAAGGTCGTCAAGGACATGTCGCCCTTGCCGGCCACGAACCGACACAACTGGGATGCGTCGATGCCGGTTTCCTTGCTGATTCGGTATCGGGTCACCGGGCCGCCTTCGATGATGCCCCTTAGTTGTTCAGAAAGCAACTGCCGTTTCTTCCGCTTGGCCATCGGTCGTTTTCTCCGTTAGTGGTTTGCTAGCCCATCATCATCTTATCGGCTAGTGGGCTAGCTGTCAACTGTCCGATTCTCTTTTTTCTTCCCCGTGGGGGACCGTCGCCCGTTCTCGCCGTTTCCCGCCGCTGTCTCGAAAATCGCCGATACGCTCATGAGACGCATCGGGGCGTTGTTCGATGTCCGAGTCACGTTGCCCCGCTTGCGTTCGTCCTGGGGCATCCTGGGGCCTGTTTTTTCGCGTCACGCATCCAGTCGGATCAGCACCGCGCCGGATTCGTTGATGATACCGAGATACCGCCCGTCCAAGTCCACTCGCCGCACAACGGGAATGGCATAGCACCAATCCGCGATGAATTGCCGGACCGTGGTAGTACACTGGGCCACCGCGTCGCCGTCGCCGTTTTGTACTTGCAGGCACTCGCCGGGCTGCAGCCGGGCCAAGTGTTCCAAGATGGTTTTCCGTGCCGTTGCCGCTGTCGCTTTCGTCGCCATCGCTTCACCTTTGGGCCGGCAGCTAGTTCCCGCCCGCAGCCGCCGGCCGCAGCGTCGGGCAGGTTGAAAGTCACTTGATGCCAAGCGTCGCCGCGTCGATGTCGGTTGCCGGCCGCACCCGCTGGGCTTGGGCTTCCGTGGTCATCGTCACCTTGGACCGGGCAGACCAGCCGCCGGGCCGGCGTGGGCAAAGCCACAACTGCCCGCCGTGTTCCACCACAACCAGCGTCCGCAGCAACGCATCCGAGTAGATCACCGTGGGCGAATCCGCCGGCGTGGGCTGTCGCCGTTCATCGGCCTGGGCCTGCAGCATCCGATTCTTGAATCGTTGAAAGTCCGCTTTTGTCACCTGGGGTTGTCGCCGTCGTTTCATCGCCGTGGGTTCCTTTCGTGCCGTTCCCGCAGTCGCTGGGCGTGTTCCCGTAGCCAGGTTGCCCGCGTCCGAGGTTCGCAGTGTTCGCAATGCCAGCCACCAAGCAGGTCCTGCCATCGTTCGATGCCTTGGCACCGTGGGCAGGGTTCAACGTCGATGATTTCCAAGCCGGCCGCGTCGGCACGTTCAAGAACCCAGCCGTCGCCCGTTTCGCGTTCCGTCCACTCGCCCGCGTCGATGTCCGAGGGCTGCAGGTCCTGGGGACCATCGCCGGGTAGGGGCACCGGACCGCCGGCCAGCATCGCCAGCAACTCGCCCTTGGCATCGCGCAGGGCCTGCAACAGTTCGTCCGTCACTTCACCGGCCGGGCCGTCGATGTCCAAGCGGTCACCGTGGGCCTGCAGGTCGATGTGTCGGACGTGGCATTCCGCCAGCAGTTCGGCCGCTGTCATATCGTCACCTGTACCCTTTCAGAATGTGGACGCAATTTTGCGTCCACACCGTCCGCTTGCGTCCACACCGTTGCCCCGTCAGGGTTTGCGTCGATGCCGTTTGCGTCCACACTTGCGTCCACACGGGCGCCGTTTGCGTCCACACCGTCCGCAGATACCCCGTCTTCTTCCATGTTGTGGACGGTGTGGACGGTGTGGACGCAAGAATCCCCCTCTAATCTTCTCAGGGCCACGAACCGTTTACGCTTGCGGTTAGGGTCCCGTCCGTGTTCCACTTCCACACCGGCCGCCCGCAGATTCGGGGCAAGTCGCCGTAGGGCACCCGATAGGGACCGTGGGCTTTTCGGCCACGTCTTGCCCCGCTTCTCGCCGTCCGTCGCCATCGACTCGATGCGTTCAAGCAGATCGCTGGGCGTGCCGTGGTAATCGCCAGCTTCGGCCACCTGCAACACGTACTTGGCCACCGGGCTTGATTCCAGGGCCGTTTCGTTGGCCGTGTCCCGGTTGTCTCGATAGGCCGCCAGGAACCCGCCGGGCTGTAGGCCAAGTCCCGTTTCGGCCGCTGTCGCCCACAACGCAAAATCAGCCATCCGGGGCAGCCGTTCGATGTGCGTCGTGGGCAGGCTGCGAACCGCTGCCGATACCGCGTCCAGAACCGCACCGAGGATGCCGGGGGCCGCCGCGTCAAACTGCCGCCAAAACATCGCTTCGGGGATGCGCCTATCTTCCGGGATGCGTGGCAACTGCAGGATTAGGGACCGGTCTAGCAGGTCGGAACGATTCGCCACTTCCTCGATGCCCGTCAGGATCACCGGCCGCATCGCGTCAAAGATGGTTT
>JAAYYU010000128.1 GCA_012515235.1 Candidatus Anammoximicrobium sp.
GGCTGGGGCGTCGTGACCGCGCCGGCAAAGGCCACGGTCTCGGCGTCACCACCGCGGTAGATGGCCGTGACATGCCGGTTCTGGGACGGCAGGTTCAGCAGCCGGTCCAGGGTCTGAGGGATCGTGGCGGCGGCGACTTCGACGTCCTCCGCGTTGCGGATCGTCAGCGAGAACGAGCCGCGGCCTTCGGCGATCTTCAGCGCGTTGGCTTGGGCCGCGGTGACCGCCAGCGTGACCCGGTTTTCCAGGTTCGATCCGGGCGGGGCGCGGCGATCGGCCTCTTCCATCGCCAGCACTTGGACGCCTTCCAGCAGCGTGACCGTGGTCTCGGGGATTCCCGCCTTGTCGTCCGGCCGGGCGCGGAACACGACGTCCACGTACGAGCCGGGTCCGTCAAAGCCGCCCAGCGCGCCGGTGCCCTCGACCGGAATCGTCACGGCCCGCAACCCGGGCGTCAACTTTTCCGCGACCTTCGGCCCCGTGCCATCCGGATAAAAGAGCTCCGTCTGGAAGGCGTCGCCCTGCTTCAGGGGCGACTTCAAAATGCGGCCGACGATCTGGTTCGGGTCCGTCATGTACTGCTTCGGCAACTGGCCTTCTTTCCACCGTTTTTGAATCTCCTCCGGCATCAGCCGCAGCGCGGCGATGTGGCCGGTCACGATCTTTTCGCCCGGCTCGATGTCCATACTGGCCAACGGCACGAGCTCGGCCTGCGGCCCGGCCACCGGCGGCGGGGTGGGCTTCTCGGTCTGCAAGTACTTGCGGACACCATAGGCGCCCACAAGGCCGAACAAGACGGCAAAAATTCCAACGATGACTGTTCCAGGCGTTATGCGCGACACAATCGTTTCCTCCCGGCAGACCGCGATGACAAACCAACGGAGGGCGGAATCTCAGCCCACACCATACCACTCTATTTCGCAAACTCCCTGCGCCTAGCCTGTCCGCGAAAAAGTCTGCAGACAATTTGCCCGGCACCGGCAGCCTTCTGCGCAAAGACAGAAAAAAAGCCCGACCAGTTGTTCCGAGCGAACACCCTGGTCGGGCAACAACGTTCGAGACCGCAGGTCTAGTCCCTCTCGTCTGCGGCAGCTTGGGTCACGCTGATGTGGACGGCAGCTCCCGTGTTCGGGTCCACCTGCAGATCGTCACAGTAGTCGACCTGATCGTTCAGCATCGAGCCGCTGGTGCTCGAGGTGTGGCCGGTGATGCCACTGAACGAATAGCTCTGGTTGATCACCGCGAAAGCGATAGCGAGATCACCCAGTTCCTGGACGACTTGGTCGCGGACCGACACCAGGCCGACGATCATGCCCAGCACCAAGATGGTCGCGATCAACACCAATTCGGCCGACACGATGAAGCCAGCCTCGTCACTCCACAACTTCTTCATTGCACAATCTCCCATGCGAAAGTAAATTCGAAACCTCGAAACCACGGGGCGCAACCACAGCGTCCCACTCGACAGCTCTACACAACCCCAGTTGCCGGCAAGGGCGAATGACTCTTCTGTTATGCACTGCCTGTGCCGATTGGGAGGGATTTGGCGAAGGGAAAAGAAAATCCGGCGAGAGAATCGGAAAACACGGCGTTTTCCCGCGGTTTCTTACAATTCGTGCGTCGAGAGAAGACCGCGTTTTCAGCCTGCGCCGCAGGACCGCGGCGATCGGATTTGTATCGCCCGGTTAACAAGTAACGTTTCCTGTTAACCACTGGCAGCAGGCCAGGGCCAGATCACGCGGAGAAGTCGCACGGCCCGCACAACCGGACCCGATCCCCTGGGTTCCGACGCCGAATCGAGGCGCAGACCGTTGCCGGATGCGTGAGGCCAACTAGCGTTGAGTTCCAGGGCCCGCGTTACGCGCGGCGCAGATGCCTATGACTCGGCAAGACGCTGCCTCGAAAACCCGCTGGGATGGCTTCGTTCCGTTGCTGATGGCCGGAATGCTGCTGGTCAGCTGCGCGCTGACAAGCGCCCAGAAGCCGTTCTGGTTTGACGAGATCCTGACGTATTACTTCGTCACCGATCCGTCGCTGGAGCACATGCTGGCGGCCCAGGGGGACCTGATCAACGCCAGCCCGCCGCTGTATTTCCTGCTGGCCCGACTGTGGACGCAACAGTTTGGGACCACGGAGCTTGCCTTTCGACTGTTATCCTGCGCGGGATGCATCACGGGATGCTGCGCGATCTGGTGGGCGTTGCGCCGGACCTACGGTTCCGCTCCGGCGGCCGTGGCGTCGCTGGTGGTCCTGATGTCTTCCCGCCAGCTGCTCTTCAACAACGCCGAGGCTCGCTTTTACGGCGTGCTGTTCGCCGAGTTGGGGCTGGCCGTTGTCCTGTACGCGCGGCTGTGTCGGCAGACCAGGGCCGGCATCGGCACGCTGCTGGCCAATGCGGCCGTCCATGCGGCCTTGGTGACGACGCACTATTTCGGGCTGTTTTACAGCGGCATTTTTCTGGTTGCCAACCTGATATTCTATCGGAAGAATCCGCGAAAGCTCATCCCGCCTGCTGCATCGATCGCGTTTGGTTGGCTGTTCTTTTTGCCGTGCCTGCCGGCGTTTTTCGCCCATCGGCAACTTGGCGACGAGTATGGGTGGCTTGCTCTGCCGAGTGTCATGGACTTTGTCAACGTGTTCACGACGAACAGCGATCTGCTCGGTTTTTTTGCCTTGACAGTGGTGGGCTTGGAGATTTTGCGCGAGCGGTATACGGGGGCTGCGACGGATGGATGCCACGAGCCAGGATCTCTGCCGGAGGACGATGGCGGCCTTCGCGCGTTGTTGGTTCTGGCCCTCTGTCTGGCGTCACTTCCCGGAGGGATCTGGGTTTCTTCGCACTTCTCTGCGCCCGTGTTTCTGGAGCGGTATCTGTGGCCCGCGGTCGTCACGGCTTGGTGTCTTGTGATGAGCCACATGACGTGGCGGATCCTGACGGGATACGAGTTCTCGTCCAGGAAGGCGGGCAACGGGCGGCGGGCACGCCTGATGCCGTGCGTGCCCAGGACGGTGTTCGGGCTGCTGTGCCTTGTCTCGCTGATTGTGCCGCTCCAGACGCACTTGCACGCGCCGGCCGCGCTCCGCGAATTCCTGGAACGGTTTTCCGCCGTGCCGGCCGCTTTGCCGAACGGCCTGCCGGTGGTCTTCGACGATCCATTGACGTTCTTGGAGTGCAAGTTCTACCACGATCGCGACAACCGATACGTGGTCGTTCTGGACAGCGAGTCTGCCTTGAGCCCGCAGCAGCCACGAATCAAGGCCAGTCTGTTCGCGATCGCCTCGGCCCTCCAGCGGCAGTACTCGATCAATGCCCTGCCGGTTCGCGAGTTTGTCGACACGCATCCGAGCTTCGCGTTTGTCCCGACGGACCGTGTACTGTTCGACAAGTGGGTCAAGTCCCGCGCGGAGTTTGCGTGGGTGGGGCGGAAGAGTGGCCGCCAGCATTTCTACGTCGTTTCCCGGCAGACGAACGCGCCGCCGGGCGCCGAGCGGACCGAGTCCCTGACGCAGTCCGGGGCGCTGGAGCCGCCGCGTCCGGTTTTCTTCCATCGCTAACAGCGAGGTGTTCCACGCATGAAGGTTGCAGTCATCACAGGATCTGCGGGTTTGATCGGGGCCGAGGCGGTCGACTTTTGGGCCGCCCAGGGATTTCTCACCGTCGGCATCGACAACGATCTGCGGAGGTATTTTTTCGGGCCGGAAGCCTCCACGGCCTGGAGCCGGCGGCGGCTGGTCAAAACCGTGCCGGGGTACCGGCACTACAGCGTGGACATCCGCGACCGGAAGGCGATCTTGGGCATCTTCGCAGAGTACTCCAGCGACATCCGGTTCGTGCTGCACACGGCGGCTCAGCCCTCGCATGACTGGGCCGCGCGGGAACCCCTGACGGACTTCTCGGTCAACGCGGAGGGCACGCTGGTGCTGCTGGAGGCCACGCGCCGGCACTGTCCGGAGGCGGTGTTTGTTTTCACGTCGACGAACAAGGTCTACGGAGACGCCCCCAATCGGCTGCCGCTGGTGGAATTGGCGACGCGCTGGGAACTGGACCCCACGCATCCCTACGCGGAACGCGGCATCGACGAGTGTCTGTCCGTGGATCAGTGCAAACACTCCCTGTTCGGCGCCTCGAAACTGGCGGCGGATGTCCTGGTGCAGGAATACGGCCGCTACTTCGGCCTGAAGACCGGCGTCTTCCGCGGCGGCTGCCTGACCGGCGGCGGGCACTCCGGCACGGAATTGCACGGCTTCCTTTCCTACTTGATGCGGTGCTGCGTCGAAGGGCGGCCCTATACCGTGTTCGGCTATCGGGGCAAGCAGGTGCGGGACAACATCCATTCCGGGGACCTGGTGAACATGTTCTGGCACTTTTACCAGAACCCCCGCGTCGGCGAAGTCTACAACGCCGGCGGCAGCCGGCACAGCCATTGTTCCATGCTGGAAGCCATCGCGCTGTGCGAGGAGATCAGCGGCAACAAGCTGAACTGGAACTACACCGACACGAATCGGATCGGGGACCACATCTGGTATGTGAGCGACGTGAGCAAGTTCCGCAGCCACTATCCGGACTGGTCCTACCGTTACGATCTGCCCGCGACGCTGGCCCAGATCTGCCAAGGCTGGCGACAGCGTCGAGAGGCGGCTTCCCGACCGGGCGCCCAGGCGGCGTTCGTTCCGTCGGAGTGGACCGAGGGGTTCCCCGCGGTCAACCTGCAAGAGTCCCTGGTCGCCAGTTCCTGATGAGGGCCGGTCGTCATGCACTTCCGACGCATTGTCATCAGCGGCGGCGCCGGTTTCGTCGGCGCCAGTCTGGCGTTGGCCTTGAAAACCGCGTTTCCGGGGATCTCCGTGCTGGCCTTCGACAATCTGAAACGCCGGGGCAGCGAACTGAATCTGGCCCGGTTGCGGCAGCACGGCGTCGGCTTTCTGCACGGCGATGTGCGCTGTCCGGAAGATGTCGCTCAATGGCCGGCCTTCGATCTGGTGGTGGACTGTGCGGCCGAGCCTTCGGTCCAGGCGGGAATCCACGGCGACTCGCTGCCGGTCGTCGCGAACAACTTGGGAGGCACGATCCAGTGTCTGGAGGCAGCCAGGCGGCATCAGGCGGCAATCCTGTTGCTGAGCTCCAGCCGCGTTTATCCGATCGAGCGGCTGAACGCGCTGGCCTTTCGGGAAGACGCGACGCGGTTCGTCTGGACCGGCAGCGACCAGGTTCCGGGATTCTCGGCACGCGGGATTGCAGAGGACTTTCCGCTGGCCGGCCGCCGCTCGCTGTACGGCGCGACGAAGCTGGCCAGCGAACTGCTCGTGCAGGAATACGCCTGGATCTATCAAATCCCGGCGCTGATCGACCGTTGCGGGGTCCTGGCCGGCCCGTGGCAGATGGGCAAGGTGGACCAGGGGGTGGTGGCCCTGTGGGCGGCCCGGCACGTTTTTGGGCGGGAACTCACGTATTTCGGCTACGGCGGGTCGGGGAAGCAAGTGCGCGACCTGCTGCACATCGAGGACTTCTGCGACCTGGTGTGCCGTCAGTTGGAGCGACCTGCGGCCTGGGACGGCCGGGTCTACAACGTCGGCGGCGGGCAGGACGTCTCCGCCTCGCTGCGGGAACTGACCGAACTGTGCCGGACCTTGACGGGCGTGCAAGTTCCCGTTCGGGGCCGCGCCGAGGAGTCCCCGGCGGACATACGCATCTACCTGACCGACGCGCGGCGCGTCGCAACCGACTTCGGCTGGCAGCCGCAAAGATCCGTCGGCGACATCCTGACCGACACGCTCGCTTGGATTGCACGCTGCCAAAGCGAACTGCGTGAGTATTTGGCGTGAGGAGGAGCTATGACCCAGTTGACACTGTCCGTGGTCATTCCTGCCCACAACGAAGAAGCCAATCTGCCGGTTACGCTGGCCGAGTTGCAGGGCGCCCTAGACGCAGAGGGCGTGCCCTATGAGATCATCGTCGTGGACGACAACAGCACGGATGGCACGGCGGACGTGATCCGCGACGCCTGCGAAGGCGACGCGCGGATCCGCGGCGTGTTTCGCAGTCCGCCCAACGGCTTCGGCCGGGCGATCCGCGCTGGACTGGAGGCAGTCCGCGGCGACGCCGTGATCGTCTGTATGGCGGACCGCTCGGATCATCCCCAGGACGCCATCGCCTACTACCGAAAGCTGGCGGAGGGCTACGACTGTGTGTTCGGATCGCGGTTCGTCAAAGGCAGTTGCGTCCGAAACTATCCCCGGCTGAAACGGCTGGTCAACCGCGTGGTCAACAAGTTCATTCAGTGGATCTTCTGGTGCCCGTTCAACGACCTTACCAATGCGTTCAAAGCCTATCGCACGAACGTCTTGCGGGAATGCGGACCGTACCGGTCCAGCCACTTCAACATCACGATCGAGATGTCGTTGACCGCGTTGATTCGCCGCTATCGCATCGCGCAGATCCCGATCGGCTGGAGCGGACGCACCTCTGGTGTGTCGAAACTGCGGATAATCGAGATGGGACGGCGGTACCTGAGCACGCTCCTGAAGATGATGGCCGAGCGTTTTCTGATCGAGGACGACGTGCTCGCCGAGCGCGGTGCCTGGGAGCCCCGCCAAGAACCGCGGACGGTGCCGTGGAAGGCCGCCGTGCCCGTAGCAACGGACGCCAAAACAACTTCCCCGTTCCGGCCGAACCTGGCCGCAAGCCAGGGCACTCGCTGACTCGCAAGGTGAAGTCCGCACCGACTGTGCGAGGGCAGCGTCCTCTTCGCCACCACGCTGCTCGCCAGCGTGGAGCGGTGTTCAAGACCAGAGATGGCCACGAAGACATCGACTGCCTTCGCCACCACGCTGCTCGCCAGCGTGGAGCGGTGTTCACAACCAGAGATGGGCACGAAGACATCGGCTGCCTTCGCCACCACGCTGCTCGCCAGCGTGGAGCGGTGTTCAAGACCAGAGATGGCCACGAAGACATCGGCTACCTTCGCCACCACGCTGCTCGCCAGCGTGGAGCGGTGTTCACAACCAGAGATGGGCACGAAGACATCGGCTGCCTTCGCCACCACGCTGCTCGCCAGCGTGGAGCGGTGTTCAAGA
>JAAYYU010000129.1 GCA_012515235.1 Candidatus Anammoximicrobium sp.
CCGCGTCCAGCGTCTCGCGGACGCCGTTGAGCCACTTGGTCAAGTCGCGCGTGCCCGTGTATTGCTGCACCTGCCGCGCGAGTTCCGGCAGTCGCTCCAGTCCGGCGACCGCCAGCGAGAGCAGCCGGGCGCGGCACTGGCCGAAACCTTTCATGTCGCCCAGGCCGAAGGCGACGTCGCCTTCGATCAAGTCGCGCAGCAGCAGGATACCGGCGCCGATCGTGCGGCGGGCCGCGGCGGCGTCCGGTGGCAGCTCGAAGGCCAGCACGCCGTCCAGCACCGGCCGGTCCAGGCAGAGAACGTCGAATTTGGCGTGTTCCGACGCGCCACCGGTAAACCGGTCGATGGCCACCATCTCCCGCTTCCCCGGACGAACGCCTTTCTGCTGGGTTGCCAAAAACTCGCTGCACCAGATGCCCGACTCGTGCGCTTCGCAGCCGAACAACGGCCGGGTGAATCCGGGCTCATCCTCCGTGACCGGGTCCAGTTCTCCGTGCGGGGCGACGGCGATCCCCGGATGAATCGTCCGCAGAATCCGCTCCAGTTGCGACCGCACCGGTCCTCTGAAACCCGTGGCGGGCAACAGCGGAATCACCCACAGCTCGCCCGGTCGGGTGACCGTCCCAGCCGCATCGCACTCGGGCTCGACGATCCGCACGCCGGCCACGCGCGGGACGTGATCGGGAGGTTTTTTTGGGTCGTCGGAGCCTGAGCGGAGGATCTTCCGCTCCGTGGCCTCCAACACGCACACCTGGGCCGGGTCGTTCACCAGGAACGGACTGTCAAAGGCCAGCTGCAGCCGGATTTGCACCCGCGTCTTGCGCGGCGTGGGAGGCTTCGCCTGCTTCAGTTCACCCAAGACGTCCAACTCGTCCGGCGTCACGTCCTGCCGGCCCGCAGGGGTCCAGACCTGTACGCGCACCGTAGGAAACAAGCAAGCCATCCGGCCCCAGCCGTGGTTCGTGCCCGATCCCAGTTGGATGGGCGCGTCCACCGGGTCCAGGTTGAAGCCGGCCAGGGCCCGCAGCAGCAAGCGGGCGGCTTCCAGGGCCGCATCGCCGCAATCGACGATGAACTGGGCCTGGAACGGCAAGCCGGCCGGCACGGCCTCGGCGGTGAACAGCTTGTGCTCGCTCGCCGTTCCCGTGCGGCGGTCCACGGCCACGTGATGCTCGACGTAGCTCAGTTGCTGCGGGCTCCAGTACGGCAGGTGGCGCGCGTCGGTCAAAAAGGTCAGCCGTTCGTGGACGGCACGCCAGGAGGAGGCGGAGAACGCGTCGGTGGCGGAAAACCCGCTGGTCGCAAAATTCGTCGCCGCCGTCGTCGCCGCCGTCGTCGCCTCGGAAACCGGCTGTCCGCCCAGCAGCCACGCGAGCCAGACGCGGCTGGCCTGATGCAAGTGACGCTTGGTCTTGCCCAGCCCATCGCCCAGTGGCGCCAGAAAGGCATCCTCGAACACGCCGGCACCGCCCTCGCCCTGCGCATCGTCCTGCTCCGCCCCGTCGGCCGCCGGCGGACATTTGCGCCCCAGCAGCCAGGCAATCGTGTCCGCCTGGCCGTCGAAGCCGGGACGAGTCAAGAACTCCCGGATCACGCCTTTGAGACTCGACCCGGGAACGTACGGCCGGCCCGCCCCGTCGCGGACCACGAGCTGGTCGCAACTTTCCAGAGGCTTGAAGTTCCAGTCGGACGCGTCGCGGAAGTTGCCTTCGGGGGCCAAACCCAGGGCCTGCAGATCCTCGCTGCCCATCCCGCTGTGAATCGCCAACGGGCTGCAGGTCAGGAGCGTGGCCGAGACGACGTAGCGTTGGGCAGCGGGGCGTTGGGCAGCGGGGCGTTGGGGAGCAGGCATCAGGAGCGTCCTCCGACAGCAGCCAAGGGCGACTCGAAGGCCGAGTCATGACAGGGCAGGTTGACGTCGATTTCGCCAAACCCGTTGGCCGGGATGAAGATGTTCGTGTGGTGCGTATCGCCGTAGGCCCGCGCCGCCCAATCCGGCAGCGGCAGGCCGTGCGCCAGCCACTGGGCGACCCGCGCGGTGGCGGCGGCCTCCCGTGCCGGGCCGCAGACCCCCAGCACAAATACGCTGCCCGCCTCGACGATCAGCGTCGGATTGTAGGGAAACGATTTCTGCAGCCGCAGCCGTTCCGCCAGCGGCTTGCTGCGCAGGTCGACGGACTTGTCGAGGCAGTACCGGTACCTGCGGGCCTGGAATCCGCCGACCAATGCCTCCTGGGTGAAACGATGCCGGGGAAGTTCGGCAAGCAAGCCGTCCGACACCTCGGCCCAGTACGCAGCGTACAAGTCGTCGATTTCAGCCGGGCTCTTCAGACTTCCGCCCTGGTCCAGGCAATCGCGCGGGTCGAGCATCAGGGCCGGGCCGCGGAGTGTCACGACGAACACCGCGCCGAGCGATGTCCGCAGCGGGGCCAATGCCACGTTCGGGCTCGCGTCCGCCGCCGATTCGCCTCGGCCGCGGGCCCGCGTCTTGCCGACGCTCAACCAACCCGACGCCAGCACGGCCTGGCACTGATCGAACGCTGCCTGCAAGTCTGCCTCCGAGACGCTCTCGCCGGCCCGCGGCCGGTCGTCCAGGCTGATCCTTCCCCGCCACACGACGCCTTCAGGCCGCAGCAAGCGGTAGGCGAACAGGCTGTGCGTTTTCGCCCGCCGCCGGCCGGTCTCCACCGCTGTGCGGACGCGCAGTTCCCGCCGAAGGGAGACGGTCCCCAGATAGCGATGCACGTCGCGCCGTTGCTCGTCTTTCCAGTCGTGGCAAAACGCCGCCGCTTCGCCGTCGCACAAAAACGCCGCCGCTTCGCCGTCGAACAGCTCGTCGGCCCGCTGCGGTTCGACCAGCGCGAAATCGAACAGCCGCTTGGCCGCGACGGCCCAGGACCGTGGCAAGACGGGCACGGGCCCGGCGGTTTCCGGCCGGGCCGGACGCGCCGTGGTAAAACGGATGCGGGAGAAGTGCCGGCACAGGGCCGCAAACGGATGATCGTCGCCCGCCTGGGCCAGATCCAGGCAATCGCGGGGCAGTCCGCCGATCTGCTTCAGCAACTCGGCCACCGCCCCCCGCAGCGTCTCGCCGGGGATCTCGTCGCGGGACTCAAAGATGTTGCCGTTCACCACGCCGCTGGGCACGCACAGCGGATCGCAGAACGAGAAATCGACCAGCACGGTCCGCACGCTGGCACTGGCCTGTGCGCCGGCCGCGGCGGCGGAGAACCGCGTCACCGTCTGCTCGATCACGCGGGCGTCACCCTGTCCCTGCGTCCCCACGTTGCGGCCGTAGCCGACCGATTTCTGCGAACCGAACGAGATCACCCACGCCAGCGCTGCGCAGATCTGGTCCAGGACCGTTTTCGCCGCGTCTTCGTCGCTGCAAAAGAAACGGACGCCGCCCCGAAAACGGGCCAACTGGCCGGGCAACACGGGACAGTCGTACGTCCGCAAACTGCCGGTTTGGGCCGTCCCCGTGTCCGCGTCCAGGGCCGTCTGCGAGACCGTCTGGCGGCCCGGCGGCGGCCACACGGCGACTGAACAGAAATCGCTGAAGAACAGCGGAAAGGGATGGAACGCCTCCAAGTTCTGCACGTGCGACTTCTCCCGCGACGCGGCATTCTCGCCGTCTCGGAACGTCGCCATGTCGACGGCCCGCGTGTGCTCCGGGAACGGATTGCCGCCGATCTGGTCCCAGGCCTCCCGGATTTTCCCTTTCACGGCGTCGCCGGGAACGATCAGGTGTCCCGCGGGATCGCGCAGCGCGACCGCGTCCACGCCCCAGGGCCCGATGGCGCTGCTGTGGACGAGGACCGGTCCGCGCAGGATCAGTTCCAACGTGGCATCGATGCCGATCAGGTTCATGGGCGGGCCTCCTGGGGCGGCGAGGTGGCGGCGGTGCCCGCGGCCGGGTACGACGGCGGGTAGGCAGCGTAGTTCCACAGCTCCAGCAGATGAAACCACTTGGCCGGCAGCCGGTCGAGCGTTTGCCAGTGCAAGGGGGCGTTCAGCAAGTCCTGGTACGCCGCGCCGCCGCCCGTGGTCTGCGCAATCCGTTCTACCAGCTTTTGGTAGGCCGTCGACGGCACGCCTTGCTGCGCACCGCCCGCCCCACGCTTCCCCCGGGCCGGCAACGGCTCGCGGTGCAACACCTGGGCGATCTGGTGGACGCGGCGCCGCGGAATGCGCGGCGTGTCCTTTCCGCCGTGCTTCAACACCGCCAGGTGCTCGACCAGCTGTTTCAGACCTTGCTCCGTCAAAATGACATCGGTATCCGACATCTGCGGGAACCGCAAGTCGCGGCGGGCTTCCTGGAAGTCGCGGCCCAAGTGGTCGAACGACTCAAGCACCTCGTAGGCCAGGGCGTTGCCGCACGCTTGATGTTGAAATTCCTTCGTCTCCGCGGGAATCTCGCCGCGGGCGATGGCTTCAGCGCCCAGGTCGGGCAAGTGGCGCTTGACCTCTTCCGCCAATTCCTTGGCCAACGCGACGACCGAGCGGATCGGGCTCTTGTGCGAGCAGATCACCAGCCCCACGGCGTGCGTCAGCCGCGTCTGGTTCAGCTGCCACGAGGCCGTCTGGTCGAAGAAGAACTGGACCGCTTCCAGACCGCACCAGGCGGGGACGACCCAGATCAGTTCGTCGCCGCCCCACAGCAGCGTCTCGATCCGCGTCTTTTCGTCCGGGTCTTCGTCGGGCCAACGCGGTTTCACCCGCCAATACGGCTTGCTCTTGACCTCGGTGACCAGCCGGCGCATCAAGTCCCGGCGGTAATCGCGCAACTGCTGGTCGTACTGCTGGTAGGCGGCGGCGGTCTTGGCCAGCGATCGCAACAACTTGCCGAAGCCGTTGCCGTCGATGTAGATCACGGCCATCTTGTCTTTCGCTTCGCCGTACGGGTCACGGCCATCGATGTCCACGTCACCGTCTGCGCGCCACGGGCCGCGGTGGGCAATCTCTTCAAATTCCCAGGCGGGCCGGAAACCGGGGAACCGGTCGTCCGTCTGGGCGGCCCTCTCGTCCGAGTTGACCTTGCCGACCATCTGGTAGACGCTGACCTTGGTCGTCCGCCCGTAGGCTCGGCGGTGATGGGTGGCCGGACTGGCGTAATTCTTGTCGGCGGCCCGGGCGTACGACGAGCCGTCCAGATGTTGGGCATCGTGAGGTTGCTTCTTCAAGTCGATCCCGCGCGACCGCTTGAGGTCGATGTCGCAAAAACCCGTGGGCACGTCGTCCGGGGCGCCGGCCGCCAGCGGCCCAAAACTGACGTTCGGCGAACGCATCTGGGCCAGCCGGACCCGCATCAGCGATTGCTGGAACGGCTGCGAGAACTTGTCGCTCAGCGGCACCAGTTCCACGGCAAACGTGGCGTGCCGCAGTTCCGGACGCGCCGCACCTTGGCCGCCCCCGCTCCGCAGCCAGTCGGCCACCACGGTCTGCAGGTGCCGGGCATCCGGCTCCGTGGCCCGGAACGACAGCAGCGTGATCGACGCCCCGGCGGACAGCAGATCCAGTTCGATGCGGCCGTCATACGTCCACTTTGCTCCGTCGGCGGTTTGAAACAATCCAGCCCGCGAAGCCAGCTCCTCCTTGACATCCGAACGGCCGCACAAGAAGCGTCCGGCGTTCAACAGCAGCAGCCCCGCGCCGCGGATCGTCGACAGATCGTCGCTGTCCGTAATGAAGTTCCCCAGGTTGACGGCCTCGACCCGCAACAGATAGGACTTTTCATCCGCCATGCTACCCTCGACGTGAACGTGAGCGGCGTGAGGCCCGGCAGCCGCCGTGCTACCCCGCAAGAGTTAGGGCGGTTCGACATTAAGGCATGTCAGCAAGCGATGCAAGTGGCCCGACGCGTTTTTTTGGCAAGTCGCCGTATCCGGCGACGAATGAGGGGATGACAAAGCTCGGCGACGGTGGCCCTGGTTGGGGCTCGGCCGAGTTGGTTGAGGTGCCATGGCAGCACCGGGATCGCCCGCCGCGAGCGTTGGCGCCGCGACGAACCAGCACCCG
>JAAYYU010000130.1 GCA_012515235.1 Candidatus Anammoximicrobium sp.
ATCGTCAACCTGGAGCCGCCCTACCAACTTCTCCGTGGCGTACAGTCCCTGCTGGCCAGCTACTTCGACTCGTTCAACCCCGTCCAACTCGATCCGCCCGGCCTGAACGTCCACACGTGCTGCTACGACGGCGACCCCAAACGCCTCCTGGTGGGCCTGATCAACAACGACTTGTTCGCCGCCTGGCACGGAAGCATTCGCGTCCGACTCGGCGAGGCGGCCTCGGCCACCGAGCTTTGGAAAGACAGGACGCTCAAGATCGGCGACCGCATCGAACTGGAGGTCCCCGCCGGGGACGTGGCGATTCTGGAGATCCGGCTGGAGTAAGAGCCTTGACTTGCCGTTGCGGTGGTCTCTTCGTCGAGGCAGACAGGACCGCAGAGGGATGATCGGAAATGATCGATGCCACGAACAATCGGTGCCTGGGTTTCCTGGTTTACATTCTGGTCCTGGGGTAAAATCCAATCCAGCAGGACAGACGTCAACCTGGGCAGTTGCGGAGTTTGGATAGGGAGCCGTTGTCGACGAACCGGAACGGGTTGAGTCGCCAGACTTCGTGCTGACTCAACTGGACGTGAAGCCGGACACTCATTGTCGCTGGACAAACAAGGCGGCAAGTGGTTCCTACAACCGCCCGCGCGGTCGCAACGCGGCGAAACCCGCTCCAAGGACGTTAGGCCCTCGTCCGCGCAAGCTCGGCCGGAACCGCTTTTGGCTTCGAGTCACGATTTGAATTGGGACGAGCTTGACGACGCGCCTGTGCCGTTGAAACCCGTGGAACAAATCAGCGTACGAATGGGTGAACCTACAGACGTGCGTCCCCTTTAGCCTGCTTGCTTGGGCCGTTTGGTTGGGGCCCGTTGGACTCCGGGGGCCACCTCAGTGGTCTTGGGGCGGCGGCGCGGCGTCCGGTTGTGCCGCGGGTCCGCCGCCGTGGAGTTCCACGAAGACCACTTCCCCCGGCTTTAGCTCGGCGGAAAAACGCACCGGCAGAGGCCGGCCATGCCACAGCGGCCGGAACGCGTCGCCCTCGGCGGACCGCCACACCTGGCCGTCGTATGACGGTCTGGCCGGCGAGTTGCGGGTGTCGAGGTCCAGCGCAAGTGGCTGCGGCGTCTCGGCGATGTTTACAAACAGGTGGCCGATCTGGCCGTCCGGTGACTCCCAGGAACTGGTCAGGATGGCCGGCGTCGGCACGGATTCCTTGACCCAATCGGTTCCTCGGCGCACAGAGATCGTGACATCCTCCTGGGGGACCGTCAATTCGTAGGGGTGCAACATCTTGCCGAGCATCAGGAAGTCCTTTGCGCGGGTCTTCAACAGGCGGCAGTGATTCCGGATCATCGCGATCTGGTCCGGGTGCGCGTCGAACATGCTCTGCGGCGAAGACCAGACGGCGCCGCCCGGCGTGCGCCCGGCAACCAGGTTCATCGCGTGACACCGCACATTCCAGCGACTGTTGGCCTCGCTCAAACCGGCGCTGTCGCCGCCATAACCGATGGCGTACTCGTGGTAGAGGTAGGAGAACAACGGAATGCCGACCGCGCCGGGGTAGCCGCGGTACCAGCGTTTTGCGTAGTAATCACGAACGTGGAAGCCGTCCAGATGCGGAATCAACTGCTCGTGCGGTTCCTCGTGAAACAATACGAAGTCGGGCGACAACTGCTTGCTGTGGCGGCGCATTGCGTCGAGCAAATTCCAGAACGCGCGGCTTTGGTACAGCCCTTCGCCCGGCACGTGGCCGTGCCCGGCGGACCAGCAAACGCCGCCTGCGCCGTTGACCGTCTGGTCCATTTGCAGCACGTCGACGCCCAATGCATGCGCCCGATCGATCACGCCGCGGAAGAACTCGGCGGTCTGCGGAGCGGCCGGGCAGAACTGGTACGAATGCCGCCGCCACGGGCCGCTCGGGTTGGATTCGTCGAGCGCGTACTCCTGCGGCTGGCCGGATTTCTGGTCGATGACGTAGGAGGAAAAGTACCGCTCGGCGGCGGGAATCTTGCCGCCGTCGCGTCCCTCGTTCCAGAAGGTGTAGAACATGCCGGAGAGGAAGAAAAAGGGACGGATCCCGTCCTGGCGAAGCTGCCGAATGACCGGCCGCGCGCCCTCCTCATCGAAGATCGGGAAATAGTCGCCGGCCGTCCAGCGACGGTGGTTCTCCCAGCCTGCGAGCATGGCAACGACCGGCCCGTCGATCTTGTCGTACCAAGCGTGGAGATGCTCGCGAAGCTTGGGGTAGTAGGAGCCCGAACAGGTCCGCGAGGGGCCGTACGTACGGACGGCGCAAACGTGCACGTCCGGGCCTTCCTTCCACCACGCCGGGATGTCGTCTCTGTGGGCAAGGGGCTTCACGCACCAAGGCTGCCGCACTGCCCATTGCTTGTATTGATCGGCCGTGTCGCACCAGCGACCTTGGGTCACACCCACCGCCACGGGGTATGGGCTTTCCCATCCACCATCGTGACTGCTTCCGTCGTCGGGCACCGCGGTGAACTCGTGCCAGCACAGAAAGCCTTCGGCGCGTTTCGACACGCCCAGCGACATCGGGTGGCCGGCCGTGTCGCGGCTCGCCATGGACAGGCCCGCCGACCGGTCCTGGTAGGCCAGGAACTGCGCCGAGAGATTTCCCGGGTACTGCAGCGTCACGCCGAAGCCGTCGCGCCAGTTCTTGGCCGGGTTTTCGATCAGCGTGCCAGGCAGCGCGGGCAGCACCAAGTAATCGTCGTCACTCTCGCCGATGGCCGGCACGGCCAGCAACTGCGGGAAGCGGACCGCCTTGACCCGCCAGCCGGCCGGATGCCCTACGCGGATGTTCCAGAACGTCAACGGGTCCTGCTGGTCGCAGAACGCCGCCACTTCGACGCTCAGGCCGGGCACCGCAAAGTCGCCGTACTTGATGGCGATCTCGTTCGTCGCGCCGTTCTTCTTCGCAGCCACGTCCGACGTGCCTGCCGTCGCGCTGTCGACCGCCGTCACGCCGCCGTCCGGCTTGGCCAGCGTGATCGAAAAGAGACTCTTGGAAACCGGGGAGGCAACCAGAACCCGGCCGCTGGCCTGATGCACGAGCCGTCCGATAAACGGCGCGGGTGCCCGCTCGATCTCCAAACGCAGCACCCCGTTCTCCAACGCAACAGGTTCCGCGGCACGGATCATCCTCGTGGCCAAGGGAAGGATGAAATACGCAATGGCCAGCAGGATTCCTGGGGCTTTCATCTTTGGCGTTCCCTTCCGATCCAGAGGCGATGTTCCTTCGTTTGTGTTGCGCTGAACTGCTGGGATTCAAACCGCCTGGCATGACGGCGCCGATGCACGATGTCCCGGTCCGCGGCTCAATATACATCTCGGCACGGTCCCCCGCAAACCGAAAGGTAAAAGCGGGACAGGTTCGCTTATTGACGGCGGACCATCAGTTTGGTAGGCTTGGTGCCATGCCGAGATCTGCGCGAGTCGCTCCCGGAGGGATGGTGTTCCACGTTCTCAACCGTGGCGTGGGCCGTATGCGACTCTTCGATAAGGAAGGCGATTACGAAGCGTTTGAACGGATTGTCGAGGAGACGCAGGAAACCCGGCCGATGCGGATCTGCGCCTATTGTCTGATGCCCAATCATTGGCACTTCGTATTGTGGCCAGAGCATGACGGCGATCTGGCGGCCTTCATGCAGCGTCTGTCGATTACGCACGTTCGGCGTTGGCAGGAACACCGGGGACAGGTGGGCCTCGGTCATCTTTATCAGGGTCGCTACAAGTCCTTCCCCGTTGAGACAGACGAGTATTTCTATCACGTTACTCGCTATGTCGAGCGAAACGCTTTGCGGGCCGGACTTGTCGCTTCGGCTGAGCAGTGGCGATGGTCCAGCCTTTGGCGTCGCATTCATGGTTCCCGGGAGCAAGTCGCCTGTCTCAGTCGCTGGCCGCTGCCGCAACCTCGCAACTGGGAATCGCTGGTCAATCAACCGCAGTCCGAGGGCGAGATCGAGGCCATCCGACGCTGCATCCGGCGTGGGCAGCCCTACGGTTGCCAAACGTGGGTCGAGAGAACTGCAAGTCAGTTGGGACTGGAATCAACTCTTCGGGCACCGCATCGACCGCGCCGCAACCCGCGATCAGTAACCGACCAAACGTAAGCGAACCTGTCCCGCTTTTGTCATCAAATCTCGTTCGAGCACGCGGGCAACTCGCCTTTGTGTTCGGTGTTTAGAGGGCCGCAACTGCGGCCCGGGCGGCTTCCGGTTTCGTTAGCCGCATCCGCTTGGCCGTCACGTAGGCGCCGCGCGGCGAAAATCTCCGCTTGAAGAACTGCCGCCGTGACTGTGCGCCGCGGGAAGACTGAATTGCTTACCAAGATTCGTGCTGCCACACTTTGGACACCGCGGCTGCTCCTTGCCACGCACCAGCGCCTCGAAAGGATGACCGCACTTGCTGCAAACATATTCATAAATAGGCATGCTGTCCCTCCGCAAAAAAATCGAAACCATCAGGAACAACGCCGAGGCGATTGTCCCCGCATTTCCCTAGGAGAATCGTACAGCACGGCGTGGACGGGTGACAAGAGGTTTCGGCGGAACGCCAGCTATGCCTCAATCGCCTTTGGACTCCAAGACGCGAATCCCGGTTTCGGAGCAAGCGGGCTACGGCGAAAACTTCTCCGGAACGTACTGGACCATGCGGCCGACGTAGTCTTCGACGTGGCCCTTGGCTTGCAGCCTGGCCTGCTGGATGGCCTGCAGCGCGGGGCGGGCGACTGGGCCGAGTTGGTCCAAGACGTTCAAGGCCCGCAGGCGGATCACGGCGGAATCGTGCTCCAGAGCCGCGATCAGCACGGGCATCGCGTCCTTCAGACGTCCGACATTGGCCAACGCTTCGGCGGCAATGACGCGGACCTCCGGCGATTCGTCCTTGGCCGCGGCGAGGAGCGTTTCGGTCGCGGGGCGGGCTCTCTCGCCTAGTGCGACCAAGCCGATCGCACCCCAGAAGCGGACTGCCGATTCGCCGGCACGCAGGAATTCGACCAGCGCGGGGACGTCGGCGGGAGCCATGCGGTTGGCGGCGTCGGCGGCAGACAGCAGTCGCTCCAGCGGATTTGCCTGCGCGTCGTGAGCTACGTCCCACGGCGTGCGGCCTGCGCTGCGGCGTTCCAGCTCGTATTCGGACAGCACGCCCAAGTCGTGCGTCCGCAACATCCAGTCGCGGCATTCGCGGCGCATCCGGTCGAGCACTTCGCTGAACCGGGGATCGTCCGCCAGGTTGTGTACGTGATGCGGGTCGTCCGCCGTGTCGTACAGCTCCTCGACGGGCTTGGCCGGCTGGAAGTAGCGGGCCTGAATCGCGTTCAACCGGCCCGCTTCGGACTGGGCGCGCCAGACCTTCATCGTGGGCATCTCTTCGGTATAGCTGACGAACTGCGACCAGCTGCGATGCGGCTGGAAGTTGCGCACGTACTGGAACTGCTTGTCGCGCACGACGCGCACCGTGTCGAACCGCTCCGCCATGCGGTCGCGGATCGCGTAGACGAACTTCCTCGGCTCGTCCGCTTTCGGTCCCAGAAAGGCGTGCCCCTGCACGTGCGGCGGAATCTCGACTCCGGCCAGACTCAACACGGTCGGTGCGAAATCCACGAAACTGACCAGCCGGTCGCAAGCGCTGCCGGCTTGGCCGGGCGACCAGGATCGATATTTAGCGGGAAACCGCACGATCATCGGCACGTGCAGGCCGGCCTCCCAGACCCACTTCTTGCAACCCGGCATGCCCGCGCCGTTGTCGCCGAAGAAGAAGACGATGGTGTCGTCCGCCAAGCCGTCCTCGTCCAACTGCCGCAGCACGTCGCCGGCCTGGTAGTCCATGGCGGTGATCAAGTCGTGGTAGCGAGCCCAATCGCGGCGGACTTCGGCGGTATCCGGATGGAACGGCGGGATCGCAACGCCGGCCGGATCGTGCCGCTGGTCCGGTGTTAGCCGCGCGGTGTTCTTGGCAAAGCCGGCGTCGCTCTGCCGGATCTGGCCCTCGTGGCAGACCGTAAAGTTGAACACGCTGAAAAAGGGCTGGTCGGACTGGCGTTTTCGCCAATGCGTCTTTCTGCTATTCTCGTCCCAAGCGGTCTTGGGCACGGCGAAGTTATAGTCGGTCTTGACGTTGTTCGTACAGTAGTACCCGGCCCGGCGGAGGTACTCGCTGAAGCACTTGATCGAATCGGGCAATCGCGTCGTGCAGCGCATGTTATGGCTGCCCAGCGTCGAGGGATACACGCCGGTGATCAGACACGACCGGTTCGGAGCGCAGACGCCCGTGATCCCGAAAGCATGGGTGTAGCGGACGCCCTGAGCCGCCAGGCGATCGAGCACCGGCGTCCGTGCGTAGGTATCGCCGTAGCAGCCCAGATTGGGACAGATGTCTTCGCAGGTGACCCAAAGGATGTTGGGCCGTTCAGTCCGCTCGCTTGCATCCCAAGTTACCGTCGCCTCGCTTGCGCTTCGGGCTTGTGTCTGTTGACCGGTGGCCGCCCCGCCGCACAACAGGCAGATCGCCGCGATCCAGAACGTCGTTCTAGCCTTCATGACTTCTTCCTTTCCAGTGTCGGCGGCGGCTTCGCAGGGAGGACAAGTTGGTCCGGGAAGTTGGGCAGCAGCGGCGGCGGCCGGGATGATTGACTCTCCACGCGGGGCTCGCCCCGGACGATCCGAATTTCACCAGCGATCCGCTCGCTGCAAAAGCCCGTCCAGGCGAAGCTCGAAACCCGGCAACAGCGGCGTGGTGTAGACTTCGCCTTCCCGCACGACTTGCCGGCTGCTGCCGGAAGCCTGGGGGCGATAGACCGTCAGGCAGCGGTCGAAGCGATCGATGACCCAGTACTCGCGGACACCGGCCGCCAGGTACTCGTCCCGCTTCTCCTCATAATCGCGGATCAGATTCCGTTTGCCGGCCGAGACGAACTCGATCACCACGGCCGGAACTTCGCCTTCCTCCGGGTCGCGTCCCAAGCCGGCATAGATGACGCGATCCGCTCGCCGGCGATCCGTGGGCGTCACCACGGTCTCTTCGGGGAACGTCGCGTCCAGAGCGCCGCCTTGGGGATGGAATTCTTGATAGTTGCGCAACCAGCGCCCCAGTTCTTCGTTGGGATCCCGTTCCTTGCGCAGCGGTGGTGGTGACACGACCAGGACTCCATGAATCAATTCGTAGCGCCAGCCTTCCTCAAATTCCGCGGCATCGAACTCAGCCGGGGTCAGACACGCTCCGGACGAATTCGGCCCCAGAGACAGGCAGGGGACTTCTTGCGTCACGACGGACATCGGCACCTCCCTTCTTCGTGCTCCCAGTTTACCGCAGGACCGATGCCGCCGTCAAATCGGCGGATGGGGAACATGGGAAACGTGTGGAGCGTCCCCGCTCGCCGAACGCCCGTTACAGCGCCTTGCACTAGCCGATGGGGCAAGACTGCGGCAGGCTGATCACTCCCGTTTTTTCGGCCAACGTCGCTGAACTCGCGCTTTCGTGCGATCAAGGTTGCGCGGCCACCAACAGGTCATCAAACCAAGCCGTGCCGCTGTGGCCTCGCAGCAGCAGGTACCCTGCGCCGAGGCCGGACTCCCTGCGCTCGCACCTCATCCCTCGCCCCCACTGCGGCCCCTCACCGTCCTGAAAACGCGGACCTCTTCCGTCCCGTTCCCACCTCGTTCGGTCTCCTGGTAGGAAGTGGTTTACAAACCAGACCACTTTTTCCCAGGAGCGAACGAGGATGCAATTGCAGGTTATCCTGAATTACGTGGAGCATTACAAGGGCTTTGTGTACAATCGCGTGCGGTGGGACAAAACGACTTCCCCGTGGACGGTGCGGGTGCAGGTGGTTCCGCGAGCCAACAGCCGGGCCGAGTGTTCCGGCTGCCGTAAGAAGTGCGCGGGTTACGACCGGCTTCCGGAGCGGGAATTCGAATTCGTGCCGTTGTGGGGTCTGACCGTGCTCTTGGTTTACGCGATGCGGCGTGTGGAATGTCCGCGGTGTGGAATCTGCGTGGAACACGTGCCGTGGGGCGATGGTAAATGTCGCCAGACGAAGAGTTACCGCTGGTTCCTGGCCCGCTGGGCGAAACGCTTGCCGTGGCTGGATGTGGCCCGGATTTTTCATACCAGCTGGGATACGGTGTACCGCTCGGTACGGCATGCGGTGGCCTGGGGGTTGGTGCATCGCGATGTGAGCGGGGTCGAAGCCATCGGGATCGACGAAATCCAGTGCCAGCGGGGACAGCGTTACCTGACGCTGGTGTACCAGATCGATGCCGGCTGTCGGCGTCTGCTGTGGATTGGCAAGGGCCACACGGAGAAGACCTTGCAGGGCTTTTTCGATCTTCTGGGAGACACCCTTCGTCCGACCCTGCGGTACGTTTGCAGCGACATGTGGTCAGCGTACTTGAAGGTCGTGGCAAAACGAGCCGGTTACGCCTGGCACGTGCTGGATCGGTTTCACGTGATGGCGAACATGAACAAGGCGATTGACGAAGTTCGTCGCGACGAAGCCCGGCAGTTGAAAGCGGATGGCTATGAGCAGATCCTGAAGCATTCCCGCTGGTGCCTTCTGAAGCGTCGCGCGAACTTGACCGCCAAACAAGTGGTCAAGCTTACGGAGTTGCTCAGGTACAACCTCAAATCGGTCCGGGCGTATCTGCTCCGCGAGGACTTCCAGCGTTTCTGGACCTATCAGTCCCCGACCTGGGCGCAGAAGTTCCTTCGCCAGTGGTGTACCCGTGCGATGCGTTCCCGCCTGGAGCCGATGAAGAAAGTGGCACTCTCCCTGCGAAAGCACGAGTCGCTTCTGATGAACTGGTTCCGAGCGAAGGGCACCATTTCAGCGGGGGTCGTTGAAGGTCTGAACAACAAAGCCAAAGTGACCATGAGAAAATCTTACGGCTTCCGGAGCGAAGAGGTGCTGGAAGTCGTGCTGTATCATAATCTTGGAGATCTACCGGAGCCGAAGTTCACCCACGAATTCTGCTGACGAGGCGGTTTTAGTTCAACGACTAGGATCAGGCGGCGGGGAAGGTAAGACGCCACCACTGGCAACCGACCTTACCCCCGCTCGCCTGCATCCTTTGGTTCGCCAATCATCAACTGTCCGTTCTGGAAATCGATCCGGAGCACCTGACCGCGGAGGAAATCAAGCCCAAGCACTCCGTCCACGCCGGCGCTCGGCGGAAGGGTATGTGCCAGCACCGGGAACCCGGTCAGTTCCCGACCCAAGGCGACGATTTTGCTGATCGTCACCAAGGCCGCGAATTCAACGCCACTCCCCGTAGTGACCTCAGTACGTTCCAGCGTGCCGGCAGGATCATAGCCCACGGCCACAAGTAGGCCGGCGTTGACCACCGTGCGAGTTGCGCCGGTATCCAATGCCAGTCGCACGACCGCGATGCCCGTGGGGCCGGTGAGCTGTGCTCGCACCACGACGAGCCCCTGTTTTCCATCGAAGGAAATGCTCATAGCACGACAGCCGCGTCCTTTGGAATCAACCCCGTGTACAGCACGGCGAAACTTGCAGGACGCAATTCGACGGCCTTTCGATAGACCTCATCCCGGTCTTTGCTGTGAAACCGTACCTTACCGCTGCGCACCTCCAATGCCTCGTCGGTCTGGGGATCTAGCACCAGCAACCACTCCGCAACGAATCTTGATTTTATCTCGCCCAGGGTCAGAATCTCATCCATTTCGTTGTCTCTCCCGGCTTTTCTCATTTCAGCGTTCATGCGGGGCCAGGGTCACGGGTCCGTGGTCCCGGCCCACCGCCAAGCATCCCGCTACGCTATTATAGCGACGCCAATGGCCCGGTCACTAGTCGGCGACCCTGAAGCCCAACCACGTTCGCGTCCTGCCGGACACGCCGCGTTTTCTCGGCGAACGTAATGCGATCTATCCGGCTGTACTCAGCGGGATAGATCGTGCGTTGAACTGGGCCGACTTCGCGGGAATTCGGGGATTCGCTGATGCGGATTGAATTCCCGCGCCGCCTTCACGTGACCAGTGTAGCAGCCCAGAAGGGCTCAAAGCAACAGGTCGCGACCCGGCAAAACGGGCCGGAAGAAGTCGGAAGGGGGCCGATTGGGGGGCGAAAGAAGCGGGTTTTGCGATGGGCAAGCAGACCCTGAGCCGGGCGGGCGGCGGCACTCACCCGCGGGAGCCAGATGCACGGTCGTGCGGTGGTCCCGGTGCATGGGCTATCCGTCGGGCGGTTCGCGATGCCAGTGCCGACAACCCCAGCGGATGGCATGGTTGAATGGGTCGTACCACGGAGGACAACGGCGACCGCTGAGAACCTTCCTCCAACTCACCCGCTGGTCCTGGGAAATCCGCTCCAGCGGCGTTTGACAGCGGGGACAGCGACGCGTGGCGGGGGACTGTTCCGCGGGTTCCGCCTCCGCGGATGCCTCCGACGACGGGGGCGGAACCTGCTCGCAGCCGC
>JAAYYU010000131.1 GCA_012515235.1 Candidatus Anammoximicrobium sp.
CCTGTCCCCATTTCCGTCCGTCGCGGCTTTACGCTGATGGAACTGCTGGTGGTCATCATGGTCATTGCCGTCCTGGCCAGCTCCATGCTGTTCGCCATGTACCACGCCGTTCAGCAGGCCAAGGAGTCGCGGACGAAGGTCCAGATTGCCAAGCTGCACGAACTGCTGATGACGCGCTGGGATTCGTACCGGACGCGGGCGATTCGACTGCAGGGGTTGCCTCCGCTAGCGCGTCGCGATGCCCGCGCGGTGGGAACGGCCCGACTGTTGGCGCTCCGCGAACTGATGCGGTTGGAGTTGCCGGACCGGAAGGAGGACGTAGTAGAGGGAACCGCCGTCGCCGGAGTCAATCTTAAGGTTCCTTACCTTGAGGCAGGTTCCCTAACGACCGCGACAGTCTACATTACCCGTCCCGCGTGCAATCGCGAGTACGCGCGGCGGGTTGGCAAGATTGGCGGCGTGGCAAAGTGGAGCGAAACGTACCAGGACTCCGAATGTCTGTACATGATCATCGCGTCGATGCAGGACATCACCGGCAACGCCTTGGATTTCTTCCAAGAGGCCGAGATTGGCGACACCGACGGTGACAGGATGCCGGAGATCCTGGATGCCTGGGGAAAGCCCATTGCTTTCATCCGCTGGCCGGCGGGGTTTGTGGAGCATCCGGGACCTGATTTTACATTTGGAACGGTGGACGATATCCCGTCCTACTCAAATCTTCATGTGGTCGACCCGGTCGGCTCGTCGGACCCCTTTGATCCGCTCCGCGTGGACACGCGGCCGCCGCCGCCAGCGATGACCTCACCACCGTGGCCGGCGAAGATGGACCCGGATGGGGCTGGTACTGCGGAGTACCAATTCGGCTTTGCCCTGTATCCGCTGGTGGTGTCCGGCGGTCCCGACGAAGCGCTGGACATTGTCCGGTTCGACTTCGACCCGGACGGCGATCACTCGGTTCAGATCCCGTTCAATTACTACCGGACCGGCAACAACCCGTATTTGCCGGCTGGCTGGCCTGACGCGTTGTGGCCGAATGATCCCTACTCCGTCATGCCGACGTGCAAGCGGCGGCTGGCTGAGCCGTTCCTGGAGTCCGACGGTTACAAAGACAACATCACCAATCACGGACTGGGAGGCTAAGACGTGAAGCGAGCGTGCGTGACAAGACGGCTCGATTCGCAGCGCAGACCGCATCCCGGCCTGACGATGGTCGAGTTGTTGATCGTGGTCGCCGTGATGGTGATCCTGATGGGGATGGCGTTGCCGATGATGAGGACCGGCATCGAGGGCCGGCGGCTGCGCGAAGCGGCGCGGCAGGTGAACACCGGCGTGACCCTGGCCAAGGCCTTGGCGGCGGAAACGGGCCGCCCGGCCGGGCTGGTGATCGACACCGAAGCGTTGCCGGAAGATCCCAAAAAACGGTTCGCCCGGCGACTGTACTTGGCGGAAACCCCGCCGCCGTATGCGGGCGACGTCGTCGGCGCTGCGGCCAGCATTTTGTCGGGCGGCGGTGTTCTGCAGGCCCGATTTAACGACGACGGCTTCAGCAGCAACTTGCCGAACGTGGTCAAGGTGGGCGACTTCGTTCGCTTCGACTATCGCAATCCCGTCTACGTGGTCACGGCGATCACCGAGGATACATCTACGCCGCCCAACACGAGATACATCCTTAATTTGAGTGGCAAGCCCTGGCCCACCAACGGGGCCTTGGTGCCTTACCAGTTCACGCGTCTTCCGGAGAAGTCCAGTTCCACGCCGATGGAATTGCCGGTGGGCACGGTGATCGACATGAACTATTCCGGATTTGGGCTGGCAGGTCCCGTTTGGACCCCGGGCACTCCGTGTCCCGTTTGTTACTACTGTCGGCCGACGAGTCCCAACGGTTATTGGTATGTGGTGACGACCCCCGGGACCACGGGCGCCGCGGAGCCGACGTGGACGGCGGTCGTGGGGGACACGGTGACGGACGGCACGTCTAACCCGGTGACCTGGCAGTGTGTCGGTCCCGGTCCGGTCGTGGACTACAATTCGGTCACTCCCGCCGTCGATCCTTACCCGGTGACGCTCGTCTTTGGCGCGTCGGGCCGGATGGCGACGCTGATGGGACTTAACGGCAACGTCGCCAGCGCGCCCACGCAGACCCTGCACTTGTTGATCGGCAACTTGGAAAACCTCGGCGACTTGAACCTTGCGGATCCGGCGACGTTGTGGGTTTCGATCGGGCACTTGAACGGCCGTGTCACGACGGCGGAGAGCGGCGTGTCGGCCAGTGCCCAGACGATCCAGGCGGCTCGCGAGTTCGCGCAATTGGCGCAGGGCAAGGGAGGGTTGTAGCGATGCGTGGCTTCTGCCCAGACCGGTTTGGTTTTGCGGACGCCGCTCGGCGCCGCTCGGCCGCCCCCCGCGGCGTGACGCTGTTGGAGGTCTTGTTCTCCATCGGCATCGTCGCCGTCGGGTTGTTGGGCGTCCTGATCATCGTTCCGCTGGCCGGACTGCGGGCGACGCAGGGTGCGATCGCCGACGGGGCGGACCGCTTGGGCCGCAACGCCATTCGCATGTTCGACACGTACCAACTGCGGCGGCAGGACGCCTGGGCCCAGTTGTACCCCGGCAGCCTGAATTACTACCCGTATCCTGAGACTGTTCAGACGGGCTTGCAGCCGAGTTCCTGGCCATCGCCGTATTGGCCGAATCAAGCGATGCCCTGGCAGTGCGGGTTCTGCATTGACCCGATTTACTTGGCAGCCAATACGACCAATCCGGCCACGCCCGGCATTCAACGGTTTCCGTATTTTGCCCCCTCGAACCTGCCCACGCCGGGCACGCCGTGGATGCTGCGCGTGAGCTTGCGGACCAGGCCCGGAGCCATCGACACCTCGACGACGCCGAACCCGGTCCCGGCCATGACCTACAGCCAGGCGGAGCAGCTTTTTCTGGGCGGCGACGATTTGGTGTTCCAGTTGCCGACGGATCGCACGCTGCCTCCGGAGCAGAAATTCGATTCGGGGGGGCTCAAGCGTCAGTGGGAAGGCAAGTTCTCGTGGATTGCCACGGTGGTTCCCAAACGAGGTTACAGCAGCGACACGTACCTGCTTTCGATCGTCGTGTTTCACCGCCGCGATTTGGCGCTCGACGCGGAGCGGATGGTCAATTTCAACAGCAACGGCTACAACGGCGGCGATGTCGTGCTGCAAGCTGCGGCGGCAGACGATCTGAAGATGAAGGAAGGCGAGTGGTTGATGCTGGCGGGGACCGACGATGACGTCACCCCGTACCGGTACTATTTCCAGTGGTATCGCATTCAGACCGCGGACGCCGGGCCGAGGGAAGAGTCCAGCGGTGTCTGGCAACGCGATCTGACGCTGTTTGGAGCCGACTGGCCCGGTCAAGACTGGGAGACGCCGCCACCGCCGATCGATGTCTGCAAGGCCGTCTGGATGCCGGGCGTGGTGGCCGTTTACGAAAAGACAATTCGCCTGGAGAATTCGTCCCTGTGGACGGGGCTCTAGGCGTGGCGATATGGGCTCATCTGCGGGCGCTCGTAGCATGGCTTTGGCAGCCGTGCAGGGTATCGCAAAACCGCCGGGAGATCTGCACGGCTTGGAAAACCATGCTACGGGGAAGTGAATCACCGTGGCGCAAGCGTCCGGACTCCAAAGGCCAAACAGAGCAGAGTCAAAGCCGCCGCGTGCGGCCCCAGATACGGAGGTAACTATCATGATTCGTCGCCCCCAGAACCGACGCGGCGTGGTCATCCTGATCGTACTCAGCTTGCTGGTCCTGTTCGTCCTGCTGGTGGTCACCTTTGCCATCGTGGCCGGCCAGTACCTTCGTGCTGCGCAGGCCGTAGGCCGGCGGGAGTGGCTGGGCGAGGATCCCCAGAGGATCGCCGATCGGGTCATGTACGCCCTGGTGCGGGAGCCGGACCTGGACCATGCCGGCTCGCCGCTGCGAGGCCACTCGTTGCTGGCCGACGTGTACGGGATGCCGGTCAGCCGATTGTCCACGGCCAGCTATTTGCGACGTCCGGGCGATACGGGAAACCAGACGATGCGGGGGGAAGTGAACGCAACCACGACGCCCGTTGCCTTGGCGGGTGCTCAGATCGTGCAGTTCACGTTCACTCCCAAGTGGACCCCCGGGTACAGCGATTTGTTGACGGGCTTCTACAACGGCAGCGTGCTCACGTTCATCGATGGTCCGTTGCAGGGCCAGAGCACGCGCGTCGTCTGGTATCAGTACGACGCGGCGACGTCTGCGTATTGGTTGCGGATCGTCACCCCGCAACTCGACGGCACGGGCACGGCCTTGCCCGCAGTTGGCAACACCTTTGTGCTGAACGGAAAGCCGTTCGCAGGTACCGGGTTTGGGTACAACTCGACTGCCGGTTCCGCGACGCCGCGATTGACGGAAGAGGCATTGAAACCGAATCGAATCGGCCAGGCGGTCTACGACACTTCCGATCCGACGAATTCGCTGTTCCACTTCGTGAACG
>JAAYYU010000132.1 GCA_012515235.1 Candidatus Anammoximicrobium sp.
GCATGGTCCGCTCGTCCGGCTCAGGAGTCGGCTGCGTCTGGCCCTCCAAGGGGCCGAGTTTGGTCACCAGCCGTGCCCCGCGCCCGCCGTAGTAGCCCGTGCGGAAGATCTCGATCTGGAACTTCGACGCCGGCTGCGTGGAGACCATGATTTGCAGCTTCTCGCCGGCCGCCACGCTCTGCCTGGAGCAGTAGCCTTCGATGGCCAAGCAGCGGCACCCGTCGGGCTTGTCCACGCGGGTTCGCGTCAGCTGCCAGTCGGTCGCGCCCTCGCGGGCATTCTCCTGCTGGATCACGTTTGGTGCGGTCGCCTGCGGATCTGCGGCCAGGCCGTTGCGGACGCCCAGCGACTCGGAAACCGTTAGCGCCAGCATGACGGCGGCGCCCATGAGCAGTTCACGCCGGGTGATCGAGTTTGGCTGCATACGGTTCATCGCACACCTCCTATCAGCAACGGTGGAAGGATTCTCAGCGCGTCGGGCGGGGTGCGGTGGCGGGAGCCGAACGCGGCCGGCGCGGGGCTTTGGGGGGCTGGGTCACTCGCGGCTCATTGTCGATCACCTGCCAGCTTACGGTCAAGGCCGCAACGCGTAGAGTATGCGCGATTCTTCTCGCCGCTGGCAAGCGGCCGAAATCGACCGACTTCGGCAAGATGGACGGCCATGGCCGTCCTCTCTTTCCGCTTCCCCTTGAATCACGAGCTTCTCCCGCTTAGACTCCGCCTCGTGGGAAATGAGGTTTTCTGTCGCCATGCAAGCCAAGAAGCTGCTTACCGTTCTCATCGTGTCGGTCATGGTCGCCCGGGAGCCATCCGCTGCGGCGGAGAACGGTGATTTTCCCGGCCGTCCGGACTTCGTCGCGTGCAGAGACTTTTCCTGGAAGTCGTTGAGCGAGCCGGAGAATCTGTTCTGGCCGGCCTACTTTTGGTACTGGAACGGACCGCCCACGCCCGACGTGCTGCGGCAGCAGCTGGCCGACATGGCCGGGCACGAAGCGCGGAGCGTTTGCGTGGTCCCGATGCCGCACGAGTTCCGTCCGGTGACGATGAACACCTCGATGGATGTCGATTATCTCTCGCCCGAGTTCTTCCAACGGGTGAAGATCGCCGTCGATGCGGCGGCGCGGCGGGGAATGAACTACTGGATCTACGACGAGGGCGGTTGGCCGTCGGGACTGGCCGCCGGCCGCGTGGTTCAGACGCGGCCGGACGTGGCCGTTCGCGTGCTGCGGTGCAATGCCGACGGGACGTGGACTCCGGACATCGTCGCCAAGTGGGCTCCGGGTGAGATCGGCGTGGCCGACCTGCTCAATCCAGAGAGCACGCGGACTTTCATCTCGCTGACGCACGAACGTTATGCGGCCGCGGTGGGGTCCCACTTTGGCAAAGCCATCAAGATGACGTTCACGGATGAGCCGAAGTACCAGGCCGCGGTGCCGGGGAGTGCTGTGCCTTGGCCCCTCGGCGCGGAAGACGTCTTTCGCCGCTGGTTTGGCTACGACGCAATGGAGGCGCTCGATGCGTTCCGCGTCACCAAGATGCAGGACCTCACGACCGCCCAGAAAAAGGCTCGCGTGGACCTGTTCGACTTTTGGTCGCGGCGGTTCCGCGATGCTTATTTCCTCGAGTTGCGTGATTGGGCGCGGCAGCACGGCCTGGCATCGGGCGGGCACCTTGACAACGAGGACGACACCTTCGCGCCCGTCTCCCGCGGCTTCGGCAGCGTCATGCGGCCCCTGCGAGCGATGGACGTGCCCGGCGTCGACGTGATCTGGCGGCAGCTTTGGCCGGGCAAGGAAAACCACCACTTCCCCAAGTTTGCCTCTTCGGCCGCTCATCAGAACGGCACGGCGCTGGCGCTGACGGAGTCCTTTGGCGTCTACGGCAACGGACTGACGCCGGCGCAGATGAAATGGCTCGTCGACTATCAGTACGTCCGCGGGCTGACGCTGCTGGTCTGTGGCGTCTATCCGCTTTCGACGCGCGACCACCTCATGCTCGGCGAGCGGCCGCACTTCGGCCCCGTCAATCCGCTCTGGGACTTCCTGCCCGACTTCCATCGCTACGTGGCCCGCCTGGGCTACCTGCTGTCGTGCGGCAAGCCGGCGATTGACATTGGCCTGTATTATCCGGTTCGCGACCTGTGGGCGTCCGCCAACCCAGCCGATGCGGCGTTGCACGACGCCCTCGCCCGGGCGCTGTTGCGCCGGCAGTGCGATTTCGACATAGTCGACGACGATGTGCTTTCCGCTCAGCCCGCCCGTGTGGAAGATGGTGCTTTGATGGTCGGGGCCATGGGTTACCGGACGATTGTCGTAGGACCGGCGAATTGCATGCCGCCAGTCGTACAAGATCGGCTCCAATCGCTGGAAGCGGCCGGAGGGCAAGTCATCCGCATCGACGATCGCAGCCAGATCGACGCTGCCCTGGCCAAGATCGCACCGACGATCAGATGTGATCCACCTTCGCCGGATCTGCGCGTGCTGGTACGTCGCTGGCCGGGCGGCGGCGCGGCCTTCCTGTTCAACGAAGGACAAGATGCCTACAGCGGCGCCGCGTCGCTCACGCTCGACGGTAACCTGCACGAGGTGGAACCGGCCACCGGAGTGACTCGGCTGGTGCGAATCGCTCGGTCATCCGACGGTCGAGTGACAATCCCGCTGGCTCTGGCGGCTGGGGAGTCGATGCTGCTGGTTTCGAGTTCACAAGCACAGCCTGCCGGCGAGGCGCCGCCCGCATCACACACGGTTGTCCAGTCGGTCGAATTGGCCGACGACTGGACGGCTCGCGTGGATCGGCAGTACGCGGTCGGCGAGCACGACTACGAGGTTCGACCGTGGGACAAGGCCGAGTTCAGACCGGTAAGCCTGGGCCCATGGGCCACAACCCTGAACCTCGGGGAAGATTTTTCGGGACACGTGGCCTATCGCCGGACGGTGAAGATCCCGGAAAACTTGAGCGGCGGACGTTTGGTCTTGGACTTGGGCCACGTGGAGTATGCCGCCCGCGTGCGTGTTGACGGTCAGCATGTAGGCTGCGTTCTGTGGAATCCGTGGCGTCTGGAGTTGCCGTCGCTGGCAGGGCGCAGCGAGTTCGAGTTGGAGATCACGGTCGCGAACACGCTGGCCAACGAACTGACTTCGCAGCGGGTTCGCGACGCCTGGAGCAAGCGGAAGGGGCCCGGTTGGCCCGGCCCCTATCACGAGCGAGAGTTGGCGTTCGAAACGGAGTCTCGCGGAGGCGGTCTGCTCGGCCCCGTGCGTCTGCAACGGGCAACGCCCTGAGCGGCGACGATCCGAAATTCGGTGGAGGCATAACATGAAATTGGCAGTGTTGATCCATGGACTCCTGGCGATCACCCCGGCAGCCGCATTTGCCGGCTATTCTCTGGACGTTCGTCTCGACAGGAGCGACGGCTTCTACAAGGTGGGTGACGAGACGGTCTGCACCGCCACCCTGATGAACGACGGCAAGCCGGCCGTGGGTGAAAAGCTGCGCTGCACCGTGAAACGTGAACGCGACATCTTGCGCCGGGATGAGTTCCTCTGCGAAGGCAAGGCGGTGACAGTCAGGGCGTCGATGGATCGTCCGGGCTGGCTCTTCTTCGGGTTTGAAATCATCGGCCCCGACGGAAATCCGCTTCAAGGCGAGGGGATTTTCAAACACCGGATGAAAACGACGATCGTGGGCGAGATTGGCGCCATGTACGATGCCGACAAGATCACAGCGCTCGATTCTCGTCCCGCGGACTTCGACGCCTACTGGGCTTCCTGCCGCTGCAAGCTCGATCAGGTGCCGCTGGACCCGAAGTTGACCGAGATCGATGTGCCCCGGGCTTTGCGGGGCAAGGTCAAGTGCTACAGCATCGAGGTCAGGTGCCAGGGCCGCACTCCGGTGACGGGTTATTTGGCCGTGCCCGTGAAGGCGAGGCCCCAGAGTCTGCCGGCCTGCGTCGATTACCTGAGCATGGTGTGGCAAGATGCGAGCCGAACGGTTCCCGCGGAAATGGCGTCCAAGGGGGTTCTCGCCTTGTACGTCAGTTGGCACGGTTTGCCGACCGGCAAGACCGCTGACGAGTACAAGACGATCGCCCAGACCTGGTATGAAGAGGGAGGGAAAGCCGGCGATACGGACCGCGATACCTGGTTCGGTCACGACATGTATCTGCGGGTGATGCGCGCGCTGGACTTCATCAAGAGCCGTCCCGAGTGGAACCGCAAGGAACTGGTGGTGCGCGGCGGCAGTCTGGGCGGGATCCAGTCGATCGCCGCTGCTGCCTTGGACCCTGATGTCACGCTGGCGATCGTGAGCGTGCCCAGTGGTTGCGAATACAACGGCTACAAGCAGGGGCGTGACGCGGCGGCGCTGTACCGTGGCAAGGAGGCCGTCGCCCGCATTGAGGCCGATCCTCGCCGTGCGGTTACGCTGGCTTACCACGATGGGGTGAACTTGGCTCCGCGCATCAAGTGCGACATTTACGTCTGCACGGGCTTTTCCGATGAGCTGTGTACTCCCAGCAGCGTCTTTGCCTTCTACAATGCGCTGCCCGCCACGACCAAGAAGTTCATGAGCACAAATCCCCGCACCGGGCACTACGGAACCACGAAGAACACGGCCGGCGACAAGCGTCTTTCGGACATCTTCCGGTCGGTGACCGTGTACGATTGAGGCTCGAAGAAGGGGACAGCCACATTCTGCTCCGAAGACTCGGCAAAATGAGCCAGTCCCCGACGGTTTTGGGATAGGCGCTTAGCCTGGAACTTCACGAATCACTGTGTTGCCGCCACCTTGGAGAGTGAGGCTGAGTGGGGGATTCGTACTCCAGGCTCCGCAAGTGAAATCCGGAACGTCGATCGGCGACGAGCGGTTCATCACCGACCAAAGGGTCAGCGGTGTGATCGAACTCCAGAGCGCGGCATCGTAAACGTCGACGTCCATCGGGCGGCCGTTCCGCAGATTGTCGACCAGCCGCCAATCGACGGTGAAATCCATGCCGCCGTGCCCGCCGAATCGCTTCGCGGTTTTCTCGATAAAGCGGACCAACTCCGGCGTGTATTTGTCCTCGAAAGCCTTCATCTCCGCTGCGCTGGCGAGACGCTCGCCGTCCGGATAGATACGCGGCGGAAGGGGGTATTTCTGCGCAAATCCCTTGCTTCCTGAGAGTTGGAAGATGCGCGAATAGGGTCGTGGGTTCACGGCGTCGAACTCGACCAGCAGCGTCTTGCCCTTCACGGTGCGGATCATCGTCGTGTTGACGTTTCCCGCGTGCCGTTTGTTCTTGAACTGCTGATGATAGACGCTTCCCGACGCGGCGAGATCGTCCGCGGTTTTTGCGCGGATGAAGTCGTCGGTTTCCATCGACGTCAGGTAATCGAGGCGGTCGCCCCTTCCGATCTTCATCGCCTGACAGATCGGCGCGGTTCCGTGCGTCGGAATCCGGTTCCCC
>JAAYYU010000133.1 GCA_012515235.1 Candidatus Anammoximicrobium sp.
CGCCGCTGGTTAGTGGCCCACCGCCAAGACACGGAGGCGCGCACGAAATGACCGCCACCGCGCCCACCCGCCGCGCCCACTTCGAGGTCGCCAATCCGCAGGCCCAGCCAACGCGCGAATGGGTGCGTTGTATCGCCCGGCTGTTGTTGGCGCACGTGGACAGGCAGATCGCGGCGGAAAGGCGGCTGGCGGAACGGGACGCGGACGAAAACGAAGCAGGGAGGGATGAGGGATGACGACGGCAGTCAGGACGCACAACCTTAGATCGGCTACCAAGTCGCTCGTGACGGAAGCCTATAAGGTACTCCAACAGTTTCATCCTATGTCGCTTCGCGGCCTCCACTACCAGATGGTTTCGAGAGGCGTCTACACCAACACGCCCGCGAACTATGCGAAGTTGGGACGCGCGATGACCAAGGCCAGGGAGAGCGGTTCGATTCCGTGGAACTGGATTGTGGACAACCTACGGCAAACGAATAAGCCATCCTCGTGGACCGGCCTCGTGGACTTCCTGGACACGGTTCGAGAAGCCTACCGAAAAGACTTCTGGGCGCGCATGCCGGCACACATCGAAGTCTTCGTCGAAAAGGATGCTATGGCGGCTGCGCTTCAACCGGCAACGCGCGATTATGATGTCGCTCTTCATGTCATTCGAGGATACATCTCGACTTCGTATTGCTGGACCATCGCGAGCCAATGGCGGCAGATCGAGAAGCCTGTCTTCTGCTACTACCTGGGCGACTGGGACCCGAGCGGACTGGACCTTGAAAGAAGCCTGCGTCAAAAGCTGCAACTCTACAGCGTACGTGTTGCGGTAGACTCTGACGCAATGCCACTTGACTACGTTGACCGCGACGATTCCGAGAAGGACTCATTTTCCGACAACCTTGCGTTTGTGTTTGGAATGTCCGCACCGAAAGGAGACGTGTTCTACTGGCAGCGCCTCGGCCTAACGAAAGACGACTTCGAGGACTTCGACCTGCTACCGCTTCGCATTAAGCGGAACAAACGCGGAGAGTTCAGCGACAAGCGCGCTAAGGGCTTCGTCGCGGAGCACGGCGACAAGTGCGCGGAACTGGACGCGGTTCCACCGGACGAATTGCGTAGCCGTATTGAGAACGCCATCCAGGAGCACATCGATCAGGACGAATGGGAACGGTTGCAGCGAGTTGAGCAGGCCGAACAAGAAACGCTGGAGAGCTTCATCGGCCAACTACCAAAAGTGAAGCTAGATTCAGTTTCCGATACCGAAGGCGAGTAGCAACGAAAACGCCCCGCCGGCGTGCTGGCCATAGCGGGGCAAGATGGATGCACGAATATGGTACACACAGACGCCCAAGAAATCCAGACGCCTATCACGCCCGGCGACATCCAGCTGTACGTCGTGCCTGCTGGCGACGGCGAAAGCGACGCTAACGGCAAGTGGCGGGTCACGTGCCTGCATGGTGCGCAACACCACAACGGCTATGTCTATCTTGACAATCCAAAGTCGCGCGCGGAGTTCATCCGAACAACGGCAGCGGCGTTTCACGTTGATGCTGACGATATCAGCTATTTCATCGACCCGCAGATTTTGGCGCAGGCCGAACATTACCTGAGAAGTCGGTTGCAGACGACCGAAGCATCAACCACCTGGTCACCGCCCGAAGCGATCGACGACCCATTTCGCCTTGCCCGGCTGCAACGCACCCAGCACGGCGGACAGCCGGCGCTATGGTGGCATCGTGATGAGTGGTATGAGTTCATCGACTATGCCTACCAGCTTATCGGAGCAAGTGAGATTCGCGCCCGAGTTGCCAAGGGCATCAAGGCCGAATTTGACAGGCACGCCGCCATGAAAGCGGCTGCGGACGCAAGTAAGACGCCACCAACCGCAAAGAAGGTGACGGCGCGGATTACGAGCGATACCATGCGAGCCCTGGAGGCGATTTCGCTACTGCCCGGCAAAGTGGAACAGCCTGCTTGGCTTGACGACGATTGCCCACCACCGTGGCCAGCGGCGGAATGCATCGTTACCCGTTCCGGCATCATCCACATTCCCAGTGTCGGCACGGACGCGCGGCACATCATACCTTGCACGCCCGCGCTGTTTTCAACCAACGTCCTACCCTACGGCTACGACGCTGACGCCGATTGCCCCGAGTGGCTGGCCTTTCTCGCCAGCCTGCTTTCTGACGACCCCGCCAGCATCGAGACCTTGCAGGAGTGGTTCGGCTTGTGCCTGGTGCCTGACACCCGACACCACAAGCTGTTGATGTTGATTGGACCGCCCCGCAGCGGAAAGGGCACCATCGCCAGAGTCTTGCGGGGCATGATCGGTATCCAGAATCTCGGCTCGCCTACGCTGTCCAGCCTTGCAGGCCCCTTCGGGCTTTGGCCCCTCGTGGGGAAGCTGGTTGCCCTGATTGCGGACGCCCGGTTATCGGGCCGGACTGACGCGATTGCGGTGGTCGAACGGCTGCTTTCCATCAGCGGCGAAGATCCGCAGGACGTGGCCCGTAAGAATCTGCCAACGCTGGCGGGAGTACGGTTGCCGGTGCGTTTCCTGATTATGACCAACGAGCTTCCCAATATGCGGGACGCATCCGGCGCGCTGCTGACCCGCGTTATCCTGGTCAAGCTGACTCGCAGTTTCGCCGGACGGGAAGATAAGACGCTGGGCGACCGACTGTTACGAGAACTGCCCGGCGTGCTGAATTGGTCGATACGCGGCTGGCAGCGGTTGCAGGCCCGAGGCTACTTCGTCCAGCCCGACACGGGCCGCGAACTACTTGACGACCTAGCGGACATGGCAAGCCCGATCACCGCGTTCATCGACGACCGATGCCTCTTGGGGCCGGAGTACAGCGTAGCCATCGACGAGTTGTTTTCGGCGTGGAAGGCGTGGTGCGAAGCCCACGGGCGAGACCATCCAGGCACCATGCAGACATTCGGCCGGGACTTGCGGGCGGCACGGCCAGAAATCACCGTTGCCCAGCGGCGAACATCGTTGTCGAGTCGTGCGCGGTTCTATGAGGGAATCGGGCTACAGCCGGAGGTTTTCGAGTGAGTGTCACGCAGTGTCACGCGTGACTTTCTTATGGGGAGCGCACGGAAAAAAGGACTGAGAAAAGTATGAGGCGCATAAGAAGATCACGCGTGCCATCGCGTGACAGCACGCCAGATCACGGCGTGCTGCTGGAGAAGTTCACGGACGGACGGCGACGGCCGGCGCTACGACGTGGCCACCGTGGCCAGATCGACCGCCGATACTTGCTGCCCCCGCTGGCCAAGTTGCTGGCGATCGACGCGGCCGAGGAGCAGGCTGTTGCGCAAGCCAGGATTGACGGAGGCGAGCGCAAGCGGGCCGGTACGACTGCCGAGACCTTGGACGGCTTCGGGCCGCACACGGGCACGGGGGGCAGGCCCCCAGCGGGTCCCTCCGGCGACCCTGCGGTGCAGCCAGCGGTAGCCCCCTTCCGTGATTTTCATAGACGCAACGGGCTGAATCCGGCTGGCGGCGTTTTGCGCAGAAAAAAAACATGACGAACCGAAACGCAACAACTTGGCTGGACGAGCTACCGTGCATCGACCCGGGCGCGCTGCCGGCGGTGTTTCCCGACTCCCACGGGCCGGCGCTCGACTCGCCCCGCGCGACGTGGCGAAAGACCCAGCACGAAGCCGAAGACCGGCGCGGAGCAAGCCGGGCCAGGGAGCTTATCCGCCGACTGCCCGCACGGGACGAAAGCCTGCACTACCTATGGTCCGGTCAGTTTCGACACGCAACCATCATCGGCGTTGTTCTCGACTTGGCGGCTTGCCCGTGTCGGCTGTTGAGCGTTGCGACTCTGGGATTCGATGACCGTTGCACCGATCTACTGCTTGGCGAACTGGACGCCGGACGCATCGCCCGTATCGACGTGGTGAGCAGCATCTATCATCAGGCCCACAACCCGACTCAGAGCAAGCGGTTGACCGATGAGCTTGCCCAACGTGGAAGCCGACACAGGCCCGCGAAATGTCACGCCAAGGTCTTGAGCTTCCAGTTTGCGGACGGACGCGCCGCAGTGGTCGAAAGCAGCAGCAATTTGCGATCTTGCCAGATGCAGGAGTTAAGCACCATCAGCGGCGACCCGGCATTAGCCAAGTGGCACGCGGGATGGATTGCCGAGGTACTCGACCGGGAGCAAGCACGATGAGCAGACAAAAGCCCCAACCGCCCGACCACCTGGACGCCGACGCCCGCGCGAAGTGGCTGGAGACCTTGCCGACGCTGGCCAACTGTGAGCCGACCACCCTGGACCTGTTGACGAGCTACGCGGCGGCATGGAGCCGGATGGTTCAAGCCGAGCGAAAGGTTGCCGAGCTTGGTGTTGTGGTTCGCGCATCAGGGGGGACCGCCAGCATAAGCCCGTTCTTGACCGTTGCCCAACAAGAGCGCCGAGCCGTTCGACAACTTGCCGAGACCCTACGCTTGACACCCGCCGCCCGCGCGAAAGGCCAGCGGCAACAGGCCAAGACCGCACTTCAGATTCTGACGAGCAAAGGAAGAACCGGATGACCGCAAAACGCACCGACTTGGAACGGGAAGCCCTGTCACGACTCACGGCCTCGACCGCCGCTTGGCTGCTGGGCATGTCCGACTCTGGATTCAGGGCGGCGAAACCACCCAAGGGCGACGACGGCCGGACCTACGATGCCCGCGCGTTAGTCGCGTGGCACGTTGGCCGGCAACAAAAAGCCGACCCGCTAATGGACGTTCCTTCTTCGGACTCGCCCAGCTTGGAACGATACCGGACGGCGAAGGCGCGGCTTGCCGAGCTGGCGTATGAGCAAGCCTGTCGCACCGTGTTGCCCGTGGCGGAAGTAAGAAGCGCCGTCGTGGGCATGACCATGCCGCTGCGGCGAGCAAGCGAAGAGCTGGGCCGACGCTTCGGGGCCGACGCGCAGAAAATCGTGAATGACGCGATCAGCAACTACGCCGCGGCGCTACGACGGCAGTTTACCCAGGGGGGCGAAGATGACAACCACCACGAAGCCTGACACCCGCCCGGCGAAATGGATTCACGTTACGCTGCCGCGTTGCCCGGCTTGCGGCTCTACTCGGCTGCGGGCGAACCATACCGAGAAGCGGGCCAGCGGCGCCGTGGTTCGACATTCGCGCTGCCGGGAGTGCGGGCAGAAAGTGCGCGTCGTGCTGGAGTAGTTTTTCCAACCGTTGGAAAGTTGGGCATCGGTTCGCCTGTACAGTGTCGCCAAGGTGGCGATAGGATTCACGCACAAGGAGATCAAGCATGGAACCGAACATCATTTCGTCAATCGGGCAACTGCCACCCGTAGAACGGCAGCTATTCAGCATCGGGCATCTGAGCGGGATGTACCAGCGGCACCCGTCGGCGCTGTTGGAGATCCTGACGGCGGGCGGGCACGGGCCGGCGTTGACGCTTAACGACGTGGCGTACTACGACGGTCACGCGCTGTTGTGCGTCGAACACGCTTTGCAGGGGGAGCGCCATGAGTGACACCACCCTTTCGCCAATCCTTCTGGCCGGCGAGGCGTTGACCATCGAGGCGGCGTTGTCCGGCGAGAAAATCCCCCGATTCAGCATCACCC
>JAAYYU010000134.1 GCA_012515235.1 Candidatus Anammoximicrobium sp.
CTTGTCAGCGTGGAGCCATGTTCAGGACCAGCCGACGTCGCGACCCCGGGTCCAGCGTTTTGAACACCGCTCCACGCTGGCGAGCAGCGTGGTGGCGAAGCGAACGATCTCGCGGACATCTCTGGTTGTGAACACCGCTCCACGCTGGCGAGCAGCGTGGTGGCGAAGCGGAGGCTACCGCCGCAAGGTCGCTTCGGCCACCACGCTGCTCGCCAGCGTGGAGCCATGTTCAGGACCAGCCGTCGTCGCGCGCCGCGACGTCTTCGGCCAAGTTGCCTCGGACCCCGCGATCTGAACCGGCGAGGCTCTCGGCATGCCGCAGTTCCCGCTGAAACCGAGAAGTTGTTTTGGCCTCCGTTGCTACCGGAGCAATTAACCGAAGGCCTCCGGGACGCCACGGAAAGCGTGCCGATAGAATTCGGGGTTGAGTGTCGCCAAGCCCATCGCCACCACGCCTCCCAGTGCCCAGCACGCCAAACCAGCAACACCGATCAAGACCAGATCAATGGCAGCCAGAAAGCAGGCCGACCGAGCTTTGGATACGATGCTTACCACGGCGGTGAAAATCACGGCGAAGGCCAGCCCGCACAGGATGCCTGCGAGGATTCCCGGGGCGATGCTGGCCCGCCAGATGTCTTGCACGTCGTCCCACCGCATCATGTTGCGGAAGCAAAGCGGGTTCACCCAGCCATTGACGGCGTTGGTGACCGCTCCGAGGACCGCCCCCCGCAAGATGCCGCTGAATGCGAGTCCGACCAGAGCTGCTGGACGGCTCTTGTTGACAACCGGCATTGCGTTAGCACCCCAGATTGTCGTTCAGCGCGCACCCAGATCCTCCACGAATCGGGCCGATGGAGTGACTTTTTTCGACGTTCACGCCGAGGGTAACCGAACACCGCTCATCCGCGCTGAGGCACACTCAGCGTCCGAGATGAGCGGTTCGTCTTCTTCGGAGCGGCTCTCAATAGTTCTCGCCGAAGTCCGCCGCAAAGGCGTCGGCCAGGCGACTGCCCCAGTTGTCCAGGGTCTTGAGCTTGCCGGTGAAGAACCGCAGTACGGGCGGCTCGTGGTAGAATTCCAGGCCGCCCACCAGGTCGCGGTGGTGGAGCAACCACTCCAGCCGGTCGACGACGTAGTCGATGTGCGACATCGAGTAGACCCGGCGAGGCACCGCCATGCGGCACAGCTCGACGTCGGACAAAACGTCGTTGCCCTGCTCGTCGCGATCCATGGAAATCGTGCCCCGCTCCATGCTGCGGACGCCGGACGCCAGGAACAGGGCAGCGGCCATCGCGCCGGCCGGATACTGCGACTGCGGGATGTGCGGCAGGAATTTCATGGCATCCACGTGGCCGGCCAAACCGCCCGGCGGCGTCACGGCCGGGATTCCACGTTGGACCATCTGGTTGACAAAGTACTCGATCAAGTCCGCCGAGCTGCTGGCAATATCAGGGTCCACCATCTCCCGCAGGCCGACCGCCATGGCCTCGATTTCCTTGGACGACATGCCGCCGTAGGTGATGAAGCCTTCGTACACCGGCAGCCAGGCCACCAGTTGATCAAAGTACTTCTTGTGCTTCGTGGCGATCAAGCCGCCGCGCACGCAAGTGCTCTTGCGGCCCGACAAGTAGATCAGATCGGCGTGGCTCATCATCTCCAAGACGATTTCCGCAATCGTCTTGTCGGCATAGCCGGCTTCGCGCTGCTGAATGAAGTACGCGTTTTCGGAGATCAAGCTGCAGTCGATAATCACGGGGATGCCGTGCTTCTCCGCGATCTTGCGGACGCCGCACAGATTCTCCAGCGAGAACGGCTGGCCGCCGATCAGGTTGGTCGTGGCTTCCATGCGGACGAACGACACGCGGTCGGCACCGTACTCGTCGATCACTTTCTGGAACTTGTCCAGATCCAGGTTGCCCTTGAATGGATTCGTGCTCTCGGTCTGCAGGGCGTCTTCGCGGTAGATTTCGAGAACCTTGCCCAGCGCCATTTCGAAATGGGCTTTCGTCGTCGTGAAGTGGTAGTTCATCGGCACCACGCCGCCCGGCTTGACGAAGATCTTGGCCAGCAAGTGCTCGGCCGCACGCCCCTGATGCACGGGCACGCAGTACTCAAAGCCCAGCACGTCCTTGACCGCGTCCAGCATCTTGTAGTAGCTCTCGCCGCCCGCATAGGCGTCGTCGGAGACCATCATCGACGCCAGCTGGTTGTCGCTCATGGCATTCGTGCCGCTGTCGGTCAGCATGTCGATGAAGAGATCTCGCGTCCGCAGCAGGAACGTGTTGTAGCCGGCCTCTTCCATGGCCCGCAACCGCTGGCGAATCGGCGGCAGCGTGGTTTTCTGCACGATCCGGACCTTGTGCATTTCGATGGGGATACTTCGGCCATTAGAGAGCTTGACTTTCACGCGGGAATCCTCTCTGGACGTCTTGGGGTTAAGGGCTGCAGGATAAAAGAGTACTATGTCCGGACTGTTGAATTCAGTCAAGGGACTGACCTGGGAAATCGGCGGTTAGTGCGCCGTCGTCAATTCCCACGCAGGACGGTTCGCCAAACCATCCAGGACGCCATGATGGTGCTGCGTCCGGCAAGGAGTGGGAACCTCAGGCAGCCGCACTTACCCGAAGAATTCCGCAGGGCGGAATTCACTCCGCCCAAGCGGACTGAAGTCCGCGCGACGACAAGAAGGCGGATTTGTGCTCGGACAGGCGTTCAGGGCCCGGCCCGGCGAGGCGTCGAGACAGCCTGCAGCCACAGTCCGGCGATGGCCTGATAGTGCTCGGCGGCAATCGCCGCGTTGACCGGCGTCCGGCTCGCAATGGCTTGCGCCAGGCGCGGTTCTTGTTCGACGCGAATTCCTGCTTGCTCGCCGGACTGGCGGATCTTGGCCGCCGCATCGCCCCTGCCTTTGGCGACGACGATAGGAGCGGACATGGTGCGCGGGTCGTACCGGAGGGCAACGGCGTGGGAAGTTCCCTGGACCAGCACCAACTGGGCTCTGCCCACTGCCGCTTCCAGCTGAGTCAGGGCCAGGGCGCTGCGCACTTGACGGCGACGCCGCTGGACGGCCGGATCGCCGTTCTGGTGGCGCATTTCCTCCCGCAGTTCCTCCGGGGTCATCCGCAGCGAGAGTTCGTATCGCCAACGCTGGAAACCGTAATCGACGGCACCGACGACCAGCAGTCCGCCGCCCAGCTTGAGGCAGACCCTGACGATGATTTCGCCCCAACTGGCCGCCAGCGCGGCCGGGGCAACGTGCCCCAGGATCACGATGCGTTCCCGCTGGTCCCACAGGGCCCAAGCGCCGACACTCAGGAGAACGGCAAGTTTCAGGACATTCAACAGCTGCTGCGCCGCCGTCTGGCCGGAGAACATCTTCGTGGCCGCTGCCAGGGGATCGAGTCGCGATACATCTGGCGCGAGCCGTTGCGGTTGCAGCTGAACACCGGTCTGCCCAAGGTGGCTGGCGGCGGCTACGCACAACAACACGCCGAACACGACCGCCAAGCTCGGGCAAAACCAGCGCACCGCATCGGACCACCACGCGCCCGCCACATCCGCCGCGGCAAGCGAAAACGCCTCGCCGCTGAACTGCCGTCGCGCATATTCGCCCAGCACGCCGCCCAGCTGACCCCCGCCGAACAACAACAGCAGCACGCCTGCCAGGAAGACGGCGGCAAAGGCCAGGTCGTGGCTTTGGGCCACATAGCCCTGCTGCCGGGCCGCCTGGCGGCGGTGCGGCGTTGCGGCGTGAATCCGTTCGGTTGCTTCGCTGGCCATGTTACCTTCCTGAAAGCGAACCGGAACCGAGCGCGCCGATCGCGCTCCAAATCGTTTCCATCGTGGCCTGGCTCTGATCCTGGAACACCCAAGCCACGGATGCCAGGGACAAGGACACGGCCGTCAGGGCCACGAGGGAATTCACGCCCAAGCCGGACGCCAGCACGTTTAACTGCGGGGCGAGCCGGCCAATCAGGCCCAGAGCCAAAGCGGTTACGACCAGCGACAGCAGCACCGGGGCCGCAACGCGGATCGCCAACAGGAAGCTGTGCGCGGCGACTTCGCTCAACGTTCCCGTCAGCCCCGCACAGATGCCAACTTGCCCCGGCGGCATCCAGGCAAACGTGTCCAACAGTCCCGCCAACCACTGGCGATGGCCCCCCGTGAGCAAAAAGACCGCCGTCGCCAGCAGCGCAAACATCTCGCCCAAAACCGTCGCCCCGCTCCCTTCGGGAGAAACCATGTCCGCGATCGTCATCCCGCTTAACTGGCCGATCGCCTGCCCCGCCGCCCGCATCCCGGCAACCAGGAACAACAACGCCAATCCCAGCACCAGCCCCAAAACGGCTTCGCGGCACAAGGGGACTAACAGTTCCAGCAAGTCGCCGTCCGGCACCGTCGGCTGCTGCCAATAGACGGGCGCAACCAACAGGGCGACCGCCGCCGCCAACAGCAATCGCGCAGGCGCGGGCGCGAACCGCGCATCCAACGCCGGGGCAGCCAGCGTCAGGCCGCCGACGCGGACCAGCACGAACAGGAACACCAGCACTTGCTGGCGCGATAGGTCGACCAAGGCGGACATCCTAGCCCCCGGTGATCGTCTGCGGGATGTGGGTAATCAGGATCTGAGAATACTCGACCAGACGTTCCAGCAGCCAGGGCAGACAAAAGCCCACCGCCACCATCGTCGCGACCAGCTTGGGAATGAAACTGATCGTGGCATCGTGCATCTGAAACAGGGCCTGCAAAAAACCCACGACCAGGGCCGTGGCCAACGCGACCAGCAGCACCGGCGCGCTCAACCACAAAACGATGGTCATCGCTTCACGACCTAAATCAACGGCTTGGTCTGGGGACATGGTAGTTATCAGCAATCAGCAATCCGTGGTCGGTGGTCCGTGGTCCGTGGTCCGGGAGACGCCCTGACATCGGCGCTTCATCCCGCGTTCCGTGTCGTGCATCTTTCCTCCTTCCTCCTTCATCCTTCCTCCTTCCTCACGTGTACGGTGCAAAGCTGGCCAGCAACATGCCGACGATCAGGTTCCAGCCGTCGACCAGGACGAACAGCAGCAGTTTCATGGGCAGCGAGATCATCATTGGCGGCAGCATAATCATGCCCATCGACATGGTGACGCTGGACACCACCAGATCGACAATCACGAAGGGCAGATAGATCTGAAAGCCGATCAGGAAGGCCGTCGTCAGTTCGCTCAGCACAAACGCCGGCAGCAGCACTTGCAGCGGAACGTCGTCGTAGGTGGTGGGTGTGGCGGTCGCTTCGGGCAAGTACTGATAGAACAGCCACACATCGTCGCTGTTGCCGGCGATCTCGATTTGCCGGCTCATAAACTTGCGGACCGGCTTGACACCCGCTTGCCAAGCCTCTTCCAGGCTCATGGTCCCCTGGGGATCGGTGTACGGCGCGACGGCGTCCTGGTACACGTCTTTCCAGACGGGAGTCATGATCAGCAGGGTCATGAACAGCGAGATCGAGGTAATCACCTGGTTGGATGGCAGTTGACCGATGCCCAGCGCCTGACGGAGCAGGCCCAGCACGACGGTGATGCGGATGAAGCTGGTGGTCATCAGCAGCACGGCCGGCGCCAAGCTCAGGACGCTCATTGTCAAGACCATTTGCAGCGTCGAGCCCAAGCGGTCGCGGCTGACCCAGTCCGCCGGATTCGCCGTCAGCGACTTGTCGAGCCGGGGCAGGCCGGGGGCGCCGGAGCCGGGGTCTTGGGCCCAGCCCGCTGCGTTCCCGCCGAGGACGGCCACGAGGACGGCTGCCGCGAGGAAGCCGCGTCGCAGAGTCCGACCCGGCACGGGCGTTGGACCCGCCCGGCGCTCGGCCGAGCATGGCAGCAACTGCGGCGAGTCCTTTTCCAGTGTGTCGAACATTCCCTGCTCCCGCCCGTGCGATCCCGTTCGCCATCGGCGTTGGCTCGTCTGGCAGCCTGTTGAAAAAAGGACGGCAAAAAAGGACAGGCACGTCGCGGTCGTCGTTTTTCCGTGAGTGCTTTCCAATGCAGCTCGAAGCCAGTCCCCTCTTTTTCAACAGGCGGCTAGACTCGCGCTGAATACGCTCCCCGTGTCTGGCCGCACTGCCACAGGATCTCTCGAAAGGACGCGGTGATGCTGTCCGGGTGATTCTGGCGGCAGATGCCGGCCAGGCGGTCGATTTCTTCGGGGTCCGTGATCTCCGTCAGCGTTTCCGCGCCGTTCGCGGTGACGGACAGCAGCAACAGTTTTTTGCCCACGCGCACCAGGTGCATCTCCTGCCGGCCAGCCAGCGGGGCGCGGCCCAGTGTCTGGACAACCTCGCCCGGCAAGTTGGCACATCCGCCGCGGCCGTTCGCCTTCTTCATGATCAGCACGCCCAGGAGGAACAAGCCCAACACGACGGCCAGACTGGTCAGGACGGTCGTCACTGCGCGGGCGGCAGTCGGAGACGGCAACGGTCCGGCCGGCTTGCCGGGCGTTCTCCGAGGCGACTTCAAGGGCAGCGCCGCGTCCGTCGCGGCCACTGCGGTCGCGGGACGTTCGGGCAGGTTCCGCTCCACGATGCGGAACGGCAACTTCGCGGCGGCGGTCGGGTGCTCGGCGTCCTGGGCCAGACCTTCCGACGTCAGCAGCAGAAGCAACGCGCAAAGGCACCAGCGCGGAGACCGCCGGCCCGCCCGCGGCATACCAGTCTTCTGACCGCCGCGCTGTTTGACGCTTCCAACACCACCCTGCAGAAAACGACGTGCTAGCACCGCAACCGTCCTTCGACAGATCGAGAAAAAGAGTCTCGGACAAGGGCGGCTACTTGTCGCGAAAATCGCCGCGCAGGGCAAGACCAACTTGACGGATTCCGCTTCCGCGCTCAGGCCGCCGCGGGCGAACCTGCAGTCTGCCCAGACTGCCAACCAGTCAATCCGCACTTTGCCGCCCGCAGTCTGCGCCAGCTCCCGCAGCGGGAAGATCTGTCTTGACCGGGGTTCGAGACTCGCTATACTCCCGCGGCTTCGTCCTCGGTGGGCGGAAAACACAGGAGGCGAGACGGATCATGACGGACAGCGGAGCTTTTGTCGACATTCATTGCCATCTAGTTCCGGGACTGGACGACGGAGCCCAATCCTGGGAGCAATCACTGTTGATGGCCGGGATGGCCGCCACGGACGGGATTCAGACCATCGTCGTGACGCCGCACCAATTGGGGAACTTTGCCCACAACAGCGGCCAGGCGATCCGAGCCCGAGCGGCCGAGTTGCAGCAATTCCTGAACCATCATCAGATTGCCTTGCGGGTCCTGCCCGGCGCGGATGTGCGGATCGAACCGGGGATGCTGGAGAAACTCCGCAGCGGCGACGTGTTGACACTGGCAGACCGCGGCAAACATGTCCTGCTGGAGCTTCCCCACGAATTGTATTTTCCCTTGGACGAACTGCTGGAGAGCCTGCGGCGCGCGGGAATGGTGGGCATCCTTTCGCACCCGGAACGCAACCAAGGGCTGTTGAAACAGCCGCGTCTGCTCCCGCCCCTGGTCGATGCCGGTTGCCTGATGCAAATCACCTGTGGCAGCCTCTTGGGGACTTTCGGGGCCGCCTCGCAGCAGCTGTCCGAGTGGATGCTGGACGAGGGCCTGGTGCATTTTCTGGCCACCGACGCGCACGGCCACAAAGCGCGGCGGCCTTTGATGAAACACGCCTTCGAACGGGCCCGGCAGATGGTGGGCGAGGAAATCGCCGTCGATCTGTGCTGCCGCAACCCGGCGGCTGTCGCCGAAGGCGCCGACGTGGCCGCGCAACGCTACCAGACCAAGCCGCGCGGTTTCCTGGCCAGTCTTTTCAAACGCCGGAACGCCGCCTGACAGCCTTGCTGAAAAGAAAAAGAAGCAAAGACAAAGAAAGAACAGGCCTCTCACGGTTGGTGTTTTTCCTTGGGTTTTTCCAACGCGGCTCGGAGCGAGCCGCCTTTTTGCAGCAGGCTGTTGAGTGCCTACCCAGACGTTCTGCGACAAGAAGAACGCCGGTGATCTCATGCCGCCGAGCCTCTGCGGTCTGACCGCACTGCTGTTGCTGCTGCTTGCCGCGCCGCCGTCAGTCTGCGGCCAAGCGGCCCGGTGGCCCGACGAATACCAAGTCGGCCAGTTCCTGTGTCACGCGGATTTTCCTCTGATGCCCTATCGGCCGCTGCTGGACAGCATGCCCACCCTGGAACGGGACCTGATCCAGGCGCTGGCGCTGCGGCCTTCGCGTGAGCCCATCTACGTGTTTCTGTTTCACACCAAGCAGACCTATCAAAGCTACCTCCGGCAGTATTTCCCGGACGCTCCGTCGCGCCAGGCGCTGTTTATCAAAGACCGCGGGTTGGGGATGATCTTTGCGCACGTCGGCGACGCCTTTGAGTTGGACTTGCGGCACGAATGCACGCACGCGCTGCTGAATGCGATTCTGCCCGTCACGCCCTTGTGGCTGGATGAAGGCCTGGCGGAGTACTTCGAAGTCGCCGCGGAGGAGCGGGCGGGCGGAAATCCGCATGGGAAGTACGTCAAGTTCAGCGCCTATCTGGGGCAGATACCTGGCCTGGAAGAGCTTGAACAGTTGCGCGACGTGAGCCAAATGACGCGCACCCGGTATCGTCACGCCTGGGCCTGGGTCCACTTCCTGCTGCACGGGCCGCCGGAAGCCCGCGAGGAATTGCGGCGTTTCTTGGCGGATCTCCAAGCCCTGACGCCGCCCGGATTGCTGAGCCGCCGCCTGCGCCAGCGTCTGCCTGACCTGGACGCCCGCTTCGCGGAGCATTGCCGCAAGTGGAAGCTGTAGTCACGCCAGCCGCCAGCGCGGGGCGTCGGCAAAAAGTGCCGCTTGTTCATTAGTTCCCGGCCCAAGATCTCCAGCAGCTTAGGCTCGGCCAACCGCTGCAACAGACCCCAGAATTCGTCCGCGGGCATGTCCCCCAGCACGCGGGCCTCGCTGTGATGAAACAGGGAGTCTTCCGATTCGGGCTGAGTGCCGATCCTCTTGGTCCACCCCCGATCCACGATGCGGCCGATGTCGAACAGTTCGCCGCACGGCTGCGAGCGCACGTCGGCCACCACTTCGATCTGGTGCTGCCGCAGCAGATCGAGAAAGACCTGTTCCGCGTGGTTCGAGTGCCCGATCGTGAAAACCCGCCGCCGGTCGGGCAGACTTGGCTCGGTCATGATCGACGGCCCTTGGCTACTCGCCGTGCGTCCGACCCCAGCCGGGTTTTGTTTCCGGCAGGCCGTTGCGGTTTATTGCGTGGCGATCGCGTACAGCCGCGAGCGGTCGGTGACGAACATCACGCCATGGGCGATGGTCGGCGTGCTGTAGATCGAAGACGGAAACTCAATTTCGGCCAGTTTCTTCAGCTCTCTGCCGGCGGCCAGTACCGTCAAGATCCCGTCTTCATCGCCGATGAAGACTTTGCCGTCGGCCACCAGCGTCGAGCCCCAGATGGCAGCCAGGACGTCGGCTTCCCATGACCGTTTGCCGGTCGCGAAATCCACGCAGTGAATCCGGCCGCTCAGATCGGCCACGTACACCAGGCCGTCGTGCATGGCCACCGTCGACAGCGTGCGGCGGAAGATGTCCTGGTCCTTTTCGCCGGTCACCGAGCCGTCCGCGTCGCTGCCGCCATAGTGCCAAATCATGGCCGAGTTGGCGTTCGGCTGATTCTCCGGAGTGACCGGACTGACGTCGCCCCGCTTGGTCGCGCCGATCCGCCACAGGTGGCCGACGCCGTCGCCGTATTCCGGGTCCTGGCCGGTGGCCAGCAGGACGCTGTTGTCCACAAACACGGGCGTGGCGATGACGTCGTTTTTCGTGCCGCGGCCTCCCGGCTCGTGCTTGGCGTCCTTCGGATTCAAGTCGAACCGCCACAGCTCTTCGCCTTTGACCGCGTCGAACGCGTACAGCCAGCCGTCGCCGCCGGCAAAGTAGACTTGGACTTGACCGTCGACCAGTCCGATTGCAGGCGAACTCCACTGGCCATGCAGGATCTTGTTCCCCGGAGCGCTGCTCTGCCAAGCCACCTCGCCGGTCTTCTTGTTGAGCGCCAAGAAGCTCGGCGCTTGCGGGGCGGGGATCTTCTCGTGCGATTCGTCCACGCCGTTGCTGGTGTGCACATAGACATAGTCGCCGTAGACCACCGGCGAACTAGCCGCCATGTTGTGCGGGAAGACGCCCAGCGTCTTCATCATGTCCAGGTTCCAGACGAGATCGGCGTCCTGGGGCTCCTGGTCGGCCTCGTCCTGGATCGGGCCGTCGTTTTCGCCGTCCAGGAAGCCCTCGACGTCGAAGCACATCACCTCGCAGCGATTGGTCACCACATAGCCCCGGTCGCCGTCGATGGCCGCTGTCGAGCAGATGCCCTGGTCGGGCCAATCGTTGACGCTGCCCTGCGGCAGCTTTTCACGCGTCAACTGCCACAGGAACTTGCCGGTCTTCTCCTCAAAGCACAGCAGGCAGCCGCGGTCGCCTTTGTGTTTGGGGCGATAGTTTCCACCGTTGTTGGTGCTCACGAAGATCTTGTCTTTCGATACGACCGGGTTGCCATAGGTCTGCGAGCCCAGTGGGGCGACCCACAACAGCTTCTTGCCCTGGGCGGGGTCTTTGTTGGGCTGGAAATCCAAGCCGATCTTGGTGGTGGTGTTCACCATGTTGCGATGCACCGTCCCGCCCCACATCGGCCAGTCGCCGGAGAAGACGCGGTCGCCGCCGGTTGCTGCCGATGCTGCCGCGGGCTCGGCACCGGGAGCGGCAAGCTTCCTTGCCGCTGGCGTTTCGGTTTTTTCGGCGGGCTTGTCCTGCGGTTTCTTGTTTTCCTGGGGCGTCGCCTCGGCTGTCGGCGTTTCGGCCTTCCGGGCTTCGGCGTTCTCCGTTTTGGCCGGCGGTTCTGACTCGGCCTTGGTGGTCGTTTCGGTTTCCGACCGGGTTGACTCGTCGGCTGCCGTGGCAGCTCCGGCGGGCTCATCCGCCGGTTTGGGCTCCCGTACCGGCTCTTCCTTTGCCGGAGGCTCAGCCATCATCGCGGCTGGCATGGCCGGCGCGGTATCGCTCGGGGCGGGAGCGACCTCGCTGGGCCCGGCGTCCATGGTTTGCGGTTCCGCCGTGGTCGTGTTCACGTCCGTCGGGGCCTTTGGCGGAGCGGGTGGCACGCAACCCGCGAGCAGACCCGCGGCGACGATCAACAGCAGCGCAATTTGCCATCGCAGGGAGTGAGTGTTGGACATTGTCAAATTCCTTCGTGAGTGATTCCTGCCGGCCAGCGGTCATCTGTTTTGACCGGGACGGCCAAAACCGCAATCGCCACAAGGCAGATAGGTGTTTCAGTGAGGAAACGCCTCCTCACCCGGTTCGGGCTTGGTTGTGGGGTTTACCGAGCCAGTGTACGGAAAAGGCGACGAATTTCAACCGGCGGGCTCGGATTGCGGTCGCTACTCGAACCGTCGGCGAGGTCCGCCAACGCAGCCCTCGGCTGTGGCGGAGCGGCGGCGCCACGTCAACGCCCCCTGTCACAACCGGTACAACCAATTCGGCAGGTTTAGCTGTACAGTCCGGAACGACCCGTGCGACCGCATCATCTGCCGGTTCCCTTATCAGTGCGCCAGTCGATATCCGATGCCTTTCGCGGAGGCTCAGTTGTCGGCGATGCTGGCGGCTGATCCGCTGGGCTGGACCCCACCCGATATCCCGCGATGCGGCGGAGTCGCATCGGAACCTCAGGGCTGTCATTCCAGCCTGCGCCATCCCCGGAGCGACTGCGGCGGGACGAGACCCCACGCCTTTCGTCGCGGACTCAGGTCATGGCGTTGCCGTCGAATCGCGACCGTATCCGGGATGAGGAGATCGAACATGACATGGATGAAGATGGCGTTTGCTTCGGCCGGCTTCTATTGCCTGCTGGCCAGTCAGGCTCTCGGACAGTACTGGGTTCGGCCGGCGCCAGAGTATCGTTTGTCGGAACGTCCTGCTCCGTACGTGGCGGCTGAAGAACCCACGGCGCCGTCGCCCAGCGATCAAGTGATCCGGCCGGCTCCGCCAGCAGAACCGCAGACGCCCGAAACGGCGGGCTGGAAGGACAGTGCTGAATCAGCGAAGGACGCCTGGTGCAGCCCCGCTTGCGGCTGGGACCTGTGCCAGGAAGGCGATCCCTGGGAATTGTATCCCGAAAGCGGCAGCGGCTTGAAGATCGGCGGCTGGTTCCAGGCTGGTTACCACAACAAGATCGACGGCGCGTTCAACGCCCATCCGGGAAGAATCCATCTGCACCAGGGCTACTTGTACGCCGAAAAGGTGGCGCACGGCGAGTCCGGTTGGGACTGGGGATTTCGCACGGATCTCGTGTATGGCGTCGACGCCCAGGACACGCAGGCGTTCGGCAACAATCCCGGACGCTGGGATTTTCTTAACGGCTTCGACCACGACGATTACGGCTGGGCGCTGCCCCAGGCTTACGCCGAAGTCGCCTACTGTGACTGGTCCGTCAAGATCGGGCACTTCTACAGGCTGCTCGGCTATGAGTCCGTCATGGCGCCGGCCAACTTCTTCTACAGCCACGCGCTGACGATGTACCACAGCGAACCGTTCACGCACACGGGCGTTGTGGCCTCGTACCAGGCGAGCGACCGCCTGACCGCCCACGGCGGCTGGACGCTCGGTTGGGACACCGGTTTCGATCAATACGCCCAGGGCAACAGTTTTCTGGGCGGCCTGGACTATGCCCTGACCGACAACGTCACGCTGTCGTACATGATGTGCGCCGGGAACCTGGGCTGGCGTGGCGAGGGCTACAACCACAGTCTCGTGTTCGACTTCCGTGTGACCGACAAGCTGAATTACGTGGTGCAGAGCGATTGGGTGGAGACGACGGGCTGGTATACGGTGAACGACGTGTTTGTAGCGGACTCCTACGACGACGTGGGCGTCAACCAGTACCTGTTCTACGAGTTGAACGACTGCTGGAAGTTGGGCGGCCGGTTCGAGTGGTGGAAGCGGGACGGGGCCTCTGCGTACGAAGCCACCGCCGGCGTGAACTGGCGGCCGCACCCGAACTTTGTGCTGCGGCCCGAGATCCGCTACAACTGGGGACCGGGACTGGCGGCGAACCTGTTCCTCCCCGCAGACTCCTGGATCTTCGGCATCGACGGGATCCTGACGTTCTAACACCTCCGGCCTCCAACCGGCCGTGCCAACCGACGCCGCTTGCGATCTGCCGATCGTCGCAAGCGGCGTGCGCTGTTTCTTGAGCGTCGCCCCAGGCCTCGCCGCAAGCCGGGCTTCGTTCATGCCGATTCGCGACGCCGGGGTCTTGTGAGGGGCCGGCAACGGCGATAGATTCTCCTTTGGATGGGCCGACGCCGGCCGCGCGACCGGCAACGAGGCTGCGGTCTGCGGCGTCCCCGGATTGGCACAAGTGGGCTTGTCCTCGACGCGGACCCGCGCCGCGCAACCAAGTTCGAGGCGGAGATCCGAGACTCATGAAACTGATTATCGCCATCATCCAACCCGGCAAGCTGGAAGCGGTCAAGGAAGCGTTGAACGAAGTCAAAGTAGTCCGCCTGACGGTCATGGACTGCCAGGGGTTCGGGCGGCAGAAGGGCCAGACCGAAACGTACCGCGGACGCGAACTGGGAACCAGCCTGTTGCGCAAAGTCCAACTGCAGATTGCCGTGAACGAGGACTTCGTGGAGCCGACGATCGACGCCATTATCCAAGGCGGCCGCAGCGGCGAAAAGGGCGAAATCGGCGACGGCAAAATCTTCGTGCTGCCACTGGAAGACTGCATTCGCATCCGCACCGGCGAACGCGGCTCGGAAGCGATCTGAGCAACGGATGCGGGGGCGAGTTGCGGGATTGAACCCCGCCGTTCGCCGGATTCTCGGCAACGTTTAAGCAGCCATCCGCGCGGGAATCCGCCGACTGGTGCGCGCGGCGTTGCTTCGCGCTGGCCCGCCGTTCCCGCGTCACGTGACGCGTCTTGCGATTTACGGCTCGTAGCCCTCGGAAAACGGACTCTTGTTCCGCGGCATCCACTTGCACAACCCGATGCCCAGGAAGTACAGCCCCGTCATCGGCAGCGCCATCAGCAGCATCGTGACCGGGTCGGCGGTCGGGGTGATGATCATCGCGGCCACAAAAATGATCAGAACCGCCAGACGCCATTTGGCCAGATAGGCCTGCAGCGAAAAGATGCCGACGCGGTGCAGGAACAGCATCACCAGAGGCAATTGAAAGGCGACGCCGAAGGCCAGCGGCAACATCAGGACAAAGCCCAGCCATTCGCTGATACGCGGATCCGGGTCGATCTGCATGGCGGCGTTGAAGCCGAACAAGAACTTCAGCACGTAACGGAAGGCGATAAAAAAGGCGGTCGCTGCGCCGGTCAGGAACAGGATCAGGCTGAAGGGCAAATAGAGGTGAACATATCGTTTCTCGTGCGGGTACAGGCCGGCCGCGACGAAACTCCAAATCTGCAGAAAGATGTACGGACTGGCAATCACCAAGCCGACAACAAAGCCGGCCTTCATCCAGATCATGAACGCTTCTTGCGCGTTCAACGCCTTGACAACCGTCTGGATCGGTCGCCAGACCCGCGTGGCGATCAGGGGCGCACGCGGCACCGGCATCTTTTCCCCCACGATCAGGGGCGATTCGGATTCCGCTTCGAGCGCGGCCGCCGGCTTCGCTTCTTCCGGTGCGAGGCTCTCTGGGCCGCGGCCATCCTTTGGCTTCTCCTTCGCAGGCGCCGGTTGCTGGGAAGCCGGTTTTTCGTCCGCGGCTGCTGACGCCGTGTAACTGCCGACGCGCTTCCACTCGGCCTTTTCCACGTACATCTTCTCAAAGACGAGGCGATTCTCTTCGACAAAACGATGCACGTCCGGCGGCAGATCCTGCCCATACTCGCGCTGCAAGTCGCCGATGGCCTTGCTGATGAAGTGATCTTCGAGGGCTTTCTTCAGCGGGGTCTGGATGTACGCCACGACCCAATTGGCCAGGGCCAAGCCGATCAGGAAGCCGAACACCAAACCGAGCACCGATTTGAACAGGCAGACGCGCAGCTCCTCCAGGTGGTCCCCGAAGGACATCGTGGTTTCGGCAAACAGGTCGTCGTCTGGTCTTTTGGGCATCGGTGCGGTAAGCTCCTCGTTGCTGGAACCATCATACTTGCCAACGTGGCGGCAAACAAGGACGGACAGCGCAGGTTGCAGCGCGACGCGAAGACCGCCGCCCAGGAAACTTTGCCATGTCCCGTTCGATCATTAGTCTGACCACCGATTTCGGCGCCGGCAGCCCGTACGTCGGCCAGATGAAGGGCGTCATTCTGTCGATCCACCCGCAAGCCGTGCTGGTGGACATCACGCACGACATCGCTCCGCAGGACGTGCGCCAGGGGGCCTTGGTGCTGGAGGACGTCGCGCCCCGTTTTCCGGAAGGCTCGATCCACGTCGCCGTCGTCGATCCCGGCGTCGGGACGGATCGCCGCCTTCTGGCTGCGGAAATCGGCCGCCGATACTACGTCGCGCCCGACAACGGGCTGCTGGGCCGACTGCTGAGCCGCGACCCGGCCGCCCGCGTGGTGGCCCTGGCGCAACGCGAATTCTGGTTGCCGAACGTTTCCGCCACGTTTCACGGCCGAGACGTCATGGCTCCCGTGGCCGCCCACCTGAGCCGGGGAACCGGGTTGGAGGATTTGGGCGAAGCCTGGAATCAGCCGGTGCAACTGGCGTGGTCCGAGGCGACGGTCGAACGAAACCGCTTGCAGGGCGAAATCATCGCCATCGATCGGTTCGGAAACCTGATCACCAACATTCCGCAAGATCTGCTCGCGACAGTCCGAACTGCGGACGCGGTCACTGTCCAGTGTGGCGGCCGCACGATGGCTGGAATCATCGCCGCCTACGGCCAGCGTGACCCCGGTTCGCTGGTCGCCCTGGTCGGTTCCAGCCAGCGTCTGGAGGTTGCCGTGGTGAACGGCAACGCCGCGGTGGAACTGCGGGCCGGGGTGGGCGATCCGGTCAGCGTCGTGCTGCCGGATTGAGCGACTGCGGGCAGAACGCAAACGGGTTCTTCCTGCGCGTCTCCGCGCGAGACCGTAGGGACGCCTCTACCTCGATCTTCCGCCAGACGTTACACTGCCCGTCATGACCACTCTCAGCACCCACGCCCGTCGCGTCAAGATCGCCCTGGTGCAAATGCGTTGCACCGAATCGAAGCAGGCCAACGTCGACAAGGCCCTCGCGGGCATCGCGGCGGCGGCGGCGCAGGGCGCGGACGTCGTGTGCCTGCAGGAGTTGTTCCACGGCCTGTATCCGTGCCAGAGCGAAGACTACGCCCGTTTTGCGGAAGCCGAACCGATTCCAGGCCCCACCGGCGACGCCCTCTCGCAGGCCGCCGCCAGGCACGGGGTCGTGATCGTCGGTTCGCTGTTCGAGCGGCGTGCGCCCGGCGTGTACCACAACACCGCCGTCGTGTGGGACGCCGACGGCACTCCGTGCGGTTCGTACCGCAAGATGCACATTCCCGACGATCCGCTGTACTACGAAAAGTTCTACTTCACGCCCGGCGATCTGGGATTCCGCAGCTTTGCCACGCGCGCCGGGCAAATCGGCGTCTGCGTGTGCTGGGATCAGTGGTTCCCCGAAGCCGCGCGGCTCACGGCCTTGCGCGGAGCGGAAATCCTGTTTTACCCCACCGCCATCGGCTGGCTGCCGGACGAACGGGAGACTTACGGCCCCAGCCAGCACGCGGCGTGGGAAACGATGATGCGCAGCCACGCCATCGCCAACGGCGTCTTCGTGGCCGCGGCCAACCGCGTCGGTCGCGAGGGCCAGTTGCAATTCTGGGGCGCGTCGTTCGTCGCCGATCCCTACGGCAACGTGCTGGCGCAGGCCCCGCACGAGGAAGAATCGCTGCTCGTGGTCGATTGCGAGTTGGGCCTGATCGATACCGCCCGCACGCATTGGCCCTTCCTGCGCGACCGCCGCATCGATGCCTACGGCGACCTGCTGCAGCGGTACCTCGACTGATCGCGCTCCCGCCGCGCAAGGGCGTTTCGTCCGCCGAGGCACGGCGTCCGGCCTGCCGCCTCGCCGAGGCGGTCTTTCCAGACGCTCCGCAATTCCCTTTACAACCTCGGCAGGTCGGCGGACACCGCCGGCTTGCCGGCGCCGCGAAGTGCGACACCGCGGGCCCACAGGGCTCGTAACGGCGAAGCAATGACAAAACAAAACAAGACCACGGGAATGGCCAGTTCGTGGATCGCAAACACGATCACCAGGGCAAAAATCAGTTTCACAAAATGCCGGTAGGTGTGCCGCCCGCGAAACAGCTGGTTCACAACGTGGGGATAGCGGATCCGGGACACCATCAGGCAAGCGACGATCAGCGTCACCAAGGGCAGCGCCGTCGACGTGGCGCTGATCAGCAACTCGCCCATCCGCTGAGCCGATTCCCTCATCTCCGGGGCCGTCAGACGCTGCAGGCCGGGGGCGATAATGACCAGCGAGGCCACCATGCCGGCGGCTGCGGGGGACGGCAGGCCACGAAAGTGCTCGTGAGCCGGTTCGTCGTCCTGGGCCACGTTGAAACGGGCCAGCCTCATCAACGCACACAACAGGTACAGCACCGCAATGACCCAAACCACGCGGGGATGAAACAGAACCGGCGAAAACTTCAGCATCAGGAACGCCGGCGCGACGCCAAAACTGATGGCGTCGCTCAGACTGTCCAAATGCGCCCCAAACTCGCTGGTCTGCCTGGCCAGTCGAGCCACCGGTCCATCCAACGCGTCGAAGACCATCGCAGCAAAGATCAACAGGGCGGCAAAGTACAAGTCATACGGGGTCGTGCCTTCCGGACCAACTTTGGCAGCATACGTGATGCAACCAAACCCGCAAACCGCGTTGCCCAGCGTGAACAGCGAAGGAATAATGGCCACCATCCGCCGCCGATGGGACTGCCGCCGGGACACCTTGTCCGCCGGATTGTGCGTCGAACCGCTTGTGTCGTTCATGAGCGATGTGTTCCGCGGGCGTCGTAGGGAGCCAACCACAACCCGCCGGCTCAGGCGGTCGGGCCAGCGTCGGGGCGGGACTCGGATTGCGAACTCTCTGCGCCGTATTGGGCGAGCACCGAGCTGCCGGCCCGCACGTGGTCTCCGAGCCGGACGCAGACCTCCAGCCCCGGCTCCCAAGGCATCACCAATTCGGTCCGCGACCCCAATTTGATCATACCAAACTGTCCGCCCCGATCCAAATCCTCGCCCGGCGCCACCCAGCACACGATGCGACGCGCGATCGCCCCGGCAATCTGCCGGACAATCATCCGCCGGTGCGGAGGAGCGTTCTCTTCCAACCGCACGGCTATCTGCTCGTTCTCCTGGGCCGAAGCCGGCCGCAGGGCGTTCAGGAACTTGCCGCGGCGATACGTCATGCCGATGACCCGGGCGGCGACGGGAGAACGGTTCATGTGAACGTTGAAGATGCTGAGAAAAATGCCGATCAGCACCGCCCGGCCACCGAGGTAGTCGTCGTGCGGCAGTTCCTCAATCGCCACCACTTTCCCGTCCGCCGGGGCGACGACTAGTCCGGGCTCGCCGGGAATTCTCCGCCGCGGATTGCGAAAGAACGAAACGATGAACAGGCCCAGCACGGCCGGCACGAAACTGACGGGCCAGTACAACCAGACGGCAAGCAGCGTCAGAAACAGGCAACCGCCGCCCAACAGCACCAGTTCCGCCAAACCGACCCGCGCCCAGGGCAACCGATCCCGCCAGGCAAAGGGATCGTCCGCTACGTCCCACCGATAACCGCCCTGATTGCGATAGAACTTGACGTCGCGCGGGTCCAACACCGGATGGGGACAACGGTTCTCGTCGCCTTGACGCAGCGTCTCCATGCGACGGACGTAACTTCGGCGAAACCGCCGCAGCCACCAGCGGCGAACATAGCCCCAGCCAAGCTCGATCCGCATACAAACGCCGCCGCCGGGCTGAATCGAACGGATCGACGAATCCAGCGGTTCGACGGCCAGCCGCAGGCCGGACGCCGCCTCGCCTCCCCGGACTTGCTCAGTGCTCTGCTGCGTCATGTCGCAATCTCGCGTTGCCGTTCCCGTTGCCGTTCCCGTTCCCGCACGACTCGTGGCGAAGGTAATGCGCGACGGCTGGCAGAACGTTCAGGAAGACACGGTCCTGGGCACGCTCGTACTGAGCGAGATACCTTCGCAAAACGCCGCCGACCTCAACCACACGCTGCCGTTGCTCGCGCGACGCGACCAGCTTCTTAAACGGTCGGACCCACAGATACTCGAAAAACGTCATGCAACCGCTGGGCTGCAACATGCCGATCAAATGCCGGAAGATGGACTCGACCAACTCCGGCGGGAAATTGTTGAAAGGCAGCCCGCAAACGATGTAGTCGTAGGGGGCTTCTACCTTCAATTCCTGAACTGGAGCATGAAAGATCGAAGTCTGCGCCGCCACGCGGCGAAACCGTGGCTCGGCGTCGAAACGCCGCTTCAAAAGCGCCACGAAGCGGTCGTTCAATTCCACAATGTGCAGACAATCGTTGGGCCGGATATGCCGCACGATCTCCTGAGTGACGGCCCCGGTGCCGGGCCCCACTTCCAGAATCCGCATCGGCCCCCCCACGTGCTCCCGCAGCGGCCGCGCCAAGGCGCGAGCAAGAAACGGACCGCTGGGTGCCAGCGCGCCCGTCGTGTCAAACGTCCTGCGAAACTCGCGAAAAAACGTCGAATACTCGGTGATTCGTTTTCTCATGGACTTTTAATCTAGTGCCCCAACACTGGCCTGACAAGGCTTCGCTCCTGAACCACAGTCCGCTATTTTCTCCGTTTGCTGAATTTCGGCAAGGCCGCGCAAAAAAACTTCCTGGAAGAACGAAAGCAGGACTCAGTCTGGCTCAGCAATCTCGCAGCCGGTGTCCCGCCTCATGCCTCTACGGGGCCGGCGAAAGGGACCCATCAGGCGAACGAGGACGAACGGGAGGCTCAGCACGCGAGAAACTCGGCAAATCGAGCAAACGGTACGGCCCAGGCGAATCTTGCCGGCGCTAACGGGGACGCCGTCAAACCGCCGCCAAACTGGACGGTGTCGATCGGGAAGAGAGTTGCGATCCGCCCCGCCCGTGCGTGGGCGGCCAGCCTGGGTTGCCGTCCGTCGCCAAGGCCGAGCGGAATCAAAGGCCGAGCGGAACCAAAGGTGCGGCGAGTTACAGTTCCGGGCGATACGTCTTGCCGCAGAGGGCACATACACTGGTGGGAGTCGGCGATTCGCTCCTTCGCCAAATGTGGTCGCATTCGCCAGCCGGTCTTTCCTTGGCCAACCCGCACTTGGGGCAGACGCCGGGCGGGAATCCCAGGCCAGAATCAAAGGAATGCGGACAGCCGTTTTCCAATCGGTTGTCATTCTCCCGCCGCCTTTGCTCGCGGCGCGCCGCACTCTCGGCGGCAATGGCGTCCAACTGCTTCAATTCCCTCCTGTCCTCGCACATCAAGTACAGGGCGCGGCAGGCCGAGTAGATCAAGCCGAGCAGGATGGCGCTCGGCAGGACCAGCAGAACCAAGAAAAAGAACAGCTGTTTCATGTTGGGCTCCCAACGCGGGGAAGAACCAAAGACACTCCCGGCATGGCTCCGCTTTGCCGCAATCGCGGCGCTCCGTTCCGGGCCGACTCTCCAGGCGGTGCGAAGCGCGGCGGTGAGCCGTATTGCCGAATCTTCGCCTCGCCAGAGCAGTCGCCACAGCAGACATTCCGGCTGCTGTGCAGATCCTGATTGTGGGCGTTCGTGCAAAACGACGCAAGTCCGCCGCAACCCTCCCCCCGTTGAACCCTCGCGACATCCGCTTCCGGACCGCATTTCGGAGGCCCTGCCACCCCAATCTGAATGGCCCAACCGATCTCGTTGGGAAGTGTCGCAGGGGCTTTCCCTTGGCGCTGTGTGTCATCCGGTTTCAGGCAGGAAAGTCGGCATCACGATGCCGTTGGGCGGGGACCATTCACCCCGTGCTTGGGCAAAGTGCAGTTCACAATTGATCGCGCCCCAGGCGTACATCTGATGCACCAGCCGCGGGCGGTCGGCGGGCACGAGCCACACGGGCTGGTGGCCGCGATGCTGGTTCAGTTCGGCCAGAATCAGCGCCGCGGTTCCGTCTTCAGTGCGGATGGCCCCCGGACCCAACATGCGGATCGCCGGATGAGCAATCGAGACAAGGAATCCATCCAACGAACCGCCGCGGCCTTCCAGGACCGACACGTGCCAGATGCCGTCGGCGTTTTCCACAAAGTACCGTAAATCGTTCTCGCGGCGGATATGATTCACCTCCCACTCCAATTCAATCATCGCGGCCACATCCGCCGCCGTCGCCGGCCGGACTCGCTCCGCCCCCGGAACCTCGCAATCCAGGCCGCCCGCCGGCACTTTCAGGATCATGTCGTGGTAGATCAGACGCGGAACAAATCCTACGCGGTTGTACAAGCAATACGAATCCAGGTTGAGCGTGCTGGACACCAATCGCATCGGCTTGCCAGTCCGGTCCGCTACGTCAGTGATGTGCCGCAACATCCGGCTGGCGACGCCTTGTCCGAAATAGTCCGGGTGGACATTCATGATTCCCAGCGAGACGTGGCTGGATCGCGGATGATAGAAGCACGATCCCGCCAAACGCCGCGTCACGATGTCCTCCGCGACGACGCAACAGCCTGGGTCGAGTTTTTCGTACACCGAACAGAAGACCTGAACGTCCTGCTTGGGCCCCGAAAACATCACCGGTCGGCCGCGTGATTCACACCATCCGTTGGTGGAGTCGCAGATCAATGCCGCCACATCGCCCCATTCCTCAGCACGCATCGTCCGGAGTTCGATATTTGCCATAAGTCACCCAAACTACGAGAGTTGTGATTGCCCAGCGCCATTTCCGAGCGGTCCCACCGTAACAAACGCCCGCATCCTGTCAAGTCAGATCGCAAGGCGAGGGACGCCGCTGGTTATTGACCACCAGCAGTCGCGGCAGTAAACTGTCCCGCAATGGCACGGTGGCTGTAGCTCAGCTGGATAGAGCATCAGATTGTGGCTCTGAGGGTCGGGGGTTCGAATCCCCTCAGCCACCCCTAAGTTGACAGAGGTCGTCGGAGAAACCTTCGGCGGCCTCTTTTGTTGCGCTGGCGGTCGCACGAATTGGCTCCGCAGAGTTCGCAGGTGTCAAGGCGGCTCAGGTAGATGTCTCCGGTATGGCCCCGTTTGCGGTCTTGTAGAACAGGGCGTTCTTGCGGTCGAGGATGGCTCACGACGCCAGCATCACCGAATCGGTGATGTTGGGCCACTACGTCGATGAAACCGACGAAGAGCGGTGGATGAAGAGCAACCGAACGTTCGAGCGGATCGTCGTCAGCCTCCCCGCCGAAATGGCCCAGCGGGACGGCTACTTACCGGTTCAGACGCGCACTGGAATCGCAGGCGTGCTCCAATCGGCCATCGCCCGGCGGGACAGGGAGGCCGTCAAACTGGTGCTGACCCGAATCGGAAACAACGACCCGCGGCACCCGTAGGCGTTGGGCCGTTGTCGCGGTCATTTGGCCAGCAGTAAAGTCCCCGGTTCAGCAGGGTCGGTTTCTGTGAAATCCCGTGAAATCCGATCCTTGCCGCAAACAGGCCATTTCAAGAGTCGCTGTAACTTCTTTTGCTTTAGTGACTTACAAGCACGCCCAGCAGGATTCGAACCTGCGACCTGCGGATTAGAAGACAGTCGACCGAAAGCTCTAACGCATTACCAGGAAACGACTTGCGACGCGACGATTCTCCTCTGGGAGTATCCTGGGAGTGCGGCGGCGGCAATGAGTGTCCTTGTTCGTCGCCGAGTGACACCGAGTTCTCGCCATCGATCCAGTACATCGCCGAAGCTTGGCCTGAGCGCAAGGGAGGTAATTGATGGACAAACAATCGGGGTAAACGGTGGATTGTTGCTTCGGTGGCATGGGGGCGAAGTA
>JAAYYU010000017.1 GCA_012515235.1 Candidatus Anammoximicrobium sp.
TCGGCCCTGGAAAGCGAGCCGGAATTGCTCTGCGATTTCGGCATCTACGGCAACCGGGCGACGGGGTTATTGGAACTCGACGAACAGTGCCGGACTACGCGATTTACCTTCGATTTTTCGCCCGAAGCCCTCCGGCTGGCCGAAGAGCGCTGGAAACGGCTGGCCTTGTATGCAATTCCTTATGAAAACCTACTTGATCCCGGTACGCGGTGTTCGTAAGATGATGTGTACACATGGCCAGTACACTCTACCTGGACACTGCCCGGCTTGGCCGCATGTGCCCGGAGGCCCAGGCGGCTGATCGCGACTTCGCCCGCCTCGCCGGCGAAGAAGGTTGCACCCTGTACTTCGAGCAATTCCTCCGCTGGGGCTACACGGCTCTTCCCCCGGCCCTCGGCCGCCGCTATCCCGGACTGGCGTTCTGGGCCGGTGTGGGCGGTTTCAAGAACGACCTCAAGACGGTGCTTTGCCTGCCCCGCGACCGCCAACTGCTCGTGGCCAACCGGTCGGCCCAACTGGTCCGTCTGGCGGCCCGCGCGCTCTTCCGTCGCTGCGAAAACGTGCTGGTTACGGACATGGAGTGGCCGGCGTACATGAAAGCCCTGACGGCCGAGTGTCAGCGCGCGGGCCGGCTACTGACCATGGTGCCCATGCGAGAAGCCATTCTGAGCGACAGAATCGGGCAGGACGAAGCGGTCGGCCGACTGTTGGGCCACTACCGCCGGCACGACTGCGATGGCCTCTTTCTCAGCGCCGTCACGTTCCAGGGCGTCCAGCTACCCGTACGCCAGCTTGTCCGAACGCTTGGCGACCGCGAACGGCCGCGATTCGTGGTCGTGGACGCGGCCCAGGCCCTGAACCATATCCCGCTGCGTCTTGGTGAGGAATACTGCGACCTGGTCTTGGCCGGTTGCCACAAGTGGCTCCGAGCCTATCAGACCCTGGGGCTGGCGTTCTGTTGCCGACGGTCTGGGGAACGAGTCGTGGCGGAGGCTTGTGCCGAGATGGGGAGTCGGGGCGAACTCGACGATCCGCTGCTGGCGTTTACGCACCAACTCGAAACCGACAGCACCGATTCCTACTCGGAAACGGTCAACTTGGCGCCCCTGTTCACCGCCGCTGCTGCGGTGCGACGGATGCTGGGTTCGCCGCGGCCGAAACGCGCTGAACTACTCGCCCAGATGGGCAACGCAGACCGAATGGCCGATGCCGCACCCGAAACCGGCTGGCGCCCGTCCCGGCCGGATGCGCCCATGCAGTCCGGCATCCTCTTGCTTCGGGCGAACCACCCGGACACGCGAGCCGCCCTGCCGGACGTAATTCGCGAACGATTCCGGGCCTCCGGCATCGCCTTGACCGTCTACGAAGGCGGGACCATCCGGGCATCACTTCCCGACCGCGCGTTCGCTGGCAAAGAACTGGATCTGCTCCAGACGGCCCTGCGCCGCTGCGCTTAGTTCATTTCCCGATGCCCTAAACCGCAGCTCTTTCGCGGGCTTGGGCCCCACCGCGTCTTTCTTGACCGCCGTTGTGCAACA
>JAAYYU010000135.1 GCA_012515235.1 Candidatus Anammoximicrobium sp.
CGACCATGCCCCGCGCGTCCAACTGGTCGTACCCGTCGGGCGTATACGTCCCACTGTCCACACCCGCGTTCAGACTGTTCAACTGGACGCGGAAGATCCCGCCGATCGCGAACGTGACGTCGCCGTTCACCGCCAGCTGGCCCGGATAAGCGATCATGCAGTTGCTGGGATCCAAATCGCCCGGATCCAAGATGCCGCCGGCACTCACCTGAATATCGCGTCCGCCCGGCGTCGCCCCGATCGTCCCGTTGCCGCCCAGCAGAGCCCCGGTGCCGACCGTGATCGCCCCGCCGTCAGTCGTGATCACGCCGTTGACGATCAAGGCCCCCGCGTTCACCGCGGTGGTGCCCACGTAGGCGTTGGCCGTCCCGTTCAGCCGCAGCGCGCCGGCCCCGTTCTTGATCATCTGGCTGGCCGACACGATGCTGCCGTCGGCGTTCGTCCCCTGCCCCGTGGCCAAGTCAAGGCCGCTACCGAGATAGCCATCGCAATCGGCCAGACTGAGCGTTACCGTGCCCGTTCCCGCCGTGATATCGCCGTCCATCCGGATCGTGCCGTCGTTGTTGCTCCCGAAGCTGCTGTTGTCCAGGTCGGCCGTGATCGTCACGTTGCCGTCGGCCGTGGTGATGTCGCCGGCTGCATCGCCCAGTACATCGCGGTTGGCCTGCAGCGTGATCGCGCCCGTGCCGCCCGTGATCGTCACGCTGGCGTTGACCGTCAAGTCCGCCCAGGGCAGTTCCAAGATATAAGCCCGCGGCGCGGTTGTGGGCATGTCGTTCCAACGGCCGCTGGTATTCATCTCCGCTGCGTCTTCGTTGCCCCCGGAGTCGTTCGGCTCGCCGCCGTTCCAGTTGCTGTACTCCCCGCCCACCGGCGAGCCGGTTTGGTTACCCTGCCAGAATTGGACCCCGTTCTCCGGGCCGTTCACCCACAGCCACGTGCCTTCCGCCGCCGCATCGCTGGCCCCGATCCAGGCGGAGGAGCCCGCCAGGTAACTTGCGACGGCCGCGTTCTCCACGGCCGAGCGGATCGTGGCCAGATAGCCGCCCGCCGTCGCCGCGTTGGCCAAGGCGGTGGCGAAGTCGACCGCCGGCGAGACCAGCTGGTAGTGCCCGCCGCCCTCGGCGCTCAACGTCACGTCGCCGCCGTCATTGTTGGCGATCGGATTGCCCGTCGCCACGGTCAAATCCCCGCGGGTCACGACCGTGATATCGTCTCCGCCGGTTGCGGTCCCGTCCGCGTTGCTGATGGTCAGCCCCGACAAGCCGTTGAAGGCCCCGATCGTCAGCCACTCCACATCCTCGACGTTGATGTCGCCCGAACCGGTCACCGCGGCCAGCGTATTGACGGCTAGGTTAATGTCCGTCGCCGCCCCGGCCACGCCGTCCCCGATGCCCGTTCCAGCCCGCAGCGCCGCCTGGTCGCCGACGATGTTCGGCCCTTCGCCCGGCGTCAAGTTGTCGCTGATCGCGCCCACGTTGTTGCTGGCGTACGTGTCGCCGGCCCCGACGCCCGGCCCCCCGAAATCCGCCGTCACAATCACGTCGCCCAGCACCGCGTCGCCGTCGCTGTTGGCATTCACGATGCTCAACTGCACGTCGTTCGGCGCCAGCACCGTGATGTCGCCGTCCTCCGAGCGGATCGCCGCAAGGCTGGTCACCAGCATGTCGCCGCCGCTGTTGCCGTCGATCGGCGAGCCGTTGTTGAAGTGGCTCCCTGCGCTCAGCAAGACCGTGCCGGAAGCATCGGCCGAGACCACCACCGTGGCCGCCGCCAGATCGATCGTGTCGCCCGCGTACAGGTAGATGTTCCCGTCGCCGTCGATC
>JAAYYU010000136.1 GCA_012515235.1 Candidatus Anammoximicrobium sp.
CGACCATGCCCCGCGCGTCCAACTGGTCGTACCCGTCGGGCGTATACGTCCCACTGTCCACACCCGCGTTCAGACTGTTCAACTGGACGCGGAAGATCCCGCCGATCGCGAACGTGACGTCGCCGTTGACCGTCAGCAGGCCGGGATAGTGGATCGCGCAATTGCCGGGATCGACGTCGCCCGGATCCAACGTGCCGCCGGCATTCACCTGAACGTCGCGGCCGGCGATGCCGGCCCCGATCCTCCCGTTGCCGCCCAGCAGGGCCCCGGTTCCGACCGTAATCGCACCGCCGTCGGTCGTGATCTCCCCGTTGACGATCAAGGCCCCCGCGTTCACCGTGGTCGTCCCCGTATACGCGTTGTTCGTTCCGTTCAGCCGCAACGCGCCGAGTCCGCTCTTGATCACCTGGCTGGCCGAGACGATGCTGCCGTCGGGACTGGTACCTCGGCCGGTGGCCAAGTTGAGGCCGCTACCGAGATAGCCATCGCAATCCGCCAGACTGAGCGTTACCGTGCCCGTTCCCGCCGTGATGTTGCCGTCCAGATGGATCGTGCCGTTGACGTTGGGCGCGAAGCTGCTGTCGTCCAGGTCGGCCGTGATGGTCACGTTGCCGTCAGCGGTGGTGATGTCCCCGGCCGCGTCGCCTGTGACGTCTGTGTCCGCTTCCAGCGTGATCGCGCCCGTGCCGCCGCTGACGGTCACCGCGGCGTTCACGATCACGTCGGCGTCCGCGAATTCCAGCACATAGGGCCGCGTCAACGGCCCCGTGGTGGCCCAATCGTTCCACGTTCCGTCGGCCTGCATGTACGCGGCGTCCTGATCGGCGTCATTATCGGGCTGGCCGGCGGCCCAGTTGTTGTACTCGCCGCCCACCGTCGAGCCCGCGGCGAAGCCCGACCAGAACGGAATCCCCTTGTCCGGGCCGGGAGTGGTTCGTTCATCCCACCACAGCCAGGCGCCTTCCGATGCCGCGTCCGTCGCGCCGATCCACACTTCCGCCCCGCCGGCGATTCCCGCCACCAGGGCGTTTTCCGCCGCGGATCGAATCGTCGCCACGTAACCGTCCCGCGCCGCCGCATCCGCCTGAGCCTGCGGAAACGTGAACGAGCCCAAAATCAACTGGTACCCCCCGCCGCCCTCGGCCCGCAGCGTGATGTCGCCGCCGTCGTCGTTGGTGATCGGATTGCCCGCGCTGACCGTCAAGTCCGCCCGGGTCACGATCGTGATATCGTCCAGGCCGGAATCGTTGGTCGGCGTGTTGGTAATCGTCACGCCCGACAAGCCGTTGAACGCCGCGATCGTCAGCCACTCGACGTCCATGACGTTGATATCGCCCGAACCGGTCACCGCGGCCAGCGTATTGAGGGCCACGTTGATGTCAGTCGCCGCGCCGGCCACCCCGTCGCCGATCCCGGTTCCGGCCCGCAACGCCGCCTGGTCGCCGACGATGTTCGGCCCTTCGCCTGACAGCAAGTTGTCGCTGATCGCGCCCGTATTGTCGCTCAAGGCCCCTGGATTCGGTCCCGCGTAGTCCGCCGTCACGATCACGTCGCCCAACACCGCGTCGCCGTCGCTGTTGGCGTTCACGATGCTCAACTGCACATTGTTCGGCGCCAACACCGTGATGTCGCCGTCCTCCGACCTGGCCACCGACCCGCTGGTCATCAGCACGTCGCCGCCGCTGTTGCCGTCCTGGATCGGCGAGCTGTTGTTGAAGTGGCTCCCTGCGCTCAGCAAGACCGTGCCGGAAGCATCGGCCGAGACCACCACCGTGGCCGCCGCCAGATCGATCGTGTCGCCCGCGTACAGGTAGATGTTCCCGTCGCCGTCGATC
>JAAYYU010000137.1 GCA_012515235.1 Candidatus Anammoximicrobium sp.
GCCTTCAAGCGATTGGGGCTACTCAAAGTCGAGAAGGACACCTTTGTTCTGCAATCGCCCACTTCGCTCGATCTCAGGCGTCTGGCCCGGCAACTTAGGGGCGAGGAGACGGGTCGAGGCCGCGCCGCTCGCGCGGCTGACGCGTGGGAAGAACGAGTCTTCCCGGAGTTTCTGGGCGCAGCGGTCTGGAACGCCATCGGCTTGATGCTCGGTGCCGAAGAAGGGGCGAGGGGACCGGAGTCGCTGAAACGCTGGCTGCGGGAATCCGGCTACGGCAGCGAGCGCGACTTCCGAGGTGCCTTCCTGGTCACCTTGCACCTGCTGGAAGCCGCCTTTCGCAATCGCCGCGAGGACGACGAATGGCTCGCCGCCACGACCCAGGCCCGACGGGCTTGGGACCTGGTGATGCAGAATGGGCGAAGGTAGGCGATGATAACACGTGGCCGCGTCTCTCCGAGACGCGATCCGAGTCTCGGAGAGACTCGCCTACGTGGTTTGGGGACACATCCATGCCGTTTTGCGACCTGACACAACTCCGACGCCGCTACTCCGGCCAGGCCGGGCAACTGGTCAACGATTTCTACGTGCCCGTGCTGCGGCAGAGTGTCCGATACGATCGCCAGACCGGTTTCTTCGACTCGGCCAGTCTCGTTCAACTGGCCTCGGGGCTGGCGGGGTTCATCCAGCAGGTCCGGCAACTCGCTACAGTGCCGTCGCCGCCCATGCGGCTGATCACCGGCGCCACATGGCACCCGGATGACATCGCCGCGTACAAACGCGGTGAAGAGGCGCTTGAAGGCAGCCTCAATGGAACGCTGCTGCGGCATTTCGAGCCGTCCGATGACGAGTGTGTGCGTCTGGGGCTGCCGCTCGGCTGGCGGCCGGAAGAAGACCAGATCGCCCGGAATCGGCTCGGGACGCTGGCATGGATGGTTGCCACGGGCTTGCTCGAAGTGCGAGTCGCTTTGCCGCTGGATCACAACGGCCGGCCCTACCAGCCCGGCCGACAGGGCGCCCTGTACCATCCCAAAGCGGGAATCCTGTACGACGCCCAGGGCGACGTCATCGTCTTCCAGGGTTCCGTAAACGAGACCGGTGCCGCGTGGACTCGAAACCGCGAGAAGTTCGATGTGCGACGTTCTTGGTTTTCGGACCAGGACCGCGAGGACATCGAAGCCGAAGTCGAGGAGTTCGAGGAAATCTGGCGGGGCCGAGACCCGGGGTTGCTGGTCAAAGCCCTCCCGCAGGCCGTCAAGGACCATCTCCGTTCGTTCATTCCGCCCGATGGTCCGCCGGATCACGACCCGCTTGAAATCACGATAGACGACCGCGAAATCTCACTGGAGGACCGTATCGCTGCGCAGGCATTCCTCGACGCCCCGAAACAGCCGGGCGGCGAGCGTTTGGTACTCGAACCTCTGTGGGCAGATGGGCTTCCGTTCCAACCGTTCCCGCACCAGAAGACGGTTTACGATCGCGCCGTGGCCGAGTTCCCCCGCTCCTTCCTGTTCTGCGACGAGGTCGGACTCGGCAAGACCATCGAGGCGGGGTTGGGCCTGCGGACGCTGATCTTGACGGGCGATGTGAGCCGCGTGTTGATTCTGGCCCCCCGGAGTCTCGTGCGCCAGTGGATGGAAGAACTCCGGGAAAAGATGGCGCTGACAGCGTGGTTCTACGACGGACGGGTACTTCAAGACGTCGCCGGCCGCATTCGCCGTACGGACAATCCCTGGGACGAGGATGGGATCGTCATCGCTTCCCGGCATCTGGTTGCCAGGGCGGACAGAATGGACACCTTGCTGTCCGCGTCGCGGCCCTGGGATGTCGTGATCGTCGACGAGGCCCATGCTGCGCGGCGGCGCGTGTTCGGACACCAGGAGCCGAACTATGCCCTGCAGTTGCTCCAGGGCCTTCGAGATCGCCGGCTGTACCGTTCCCTGTGGCTGCTCACGGCGACACCAATGCAGCTCGAACCCTACGAGGTCCATGACCTACTCCTGATCTGCGGCCTGGACGACGCGGGCTGGAAGCAGTGGTCGGACTTGGGCCAGTTCCAGGGATTCTTTGAGCGGCTTCGCGACTTTCACCGGAACCGCGATGCACGTCCCTACGTCGTGGACATGACCCGCATTGCGGTGGCTCGCGGTGCGGCGGAACTGAACAAGGACCAGGTGCCGGCGAATTGGACGGCCTTTCGTTGGAGGAACTTCGTCGACACAGTCGCGCGCCGAGGCCCCGGCGTTACCTTGGCGCTGCAGCAGATGACAGGCGCTCAGGCCGAAGCCATGACGCCCTACCTGGCTCGCCAGACTCCGCTGTCGGTCCACATGTTCCGCTACACCCGTGCCACGCTGCGTGCATACCAGGAGCGGGGCTTGGTTCATGGGCTTGCGACGCGACGCCCGGAGGATGTTCCTGTCAGCTTCCGCTCCCAGGTCGAGACCCAACTCTACGATCGCATCGACGAGCTGTGTTCCGAGTTCTACCGGCTCGCCGATCTGCCGCCTGAAGAGCGCAGTGGCGTGGGCTTCCTGATGGCGGTTTTCCGCAAACGGCTGGCCAGCAGCTTCTATTCGTTTCGCCGGAGTCTGGAACGTCGGCGGGACCTGATCGCCGCCATTCAGAACGACTTGAGCCGGATCGACGCGGAACTCGAGCAGGAACGACAGCTGCTGGACGAAGAGGAAGACGAAGACGACGACGAGGCCGACGTGCGGTCGCTCCTTGATCGGGAACGTCGGCGTCTTGTGCGGCTGTACGAAGATCCGGAACGGCGGGAGCAGTTGGAAAACGAGCGCAAGTACCTGCACGACTACATCGGCCGACTGGCCCAGATTCCCATCGACAGCAAGTTCGAGGTATTCGAGGAGCGGTTGATCCGTCTGGTCGATGACGGCCATCGGGTCATCGTGTTCACGCAGTACCTGGACACCCTGGACTTCATCCGCAACCGCCTCGTGGCCCGGTACGGTCAGCGAATCGCGTGCTACTCCGGCCGGGGTGGCGAGGTCTGGGACGGAGGGTTGAACGGTTGGCGGCTGGTTCCGAAGTCGGAGGTCAAGGCCCGCTCGCGGACGGACCATCCCCAAGCCATCTCGATTCTGCTGGGCACCGACGCGGCGTCTGAAGGCTTGAACCTCCAGCAGTTCTCGGCCCTGTTCAACTACGACCTGCCCTGGAACCCGATGCGAGTCGAACAGCGCATCGGACGCATCGACCGCATTGGGCAAGCGTCCGCCGAGGTGCAGATCCTGAACCTGTACGTCGAAAACACGATCGAAGAGGACACTTACGTCACGCTGAAGAACCGCATCAACCTCTTCGAGGAGGTGGTCGGTCCGCTGCAGCCCATTTTGGCCGAAATGCCTCGCATCTTGCGGCGAGTCGCCCGCGGCGAGCTTGAACTGGCAGAAGCCCGCCGCCTGCTCGACGAGGCCGCCGAGGCGAAACCGCGGGTCGCGATTGAATCGCTCGACAACTGCGTCCGCGACGTTTCGGGGCCAGGGCCGGCGTCAGCACCCGCGGGCGCCAGCGCGAGCGTCTCGCAGTCGGAGTTGGCAGCATGGTGCCTTGCGCACCCCGCGCCGGGGATGCGGATCGTCACGGTCCCCGAGCCCGGAACCCAGTCCGTCCCCCCAGACGGCCTTCGTGGCTGCCTTTCGATCGCTTGGCCGTACGCCCCACCGCACCTGGGCATCGACTCGGACGAGGAGGTCCTGGCCACGTTCGACGGCGAGTTGGCCGACCGTCACCCGCCCACCGGTCCCAGCGAAGCTTCGGATGGCACGGTCACCCCCGGCCGCGAGGGCGTCCGCTTGTTGACCTGGGGTGATCCGCTGCTCACCGCCTGGCTGGAGATGATTCGAGGAGAACCGCTACAGGCGGACGAGCGTCGTAATGCTGAATTGTCCAACGTCGAAGCTCACGGCAGCTGCGTGCCCACGTCGCGATGCTGAGGCCGTCGGCGACTTCCGCCGGTGAACGCGACACGGGCGAACGGTGGGGCCACGTAGGCGACAGCACCTGCCGGATAAAGGTGCGGCATACACCCGAACGGGAGAACCATTTTTGCGCGCTTTGACGATTTCGACCAAGATCAAACGGGTTTGCTGTTTTCGGAAAGTGCAGCTAAAGGCAAAACAAAAACTGTTGATGTTGACGCCCTGAAGGGCCGAAAGCCACGGCCTCTGGCCGTGGTCGTCTGCTCGCAAGCGTGCTTGCCTTCGTGGCTGGAAAAAACGACGCGATTGACCCGCTCCGTCCGCGATCCGAAGACGAGTACGTCGGGCGGTATGGGGCCGGGCCAAGAACGGCGAATCACGGGCTGGAAGGCTCGGCGGCAGCCGGCGGACTTGCGAGGAAGTCGACCAGGGCCTCTTCGACTTCCTGGCCTGCCAGTGTCCCGCCCCAAAACCCACGCCGCGGCAAGTCGCCGCCCCACCACCGCTCCTTGGGCGAGCCCGGGAACCCGCACGTCAGGAACTCGACCGCTGGCCCATCGCCGAAGAACGTGGTCGTGTGGGGGCCGCGGACGAGCAGATTCTCGTAGCCGGGTCCTCCCAGCGCACGCTCCATGCGATCGGCGACGGCCGAGACCCGGTCGAACGTCCAGTCGACCACCGACAACCGGCCGGCGGCGCACTGCCGGCAGGCGGCTACGGCGGCCGGCGCCGCCACTTCCTCGGCTGCACTCACGCCCTGCGCGGCGCGGTCTGCTTCCCGGACGCGCCGCAATTCCTGCAGGGTGGCAGGCGGCTGGAGGGCCAACATCGCCGCGATGTGGCCGCGGTCGTTGGCGGCCACCAGCTCGAACCACCGCGTCCAGGCGGCAGGCGGCAGGCCGAGCCACTGAAAGACCTGCTCCAACGCTGTCGCCTGCCCTGCCTGCTCGTTGTGATGATCCACCACGCGCACCGCTTCCAGCGGGCACGACAGGTCCAGCTTCAGTTCGACCAGGATCGGGAGCCGTCCAGCACGCAGGGCGGCGGCGATCTCCTGATCGTAGGCCGATGCCGCAGCGCCCCACGCCAGATGCCGGTCGTGAAAGGCCACCCCCTGCGCCTCGAGCAACTGGCGGATCGTGACCATCTCCAGATCATGACCGCCGAGGAAGAAGACCAACGTGTCCAAGTCGTTTCGTGAGGGCCTGGCCAAGCGTCAACTCCGTGGTTCGCGGTGTCGGGGACGGACTTTCGCCCTCTCTCCGTGGTGGAAAGGTCACCGCCACGTCTGCCATCTTAAGGACGTTGCCAATGCTGGACAAGGGACTTGCCCGGCGCCCCGGAATGTTACCATCGCCCTCCGGATAGGTCACGATCAAAGCTTCCTTCGGCCACCACGCTGCTTGCCAGCGTGGAGCCATGTTCAGCACCAGCCGCCCGCCCGCCCCACGCTTTCTCCGGCCACCACGCTGCTTGCCAGCGTGGAGCCCTGTTCCGCACCAGCCGTCGGCCCGCCCCACGCTTCCTTCGGCCACCACGCTGCTTGCCAGCGTGGAGCCCTGTTCAGCACCAGCCGTCGGCCCGCCCCACGGTTCCTTCGGCCACCACGCTGCTTGCCAGCGTGGAGCCATGTTCCGCACCAGCCGTCGGCCCGCCCCACGCTTCCTTCGGCCACCACGCTGCTTGCCAGCGTGGAGCCCTGTTCAGCACCA
>JAAYYU010000138.1 GCA_012515235.1 Candidatus Anammoximicrobium sp.
AAAGCACCCCCTAGGGGAGTCGAACCCCTGCTGCCGGACTGAGAACCCGGAGTCCTAGGCCACTAGACGAAGGGGGCTTTTTGGTCGATCATCGGCAGAGCCGAAGCTGTCGCTTAATTTTGGGTGCGAGGGATCTTTTGTCAAGCCCCGTCGACGGGCAATAGGCGATGAATTTCGGAGGGTGAAGTCCGAATCGGTTTGCCGTTTGGGAAGTTGCGGTTTCTGGCGGCTTTTTTTCCGTTCGATCAACGGGTCAGGGTGGTTGCTGATTTCGCTGGAAAGTTGCGTGGAACGACTGCCGATTGATGGTGTTCTGGCTGAATTGTCGGCGCTCTTGGGCGGCCACGGGTGCGTGGTTTTGCGCGCAGCGACGGGAGCGGGGAAGACCACTCGCGTGCCGCCGGCCCTTTTGCGGCAAGGTGTTGCGGCGGACAAGAGGGTTCTGCTGCTTCAGCCTCGACGGGTGGCAGCGCGGGCGGCGGCGGCGCGGATGGCGGCGGAGAACGGCTGGACGGTGGGCGGCGAGGTTGGCTACCAAGTCCGGTTCGAGGACCGTGTCGGCGACCGCACTCGGATTGCGGTCGTGACCGAGGGCATCTTGCTGCGGCGATTGCACGACGATCCGTTCTTGCAGGACGTGGGCGTGGTGATTTTTGACGAATTCCATGAACGCAATCTGAACAGCGATCTGGCGCTGGGCATGGTCCGGCAGATCCAGCAGAGCGTGCGGCCGGATTTGAAGGTCGTGGTGATGTCCGCGACTTTGGCGGCAGAAGCGGTTGTTGAGTACCTGGACGGCTGTCCGAGGATCGAGGCCGCCGGAAGGACTTATCCGGTAGCGATTTCGTACCTTGCTCCCAGCGGCGGCGAGGCGCGGGAAGCGATTGTGGTTCGAGGCGTCCGGCAGGTGTTGGACGGCGGCGGCGGAGACGTGCTTGTGTTTCTGCCGGGTCTGCGCGAGATTCGACAGGCCAAGCGGGCCTTGGAAGCGTCGGCCGAGCGCGCCGGTTGCGTCTTGTTGGAGTTGTACGGCGACTTGCCGCTGGAGCGTCAAGCCGCGATCTTGGAGCCGGGTGGGCAACGCAAGATCGTGTTGTCCACCAACGTGGCGGAAACGTCGCTGACCATTCCCGGCGTCACCGCCGTCGTCGACTGTGGTTGGGCGCGGTCGTTGCGTTACGATCCTCGCGTCGGCCTGGACCGCCTGGAATTGACGCCGATCTCACAGGTTGCGGCCGAGCAGCGTGCCGGGCGAGCGGGACGCACCCAGCCGGGTGTTTGTCTGCGACTGTGGGACGAGCGCAGGGAGCGGGCTCGGCCGGCGTTGGAGGAACCCGAGGTCCGGCGTTGCGATCTGGCTGGTGCGGTCCTCCAACTGCTCTGCTGGATCGAACCGGACGTGAACCGGTTTCCCTGGTTCGAGCGGCCTCGGCCGGAGGCGATTGAGCGCGCTCAAACGCTGCTGCGGCAACTGGGGGCCGCCGACGAGCGCGGCGTCACAAAGTTGGGGCGGCGGCTGGCCAGGTTGCCCGTGCATCCGCGGCTGGGGCGACTGCTGGTCGAAGCCGAACGCCGCAACTGTCCGGCGCGCGGGGCGCTGGCGGCGGCGTTGCTCTCGGAACGCAGTCCGTTCGGCCGCGGGCCAGAGGCGGAAGTGCGGCGTTGCGGCCGGGACTACTCGTCGCGCAGCGACGTTTTGGATCAGGTCGCTGCGTTGGAGGAATCCGAGGCCACCGGGCGGGCAGATTCGGCCTGGGGGTCGATCTCGCGGGCTGCGGCGCGGTCCGTGTACCGGGTCCGCGACCAGTTGTCCCGGCAGATGGGCCGCCGCGGAAAACGGACGGCGGAGGGCGATCCGGACGAGGCGTTGCTGCGGTCGCTGTTGGCGGCGTTTCCGGATCGGCTGGCCAAACGCCGCGAGTCCGGCTCCCGGCGCGGCGTGATGGTGGGGGGGCGCGGGGTACGCTTGGCCGACGAGAGCCGGGTGCTCGACGGCGAACTGTTTCTGTGCATCGACGTGGACGGCGCCGGAGCCGAGGCCCGGGTGCGCAAGGCGGCGATTGTCGAGCGATCCTGGCTGCCGCCGGATCGACTGCGCATCACAACGGAGGTGGCTTTTGACGCGATCGGCGAGCGGATCACGGCACGCCGCCGACGTTACTGGGAGGATCTGCTGTTGGAAGAAACGGCGGCGGCGATACCGGATACCGAAGAGGCGGCCCGACTGCTGGCGGCAGCCGCACGGGAGCGTTGGGACCGCGTGTTTCCTGGCGACGATGCGTCGGTTGGCGGGTTCGTGGCCCGAGTCCGCTGGTTGAGCGGCCAGTTGCCCGATCTTGGATTGCCTGAGTTGGACGAGGCGGCTGTGCAGGAGTTGTTGCCGGCGTTGTGTCAAGGACGCCGTTCGTTTGCCGAGTTGCGCAAGGCTTCCTGGCTGGCCGCGCTGCGCGGTTTGTTGCGTTTCGAGCAATTGCAGTTGGTGGACCGCGAAGCGCCGGAACGCTTGACGGTGCCCAGCGGGCGCAGCGTTCCGCTGCAGTACCAGCCGGACCAGCCGCCGATTCTGGCCGCTCGCATCCAGGAGTTGTTCGGCTGGTCGGAAACACCGCGTCTAGCGCGCGGCCGCGTGCCCGTCCTGCTGCACTTGCTGGCGCCGAACATGCGGCCCCAGCAGGTCACCGACGACCTGCGGAGTTTCTGGAACAACGGGTACTCCGTCGTCCGCAAAGAGCTTCGTCGGCGGTACCCCAAGCACGCCTGGCCCGAAGACCCGTGGTCTGCCAAGGCGCCGCGGAAGTGAACCGCCGGGGACTGGGGACGGTGAGTCGGCCGGCGGGCTGCGAAGCGCCGAGCCGGTCTATGGAGAGCGCAGCCCGGAAGGCTCGCCCGTGGCAGGCCTCAGCAATCGCCGGATCACGTCTGCGGGAGGCCCCGAGCGGCGGACCATTTGATCGCCGAAAGCCTCGGTGGCGGACACGAGGCCCGTCACGGCGCCGCGCGAGTTGAAGATCGGGCCGCCGCTGGCACCGTCCGCGAAATCGGCGGTGACCGACATGCGGCTGCTGAGCCCGCCGTAGGAGGTCAGGGCCCAATAGCGGCTGATCCAGCCCTGGGTCAGGCTGAAAAAATTCGAGGCTGGGTGTGAGATCACGGTGACCGGCGAGCCTTCGGGATCGCCGTGCGACAGCGGCGCGGCGGTGAGGCCGGACGCGTCGATCTTCAGCAGGGCCACGTCGCCGGGCTTGTCGGCCGCCAGAATCTCCCGCACGGGGTACATCGTCCCGTCGCGAGTCAGGACGCCGCGGGCGACGACCGGCGGCGGCTTGTCAATCACGTGGTAGGCCGTGGCGACAACGCCGCCGGGATTTAGGATGACTCCGCTGGCAACCGTAAAGCCGCCATCGCCAAACAGCGTCCCGATCACGACGACGGAGTCCACGCGGCGGCGGTAGATCTCCGCGGGCGTCAGCTCCTCGGTGGGCGGCTCGGACAAGGCCACGGCGGTCGACTTGCGCCGCAGTTGCTGTCGCACTTGTTCGTCGTCCGGCGATTGGCCAAGGGCCTTGATCCGCTGCAGACCGCGGTTGAGGTCGCTGCTGATCGAGCCGTCGAAACAGATGCGATAATCCAGGCCGGCCGTATCCAGCGTGCCTTCGGGCACGTAGGCCGTACCCAAGGGAATCGTGCGTTGGGTCAAGTGGGTGAAGCCGCGCGGGACGATCAGCCGCAGGCCGGGCAGTTTCTGTTTGTCCAGCAACAGTTGAATGACGGCCGAACTGCCGACCATTAGACGGCTTTCGCCGGTGTCCCAGCGGACGATCACGCGGCTGTCCGCCAGGTAATCGCCGGCGTCGTTTTGCAGCAGGATGTACATCGGGTAATCGCGCACGTTTTCTCGCTCTTCCAGGCCATCCAGAAAACCCGCCAGTTCCGGCTGTGTGATCCCACTGGCTTGATAGAAGTCGATTTCGTCTGTGTGTTCGGCCGGCGGCGGCAGCGGGTTGCTGCTGCAGGCGGACCAGGCGACGAGGCCCGCGCAGAGCCAACAGGGTGCGGCGAGACGGATGAGCGAACGAGTCATCATGGGCCCAAGAACGGTTGGCGACAGCAGATGGCACGGCGTCCGATGCCGGATTCGTTGTCCGGCGCCGTCCCCCCTCTCTAATCTAGACGGCAGTCCTCGCGGGGGAAGCTTTCCCCACAAGGGATTGCGCGAGCGCGAGGTCCGTCCTTGCTGATCGAACGGCTTGTGCGGAGAATTCCGGGCCGGGCAGGTCCAATCGCGGGTCCTCCCGTTGCGTCGGTTCGACCGTTTCCGGTATCACTATCCCACCAAGCCAAGCCATCCATTCCGACCGGGAGCCGGGCAAGCGTGCCGTCATGAAGAGCGAAACCCCGCGATCATTTCCCCTTTGTTACGATCCGACCAGCAGCGATCGCCCCGCGGCGCGGCAGTCCCGGAGTGCGTTGGCCGTTTTTCTTACCGCCATCCTGGCCCCGCGGGCCATCTTGTTTCTGGACTGCGCGGTCTGGTTCACGGCGCTTGCAGGGTGCCGGCAGGCGGACGCGACGGCACGACCGATTGCGTCATGGTTGGGGACGACGATGGGTACGCAGTACACAGTCCGCATCGCCGAACCGCCGGACGGCGTAGGCCTGCCGCTGTTGAAGCACCGAATTACCAGCCGTCTGGACGCGATCAACCGGCAGATGTCGACGTATTTGCCGGAGTCCGAGATCTCGCGATTCAACCGCGTGGAGAGCCCGGATTGGTTTCCGGTTTCGGCGGACGTCGTCCGAGTCGTCGCTGCGGCGCTGGAAGTGTCGCGGAGCACTGCGGGGGCTTTCGACGTTACGGTGGGGCCGTTGGTCAACCTGTGGGGCTTCGGTCCGGCGGGGCGGTCTGCGACCGTGCCGGCAGCCGAGGCCGTCGCTGCGTGCCGCAGTCGGGTGGGGTATGGCCTTTTGCAGGTTCGTGCCGATCCGCCCGCGCTGCGGAAACGTCGAGCCGACGTGCACGTCGACCTGTCCGCAATCGCCAAAGGGTTTGCCGTGGACGAAGTGGCCCGAATCCTGGAACGGCACCGTGTTCGCGGCTATCTAATCGAGATCGGTGGCGAAGTCCGCACTTGCGGACGGAAATCCGACGGCGGCCTGTGGCGGGTCGGAATCGAGCGACCCGTCGTCGACGGACGAGCGATCGCCTGCGTCATCGAGTTGGAAGGCCAGTCGCTGGCCACGTCCGGGGATTATCGCAACTACTTTGAACAGCAGGGGCGCCGGTATTCACATGCCATCGATCCCCGCACCGGACGCCCCGTGGAGCACGGCCTGGTTTCCGTCTCGGTGTTGGCCAGCGACTGTATGACGGCCGATGCGTGGGCAACGGCCCTGATGGTCCTGGGCCCGGAAGCGGCGCTGCCGATGGCCCGCCGCCACGGACTGGACGTGCTGTGCATGATCCGCACGACGGCCGGGGTAGTCGAACGGACCACGCCCGGTTTTGCCGCCCGAATCACCGGGTCGGCGTCATCCGGCGGCGAGCCGCCGATCGGCGCCGGCTCGGAAGCCCGGCGGTGAACCGAAGGCCGGCGTTGTGCAGGAGCGGGGCTCTGGGCACAAGAAACAAAAAAGGTCATAGCACGACGGTCCATCGTTGTGCTATGACCTCTATCCTGAAACGGAACAACTCGACGTCGTCCCGCCCTCCCGGTTTGTCTCATTGTCCGTTATCGGCTGGCCGCAGCCAGCCGCTTCAGGGCGATCGTACATTTTTACGGAAGAATCTGGTAGGATGAATCGGCCACTTGACGCCACGACACGGAAAGGAAGACGCCATGACTCGCTGGGATTGGTTCGCTGCCCTGATCCTCTTCACACCGCCGGCGTTTCTCGAAACGGCCATCGGCGCCGACGCCTTGTCGCCGGTGGACGTTCGGCAGGTCACGGTCGGCGGCGAGATCGGGCGCCGGATTGAAGTGACCTGTCGAAACAACCTGATGGTCCTGGACCTGGAAAAGGACTTCCTGCCGCCGTTCCGGAAGAAAGAGCGGGCCGAAGGCTACATCGGCTTGGGCAAAACCGTGGATGCGGCCGTGCGATTGGCCGCCTATTTCCGCGACCCGGCTGTGATCGAGCGGAAGCGCGAGTTGGTCGCCGCCACGATCGCCGCCCAGGAGGCGGACGGCTACTTGGGGCTCCTGCGGTCCGAGGCCCGCGTGTTTGCGCTGTGGGACATCCACGAGATGGGCTACCTCATCTACGGGTTAACGTCGGACTACCAGTTCTTCGGCGAGAAAGCGTCGTTGAACGCCGCTCGCAAGTTGGCCAACTATGTCATCGACCGTTGGTCCGCCGAGCCGGAACGCAAGCCGGGCGGCGGAATGATCACGGTCCACATGGCTGTGACCGGCGTGGAATCGGCTATGCTGGCCTTGCACTCGGCCACCGGGGATCAACGGTACCTGGATTTCTGCACGCACCTGCGAAAGTTGCCCGACTGGGACGCGCGGATCGTCACCGGCCGGCACGGGCCGATCGCCGGCCACGCGTACGCCCACATGTGCCGCTGTGTTGCCCAACTGCGTCTGAACCGGCTGCAGCCCGACCCGCGGCTGCTGAAACCCGCACGCGACGTGATGGACTTCTTGACCCGGCACAACGGCCTGGTCATCACCGGCGCGTGCGGCGATCACGAATGCTGGCACGATACGCAGGAGGGCACGCTCAACTTGGGCGAGACGTGCGCGACGGCCTACCTGATCCGCATGTTGGACGAACTGCTGAGGATCGAAGGCAATCCCTTGTACGGCGACGTGATGGAGCGGGCGATCTACAACGCGCTGTTTGCCGCCCAATCGCCGGACGGCCGGAGGATCCGCTACTACTCGCCGTTCGACGGACCGCGTGAGTACTTCCAAGGCGACACGTACTGCTGCCCGTGCAACTACCGCCGGATTGTGGCCGAGCTTCCGAGGATGGTCTGTTATCAGGTCCCGGACGGCGCGGCGGTGAATCTGTACACTCCGTCGACGGTCACGATCCCGCTGGCTGCGGACAACGCGGTGCAGATCCGGCAGGAGACCAAATATCCCCACGACGGCTTGGTGGTGCTGCGCGTCGATCCGGTCCGGCCAGCCGAGTTCAAGCTTTATCTGCGACTGCCGCGGTGGTGCGATGCGCCGGCGGTTGCGGTCAACGGCGAAGCGTTGCCGAGTCCGGCCCCGGCCGGCAGTCTGCTGGCGATCGCCCGCACCTGGAAGGCCGGCGACACGGTTAGGCTGGAATTGCCGATGACGTGGCGACTGGTCAAGGGCCGTCAAGCGCAGGCCGGCCGCGTCGCCGTGATGCGCGGGCCGCTGGTCTTCTGCTTGAGCCGCGGCAAGCACGAGAAGCTGGCCAAGACCGATCTGCGGCTGATCGTGATCGACCCCGATACGCTGCAAGGGCCGGTGTCCGACGACTCGGTGCATCCCGGCGGGCTAGCGTGCCGCCTGCAAGCCTGGGAGCCGGGCGCCTGGTATCCGATGGGCAAAAAGACGCTGGATTTGACGCTCACGGAGTTTCCCGATCCGGCCGGCGAGGCCGTGTACTTCAAGGTGCCCGACCCGCATGCCGCCGGCTTCGTCGACGACGAACTGTGCTGCCGACCGCGAGAGTAGCCCCGAATCATGAACGAATACGCCTTCCTGGCTCACGACGAATCCGACACCCGGCGACTGGGCGCGGCCCTGGCTCGGACCCTGCCCGCGGGCACGACGGTCGCGTTGCTGGGGACGCTGGGCGCCGGCAAGACGCGGCTGGTGCAAGCCCTGGCAGTCGCCTGCGGCGTGCCGCTGGAGACCGTCGTCAGCCCGACGTTCGTTTTGTGCCAGGAGTATCACGGGCGTCGGACGCTGTACCACCTGGACGCCTATCGGCTGAAGGACGACGACGAGTTCCTGCAGTTGGGACCCGAGGAGTACTTCGAGTCCGACGGCATCACGTTGATCGAATGGGCGGACCGCGTGATCGCTTGCCTGCCGCCGCAGCGTCTGGAGATCCAGATCGAAGTGCTCGGCGACACGATGCGTCAGTTCCGACTGGTTGCCGTCGGCCGCCCACTGCACCAGGTGCTTAAAGAACTGGCGGCGAGTCTGTCGTGACTCGCGATCGGCGCGAAACTCCGTTTGGGGAAACGGCCTGGATGCGTCTTCCGCGCAGACCGCGTCTGCCCACATCGTCTGCCCACATCGTCTGCCGGGTTGACGGCCGGAGTCACAGACGCCATGCTAAGAAAGTCCTTGGCCGCGTCCCAGGAAAGCCTCCTTGTTGCACCAGGCAGACTTCCGCGGCATCCTACCCGACCCGCACTTCCGCGCAGGCCCACCACGATTTGGAGAATCCCCGATGAAAGCCCTCCTGCCACGCGCCGCCGTCCTCCTGCCAGCCGTTTTGCTGGCGTTCTTTCTGGTCAGTCTGCCCCGTCCGGCCCAAGCCGGCCCGCCGGCTTTTCGGATTACGATCGATCGCGGCACGTGGCGACAGTTTGAATTCCGCTATCCGACGACCTACGTGTTTTCGCTGGGCGAGTCCGCTGATCGAGTGACCGTGCGCCGCCGCGACGCGGCCGGCGACACCTGGTCGACGCTGGCCGTCAAGACCGCCGCCGATGCGCCCAACGGCGTCGAGTGCGTGCGGTTTGATCCGCCCCAGCGCCGGGCCTACGTCTCGGTCGGGTTCCAAACGACACCGGCGATCGAGCTTGAGTTTCTGGGGACGAACCGTGTGGAGTTCGAGGAGATCGCCACGTACTACGACGGTCGGAAGGCGGCCTATTCGCTCTCGCTGGACAATTGGGGCTGCAAGAGCGGCGCCCATCCGGGCGCGTTGTGGAAGGGTGCGGCCGACGACGACTCGGACAACTATCAGGCGGCGTTGCACGTCTGCCGCAGCTTCCGCGTGCCCGTGTCGATCGCCATCAACAGCAAGATGCTTGGCGGCGACGCGGTCTGGCAGAGAATGCAATCGGAACTCGACCGAGAGGACCTCAGTTGGGAGCCGGTCGTGCATGGCCGCACGCATCCGTGCAGCGCCGCGGCCTACTCCGTCCACGGATACGGGCCGGAGATTCTCGGCTGCCGCGACGACATCCTGAGCCGGCTGCGTCAGATCCCCTACGGGCACCGCATCTTCACGCACATTCTGACTTGCGGTTATCAGGACGAGTCGATTTACGAGACGGACGCCGGTCAATTCGTCTTTGTCCGCGGCTACAACTCGCACGACAATCCGGAGAGTGTCGAGTATGCTCCCTGGAACGTGAAATACCGCTTCTACGGTGTCGGCGGCCTGAGCTACAAAGCCTACGACGCGGTGTTCCAAAGCCGCAAACCGGCGGGCCGTTACCACGCCGCCGACGTGCAAAAACTCAACGACTCGTTTGACGAAGTGTACCGCAACGGCAAGATCCTCTACGCCATGTGGCACCCGGACCGCTATCGCAACAGCGTGCTCCACGACCCACGTCCCGGCGTCGACGGCGAGCAGGGCTCGACGCTGATGCAGCACCTGGCCTACGTCGCCAACCGCAACGACGTGTGGTACGTCCCCAACGGCTGGCTGTACTGCTACCGCTACGTGGCCGAACACGCCCGCGTCCAGAAAGCGGGCGAGTAGCCGGTCGGCGTTCCGCCCGTCAAACCCCGACTTGGGGACACGACTTCCGGATCACGCACTGCAGGCATGCGGGCTTCTTCGCCGCGCACACCCGGCGGCCATGGAATTGCAGGAGATGGCAGAATCGGACCGAGTCCTTGGCCGGGACGATCGCGACCAGATCCGCTTCGATCTTGTCCGGGTTGGTTTCCTCGGTCAGGCCCAGCCGTTGCGACAGTCGCGCCACATGGGTATCGACTCCGATGGCTGCCTGGCCGAAGGCGTTGCCCAGGATGATATTCGCGGTCTTGCGGCCGACGCCGGGCAGCGTTAGCAGGTCGTCCAGGTGGTCGGGCACGCGGCCGCTGTAGCGTTCGACCAGCGCCCGGCAGGCCTGCTGGATCGCCTCCGACTTCTTCCGATAGAAGTTGATTCGCGCCAGTTGCGTCTGCAGCGACTCCTGTTTCACGCCGGCCCAGTCGGCCGCCGAGCGGTACTTGGGAAACACCTCGGCGGTGACCGAGTTGACCAGTTCATCCCGCGCCTGGGCCGCGAGGATCAGCGCGATCAACAGTTCCAGCGGATTGCCGTAATCCAAGGCCAGCCGGGCGTCCGGGTGCGCCTTGGCCAACGCGGTGACGATCGTCTTGACCCGTGAGCGTTTTTCGTCGGTCGATTTCATCGTTTGGCGCCTGGGCAAAAGGACAGCGTCTGCTGCCGGTCATTGTATGCGGCGGGTTCTTCCGTGGGAACGCTTGCTTGCCTGATTGACTCGCCGGGGGCCGAGCGGCAGACTGTCTCGTGTCAATTTCACGTCCCAGGAGCCAAATCCATGAAATATCGCGTGCTAGGAAAGACGGGCGGCAAGATTTCCGAGGTCGGTTTGGGGACCTGGCAACTGGGCGGCGCCGATTGGGGTCGGATTGCGGAGGCCGACGCGCTGCGGGTTCTCCACCGCGCGGCCGAATCCGGGGTTACGTTTTTCGACACGGCGGACGTGTATGGAATGGGCGTGAGCGAACGGACGATCGGCAAGTTCCTCAAAGAGACGAAGGAAAAGGTGTGCGTCGCCACCAAAGTCGGCCGCAAGCTGTGGGCCGAATCGGGGCTGAAGTGGCCGGAGCGGATCACGCTGGAAATGGCCCGCCAGGCGACCGAGTCGTCGCTTCGCAACCTGGGCGTGGACGTCATCTTCCTGCAACAGTGGCATTGCCTGCCCACAGAAGAGTACCGCCGCGGCGAGGTTTTTGAGCACCTGGAGACACTGCGCCGCGAAGGCCTGATCCAGCACTGGGGCTGCAGCGTCGAATCGGTCGAGGAAGCCCGCCTCTGCATGACTCATCCCGGCTGCGCCACCCTCCAGGTGATCTTCAACATTTTTCGCCAGAAGCTGATTGACGACCTGCTGCCGCAGGCCAGACAACACGACGTCGGCATCCTGGCCCGCGTGCCGCTGGCCAGCGGCTTGTTGACCGGGCGGTTCGGGCCGGGGCACCAATTCCCGCCAACCGACCATCGCGCCTACAACGCCGACGGCCAGGTGTTCAACGTGGGCGAAACGTTTGCAGGAATTCCGTTCCAGCGCGGCGTCGAATTGGCGGAAAGAGTCAGAGCCATCCTCGAACCGGACAGCCACGAGACGATGGCTCAGTTGGCGTTGCGCTGGATCCTCGATTACGACGCCGTCAGCAGCGTCATTCCCGGCGCCTCGACCGTGGAGCAAGCCGGAAACAACGCAGCGGCTGCGGGCCTGCTGCCCCTGGGCGAGGCGACACATCGGCAACTGCGGGAGTTGTACGAGGCAGAGGTCGCACCGCTGATCCGCGGACCCTACTGACCGCGACGGTTGCGGATCACCGGGAACTCACGCGTCGCACGCCCCGTCGTCCAACTCGAAGAGCGATTGCGTTTTGACGATGGCCAAGTCGGCGGGAAAGGTGTGAAAGGCCTGCACCCAAAGGCCGCGGTCGCACGTTTCCAAGTGGACACAGCTGACGGCGCCCATCGCCAGCCGGCCGCCGCCATCGAACGTGTGCAACAGTCCCGACCGCTGCCCGTCCAGCAGCAACTCCTGCTGGAAACCCCAGAAGACTTCGGGTTCCGCGATCTCCAGCTGAAACCCCACCTGATACACCGCGCCTCGAATGCGTTGGATGTCGTGATGGTCGCCTCTCAGCCGATGGAACAACAGCCGGCGTGCCTTGGGCAACGGATTCGCTGCGGCGGCCGCGACTTCGGTCAGCGTCACTCCGCCGCACCGCCAGGTGATCACGTGGCCACCGCTGGTGATGTCGATTTTCGCCTGGTACTTCCCACGCTGGACGTGACGCGAGCGATAGATCTGAAACAATTCGGGATGAAGGGGACGGCCGTAAAGTTGAATGGTCAGATCCGCGACTTTCGGTCTGGTGGTCAGCACGGAAGCGGTTCCTTGTGACTCGTCGGATTGCGATGGGAAAGAAGAACGAACGACGTTGGGTGAATCCACGGCCGCATTATAAGGGCGCGTCAACGGCGCGACAAAGCCACTTTGAAAACAAAACATTTTCTCCGGGGGGGAACATCTTGACAAAACCTTGCGAGCCGCTCCGCACGTTCACACCAGCAGCGTGAACAGGTCGTAGGCCGCGTGGGTGCCGACCGTCACACCAAAGCCGCGGAACAGGAACAGGGCCGAGAACGTCAACCCCGCCAGCACACGAAAAACGAAACTGGACCAGGCAAAGACCTCGCCGTGTGCCGTCGCGAAATGCCAGCTCAAGAGCGTGAAGTCCCAGTGGTAATGCGCGACGGCAAACAGCAAGCTGGTCGCCACCGCCCCCGTCCCCCAACTGTCACGCCACGAGAGCCCGGCCAGTCGGCAGCCCCATGCTGCGGCTGGCAGCAGCATCAACCGGAACAGGACTTCCTCATACGTCCCGGCGCCCAGATAGGCGACGACCGTCGCGGCCAGCGACGGCCCGCTTTCCAACCCGTCCGCCGCACAGGCCGGTTGACCGCCCGTCCACCAGCGGCTCTGCCAACCTGCTATCAGCACCAGCACGAAACCAAAGGCCAGCGACTCCAGCAGCATTCCGTACAGCACGGTCCACTGGAACCGCCAGGGTTGCCGGTTCACGTGATGCCACGCTAACAGCAGGCCGCAGGTCACGATCGGCAGCAGAAAATACTGCGTGAATCCCAACAGATCCAGGACCCAGCGCAACCAGACGTCCGCCGCGTTGCGGATCGCTTGCGCACCCAACAGCAGCACGCCGATTTCGTACGACAGCAGCAGCGGCGCCACAAAGGCCAAGCTGGCCAGAGGCCGGGCCGATTCGTACCAGTATCCGGATTTCGCTGGCGCAGCAAGCGTGTCTGTCTTTGCCGACATGGCGGAGAGTTTACCCGCAGGGCGACTGGGGGAGCAACCCCGGAAGCTTGCCTTCGAGCGTGCCGGGGCCTTCACCAGCACGTCCGCTTGGCAGTTCCACGCGCCAGCCCGGCCGGCCATCCGGCTCGATTTCTTGTCGCACGACTCCGGTTTGACCGTCCGGTCCCTTCTACGAAACGGAGACCGCGAGGACGACAGAAGCCCGGCCTTTGAGAAAAAGCCGGGCTTCGAAAACGTGCTTGGTCGCGCTGGCGGCAGCAAGACGATTGGCCTTTAGCCCATGAGGGCTTTGCGTTCCTTTTCGCAGCTGCTGCCGTCCGGGGTGGCGTCGTTATTCAAGTCGTACCAGCCCTCGTCGAACTTCAGGAAGCCCGCTTCGCCGGCCTTATTCTTGGCCACGGCGACGTTGGTTCCCAGGGCGATCACGGAGTCGCCCAAGGCGACCTCCGGCTTGCAGCGAGGCTGGTTCTCCGGCGCCTTGTTGCGGATACACCAGGCAAAGTGCTCGATTTCCTCCGTGTAGCCGCGACTGACCGGCCCCATGCTTTCGGCCGCCTTCGCGGTCGCAGCGTAACCGCCGCTGGCCTGCGTATCCATCGTCGGGCCGGCTTTGCCTTCCTTCACGGAGACACGCGAACTCGTGTCCGACTCCTTGTACAGCATGACTTCCTGCTCTTTATCCAGCACCAACGTGCCCTTGGTGCCCATGACCACTTCGCCGTACCCGCCGAAGCCGTTGCCGTTGATCGTCGAGTAGCACACGCCGATCTTGCGGTTCTTGTCCGTCGAGTAGCCCGGAATGCCTTTGTTGGGATCTGGGAAATTGACGGTCGGGTCGCGGTAGCCCACATCGAATTTCGGGTCGTAGTCAGGCCCCGGAAATTCGAAGATGCAATACACGTGGTCCTCGGCGTCCCGGTCCAAGGGGAACATGTGCCGGCCGCCGATCGCATGCACGGTCAGCGGGTGGGCCTTCTTGCCGTCCGCCCGCAGAGCGCTGATAAAGATGCCCGCGGCATCCAATTGATGGCTGCCCAGTTCGGCCATCAGGCCGCCGCCGGTGCGGTCCCACAGGCGCCAGCGGCACAGTTCCTCCATCGCGGGGCGCGGCCGGCCGTTCTCCAGCGTCATCGAGATATAGCCGTGTTCTTCCGCGTTCAACTCGCGATCGGCATTCCAGGCCCGCCATTGAGCGATTTGTTTGGCCAGCAAATCCGCGCGGGCAGGGTCCTTTTCCACCTTGAGTTCCGCCTCTTTCGCCTGCAGTTCTCGAAGGATCTTGTCGACCTTCTTGCCGCCCCCGAGCACGACTTCCCCGCCGGGCAGCGGCTGCTGCCAACTGTCGCGGCCGGGCAGATTGCCGCGGTGCCATTGGGCACGGATGTGGTGCAACTGGCCCAGCAGGCCCCAGCGGAGCAGGTTCACGGCGTTGTCGTACAGCACGTTGTAGTGCCGCTGGTGGCCGACGGCGAGGTACAGCCCCAATTCGTTGGCTACGCGGCCCATCACCTTGCACTGGGCCACGTTATGAGCCATCAGCTTTTCGGTCAGCACGTGCTTGCCCGCTTTCATCGCTTCGCAGGCCACCGGGGCGTGCAGATGCAGCGGCAAACCGATGATGATGGCCTCGATGCTCGGGTCTTTCAGCAGTTCCTTGTAACCGCCGTTGGTGCCATCGTAAACCTTGACGTGCTTGCGGGCCTCGTCTTCGGACTTCCAGCCGTAAACGGACATCAGCCCCTTGCGGACGGCCAACGCCGCCGGACTGGACCAATCGCCATGAAAGGCCCGATGAATGTTGTACGGCCGGATGTCGGCAATCGCCGTGACCTGGACGTAGTCGGGATTGATGGCCCCGATCAGAACGTTGCCCTCGTCGCCGGTGCCGATCACGCCGACCCGCACGGGATTGGTGATCTTGTCGTAGCCGAAATACATCGCGCCCAAACCGGCGCCGCTCACCGCGCCGGCCGCGATCGTCTTTTTGAGAAACTCTCGCCGGGAGACGGTTTGATCCCAATAGCCAACGGATTCCCAATAATTGTCGCGTCCAACTTCGCGTTCTTCAGGCGTCAGGCTCATCATGGTCAGTTTTTCTCCGTTTTAGGTGGGCAGCAGCGCCGCAGCAGACATTTGACAAGGTAATCGAGGCCGGCGAACTGTCCGGCTCCCACGGCGGCCAGTACGAGGCAGCCGAACATTTCGATGATCTGATAGTGGGCGGGGATCGCTCCGGGAGCCCCCGGCCACTGCGTGGCCACGATCATCGCCAGGAAGCCTGCTCCGGCCAAGGACGTGATCCGGGTGAACAACCCGAAAATCAACAGGATTCCCACGATCAGATCGAAGGTCGGAATGATCTGGTCGATGAACACCGTATCCATCAGCTTCCGCCCCGGCTTGCCCAGGGCCAACTGCCCTCGACCCGCCTGGTCGGGCGTCGCCAAAGCGTTCAAATCGGTCTCCAGCCCCTTCCACATCAAGTCGATACTCGTCAGCCAGCCGTTGAGTTTCTGGTCGAGTTCCTTTTCGATCGTCTCCACTTGGCCCCGCAACGAGGCAACTTCCATCCGTCCCGGCTCCTGCCGGTACTTGTCGCGCCGTTCCAGGCCCTTGAAATACTCGTCGATGTCCGCTTGGTTCTCGTCAAACAGCCAATTGAGCTGCTGCTCCCGGAAATCCTGGACCTCCTTCGCCTTGGCGGCCTGCGCCTGGTCGAAGCCGTAGTGCGCGACAACCTTCTCCCGATACTGGTCCCAGGCCGCCAGCGTACCGTCCCGGTCCAACCGGGCACGACCTTCTTCGTCCCAGATGAACCAGTGGAAAAGCGGTGTGAGCGGACCTTTGGAAACCTTCATAAAGCCGACGGAGGTGAACGTTCCGGTCACCAGTTTGTCGGCGCCTTCACGAAAAAAGTGCCACCCAATGGCCAACCGCAGGGCCACGATCGACAGGATGGCAAGCGTTCCGAGTCGATATGACGAGTTCAAGAGCAGCGTCTCCTGGGTGCGGGGGTTATGAAACAAGGCGGGCAGTTTGAACGAAGCGTCGTGGCATGCCTGTCGGGCCGGCCAGCCCGCCAACGGCGGGAACCTCTCCGTGCCCGCACACTATTATTACCGAGAAGGCAAGTTGTGCAACGGCTCTTTGGACCTGCGGAGCACAAGAAATCTTTGTACAATTGGGGGATGCCCCCTGCGACGCATTCGACGGAAGCCCTGCGGACCATCGCCACCCGCTATCCTCGGCGGGCCGTTGCATGGCGTCTGCGCTCGCGCTGGCTCCACTTTTCCCATCGGCCGCTGCTGATGGGAATTGTCAATGTGACGCCGGACAGTTTCTCCGACGGCGGCCGGTTTTTCGACCCCGTCGCGGCGGTTGAACAAGGCCTGCGGCTCATCGAACAGGGAGCGGATCTGCTGGACATCGGCGGGGAGAGCACGCGGCCTTATTCGTCTCCGATCGACGCTCGCGAAGAAATCCGCCGCGTGCTGGCCGTGGTCCGGACGTTGTGCCGGCAGACGGCGGTGCCCGTGTCGATCGATACGTCCAAAGCCCAGGTGGCGGCGGAGGCCATCGCGGCCGGGGCGGAAATCATCAACGACGTGACGGGCCTGGCGGGCGATCCCGACATGCCGCGCGTCGCCGCCGAGACCGGCGCCGGCGTGTGCGCGATGCACATGCAAGGCACGCCGCAGACCATGCAAGACAATCCTGCGTACGGGGACGTCGTCGCAGACATCTTCGAGTATCTGCAGGGCCGGCGCGACGCGCTGATCGCCAGCGGCCTGGAACCGCCGCGGATCTGCCTCGATCCGGGCATCGGCTTCGGCAAGACGCACGAGCACAACTTGACGCTGCTGGCCAAGTGCGGACGTTACCACGACTTGGGCTGTCCGCTGCTGGTCGGCCCTTCGCGCAAGGGCTTCATCGGGCATGTCCTGGGTGATCAACGGGCGGACCGCACCGCGGGCACCATCGGTGTGGCCCTGGCCTTGGCGCGGCAAGGTGTGCAAGTGATCCGAGTGCATGACGTGGCGCCGGTTCGGCAGGCCTTGCTGCTGTTTGACTCCGTCGCCGGCATCTCCACTCCCTGAACGCCAGGACCTCAAAACCGTTTCCCCGTTGCGCGGACGACCATGAACGCCGAGCCGGATCCTTCCCAGAACCCCTATCGCAGTCCCGGAGCGGTGGACGAGCACGCGGGAAACGCACGGTCGGGCCGGCGGCAACGGTCTCGGGATCTGGCCTTGGCGGGCACGTTCTTGGGGGCTGCTCACGGCGCGGCGGCGGGCGCGGCGATCACGGTGATCCTGGGGCTGGCTCCCTTGCTGGTCCGGCAGGTCCAAATGGCTGAATCGCTGTCCGTGGAGGGCCGGGTGGACACGTGGATCACGGCTTGCGTCGCGGCGGCGACGTTGGGGGCGGCGCTGGGCGCGTTCAACGGCGCAGTGCTGGGGCGTTTGCAGGGCCTGCTGACGGCCCGCGCGCGGTCGGCGTCACGGCCACGGCTCAGGCGGTTCGCGGTCTTCTGCTGGGCCAGCGTCGCGGCCGCCTGGTGCCTGCTGATCGACCAGAGCGTGCCGTTCCTTGACCAGCCGGGTTGGCTGCTGCACCTGACGTTCTTGCTCGCGCCGGCGACAGCCGGGTTGGGTGGAGCGGTGACGGCGTCACGATTGGCCCGCGTCGCCTGGGGCGGGCGTGGGACGAGGGAGCCGAACGAAAGCTTGTGAGGCCCGCTCAGGTGTGTGCGGGAGGCGCGGGAGGAGCGTTTCCCGGCAGGCAACTTGCGGTGCGTTCGTCTGCGGCCCGGTCGCGGACCGTGACCGTCTTTTCGGCGACGGCGGGACGGGGCAGTCGGCCGCCGGCGTCCGACCGGCGCTCGATGGCGACGCGGATCAGATGTTCGCCCGCAGTCGTGGGGCGGGCTTTGAGCCGCAGGACTCTGGTTTCGCCAGGGGCCAAGCGGCCGATGGCCCAGGCGGTCTGGCCTCGCTGTGCGGCGAACTGAACCTGCTGGTCCAGCACGGTCAGACGCAGGCCGGCGCCCACCGAGCACAACACGCGCACGGGCTCCGCCGCGCCGGAACCGGCGTTGGTGGCGCGGATTTCGAACACGGCGGGCTCGCCCAGTCGCATTTGAGCGGGGCCTTCCAAAGAGATTTCGACGGCCGGCCGGCGCACCGCCACGCGGGCTTCCGCCACGGTTTCCGAGCCCTTGCGATCCGTCGCATAGAAGCGGACGTGCAGCGATTCCGCGTCGCGGGCAAGGTCGCGAAGCGTCATTTCGCGGGACTCGCCGGGCGGCACGTCGCCCACGGGGAAACGCTTGCCGCCGGCAGTCCGGCTGCGGCCTCCCGCCAGGACTTGAGGTTCCACAACGACTTGCTCCGCGACGCCGTCGCCCGTGTTTCGTATGAGCAACCGGTAACGCACCTGGGAACCCAGGTCCACCGTCTCCGGGGCCTGGCAGGACAGCGTCAACTGAGGCCGGCCGACGCGTGTCGTGGACTGGGCGGCCAGGGAGAAATCGGCGACGCTCCGGACGACGACGGGGCGGGCCGTGCGCGGGACCAGTTCCAAAGTGATTTCCTGTTTCGCACCGGCCGGCAGATCGCCCAGTTCAAACTGCAGGCCTTCCTGGTCCACCGCGGACGGCTCGGGGTGCGAAGCTACGAACAAGGCGTGTTCCGGCAGCGTCGTGCGGATGCGCAGCCGGCCGGCTGTCGCCGTGCCGGCGTTGCGGATTGCCACCGTCAGCCGCAGGCTGCGGCCGACGCTCGTCTGCGCGGGATAAACGGTCCGGATCTGCAGCAGGGGCGCGGGGACCAGCCGACGTTCCGGCTCCGCATCGCTCGGGGAACGCGGGCCGGCCGTGGCGGGAACAGCCGCGGCCGGCAAACGGCTGAGAAAACGCACGCTGGGCCAAATCGGCGCCGGAACGCGCTGGGCGGGCGTCAGCGCGGGGGCGACAGGCAAGGGATGCGGGCCGATCCCGCCTCGTTCTTGGGGCGGCGTCGACGCCGGTGGCGAGGCCGGTCTGTCCGCGAGCCGCCGCAAGCTGCGGAGCACCGACCGGACCTCGTTCCCGCCAGCCTGCGGCAGGTTGGCCAATTCGGCCGCCGCCGCGACATCCTCAGCGGGTTGAGGCCGTGGCGGAGTCGTCGCGTCGCACGACCGTGCGTCGTGGTACAGCATCGAGGGCGTCAGGACGCCTAAGCTCGACACCACGAGCATCATTGACACGATCGTTACGGACATGTTCCGGAACTCCCTCGCTCTCACTGTCGGACGGCCCGCTGTACGCATTCCGCTCGCCGGCCGTTGTTCTTGTTCGACCTGGCGGAGAAAGCTTTGAAACAAAAAGCAGTTGCGCCGTGCAAGACGGGTCGCGAGACAACGCGGGCAGATTGGAGACAGCGGTCCTGCGGAATGGTGCGGCTGGTCAACGCCTGTCGGTTGTGCGGAACCATTGCAGCAGTTCGCCCGGACGCTCGATCACCGCTTGAGCGCCCCCGGACTGCAGTTCCGACAAGGGCCGGAATCCCCACAGGGCGCCGACCGGGAACATGCCGGCGGCCAGGGCGGTCTGCATGTCCACGGCCGTATCGCCCAGGTACAGAAAACGGCCGGGAGGCAAATCCATCGCGGCGGCGATCTCCAGCGCGCCTGCGGGATCGGGCTTGCGCGGCGTGCCGTCGCGTTGGCCCAGCACCCATTCGAATGGAAACCTGGCCAGGTACTCCTCGACGCAGGACTTGGTGAACGCGTCGGGCTTGTTGGACAGCACGGCCAGTCGGACGCCGCGGGCAACCAGCGCCGACAACAGCTCCTCGATGCCCTCGTAGGGACGGGTGTGGACGTTCCACGATTCGGCGTACGCCTGGCGAAACTCCTCGGCATAGGCGGCCAGCAACTCGTCGGAGCACGTCCCTCCCGGCACCGACCGTTCGATTAACACGCGCAGGCCCTCGCCGACGAAATACCGGTAAGAATCCAACGGATGCGGAGCGAAACCACGCTGGACCAGGACGCGGTTGGCCGCCTCGCCAATATCGGCCAGCGTATCGAGCAGGGTGCCATCCAGATCAAACATAACCGCTGCGTAGTCCATCGGCCGGGAGCTTTCTCAACAAGGGGTTCGACCCTCGAACAGGCCGGCCGTTCCGGTGCGCCGGGCTGCGGGGACGCGAGTTCCTTTCAGCGGCCATCATACTTCAGCAGCGGCCGCCACGGCAATGGACTCGCGGACGGCGGTACGTTGACAAACCGATTCCCCAAGGACTAGACTCACAACCCCTGAAAATCAAGTTCTGTCATTCATCACGAAAGGCCCGGTAAGCATGGAGACCACCCCGTACAATCCATTTCAGGTGGCGCAATCTCAGTTTGACAAAGTGGCGGCGGTGCTGGAACTGGACGAAGGAGTCCGGGAACTGCTGCGGCAGCCGATGCGCGAGTACCAGTTCACGATTCCGGTGCGAATGGATGACGGGACAGTCCAGGTTTTCAAGGGGTTTCGGGTGCAGCACAACGACGCGCGCGGGCCTGCCAAGGGCGGCATCCGCTTCCATCCGATGGAAACGATCGACACCGTGCGCGCGCTGTCGATGTGGATGACGTGGAAGTGTTCCGTGGTCGATATCCCGCTGGGCGGCGGCAAGGGCGGCGTGATCTGCGATCCGCACCATCTGAGCCAGCGCGAGCAGGAGCAGATCTGCCGCGGCTGGATTCGCCAAATCGTGAAGAACGTCGGCCCGATCAGCGACGTGCCCGCGCCGGACGTCATGACCAACGGCCAGCACATGCTGTGGATGTTGGACGAGTTCGAGGCGATTCACGGGGGCCGCTATCCCGGCTTCATCACCGGCAAGCCGGTCGGCATGGGCGGCTCGTTGGGGCGGACCGAGGCCACTGGGTTTGGCGTGGTTTACACCTTGCGCGAGGCCCTCAAGGTGCTAGGCCTGCCGTTGGACCGGACGGTGGCCAGCGTGCAGGGCTTTGGGAACGTGGCCCAATACGCCGCGCAGCGGTACACGCAACTCGGCGGCACGGTCGTCGCGATCTCGTGCTGGGACCAGGCCGACAAGGTGTCCTACACGTTCCGCAAGAAGGGCGGCGTCTGCCTGCAGGAGTTGCGGGGCATCGCCGACAAGTTCGGCGGGATCGACAAGAACCGCGCCCGCGATCTCGGCTACGAGAAAATGCCGGGCGAAGCGTGGCTGGAGCAGGAGGTGGACATCTTGCTTCCCGCCGCGTTGGAGAATCAGATCAACCGCGGCAATGTCGGGAAGATCGCGAAGAGCGTCAAAGTCGTCGCGGAGGGCGCGAACGGGCCGACCACGCCGGAGGCGGACGAGGTGCTCAAGGAACGCGGCGTCTTCGTGCTGCCGGACTTCCTGACCAACGCGGGCGGCGTGACGTGCAGCTATTTCGAGCAGGTGCAGTGCAACGCCAATTACTTCTGGGAAAAGGACGAGGTGCTCGCCAAACTCGACACGAAGATGACGTCCGCGTTTGCGGCCGTCAACGAACTGGCCAGCCGTCAGAAGCTCTTCATGCGCGACGCCGCGTACATGATTGCCATCAACCGGGTGGCGGAAGCGGTGCGACTGCGGGGCTGGGCCTAGGTCGCCCGCACGCCGGTGCGACTGGTGGGCGGCGGGGACGCGCCCGCGCGTGTCGCCGCCCGGATTGTCTTCGTGCAACGCAGTCTGACGGGACGGGATGGAGACAGCGATGGGCCAAAAGAAGAGCGGGCACGACCGATTCAGCGTGCTGCGGGAACGGGCGAAAGAGCTCAACTGCCTGTACCAGGTCGAGGAGTTGCTGGGGAACGACGCCCTGACGCTGCCGCAGATTTTCACTCAGCTCATCACGATCATTCCCTTCGGCTGGCAATTCCCCAAGCTGTGCCAGGTGCGGATCGTGCATGAGGACGCCGTCTACGAGCCGCCCCAGTACACCCCGACGCGCTGGGCGGAAACCGTGCCCATCAAAGAGGAGGAGCGGATCGTCGGGTTCGTCGAGGTTTCCTACAGCAGTGAAGTGCCCGTGTCGCGCGAAGGCGTCTTCCTCCGCAAAGAGCTCAAGCTCATCCGCACCATCGCCGAGCGCATCAGCCAAACGGTCTTTCACCGGAAACTGGAAAAGCTGCTGGAAGACTGGGAATCCACCCATCTCGAACTGGCAGCCCAAAACCACCACGAGTGGATGGTGATCGTCGACCTGCTGCGCCGCACCGACGAGAAGATCTACCTCCATACGTCGCGCAAGATGCTGTATTACCTGTTTCGGAGCGGCATCAAGGAGGCCCGCCAGTTGCTGGACACGTTTGGCTCGGAGTTGGCCACACCGTCCGGCGAGGCAGGCGCGGATAGCAACTTTCCCAGCCACAAGCAGACTCGCGAGAGCATCTTGGCAGTCGGCGAGCAGGTGTTCGCCATGGCCGCCCGACACCTGAGCCCCACGGAGATTCTGGAGAACCTGCACAAGTGGATACAGGAAAACAAGCTCAGTTTTCTGATCAAGGCGGTCGATTCCGCCAATACGCCGTTGGGGCAAATCGTGGACGCGATCTTGCGTTATCGGGCCCTGATCGATAGCGAGGCCGCGCTGGCGGAACCGACGGAGCAATGGTTGCGGGTCTCGCTGATCCGGCGTTTCTTCTCGGACAACACCACGTTCATCAGCCTGGCCAAGCGGCACCTGGAGGTGGCGGACTTCTTCGACCTGGCTCCCCGGATCATCTTTCCGGCGGGCAGCAACGGACGGCTGGGCGGCAAAAGCACGGGGCTGTTCCTGGCGCAACATCTGTTGCGCCGGGCGGCGGAGAAGGGGGAGACGCTGTTCGCAGGGATCAAGATCCCCAAGACCTGGTATCTCACGGCCGACTGCCAGACCGAGTTCTTGCGCTACAACGAACTCGAGGACGTAAACGAGCAGAAGTACCGAGAGCTGGAACAGATCCGGATCGAGTATCCGAACATCATCCAGCTCTTCAAGAACGCCCCCTTTCCCGCGGACATCGCCAAGGGCTTGTCGTTGGCCTTGGATGATTTCGGCGAGTGCCCGTTGATCGTCCGCAGTTCCAGCCTGCTCGAGGACCGCACCGGCTCGGCCTTCTCCGGCAAGTACAAGAGCCTCTTTCTGCCAAACCAGGGCAGCAAACAGACGCGGCTGGAGGCGCTGCTGGACGCGATCGCGGAGATCTATGCGTCCGTCTTCGGGCCGGATCCGATTCTCTACCGGGCGGAGCATGGCCTGCTGGATTTTCACGAGGAGATGGGAATCCTGATCCAAGAAGTCGTGGGCGCCCGTGTCGGGCCTTACATGATGCCGGCCTATGCGGGAGTGGCCTTCAGCAGCAACGAATTCCGCTGGTCGCCCCGGCTGCGACGCGACGACGGCCTGGTGCGGTTGGTGCCGGGGCTGGGGACGCGCGCCGTGGACCGGGTGTCCGACGACTACCCCGTGCTGTTCTCGCCGGGCCAGGCCGGCTTGCGGGTGAACGTCAGTCCCGAAGAGATTCGGCACTATTCGCCCTCGCTGGTCGATGTGATCAACGTGGAAACGCGGGCCTTCGAGACCGTCTCGCTCGGCGAGCTGCTGCGCGAGCACGGCGAGGAGATCCCGAATGTGCGGCATTTGATCTCGGTGTACCGGGACGGCGAAATCCACGCCCCCTCCGCGTTGGATCTGGATTTCAAGCGGGACGAGCTGGTGGCCACCTTCCACGGACTGATCAACCGCACGGAGTTCGTCAAACGGATCCGGGCGATCCTGCTGGCGTTGGAGGAGGGACTGGGGTCGCCGGTGGATATCGAGTTCGCCTCGGACGGCCAATCGTTCTACTTGTTGCAGTGCCGCCCGCAGTACACCGAGAGCGAGACGGCGCCCAGCGCCATTCCGCAGGATATCCCGGCCAGCAAGACCGTGTTCACCGCCAACCGCTTTATCTCCAACGGCCGCGTGCCCGAGATCTCCCATGTCGTCTACGTCTCTCCCGAACGCTATGGGGAACAGGCGAGCCGGGACGCGCTGGTGGACATCGGCCGCGCGGTGGGCCGCTTGAACGTGCTGCTGCCCAAACGGCGTTTCATCCTGATGGGACCCGGACGCTGGGGAAGCCGCGGGGATATCAAGCAGGGGGTGCAGGTCAGCTATGCGGACATCTGCAATACGGCGGTGCTCATCGAAATTGCCCGCAAAAAGGAGGGCTACTCGCCGGAACTCTCTTTCGGAACCCATTTCTTTCAGGACATGGTCGAAGCGGGCATCCGCTACATCCCGCTCTACCCAGACGATCCCAGCGTCGAGTTCAACGAGCCGTTCCTGAACAGCTCACGCAATATGCTGGCGAGCATCCTGCCCGAATACGCGCATCTTGCCGACGTGGTGCGGGTGATCGACATCCCCGGCGGCGAAGAAGGAAACGTGCTCAAGATCCTCATGAACGCCGACCTGGGGAAAGCGGTCGGCTATCTGGCCGAACCTTCGCCGCCAAGCCTGGAACAGCCGGTTTCGCCGCGGCCCGCGGCAACGCGCTCGGAGGATTTCTGGCGGTGGCGTCACCGGATGGCCGAGCAACTGGCACAGAACGTAAAGGCCGAGCGGTTCGGGGTGCGGGCGATGTACCTGTTCGGCTCCACCGCCAACGCCATGGCGGGACCCGGCAGCGACATCGACCTGCTGGTCCATTTCCAGGGAACTCCCGAACAGCGAAAGGAGCTGCTCCTATGGCTGGAAGGCTGGAGTCTGAGCCTGTCGGAGCAGAACTACCTGCGAACGGGATACAAGACCGACGGCTTGCTTGACGTGCATCTGGTGACGGACGAAGACATCGCGGCCCGCACCAGTTTTGCGGTCAAGATCGGAGCCGTCACCGATCCCGCTCGACCGCTTGCCCTGAGCGACGATCCTGGCGATTGAAGGTCCGCGCGGGGCGGCGCCGATCCGCGGGCGAGGCGTCAGCGGGCGTTGTCGCTGGCGTCCCCGATAAAGACCGTCGCTTCCTGCTTGCCGGCGTCGGCCAGCAGGACGGCGCAGCGGCCCGGCGGCAGGACGTCCTTGGGGTCCACCACACGCACGACGTCGGCCCAATGCGCGGCCTCCGGCACGAGGTCCGCCAGCCGGTTCGGCGACTCCATAAAAAACCGTTCGTTCAGTTCGTTCTGCTGCTGCCGCGGGAAGAGCGCCAGGTACAGCACGTTCATCTCGATCAACTCGTTCAAAAAGTGCGTGCCCAGCGAAACATCCGGCACCAGGTTCTCCCGCATGGTGACGATTTCGCACAACACGGCGTTGCGGTTGATCTCGGCGAAATGCACGGGCACGCCCAGATCCGGGCTTGCCGTTCCCCAGCGGCCGGGGCCCAGCAGCATGACGTTGTCGCCGTCGTGCCGCACGGCCTGATTCAAACGGCCCAGCAGGCGGGCGATTTCGTAACGCTGCGTCCAGGGCAGTTCGGCATAGCGTTCGGGGACGACGTAGACGAAGCGTCGGAGGGGCACGACGCGGCTGGTGCCGATAACCGCCCCTCGCGCCTGCAACAGGCAGGTCTGGCGGTCGATCTGCACGTCGGGCATCCGCAGGGTCTCGGCCCCTTGGACCTGCAGCGGGCGGCATTGCAGGAGGTGAATCCGGTATCTGCCGTCGGGCCGCAGGTTGGCAGCAAATTCGATGTCCACCGGGTTCTGGTAGGCCTGTTCCAGGGCCCGCAGCAGCTCGCGCATGTCTTCGACAAACGGCGTGTCCGACAACAGCCCGTCGAAGGTCAGGGCAAAGTGCGCCGTCGCCGCCGACAGTTCGCCGCCAGCCGGCGTGGCCAGGAACTCCCACGGCAGTTCCAGGCGCTCTTCCGCCAGGTCCAGGAAATGGCCCGAGGTCAGCTGCCTGGCGGTCAGGTCCAGATAGTCCGCGCGCCGTTGCGAGTACTCGCAGACCTGGTCGAAATTGCTCTCCGGCCGCCGCGTGGGGGCGTTCAACGCGACCAACCGCGTGTAATCGTCGTCGGTCCGGTCGACCGCCCGCGTGCCCAGCCCGAACACCAAGCGCAGGACGCCGGCGTGGGGATCGATGTCCTTGTGCCAAACATAGGGGTTGAAGGAAAAACCGACGCCCGCCAGATGCGGGAAGAACTTGTTGCCGCACTGCGCCCCGGAGACCCGCATCACCAGCAACGCCATCTGCTCGTTGCGGTCCAGCAGTCCGCGGTCGACGCGGTACCGCAACGCCGCTTCGCTCATCGTGCTGGCGTACACCCGGCGGACGCAATCCAGCAAGGCTTGCAGCCGCTGCTTGCGCGGGCCCCGATTGACGCAGAAAACGCTGTCGTACTTGCCCGCAAAGGCATTGCCGTAGGTGTCCTCCAGCAACGAACTGGAACGGACGATGTAGGGCGATTCGCCGAAATAGTCCAGCATCGCCTGGAATTGTTCCATCGTGTAATCGGGAAACGTCCCGTCGAGCATCCGCGCTTGAGCTTCCTCGATCCCTTCCAGGAACCGCTCCGGATCGCGTTGGGACTGCCGCAGCCCCCAGATGCCGTTGCGGATCAGGAACGTGTAGAACACGTCCGAGCCGATGTAGAACGAATCGTGCGGCTCCAGCAAGGCGTGCAGCCGGGGCCGGTCTCGCTTGAGGATGGCCCGAGCCAGCAGCATGCCCAGGGCCTTGCCGCCGATCAGGCCGATGCCCACCATGCGGTCGCGGATCGCCAGGATGTCGCCCAAGCCGAGATAGGTGTGGACCAGACGCAGCATCGCCTCGTCGCGCGACAGCACCATGCGGCTGAGACGCTCGAAGACCTCGCGTTCGCACTCCGCGCCGCAGCGCCCGCTCCGCACGTCGTCGTGCGTCTGCTGGGCTTCGTGAAAGATGCGCCGCCAGAAGCCGACCTGCGTGTCGGCGCGCAAGCCGGGCCAACCGCTGAAGGCCATCAGTTCGGCCAGTTCCGCGCTGTCGGTCAGCGGCCGGAACTCGTCGCCGTTCCAGCGATGGATCGTGCAACTCGAGGCGGCCGAACGGTGCTGAACCTTGATCGGACGCACGTAGCACTGCGTCTGGTGCCGGAACACGTCCAGCAAAAACTCGGCAGTGTCGGTCACCGGGCGCATCGCAAACGACGCATGGTAGTTGCGATACAGGCCGAGATACGAGACGTTTCCCAACTCGTGCAAGCGGGGACAGGTGAGCAGGAAGAAGTTGCCCAGCATCTGGTCGGCCGACCAGCGGGAGGCCAGTTCCGACAAACAGTCAAAGACATAGGCGGCGTGCCTGCCCGCCGCGTCGATGGCCTTGTGGACGTGGGTCACAAAGCTCTCGAAACCGGCGGCCGGATTGGGCCTGACGAACTGCGCGCCGCAGTCCTCCGGCAACAAGGCCTCGTGAGACGCAAAACGAAAATAGACCAACGGACGGCCGGCCCGAAGCGTCGCGTTGGCAAAGGGCTCGACCAGCGCCCGGTAGTCGTCGATCGCATCGACTTGCCAAACGATATTGTCTCCCGCCCGGACGCCGTCCAGCAGACGGTCCAATTCGGACAGGCCCGTCGTCCAGCCCGGACAAGCCGGGCCCGCGGCGGGCGGTGACGCCGCGTCGGAAGGGTCTGGAACGGATTCGCCGCGACCGATGATCATGCCGCGATTCTACGCGACGCACCGCAACACGCCAAGCAGCCCGGCTTTTTTCCGAAAAGCCGGGCTGCGGAGGATGCGGACGAACCCGCCGCGGCGGGTCCCGGCAGACGCGGAAAACCTCAGTCCGCCTCCGGGGCCGCCGCGGGCACGTCGGCCGCAGCCGTCGCCGCCGTGGCCGGACGCGCTGCCGCGTGGACCGCGTCAGGGTCCTGCAGCGGGACCAGCGAGGTGGCGGACGCGACGTCCATGACGCGGTCTTCCGGCGCCGGATCGACAATCAGCCATTTCTTCCGGGTCTCCTCCGGCACCGAAGCCCGCCAGAGGCTGAGAATGGTCTCGACCTTGATGTGCGGGTTTCCGCGTTCGTGACCGGGTTGCCCCGAAGCCTTGGGCCGCAAGGGAACCCACAGCATGTCGATCCGCGAGCTGTCGCCGTAGTACGCGCCGCCGACGATTTCACCCGCCGGATTCAGGTCCAGCCGGTAATGGAAAAACTTCTTGCGCGCAATCCGCGGACTCTGCTGATACTCGCCTTGGCTTTCGCGGGCGTAGGTCAGATTCAGGCGGACATCCACCTGCTGCGCGGAGATCTTGCTCGCGGTGCAATCGTACGCATACGCCGGGTAGTTCCATTTCTCCCGGCCCGGGTCGGCTTCCAAGCCCAGCGGATGGGCGCCGCGGCCGATCCAGTTGGCGACCACTGCGTGAAACAGGGCCGCCTGGATGTTCGCCGCGGAGCCCGACAGGTCGGCGACGTCGTTGTAGATGTACAAGTCCGCCAGCAAGCCCTTGATGTCGGCCGGCGAGAACACGACGCCGTTGTGGCTGACGCTGCGCTGCGGCTCCGCGTGCCGGATCGCAGCGGCCGCCCAGCCGTTGCAGTGGCCGTGCCAGTTCGGCGTGCTCATCCGTGTCACTTGCCGCCGGCCGAACAGCCCGCCCCGCTGCGTCACGGGTTCCTGGAAAGCCGAAGTGTCCCACTGCTCGTGTGCCGTGGCCAACATCCGCCCGCCGTGAAACGCCCGGTCGTACTTGCGCATCGCCGAGACCGTGCCGCCGTACTTGTCGAGGTAGATGGAGCCGGAGTACGGAATTCGTTCCTCTTCGATCCCGCCCTTGACAGGCAAGTCGTCGAACTTCCAGACGAAGTCCGAGCCCCAGAAACGCTGAAACAGCCTGTTCTGCTCCTGAACGTCCGCCTGGGGGATCGAAACGCCCAAGCTCGCGGCACTCATCCACAACGCCATCAACACCGTCGTTCCCATGACTCGCCTCCTCTATCGAAAACCTCTTCATTCCAGGCGGAAACCGCCTCGCCCGTGCCCTGCCTCGCGCGACCCGCATCGCCCCTACAGGCTGAACACACCCTCCCGCTCCGGCTGAAACAGCACCTCCTCGATCCGCAACTCGCGAAGGCCGGCCGGGACGCACCACCGAACGACGTCGCCCACGTGGTAACCCAGGATCGCCGTTCCCACGGGAGCCAGCACCGAAAGCCGGTTCCGGGCGATGTCGGCATGATTGGGATACACCAGCGTATAGGTCTCCTCCTCGCCCGTCTCCATGTCGCGCAGGACCACCGTCGAGTTCATCGTCACCACATCGTCGGGAACTTCGTCCGACGCCACAATTTCCGCTCGTTGCAGTTCGGCGACCAAGTCGGCCAGATGCCGGCTGGCGCCGCCGTCCACGGCAAGTTCCGTGGACACCACGTAGCTCAGACGGCGCAGGTCGGATTCCGTAACGTAGATGGTGCGGCGGGTCACGCGCTGACTCCTGTTTGCGTTGCTGCAGATCGACCTCCAGGTCCTGTCGCCCAGCCTCCTGCACAGCGCCCGACTGGGACGCTTCGCAGGCTCGCAGTCCAATCAGCAACTTTCGGGCCGCAGACGGACGCTCGCTCGCAGCGCGGGACAGAAACCCAAAAACAGCGTGCGGACGGGAGGAACGAACCGCAGGAACGGACGGAATGGCCCGACAGAGGAAGGCCAAGAGGCACCCCCTAGACGCGGCCCCAAGACGCGCACGTCCCGCAAGTGTCCACGGCGTGCGACACCGTCGTCGCGCGTTGTCAGTCGGAAGGCGGCTCGCGATAGTCGCCGGGCAGGACGCCGTGCTTCTTCAACAACCGGTGCAGCCCTTGCCGGGACATACCGGCCTGCTGGGCCGAACGGCTGACATTGCCCCGGTTGCGGGCCAACAGCGAGGTCAAGTACTCGCGTTCGGCCTGGTCCAGAGCCTGTTCGCGCGACGCGACGTCCGAATCTGCGGATGGCGCCGTTTGGCCGGTGGAACCGGCGCGGGCCTCCGGTTGCAGTGCGGCCGGCAAATCGGAGGTGTCGATCCGCGTCCGGCGGGCCAGTGCCAAGGCCCGCTCGACGACGTTCCGCAGTTCCCGGATGTTGCCGGGCCAGCGGTAACGGCGGAAACAGTCCAAGACGCCGTCGGCGAACGCCGAGACCTGTGAATGGGCGTCGCGCAACTCGGCCAGGAAGTATTCGGCCAGTCGCAGGACGTCGTCGCCCCGATCGCGAAGCGGAGGAAGCTCCAGGTGCAGCACGGCCAAGCGATAGAACAAGTCGCGGCGAAACCGCCCGGCGTTGACTTCCAACTCCAAATCGCGATTGGTGGCGCAGATGAACCTGGCGTCCAGCTGCACCGCTTCGTGCTCGCCAACCGGCGTGAACGTCTGGTCCTGGACCACGCGGAGCAGCTTCGCTTGCAGCCAGCCCGGCAACTCGCCGATCTCGTCGAAGAACGCCGTCCCGCCGTCCACTTGCCGCAACAGGCCCAGTTCGTCGCGGATCGCGCCGGTAAAGGAACCGCGGGCGTGTCCGAACAGGACGGACTCGAACAAGTCTTCGGGAATGGTCGTACAGTCGATGACCTGAAACGGCTTCCCGGCGCGACGGCTGTGGCGGTGAATGGTGCGGGCCACAATCTCCTTGCCCGTCCCGCTTTCCCCCGTGATCAGAATGTTGGTGTCGGTGGGGGCGACCCGGTCGAGGATGTCGAACAGCTCCAGCATTCGCGGACTGTCGCCGACCATCTCCGGAAAACGCTGCGCCAGTTCCCGCCGCTGGTCGTCGCTCCGCGGCTCGCGAGCCGGCCGCTCGACGCGATGCTCCAGCGTCCGGCGGATGCTGGACAAGAGATCGCGGTAGCTGACCGGTTTGAGCAGGTAATCGGCGATGCCCAGCCGCACGCTTTCGATGGCCGTCGGCAAGGACGGCACGCCCGTGATCACGATCAGCGGCACCTGCGGCCACTGCGCTCGCCCTTCGCGCAGCAGTTCCAGCTGGTCGTTGCCGGGCATGTTTAGATCGGACAGCACCAGATCGAACCGTTCCCGGCTCAACGCGTCCAGCGCCGCGCCGGCGTCGGCCACACAGACGCAGTCGTAGCCGGCCTTGGCCAGCAACTCGCCGGTGGTCTTCAGAAACAGCGGCTCGTCGTCAGCGATCAGGATTTTCGGGCGCGGTGTCGACATCGCCTGTTCTTTCCGGAGAAGCCTCCGCAGCAAGGGGAAAAACGGCCGTGAACGTGCTGCCTCGCGACGGGCGGCTGACGACCTCGATCCGGCCGCCCAAGGCCTCGATGACGCTCCGGGAGACCGACAATCCCAGCCCCATGCCGGCAGGGACGTCGCCTGTCTTGGTGCTGAAAAACGGATCGAAAATACGCGGCAGCACGTCGTCCGGAATGCCGGGCCCCTGATCTTCGACCCGGACCGCGATCTCGTCGCAATCCGCGGCGACGCCCAGCCGCACCGTGGCCCCGGCCGACGAAGCCTGGATGGCGTTCTGCACCAGATTGTACAGCACCTGCTTGACCTCGCCCTCCGGCAAACGCACCCGCGGCAATCCGTCCGCCGACTCCCGCTGCAGAAATACGCCCCGCTTTCGCGCCACGCGACTCAACAGGTCGACGACATCGCGCACCGCTTGCGCCAGATCAAACTCCCTGGCCCGTTGCGGAGCGCGGCCGTACAGCTGATACATCTGATGAATGATCGCCCCCACCCGCTCAATCTCTCGGTCGATCAACTCCAGCAATTCGAAGTGCGGATGCTGCGGAGTCAGGTCCGCCTTGATCAGTTCAAAGGCGTTCCGCAGGCCCGCCAGGGGATTGTTGATTTCGTGCGCGACACCCGCCGCCAGCTGTCCAAGGGCTGCCAGTTTCTCGATCTTCCGCCGGTGCCGCTCCAGTTGCTGGATGCGGGCGGTCCGCTCCTGCACCAGTTGCTCCAGGTGCTCCGCGTGCAGCCGCAGTTGTTCCCGCAGTCGGCGCCGTTCCGTGGTGTCGCGGACGCTGGTCCGAAAGCCGAGATGGCCTTCCTGCGGCATGGACATGGGCTGCCAGGAAATGGCCGCCCATTTCGTCGTGCCGTCCCGGTGCAGAATGCGAAACTCGGCGTCATTGCCGCTGGAACCCGCGCAGGCGGCGGCCAGGATGGCGGCAATCGAGTCCCGATCTTCCCGCAAAACCAGCGCCAGCGGGTAATCGTCCATCGCGTGGCACTCGGCGACCGCGTAGCCCGTCAAACGTTCGACGCCCGGATTGACCCAGATCAGCCGGCCGTCGGTTCCATGCCAGCTTTCCCAGTCGTAAGTACAGTCCGCCACGGCGCGGAAATGCGCTTCGGAGATGCGCTCTGCCTGGCGGCGCTGGGACGAGGATGCGCGGTGGGGCATGGGACTTCGCGTCGTCGCGGTTTGGTGGTGACTTCAGAGGTCTTCGTGGTGACCACGCTATTCTGCCCAGTCGGCTTCGGATCGGCAATCCGGCAGACGCCGAGTTCATGTTGCCGATGGCCGCGGCGGCGTTCCCATGACCGGCCCTGGTCACGATCGGCAGACGGGTTGCCGCCGACAGCGCGCCGTCGCCCTAAATGTCCCGGCCTCGTTAGCGCGTCACGCTTCCTCACGGCTTTCGGCCACCACGCTGCTTGCCAGCGTGGAGCCGTGTTCAGAACCAGCCGTCACCCCGCCCCGCGTCCTTCCAGGCCACCACCTCGCTCGTTTTGCCTTTGTGCAAGGGACAGGCGTTTTCGCATCAGCCGGAACGTCCGCTCGCAGGTGCGATGAATGGGTGTCGCAACGGCACTTCCTTGGATGCTTTCTCGTACCAGCCGACCGGATGATCCTGGGCCGGATACGGCTCGTGGAGGTACAGTTGGATGGTCAGGCGATCCTGGCCCTGGCGGAACGTCAGCAGGCGGCTCATGGGCAGTCCGCCGCCGTGGTGCTGCGTCAGGCCCGAAGCCTGGAGAAAGGTCACGCCCCAACGCTGTTCGATCAGGCCCTTGCCCTCGTAAACCTGCAGCGGCGACATGGAATGCGAGTGGCCGCCCACCCACAGGTCGATCGCCGGGCGGCCATGTTGGCGTTGAAACTCGTCCAGAAAAACCTCGAAGGGGCCGGGCTTGTCGGGCTCCGACTGCGTGTAGCGAAAATCGTCCGGGTCGTCGTTCTCAATAACAAAGTACAGGTAGCCCGAACCTTCGACGCCGCCGCTGGCGCCGTGAAATCCGGCGCCGCCCCCGTAGGCCGAGCGCGTGGTCGTGTCGCGCAAGACGTGATGGCACGCGGTGACGATCAACTTGTCCTGGTTCTCCTCGACCTGGCGTTTCCACCACTGGAAGGTCTCACGCGTGACCGCGCCGGCCGGAAATCCACCCTTCAATTTCTCGCTGGAATGCCCCCGGCCAACGGGGGCGGGGGCCGAGTTGCGGTCGCTGAGCATCAGAAACAGCAGATTGCCGGCCTGAAACCGATATCGCTCCCAAGTCCCCTCGACGGGAAACCGGCGCCGACTCGCGTCCACGCCCGACCACTTCGTGTGCTCACCCAAGGGATCGCCCCACTTGCGGAACCAGGAGCCGGGACCGTGGTCGTAGTAGACTCCGTCGTGGTTGCCGGCCAGGTTGTAGACGTCTTCGCGGCGGTGCCTGGTCAGGGCCTGGTACTGCCGGACCAGGACCCGGCCATCTTCGTCCGTGGGCGGAAACTGGCTGGCGCTCAGGTCGCCCACGTCGATCATGACGTCCCAAGCAAAGCCCGGCGCTCCACGCTCCACTCCTTCCGACTGGCGAATCGCCTTGGCCAGACTTTCCCGGCCCCGTCGGATGTCGGCCGGCACGTGCGAGTCGCCGGCCGCCCAGACACGAAAGGCACCGTCCGCCGCCGACTGGGCCGATGCCGGCCAAGTGCTGAGCGGGCACACCAGAATTGCGGCCGCGAGGCAGGCACCTATCAAGAGAGTCTGCTTCACTTGACGGCCCCCGTTTGCTCTCTGCCGACAGCGCTGCTTCGGTGCTTTTCCTCGCGATGGGGGCCATCCAGCAGGTCGATCGTTGTCAGTTCGTCCGGGAACAGCACCTCGCCCGAAAAGACTTCGCGGACCGCGTCCAGATACGGCCTTTTCCTGCCGGGGCTGTTCGCGCCGCCGTTGTGGGTCAGAATCACGCGGCGGACGCCCGACGCTTTGGCAATCGCCCCGACCTCGTCGGTGCCCATCACGATTCCATCCAAGTAACTCGGATGCTTTGCGCTTCCGACCAGCACGCAGGGGGCCACCAGCGTTTCGGCCCCCTGGGCGAGCGCCCGCAACTCGGGACAATCGCCGCAGTCGCCGGCAAAGACGATGCTTGCTTGCGCGGTGTCGAAGCGGTAGGCAAGCGACGCGAGCGTCGGTTCGACGTGATGCACGCGGGCGGCCGTCGCCGTCCAAGAGTCCGTCTTTTCAATCTGTCCCGGTTCCACGTCGCGTGCTTTTACGGCGAGTGCCGGCCGGGGCGGAACGCCGCCTCGTTTTTGGAAGATCCGAATGCTTACGGGATGCGTCACCCGCGAATTCCAATCGGGGAAAAACGCGCCCTTTTCGCCGAACAGCTGCTCGACGAAGGTTCGCGTCGGCGGCGGACCGTAGACCTTGAGCGGCGGCTCCGCGCCCCGGCACAGGTCCCACCGCACGAGCGCCAGGCAGGGCAAGTCGACGTTGTGGTCGAAGTGATGATGGGTCAGAAAGACGCGTTCAACCCTCTTCACCGCAAGGCCCATCCGCGCCAGCTTGTACGTGGTGGCCGGGCCGCAGTCGACCAGCAGGAACTCGGTTCCCACTTCCAGCAGAAACGCACTGCCGTGCCGCGTCGAGTTGCCCGACCCCGAAGGAGGCGGGTATCCGCAGCCCAGGCAATGCAGACGGAAGCCCGGCCGCCTGTCCTTCAACTCGGCGTTTTGCGGCTGTCCCTTGCCGACAGTCGCGTCGTTGCTCTCTGTTGCAACCGCTGTTCCGCTGGCACTCGAAAGGGCCGCGGCAACGCCCACGCCCGTCGTAAGAAATTCCCGTCTCGTCGCCATGCTCTTTTCCTTTCGCTGAGAAGAGCCTGAAGGGGCTTCCTTCCACAAGTTCCAGGCCGGCGTCAGTAAACATTTCGTTCGGGTTAGAGACGATGCCCACCTCGCCGATCCGGATCCCTGTTTCCCGCAGGGCGCTGTGCGCAGCGGATCTTCTCACGGGATCGCCAGGTCGAAATCCACATTCGTGTTTCGGCCGGGTTTGACTTCGTATTCCAAGGTGCTCTCGTCGCCGTACTTGGCTGGAACGCGCAGGGCTTTTGGGTCCGAGGCGTTGCCTTCCGGAGAGTCCGCTTGGATGATCGAAACGCGATTTTTTCCAATCGTTGCCCCCGGTTCCGTGTTGGTGAACATCAGCGTATAGTTTCCGTCGGCGTCACAAGCTCCCGCCGAGGGCCTCGTCAGCGGTTGGTCGAGCGGCGTGAACACGATCTCGACGCCCTCGATCGGCTTGCCGTTGAACGTCAACCGGCCACTCACCGGAGCCAGGCCTTCTCTTCCTCCACAGCCAGACGAGGCCAGTAGAAGGGAAAAGATGCCGGCCCCGAGCAGGCACCCGCGGCTAATTATCTGCCAGGAAGATTGCTTCTTCATCGAACACGCGCCTTTGGTTAATCGTTTTTCTTTCCAGGACCACTCAATCCTGAGACCTGCGCGGCGACGGGCCTACGCGCAAGCCGCTCAGTATTCCCCGATCGGTTGCCGGTCGTTGCGGATGCCCAGGTGCTGATAGACCCCCATCCCGGGTGCCGCGGCCAGATTCCCTGCAGCGGTGCTAAGGGTCGATGTGGTCGTGGGGCGTCCATTTCGCGAAAAGGCGATCGTCTCGTTGACGAAACGGATCGAGCCATCCGCCAAAGCGAAGTTGGCGCCTCCGGGATGCGCGCTGCTGGCGCCTCGCAGACGGCCCTCGTGAGTGGGGGAATTGATGGGCCAAGAGACCGTCCGGTTATGATTCACTCCGTGGCCTGTGGCGCTGGCCAGCAAGATCGTCCCGATCGCTGCCCGATGGCCGCCTCCCTCGCATAACAAGAAGGTGTTGCTGGTGCCATCGACGATACTCTTCAAGGTGATGTCCTTTCCTTCGGGCAGCATGGTCCCCAACGCATAGACGCCAAGCGATTTCCCGTTGATCCTGGAACTTCCTGCGCCGCCCCAATGGCTGAAGCCGATGATCGCCAGGTAGTTGCTTTTGGCGGCCTGATAATCGATGCCGTTGTACGCGTAGGAATACCAAGCGTCTGGGCTGCCGCGGTCCTTTCTCACGTTGTCCATATTGCAGCTGGGGCAAATGAACACGGGGAGCACTGTCGTCCGGTGGTCCACGGCCGAGCCGGCGAGCACCGCCTGGAAATAGGCCTCCGCCGTGCGGCTTTTGACACCGATGTCATCGTAAACGGCCTGCAGTTCCACAAAGGGAAACAACTGCGCGCCCCACTGCCATCCCAGGGCCGCGACCCCGTCGGGATCCGCGGGCTGATAGGGAAACCGGCCATGCACGTCATGGTGATTGTGGACGGCAACGGCCAGTTGCTTGAGGTTATTGACGCATTGCGACCGGCGGGCGGCCTCGCGGGCGGCCTGAATCGCCGGCAACAGGAGGGCGACGAGAATTCCAATAATCGCGATCACCACCAGAAGCTCGACCAGCGTAAAGCCCGAAGCGGCAGAACTGAGTGTCTTGCGTTTCATGAATCACTTCTCCTGAAAAAAGAAGCCGGCGAGCCGGCCTCCGCGTCAGCGGCATTTCATCGCGAATTCAACTCAAAGGACAGTTGCGGCGGTTCGCCCAGCTTCAATTCAGCCGTCAGTTCGCTGCTGTCGTTGTATTTGGCCGGGATGATCTGCCGCGCCTCGGCCTCCAGCGATGCCTGCTCGTAGCAGCGGATCTCAACCCGCAGCGATCCCGGCGGCGCATCGCAGCGAAACGCCCCCTGCTCGATCGCCCCGATGTATTCGCGCGGAGGTTTCTGTTCGGGATCCTTCAGCAGAATCTGTCCGTGGGCCAACGGTTGACCATCGAGGGTCACTTTTCCGCTTACCACCACGGTTGGATCCCCAACGTGCGCGGCCGGTCCTCCGCAACCAGACAAGAACACCAACCCGCCAAGCAAAAGCCACTTCAAGCCAGACATCGCAACCCCTCTTTCTCTCCTGGATCTGGGACGGCCTCGTCAGAGTGTGCCAGCGGGATCTCGGTCGGCGATGCTGCCGAGCAGGGCGTACACCGTGCTGTCGATGCTGTCGGCAACGAACCGCACCGAGGCGTCCGCCAGTCCCACGTTGACTCCCGCCGCGTGCTCGCTGCGGGCAAACATCCGCGTGCTTCCTGAGGTGGTGTAAATGCACGGGGCTTCGGGCACGTTGACACAGCGCCGCACCAGATCTGGCTGAGTCGTGTTGGGCGGAAACTGCGTCGTGAACCAACAGGTGTTGCCGAAAATGTTGTAGTACATCCCGCGCCAGTCCGTGGACGTATCGATGTTGGAGCCGGGCCTTTCGGCGACGAGTCTGACTTCGCTGGTCATCAGCGTGTTGCTGGTCCCATCGGCGATCTTGGAGAAGTTCGTCCGGGAACGGATGAAGAACATGCCGTTGAGGTTCTTCCCGTCGCTCGAGCTGTTCGAGCCTTGGCACACAACGTAGTTCCCAAAACAGGTCGGCGTCGCAAGTCCGGTGGTGTCGGTCAAACGCTCGTTTTTTCCGCTTTCCGCATCGGACGGGCACAGCAGCGTTGGGATCAGTTCGCCCGCTCCCGGCCAATTGAGAGGGCTAAGGTAACCCAGCGAACCGTCCATGTAGGGCACGAACTGGGCATGGAGCGTCCCCTGCTCGATAAACGGCAGGATCACCTGCATCCATCCGGCGCGGGCGATGGAGACGCCGGTGTCGGCGTTGCCGGCATTGGCCGGTTGGCTCCAGATGGTGCTGCCGAAGCCTCCGGGAGGAAACACCTTGTGCGTGTCGTGGTAGTTGTGCATGGCGACCCCAAGCTGTTTCAGGTTGTTCGTACACTGCGTGCGTCGGGCCGCTTCGCGGGCCGCCTGGATCGCTGGCAACAAAAGGGCCACAAGAACTCCGATGATCGCGATGACGACCAGAAGTTCGACAAGCGTAAAACCTCGAGGCGCAGTGTCTCGCGTGTAGCGCTTCATCGTTGACTTCTCCTGAAAGAACAAAAACTCAAAACGTTAACGGCGGGCATTGGGATCGCCGACGCCGACTGCTTAACCTTCGGCGTACCATCTTCGCGAACCCGGATGGAACGTTCATTATCACGATCGGGGCAAGGCTGTCAACCACCGAATACGTACTGTGGCGAATATGTTTTCGTCCCAAGAAGGGGGTAGTTGACTGGTGGCTGTGGCGAGCGGAATCCGCGCAGCGTGCGACGGTGCGCGCTGGGTATCCGCGCGCGGGTTCTCCGGCATTCTTCCGGGCGACCGGCGGCGATGGTCGTCAAATCGTCCAAGGGCTGCGTTCGGCCTGACTCAGCATCGCGTTGGCTTCGTCGTCGCCGGTGAAGCGATCCTGTGCCGGGTCCCACTTCAGCCGTCGGCCGAGCCGCAAGCAAATGTCCGACACGTTTCCCAGCGTGCTGGCCGCGTGCCCGGCCTCGATGGGGGAAATCGGATCCTGGCGGCTGCGCACGCTGCGGAAGAAATCCGCCGTGTGGCCGGTGTACGGATTGGAATGATCCGGGCTGGCGTGCAGTCGGAAGTCGCCGGGTTTGAACTGCACGGTCAGCAGCGACGCGGGTTCGGCCCAGATCCCGTTGCGGTCGGCGCGGACCCAGCCTTCGTCGCCGATGAACGTGCAGCCCGACTTGCAGGGATTGCCGATGTTGGAGTAGTTCATCTTCAGGCCGCTGGCCCAGACGAGTTCCATCTGCCAGGAGATCCACGTGTCGGTCATGCCCTCCGCGGGCAGCACGCCCGTGCCCTGGATTTCAAACGACTTCTCAAACACTTCGGGGCAGCCCCAGCCGGCGATGTCCAGATGATGCACACCCCAATTGGTGATGAAGCCGGCGCAGTAGTGCGAGATCATGTACATGGCCAGCCATTCGCAGCGTTTTTTGTCGAACGGGATATAGGGCGCCGGGCCGGTCCACATGTCGTAGTCGAATCCCTCGGGCGGATCGCAGGGAGGCTCGGCGGGATAGGACGTTCCGCCGGGCGCGCCGACTTCGACGGTGTGAACCTTGCCCAGGTAGCCGTTCCGCGCCAATTCACAGGCTTGCCGGAACTGGGACTGGCTCCGCTGCTGCGTGCCCGTCTGGAACACGCAGCCATAGCGGCGCACCGCATCGCGGACCTTGATTCCTTGGGCGATATAGCGGGTGACCGGCTTCTCGCCGTAGATGTCCTTGCCCGCCTCGATGGCCCGGCTGTAGACCACGCCGTGCCAGTGATCGGGAACACAGCCCCAGATGACGTCGATGTCGTCGCGGGCCAGCACTTCGCGAAAGTCGTTGTAGATCTGACAGCCGGAGTACGTCTCCTGGCCCAACCGCTGGGCGTAGAAGCCGTGAACGTGCTCCTGGGCGCGGACCGCACGGTCCCGGCGGCAATCGGCGATGGCCACGACTTGGTGATCCGTCAACGGCCGCATGGACGAAAGCGAACTGCTGCCGCGGTTGCCTACGCCGAACATGCCGATGGTAATTCGCTCGCTGGCGGCGGTCTGGCCGTCTTTGCCCAGCGCGGACGCGGGAACGATCTGAGGAACGGCGAACGCGGCGGCCGCGCTGGCCAGAAAACGACGACGTGAAAACCCGCCGCTCGCTTCCGCTCGACGGTTGAGATCGTTGCTCATCGTAAACCTCCTTGGCAAGTGGGATGATTGCCGATTCAAGTGCGTTGGCCAGACCGCCCCCGGTCCGCCCGCAGGTCGGGGCAAACCTTCTCCTCATTCCACATAAAACGCTTCCATCGCCGGCCGGTACTGCTGCATGAGTTTTTCGTAGAAGTCCAGCGGCGGTTGGGCGTCGGCCGGCAGGAAGGACTTGTAGGGGTGCGTCTTGGAATACTCCTCGAACTCCTGGCGGATCGCCTGCCGCGTGTCGGGCCTGGTCAGCAGATCGATCGCCGTCGCTGACATGGCCTTGGCGCCCGCGTTGACGCCCTTCCAGGCCCCCGGACCGAAGCCGGAAGCCACGGTCGACCAGTGATGCCCCAGAGCGCCGCTGACAATGCCCGGAAAGGCAATGGTCGCGGTCGGCGCGACGAGTGTCACGTCGCCGTGGTCGGACGACGCGCCGCCGGTGAACACGACGGCCGGCTTGCCCAGCGTCCCGACCTTCGTCGGCATGCCTTTTTCTTCCTTGCCCAGTTCTTTCTGCAGGGCGCGGGCGAATTGATGGTCTTCTTCGCTCCACGCGGGCATGCCGACCAGTTCAATGTTCTTCATCATCAGTTCGGCCAAGGCCTTGTTATGGTGCGATTGGTGGGCGGCGGCCAGGACGCGCACTTCGGCCAACTCCGTTTCCGTCGCCAGGGCGGCGCCCTTCGCACAATTGACGACCCGCGCGTACATCTCCTCGATCTTGTCGTCCGAGTTGCGGAGGAAATACCACACCCGGGCCCGATCGGGAACGACGTTGGGAGCCTCCCCGCCCTCGGTGATCACATAGTGCATGCGATAGGTAAAGTGCAGGTGTTCGCGGAGGTAGTTCGTGGCCACGTTCATGATTTCCACGGCGTCCAGCGCGCTGCGTCCGCCCCACGGAGCGCTGCCGCTGTGCGCCGTCTTTCCCCGGAACGTAAAGACCACGGAGAACATCGCGTTTCCGGCGACGCCGTAGGCGGTCGAGAACCCCGATCCGGAGTGGTTGTTGATCACCACGTCGACATCCTTGAACAGCCCGGCCCGGATCATGTAGGGGCGGCTGACGAGGATCTCCTCGGCCGGCGAACCGAACAACTTGATCGTGCCCGCCAGCTGGTGCTTCTCCATCGCCTGTTTGACGGCAATCGCGGCCGCGGTGGCCGCCGAGGCCATCATGTTGTGGCCGCAACCGTGACCGGGCGCGCCGTCCACCACGGGCGCTTGTTTCGGATGCCGGCCCTTCTGCGAGAGCATGGCCAGGGCATCGTACTCGACCAGGATGCCTACCACGGGCTTGCCCGATCCATAGCTGGCCACAAAGCAGGTCGGCATCCCGGCCAGCCCCTTTTCGACCGTAAAGCCCGCTTCCTCAACCGTCTTGATCAGCAACGCAGACGACTTCTGCTCCTGCAATCCCAACTCGGCATACGACCAGACTGCGTCCGAGATCCGCCCGAACTTTTCCAGCGTCTGGGGTTGGCTCAGCCAGTCCAGGACCGATTGTTTTTCCGGCGGGACTTCGGCGGCCGTCAAAGGCGACAGCGTGACCAGCAGAACCCAGAGGGCCTGGAAACCCCGTCCAAGATGCTGTGCGTTGTTCATGGTTTCTCCGTGAATGAGGTGGCGGGAAAAAGGGCGGCGGGCCAGCAAGGGGCTCGCAGGGCCCGCGGCGGAGGAAGGCTCGGAGTAGCCCGGCTTGGCGGACCAGCCGGACTTCGCGAACCGTCGCCTACGGTGCGGCGGCGCCGAGCTACACCTCCCAGCCGCTGCGGTATTCGCGGCGGACAAACCGGTTGAACTCCGGCCGGTTGGTGCATTCCATCTTCTCGACGTCCCACTCGATCTTGCCGCCGATTCCGGCGTACTGGGCGAGGTGACCGGTGAGGGCCATCGCCGTCAGCGGGCCGCCCGCGTCGGTGAAATTGGAGACGGGACTGCCCCCGTTGCGGATACAGGCGTACAAATCCTCGATCGGGCCGCCCGCCTTGGCTCGCGGCAGCGTCTTTTCCGGAACCGGGAACTTCTGGTGCTCCGACTCGGGGATGATCCGCGAATGGTTGTTCAGATAGCCCTTGGTGCCGACGAACAGCGTGGCCTCGGACCATTTGACAGCATGCTTCTGCTCCAACTCCTTCATCACTTCGGGCCGCAAGGCCGCGTGATCGTACACGTAGCACTTGCAGGCCGGGAAGTTGTCGCGGGCCGGGATGTGGTAGCAGACCACGTTGTCCTGCGGATACTTCTCGTCGCTGCCGCCCTTGGTGTTCAAACACTCCACCGTGAACTTCTTGACTTCCCACAGCCGCAGGGCCATGAACGGATAGGCCAGACGGTGGCAGGCCATATCGCCGATCGTCCCCGTGCCGAACGCTTTCCAATCGCGCCACGAGAACGGGTGCAGACCGTCGTGATAGTCGCGGAACGGCGCGGGGCCAAGCCACTCGTCCCAGTGCAGACCCTCCGGGACGGGCTTCGACGGGGGCCGTCCGCCCGTGCCGCCGAAGTTGCGGTCCAGCAGCGTGTGGGTCTCCGTGACGGCGCCGATCGCCCCCGCAGCGATGTACTCGGCCACGCGGCGGATCGCCTCGCCGCAATACCCCTGATTGCCCATCTGGGTCAAGACCTTCTTCTCTTTCGCCGCCTGGGCCAGGGCGTAGCATTCGGCGATGTTGTGGGCCAGCGGCTTCTGGCAAAAGACGTGCTTGCCCCGATGAATCGCGCGGATGGCGGCCGGGGCGTGGTGGTGATCGGGCGTGCCGATCAAGACGACGTCGATTTCCTTGTGACACTCGTCGAGCATCTTGCGATAGTCGTAGAAGATCTTCGGCTTGGCCGCCTCCTTGACGCTGTCCTTCATCACCTTGGCGATTCGCTGCTCGTCGACGTCCACCAGGGCGACCAGGTTCTCGCGGAGCGCACAGTTCACGCTGTAGCTGCCCATGCCTGCGGCCCCGATCACGGCCACGCGCAGCTTGTCGGCCGGCGACTCGCTAGCCAGCACCCGCGGGGCGCGGCGAACGCTGGCCATTGCCGCGAGCGTGGCTCCTGCAGCGGTACTCTTCAGAAAACGACGTCGTGTGTAACGATGAGACATGATTTCCGGCTCCTTGTAAGTGAAAGCTGATTAAAGCGTAAACAGTCGCCAAGCCAGCGTCTAGTCCCCGGCCGTCTGGTGGTCGGCCATCTGGTGGTCGTCCTGTGGGACTGCCGGCATGTGGCCGATTGACCGCACGTCCGCGGAATCCACCTCGCGCCGCCGCTTGTTCACCAGCGCGGGATGCTTCCTGCGTCTTGCGTTCTCATCGCTCACACTCCGCTTTCCCGTCACGTTTCCACGTGTTACGCTGTGAGCGTGAAGAACCCCGCACGTTGCAGACAATCCGGCGAACGGCGAGCGTGAGCCCGCCGGTTGTGGCCCGCGTTGTCCGGCACGCGTTGTCCGGCACGCGACGGCGGCCCGCTTTCTGCGCCTCGCGTGAGATCGGCGCGAACGCGGCGGGTGCCGGCGAAAGACCGAGGAACCCGCGGGCTCACGCCCGCCGTTCGCCGTTGCGTCTGCAACGAGGGGGGAGAACTGACCGCAATCTGACTTCGAGACTTGGGAGAGGGAACATCACCATGAAGGCGTTGCGATTGGCGTTGCGATGTGCCGGGCTGCTGGGGGGACTGGCTCTGCTTGCTGCCCGCGCGGGACTGGGCGGCGAGTCGCCTGTCACCGCCGACGTGCTGCTGCGAGGCGGCACGCTGTACGACGGCAGTGGGCAGGAAGCGACCGTGGGCGACGTCGCGATTCGCCAGGGGAAGATCGCGGCCATGGGCAAACTCGACTCGGTCTCCGCCGACCGGATCATCGATTGCGCCGGGCTGATCGTCGCGCCGGGGTTCATCGACTTGCACACGCACTGCGAGCCCGTGGGACCGCTCGCGATGCGTCAGAATTTGAACTACCTGACCCAGGGTTGTACGACGGTCGTCGGCGGCAATTGCGGCGGGGGAACCACCGAGATCGCCGCCTATTTTGCCCGGCTGGAGCGGGAGGGCGCGGGCACGAACATGATCCTCCTGGTGCCGCACGGATCGGTCCGGGCGGAGGTGATGGGAGGCGACAATCGCGCGCCGACGGCGTCGGAACTGGAGCGGATGCAGGAACGGGTCGACCGCGCGATGCGCGCAGGGGCCTGGGGCATGTCGACGGGCTTGATTTACCCGCCGGGCATGTTTGCCAAGACGGATGAACTCGTCGCGCTGGCCCAGGTGGTCGCCCGCCACGGCGGTCTGTACGTCAGCCATATCCGCAACGAAGCGGAGGATCTGCTGGGCGCGTTGCGCGAGGCCATCCAGATTGGCCGCGAAGCGCGTCTGCCCGTCCATATCTCGCACCTGAAGGCGGTGGGGCCGTCGAATTGGGGATCGCTGCGCAAGGCCGTGGCGCTGATCGACGCGGCGCGGGCCGAAGGCTTGACCGTGACCGCCGATCAATACCCGTACATCGCCACTTCGACCAATCTGGGCGCGATCCTGTTTCCGGCGACTGAGTTGCCGGACGGCCTGAAGGATTTCGCCCGCCGGATACGGGAGGACAAGGACTATCAGCAGGCGGTGCGCCAACTGGTCCTTCGCCGCCTGAAAGACAACCCGCGGATCGTCATCGCCTCGTGCGCGAAGCATCCCGAATGGAACGGGAAGAGCCTGGACGAGATCGCGGCCCAGTTGAACACGGACGTGGCGGGGGCCGCCATTGCAGTCCAGGCGGATGACGGCGCCTCGATCGTGCGGTTCGTGCTTTCCGAAGACGACGTCCGCTACGCCATGCGGGCCCCCTGGGTCGCCACCGGCTCCGACGGCAACACGCACGTGCCGGTTCCCGGCGTCCGGCCTCATCCCCGCAGTTTCGGCAGCTTTCCGCGGAAGGTCGGCTTCTATGCGGGGCGGGAAAAGACCCTGACGACGGCCCAGGCGATCCGCAGCGCCACCGGCCTGCCGGCCGACATCCTGCAACTGACCGATCGCGGCTACCTGCGGCCGGGTTGCCTGGCCGACATCGTGGTCTTCGATCCGGAGGAATTCATCGACCGGGCGACCTTCGAGGATCCCCAACAGTACTCGCCCGGCGTGCGCTGGCTGTTCCTGGCCGGACAGGCGGCGATTGCCGACGGCCAAGCGTCCAAGTCGCTGTACGGCCGGCCGATCCGGCACGTTACTTCGCCGTCTGGAAATACTCCCTGATCGCCGCCTCGGCCAGCACGCGGGTGGCGTTGATCACGGGCACCGAAGCCCGCTTGGGATTGAAGGCCAGCGGGATCTCGGTACAGCCCAGCACGATCACTTCCGCCCCCTTCTGTTCGACGTTTTTTCCCGCCGCGAACAACAACTCTTCGCTGGTCTGCTTGTCCATGCCGGCCTTGATTCCGTAGATGGCTTTCATCACGCAATCGTTCTGCAGCGGTTCGTCCGGATAGACCACGGACAGGCCGCGTGCGCGGAACTCGCGTTCGTACAGGCCGCTGGCGATGGTCCCGTTGCTGGCCAGCAGCCCGATTCGCCGGGCGTCCGGATGGCGTTTGACCACGGCCTCGACCGCCTCGCGGATCAGGTGCAGGATCGGGATCTTGACCGCGCGTTGCATGTCGTCGTAGAAGTAATGGACCGTGTTACAGGGAATGACGATGAACGAGACGCCGGCCCGTTCGAGCCGCGTCGTCCCCTCGACAAGATAAGGAATGATCGACCGGTCCCGGTTCCGGATGGCCGTGGTCCGGTCGGGAATCTGCGGAAAGCTGAAGATCAGCGTCGGAATGTGGTCCTGGTCCTTCTGGGCCGGCGTCAGGGCGAGAATCTCCAAATACAGATTCGCGGTGGCCTCCGGGCCCATGCCGCCAAGAATCCCAAGCACGCGCCGCGGAGCCACGGACACGTCGTCAGCGGCGTGCAGACGCCCCGCCGCACTTGCCAAAACCGTCGCCGCGCAGAACAGCACGGCCCATCGTCGCACCTTGTTTCGTTGCATCGTCGTCACCTCGCAGCATGGCTCTCGCGAGCCCTCCAGGAATGTCCATCGCCCCCCAGGCGTTTGGCGGCATCAGGGAAACTGTCCGCACCGTTTTTGCCACGGTGGCCGTTGTGACGGCAGGGTACCGCGGCCCCGCGGCGCACGCAAGCGGGCGCGAGGCCGTCTTGGGGGCAGGCGATTCAAACTTCAATCTTGGCCGAGTGGACACAGTCGTCAGAAGGCGGACGATGCGCGGAACATGCCGGACGAGACTTTAGGCCCCGTGGCGTGGCCGATGTCGGAGCCAAAAGAGCTTTCCCCGCTGGATCGCCCGACGCTGGACGAACAGGTCACCCGGAAGTTCTGGGACCCCGCCGCTCTTGGGCCAGGCGCGCCCGTAATGCGGAGGCGGTTCGCCGCCCGCTTCAGCAAACGAACACTGCTCCTTCTCCACGCCCCGAACCTTCTCCAACACCGCGCTTTCCGCTTCGTTCACGGCCATGAAATCAAAGCTCCTGCCTGGAACCTCAAATGGAACGACTTTGGTCGCCGCTGTCAAACTGATGGCACTTCCCGCCTTCTGGAAAAAACCGGGGTTCTCAACAGGAAAGCGCCCGAACGCTGGCGTGACTGGCCACCCACAAAACGGAGGCCCTCGCTCGTCGCAGCAACACCGCTTCCCGCGTCGCATGGCCTTCCTGGGAACCGTCTCGCTTTCCGATTGACAAGTAAAAACCTGCGCACTTGGCGGCTGATCTGCAGTTTCTTGCGGTGGGCAAAACTGGTCGTACAAGTTCGGACGCACGATAACCTACTTGGACTGCTCGCCAGCGGCCAGTCACCAGCCTGGGTTATCGCGGGCGGTAGGACGCCCCGAATCACCAAGGTCCAGGTGGTCAAGTGGGACGGTACGGAGATAATCGAGGGGGTGTTCGATCCCGAAAGCCCGCGACGCGAAGACGGTCGGTTGGTTTTGCGTTTCTTTCACGCTCACCTTGTGAATAACCGTGAGGCCTTTGACGGTCAGAACCCCGTTCGCTACGTTGATGGGTGACGGGACAGGCTGCCAAGAGGCCGTTTTCTGGAGGCGAGACTCATGACGCGTCGCTTAACCGCCTTGATCCAACGCGAAGGCGATGGGTACGTGGCCCTTTGCCCGGAACTCGACATCGCCAGTCAGGGCGATTCGATCGAACAGGCACGTGAAAACCTGCGTGAAGCGCTGGAACTGTTCTTTGAAGTGGCGTCCGCGAAGGAGATTGATCGCCGTTTTTCTGACGACGTGTTCGTCACGCAGGTCGAGGTGGCCGTTGGGCAGGTTGCGAGTCATGTCTGGGCAAGAGGCGTGCGCGATCCTCGCACGACACGGATTCGTCGAGGTCCGTCGGCGGTCCAGCCACATCGTGATGCAACGGCAAGAAACGACGGGCACGACGACGGTGCCTGTCCCCGACCACCGGGAACTGAAGATCGGCACGTTGAGATCGATTCTTCGTCAATTCGGCGTGCCACGGGCGGAGTTTGAATCAGGATCGTCCATGGCGTAATCACATGCACCGGAGCCGCGATCCCACCGAAAAAAGACGCACTTCTTTGCGAGGGGCCGATATCCATTTTTTTCCAGGACGATGCCATGACCCGAGTGCTGATGCTCACGCTTGTCGTTCTCGCTGGTAACGTGCCCGATGCGCGGGGCGACTTGTTTGTCTCGCCCCTCGGCCAGGACACCAATCCGGGCACTGCGGAAGAACCGTTCGCCACGGTGGAGCGGGCGCGGGATGCGGCTCGGAAGCGGCGAAGGACAGAGCCGCAGGCCTCGGAGCGGATCGTGGTGGGCGGCGGGACATATCGGATTGAGCGGACGATCGTGTTCGATCTGCGGGACAGCGTCTGCGGTGACGCGGCCACGGAGATCGTGGCGGCCGCCGGCGAACGGCCGGTCCTGAGCGGGGCGGCTCCACTGCCGGGCGGCTGGCAACCGGCGCCGCAGGATTTGGCACGCTTGCCGAAGCCGGCACGCGGCAAAGTCTGGATGGCCGACGTGCCGACCGACTGGCCGGCGTTTCGGACGCTCTTCCAGGGCGACACGATGCTGCCGCGGGCTCGCACGCGGGGCTTCCAGCAGGCGAAAACCGCGTCGGCCGGCGGACAGGCGATTGACCACCAGCATCTGTATCTGCCGGCGGAGGCGGTGCGGGCCGTCGCCGATTTCTCGCAAGCGGAGATGGTGGTGGTTCCCATTCATCCGTGGGTCATGAACATCTTGCCGATGACCGAGGTGGATCGGGCGACGGGCCTGGTGCACACGGACGTGCCCGCGACGTATCCGCTGGGACCGCCCAACTTCGCGAACTTCCCCGACGGCACGGTTTGGATCGAAAACGTCCTGGAGGCGCTCGATGAGCCGGGCGAATGGGTCCTGGATGCCGCGGCCCGCAAGCTCTACCTCTGGCCGCCGGCCGGAAAGCAGCCCGGCGATGACGTCGTGGCGCCGCGGCTGACCGAACTGATCCGCGTCGAAGGCCAGATCGAGTACGACGGGCCGAGCGATACGCCGGTGCGGGGCTTGGTGTTTCGCGGCTTGACGTTCACCCAGGCCGATCGCTGGCCGTGGGAAGCCGAGAAAACCGGCTGGGGCTTGCAACATGACTGGGAGATGTTCGACCGTCCGACGGCCATGTTGCGGTTCCGCGGGGCCGAGTCGTGCCGAGTGGAGAACTGTCGGTTCGTTCACAGCGGCGCTGCCGGCCTGCGTCTGGACTTGCACTGCCAGCGCATCGCCGTGACGCGGTGCGAATTGGCGGAACTCGGCGGGGCGGGCGTCTTGCTGGCCGGGTACGGCCTGGGCACCAAGGACGTCAACCGCGACAACGCCGTGACCGACTGCCACGTGCATCACGTCGGCCGTCTGCTGTGGCACTCGGCCGGCATCTGGGCCTGGCAAAGCGGCCGCAACCGCATCGAGCACAACCACGTCCATCATACGCCGTACACGGGAATCCTCGTCACGGGTCGGACGAGCCCCGACCGCAAAGGGCAGGGCGAGTGCAGCCGCACGGTGCGCTGGACCGAGGTGGATAATGCCGTGGACAGCAAACCGCTCACGTGGCACAACCGCGAGCCGCTGATGCACGGGCGGCAGAACGTCATCGCCCAGAACGACCTGCACCACTGCATGGAGGTCATGGGAGACGGCAACGCGATCTACGTGTCCGGTACCGGGGGCGGCAATCAGGTACGAAACAACTGGATCCACGACATCACGGCTCAGAACATTAATGCCAGCATCCGCTGTGACGACGACCAGCACGACACGGCGATCGAGCACAATGTAATCACGCGTGTGTGTGGCGAAGGCATCATCTTCAAGGGCAAGAACACGATCTGCAACAACATCCTGTACGACATCCGCGATGAGACGCCGAACGGCACGCCTTGCGTCCACAAACGGGGTTATCTCGTCCTGCCGTACGGGCAGGTGGACGGTTCGCTCGTACAGCGGAATATCTTTGTCTCGCGGATTCCGGGGCAGGCGCTGCTGTTCGAGAGAACCGCCCCGGCGCCGAAAACTCGACGCAACATTACGCCCGCCATGTTGCGGACGTGTGAGGCCGATTACAACCTGTACTTCAACACAACCGAACCCGGCTGGGGACAGAAGCATCTAAAAACCCAGCGCCGGTTCGGCATCGAACAACACAGCCTGGAGGCCGATCCGCAGTTCCTGGACCCGGCCCAAGACGACTTTCGTTTGAAAAGCAACTCGCCCGCGCGGCAACTTGGCTTCGAACCGATTGACCTAAGCCAATGCGGCCCCCGAGACGCAGGAAAAACGATCTCCTGTGGGGACCGCTCCGGCACGACGAATCAATGATGCCTGTTCCATGATGCCTGTCCAATTCTCTTCCCGAAAAGAACTCCCGCGATTCTGGATCTGGCCATCGGCAAATTGGGCTGCGAAGTTCCTCCGTCAGTGGTGCATCCGCACCCTGCGGAGCGGCTTGGTCCCCTGAAGAAAGTCGCCCGTTCTCTCCGCGAACACGCGCCTTTGGTGATGAACTGGCTCAAGGCTCGCGAAGAGATTCTCGCCGGTGTGCTCGATGGCTTGAACCTAAAAGCCAGACTTAGTATCAGAAAAGCCCTCGGCTTTCACGCCTTCGAAGGCATCAAACCGCTTTGGATCATCAACTTGGGGATCTTCCCGAACCAGAATTCACTCACGAATTCTGCTGACAAGGCGGAAAAGTAGAACGTCCCCTTTTGTCGCCATGATGCTGCTTTTGCGACATCGGTGCTGGTCACTGGCGGTGTCGGCGACCGCGAGGCCCGGCAACTAGTTTTCGATCACCGGCAGGCGGATGCACGAGGCCTGGACGCCGCCGTGGTGGACGGTTTGCGTGGCGGGGACCAGTTCGGCGTCCGCGTTCTGGTCGGCGGCGGTGTTGTGGTTGCGGTCGTAGTTGGGGAAATCGGAACTGGTCACGTCCAGCCGGATCCGGTGGCCGGGCAGAAAGGCGTTCGAGGTCGGGCCCAGCCGGATCGTGTACTTGACGACTTCACCCGGCGAGATCAACTTGGGCTTGTCCAACCCCTCGCGGTAGCGGGCGCGGACCAGGCCCATGCAGACGTCCCGCGCCAAGCCATCGGGCTCGACAGCGATCAGCCGCACGAACCAGTCGGTATCCGGGGCCGAAGTGGCGGCGTACAGTTCCACAACCGGATTCCCGGTGACCTCCAGCCGCTCCCGCAGAGGCTCGCTCTGATACACGAGGAGGTCTTGGCGATCAGCCAGTCGCCGCTGGTCCGCAACGGCGGTGAACGCTCGCGGGCCAAAGAGTGTGGGGACTGGATGGAGCGGATCGTACACGTAGCGATCGCTGCCGTCCGCCTGCGGCGCTTGGGTGACCAGCTTGCCATTGCCGGCCGGCGTGTTGGCCCGGCCGCCGCTGGCCAGGAACATCGTCCGGGTCCGCGCGCGGCTCAGCGGCCACTCGGTTTCACCCCGCCAGCGGTTGTCGCCCATGACAAAGATTCGCACCGGCGGTTCCCGGTCGCTGCCCGTGGGCTGGCCCTTGAGCCAGTGGTTGAACCAGCGAATGTCTTCCGCCACCAGGTCCACGCGGGCTTCTGGCCCGAAGTCGATCTTGTCGAAGCGGCGTTGGCCCAGGGTGCTGTGCCCCCACGGGCCGATTAGAATTCGCGTTTTCGTGCGGGCGATCTCCGTCTTGGCATGGGCCGCCATGCTGCGATACATGAGGGCGTCGCCGTTGCAGTGATCGTGCCAGCCGATGACATCAAAGTTGGGAACCTCGATCTCGCGGCAGCCTTCGTCCAGTTGCCAGGGATCGAGGTGCGGATGCCTGAGCCAATCGTGCATCGCCGCGGTCTCGTGCTCGAAGACCATCTGCGGCAATTTGAGCCAGGGAACGAACCACAGCCACTTCTCGATCTCCCCGGCCGTTGGCTTGGGGGCAGGCTTTGCGTCTGAGCCGGCCGCACGGCGGCGGATGTCCGGCCCCATGGTCGACAGCCACCATTGCAGGCGGCGCCCCGGTCGGATCGTGCCCGGCCCCTCCAGGTCCGTGTACCGGCCCGGAATGCTGTGGGCTGACATGGCCGCCAGGGCGGGCGGCCGCAGCGGGGCCAGTCGCCACTGGTAGAAAGCGCAGTACGAGGTGCCGAACGTGCCTACCCTGCCCGTCGAATTGGGCAGCTTGGCAGCCCACTGGACCGTGTCATAGCCGTCCTCGGCGTCGTGAGTCTGGAAGCGCAAGAACGATTCGTACGTGCCGTCTGAGGCGTAGCGGCCTCGCGCATCTTGCGAAACGACGAGATAGCCTGCCTGGACGTAGCGGCCAAACCCTTTGCCCTTGCCGTACGGGGTCCGCGTCAGGAGCACCGGATAGGGGCCGCCTCGGTCCGGGCGGCAGACATTGGCGCGTAGAACCACGCCGTCGCGCATCGTCACGGGCACATTTTCTTCGACGACGACCTTCAAGGCCTCGGCTTGAGGCTCGGCCGCCAAGGTTAAAAGACAGTACAGGACGGTCTGCACGTACATCGCTATCTCCTTGCCGTCGGTGTGATACGCCCCTCTCAAAAACCCCCAGAAAAGCCTCCGCCGTTGCCGGAGGCAACTCGGAGCGATCCGTCGCTACTTGACGAGCAACGACTTCTGAGCCGTCTTGCCTGAGGCCAGTTCGCGGATGGCGAGCGTCCAGGTGCCCGGCGCGTCGTTGGGGGCCAAGTCCAGGGTCAGGGTCAGCTGGCCGGCCGGCGCGGCGTGCCAGCCGCTGTGTTCAGCCGCGTTTCCTTGGGCGTCGGTCACGTCGACGCGCAGCGGCACCACGGCGTCGAGCGGACGGCCGGCGTCGTCGGTCACGGTCACGGTGACGGGAACACCGGCGGATCGCGCCGCTTCACTGGGGCCGCTGACGGTCACCTTCGCGATAGGCCGCTCGGTGATCATGTACAGCCGGCCTTCGCCGGGGCCGAACTCGGCGGCCACCTGAACGCTCCCCTCGTTCACCGCCGCGTTGACCGCTTTGCCGGCCAGCAAATCGTACACGTTGCCCGCGGGCCGGCGGACCGTGAGGACCGCCTTGGTCGGCAGGCCCTGTTCCATCACCTTGCGGTGCTGGCCGACGTAATCGCCGTAGGTCCGCCGGTCGTTGAAGGCGAACAGGTAGTCGGTTGTCCCGAACGTGCGAACCCGAAGAATCGCCTCCGGGGTGTCGGCCTCGGCGTACGGCAAGCAGGCGTCTCCCAGTTCGCTGCGCAGCTGCTTCGCCTTGTCGAGCGATTCGGTCTTGTCGTCGCTCTGGACCTGGCGAATCAGGATGTCGGGGGTCAGACGCGGGGCCAGCAACTCGTCGGCCACAAGGATGCCGCCCTGGGCCTGCCAGTCCACGATCCTGCGGGCCACGCTTTCGGTCAGGACCGGGCAGACCGGCATGACCAGCACTTGGAACGGATCCAGCCCGTCGCGCAGGATCGTCTCGTCGTACACAATCTCCGGTTGCAGATGCGCGCGGGTCAGCACCCCGTGCATCCGGCCCACCGGGGTCCGCATGGTGCCGTAGGTGCTCCCGCCGTAGAAGATTTGCGAAGCGAAACTTTCCAGCATGGCCACGCGGGCCTTCCGGTCCGGGACGTGGAGCAGCATCGGCCCGAAGGGTTGAACCACTTTCGAGACCAGGCTGGCCAGCCGGGGGGCGGTGCCGGGATGGGTAAAGTCGTAGCCGCCCGGACGGCCCTTGTCCCACAGCGAGCCGGCGCCGTGGTACATGATCGCCCGCACCGGCCGGGCCAGTTTCTGCCACAAGGCGATTTCGAGCATATCCGGGGGGATCGTGATGAAGCGGGCTTCCGGCAGCCGCTGTTCCCATTCCGCCCACTTGCTCTTGTCGGCGGGCAGCGGGCCGGTGGTGGCGGAGCGGTACCAGATGATCTGCGTCATCTTGACAGGCTGCTGGTGCTTGGGGCCGCCCTTGCCCATGGCGAACACCTCGTCGGTGGCCAGACCCATCACCAGCGGATCGGGATAGACGTAGGTCCAATGTCCGATCCAATCGACTTCGCCGCCGCTGCCCCACTTGCTGGGACAGCGGACCACGGGGTCCCACATCACGCGGAGGCGCGAGCCCGGAGCCGTCAGCCCTTTCCAGTCCTGAGTCAGGAAGCCCGCGTAGCCGTCTCCGCCGCCCCAAAACCATTTGTAAAAGGCCAAGATCTTGTCGTCGTCGGGCAGGATGCGGTCGTCCGGAAAGCCGGCGAGTTGGTCGTATTTCACGCCCGTCTTGGACTGGATCTGGTCCGGGATGTCGTGGCCCGACCAGGCTCGGAAGGCGGCGCGGTCCTCATCGCGGAACGACAACTGGCTGCCGTCGCGGAACTCGGAGTCGGCGATCATCATGTCCACGGCCGGGAACATCCCCACGTTGTTGGCAACGCTGCGTCCGGCGTCGAACGCAAACTGCTGGACCCGCGACAGCGAAAAGTTGACCATCGCGGTAGGATGGCCCTGCCGGTCGTGGCACAGGTACGGTTGACGCGCCTGCGCGTAGCTTTTCTGGCCTTTGAAGTACCCGCCCGGCGACATCTTGCCCAGCACCCGCACGCCTTGCACCAAGGCCTGGTTCAGACTCTCGCGTGTCTCGTCAAAGCGGCTGTGGAATCCGATCGGCTCGCCCGCCTGCCAGGCCTGCATGTCCAGATGATCCATCCAGTGCAAGCTGTGGGTGAACCCCGTCTGCTTGATCTGTTCCACGCTGGCCCCGCCCCACATGACCACGGGCATGAACTCGGGGCGGCGGTTGCAGAGATGATAACTTAAGACCGCGTGGCCGGAGACCCGCTCGTTCTGCACTTGGCCCGTGGCGGCAGCCTGGAAGGCGTACTCGCCGGCCTTGCCGGCGCAGGACAGCGGCACGCGGATCTCCCGCGCTGACTCGCCCGCCAGTTCGCCGACGGAGATTTCGCGGCGCGTCAAGCCGTCGTTGACGTGCAGCACGACTTGGGTCGTGGGCCGCGCGTCCAGGTTGCTCAACTGCACCAGCAGTGATTGTCCCTGCTCCATCCTCTCAAAAGCCGTGCGCTGGAACGGAGGGCGGATCTCGACCGCCAGCCGCGCGACCAGGGCCGACAGCCCCCGCACGATGCGCACTTGGGCCAGGTAGCCGGGCAAACCGCTATGCGTGCTGCCGGACCGCTCGCCGATCGCCAGGCTGCGCGGTCCCGGCGCGGCGGCCCCTTTGCCCGGATAGGATTTTTTGCCGACCAGGCGGCCGTCCACAAACAGCATTCCCGTACCGTTTCCGTTGTAGGCGAACGCCAGATGACGCCACGTTTCGGGGGCCATCTCGACGGGACCGGACGCAAAGGTAATCACTTCCTCGCCCAGGCCCACGCCCGCCTGCAGACTGACGGTCTTGCCCTGGGCAAGTTGCCGGATGCTGAAGAAGTAGTCCTTGTTGTGGGCCTTGTTTTCGTGGGTGTGCGGGACGTAGGTTTTGTCGACAAGGCAGGCCGTCTTCCAATCCGGTTTCTCCGGGTTGGCTTTCAGCTTGACCCAGGCTTCCACCGTAAACGCGCCGGCCGGTGTCGGACCCTGCCGCCACGCGGTCGCGGCGCCGTTGGCCTTGTCCACGCCCGGCGGGTTGTCGAAGCATTCGAGGATTCCCCCAAAGTGCTCGTCGGCCACGACGCGCGCCCTGCCCGACAGCGTCAAGCCGGCGTGGCCCCGGCCATCGTTCAACTCGGCGCCCGGCTGGAACTGCCAGATCGCCAGGACGTGGTCGCCCGTCACTTCGTCGCCGGTAAACACCATCGGCTTCCAAGCGGGCTGATCGGCAGCGGCGAGCGTCCCGCCCGCGGCGAGACAGATTACGGCGACCGGCACTGCGCGTCGAATCTTGGTCATGCAAAACATGATGTCTCCTTGCCGCCGGACCGCTGGACTCGCAGCGTGCGGCCTTTATTTCAGCACCTGGAACTCGACCGGTTTGTAGATGCCGCCGGCGCCGGCGGCGTTCAGGACACGGACGGTGATCTGATTGGACTGCCCCCAACGCAGGAAGCTGCCGACCTCGATATCGAACGGCACGTTCCAGCCCGCCGTCCCCAGGTCGTGTTCTCCGGCGTACTGGCCGTTGACCCACACCCAGGCGGATTCGTCGACGGCCTCGAACCGCAACACCGCTTCGTGGAATTCGCCCTGCGGCTTGTCTGGAGCGGTGAACTCGATCCGGTACCAGGCGATGCCCTCGAACTGCCCGACTTTTTCAGGCAGGGCGTCGTGCCACCATTGGCCGACGGCGATCTCGTGCCAGCCGGCCTCGTCCACTTGCGGCGCGAACCATTTCTGGACGTGGCCCGCTCGGCCGGGATCGGTGCGGAAACGCCAGCCCACCGTGGGCAGACTCTGGCGTGCAATCACCTCGATGGCATGGTCCCAGTTCGGACGCCGGCGCAAGGGGACATAGTCGCGATGAAAGGACCAGAAGGCGCCCGCGGCCAACTTGCGGACTTCGTTGTCGGCGTCCTGGGCGGCCTGCAGCAGGGCGCCCGTGACTTCGCCGGTCCGCGGCTGGTAGGCCCGCAGTTCCTCGACCGCTACGATCCGCACCAACGGGCTTGGGTCCTGCAGGGCTTCCCGATACAACGCGACCGCCTCGACGCCCAGCAAACGGCGGAGCAGGCGGACCGCGTTGCGGCGAATCACCACGTCCTGATCCTTGGTCAGCGCCACGATGGCCGGCGTCGCCTCCGGGCCCAGTTCCATCAGCTTGCGGGCAGCCTGGCGGCGTGCAAGCCCCGTCTTGGCGGCGATTTCCTTCTGGAGTTCCGCTACGGCCCCCGGCTCCGCCCACAGCCACGGCGTTGTCCCCCAGGCTAACAGCAGCACGCCCACGCGGATCGTCAAGGATGGGATCAAGCGGATGCTCCTTATCGCGTTTCGTAGCCGAATTCCAGGACCACCGGCTCGCGCACGCCTCGCAGAGTCACCGATCCGGCGTCGAACGTGTCGAGCGGCTTGCCCGCCGCCCGGACGCGCTGGATCGGCTTGCCCTCGGGATGCCGCACGAACAAGCGGATCTCCTGGGGCGGGTTTCGCACCGGCGGCGTCAGCCGCGCCGTGATTCGCCCCTGGTCCGCGGCCGACTCCAGCGTGTAACTCACCGGCCCGAAGGCCGTCGGAGCCTGGACGACCTCCACGCGCTGCTGCGGCTTGAGCCAATGCTGCGGAGCGGCTTGGGCCAGGATCAAGCGGTCGCCTTCTTCGCGCACGAGCATCATCCGCAGCAGCCGCAGTTGCTGGGTGCCGGACCGCAGGTGGGGCAGCGTCAGTTGGTTGTTCCCCGTGCGGATATCGGTACACTCGACGCCGCTGTACGTGCTGCGCGACATCCCGTAGGCCAGGGCGCCGTACAGTCCGAGGATCGCCTTTCTAGGCTGGCCGCGTTTGAGCATCTCCAGCCAGTAGCCGTAGGTAAAGCCGTGGTCGATCCAATTGAAGAACGTACACTGGCCGGCGCACAAGCCGCCGCGCTGTTCCAGGGCCTCGATCAGCAGCGTGGCGTGGGGATCGGCCGCCGCAAAGAACTCGTTGTCCAAGATCATCGAAGCGAACAGGCTGTAGTACCCGGTCGATCCGTAGCCGGCCTTCTCCAGCCAGCCCCGCGACGCCGGCAGGATCGGCAGCAGGCGCTGGCCTTCGCGCTCCAAGACGGCTTGCCGCATCGCCGCCTCGATGTCGCGGCGATACTCGGCCGCCTCCGCCGCGATGCGTTCGGCGTCGGGCTTGCGGTCCACGATCTGCAGGCATCGCGCGGCCGCCTCCAGCCCGACGCAGACCGCCGTGTCGGACAGAAAACTGAAATCGGGTTCGGGATAGTCGCCGCTGGGCTGGTACTTGATCAGCCCCCAGGTCGGCGAGCCGGGCGTCTGTCCCTCCCGCTCCTTCGCCCGCCGAGCGATCGACCAACCACACACCCGCACGATCGTCTCCGCGGTCCGCGCCAGCCACGCCTTGTCGCCCGTATAGCGATAGTGGTCTTCGATCGCCATCAGCAGGGTTCCGGAGTCGGACAGGCCGAACGCCGTTTTCAGTTCGCCGTCGGGCCGGACCAGCGTGCAGATTGAATCGAGGTACTTTCCGGCCTCCTCCGGATAGCCGTACTGGTCGAAGGCCCGGCAGCTCTGGATCGCCGCGATTCCCCAGACCAGTTCGTAGAACCCCGATCCGTCGTGCGGAAAATACCGCTCCCCCTCCTTGTCGACGTTGGTGAACAGATAGCCCAGCCAGGCCCGGTAGGCGTCGTTAATCCGCTGCTCCGGCACGCGGATCGTCATTGCCCGGCGGATCCGTTCCCGCCATGCCTGGGCCGTCTCCTCCCGGCGCCGATCGAACTCCGCCGGCTCAACCGGCTCGACGCCCGCAAAGCCGCCGGCAAACGGGAGCTTGGCGCGCCTGCCGCCCTTCTGGAACTCAGGCGAATCCTTGTCGATCTCGCTGTCGGGCAGAATCCCGTCGCGCGGGAGGCGCAAGCACAGTCGCCGCTGGTCGCCGGGAGCCAGGTCGTACTCCCAGCTTCCCAAAGGCACATAGCGAGGCGCCCGGCCGCACACTGCCTGCTGGGCCAGGTCCACGTGCGCGTTTGCCGTCGTCGGGTTCTTGATCTCCAGGCCCACGTAAGCCCACAGCCGGCCGTCGGGGTCCATGTCCTGTGACCAGGCAAAGATCGTCTGCTGATACTGGACGCCCTCGAATGTGAACGGCACGCTGACGATCGGCAGATACCCGTCCATCAACCGCTTCGAGTCCGGAGGATTGCCGTGCCCATAACGGGTTTGTTGGCCCTTTTTGCCCAACAGGAAATAGAGGCTGGCCTTGTTCTCCGGCGAGGCATTCGGGTACGCCTCGCCGGGCTGCCCGTCGTCTCGTTGGAGGTTATTCAGTTCGATTTCGCCGTAGCGGGTCACGACGAACTCCCGCGCGCTCTCCAGCACGCCCAGCGCCTCGCGCGGCGCGGCGAGCATCGGATAGTACTTGGCCACCGCCTCGAACGTCGGGTCCTGGGCCGCGGCCAACTCGACCTGCGCCACGGGATCGGGACCGCGGTGCAGCTTTTCCTCTGGGACTTTCCACGGCTGGGCCGCGGCCCCGGCCACCAGCACACCCCAGGCAACCACCGCCATCCGCCACGCATTCTTGCCAAACATGAGTACGCACCTCCCACGCTGAAACCCCGAACTCCCGCTGACCGCGTCGGCGGGACCCTCGCAACGCCGTCACCTTGTCCGCCGGCACACAAGGCGGCATGACGCCAGCCGCCGGGATCACGGTTGATCCGGAACCGGTGGCCTTTGCCATTCCGCCCGGCCTTTTCTTTCGACCATCACTCCGCGTCGATGAGCAACACCCGGTCGACGAAAATCGCGTCCAACTCGGGCCGGTGTCCGTGGGCGAACCAGAAGTACGCGCCGGGGACAAAGTCGATCACGCCCAAATCGATCCAGCGGAACTTCTTGTCGAACGAGCCGTCTTCGGTCGCGAAGTTTTTCACGTCCAGAGTCATGCTCTTCAGCGACTTCTTGCCCCGCGAGTCGTAGACGCCCCACGAGCCCAATCGGCCTTCCTTCGCAGTTCCCTCGCAGCGCAGCGAGGCGAGCAGGCGGTACTTGCCGCGAACCGGGGGAGTGTAGTTGGTGTTCCAATCGACCTTCGTTCCCATGCGCACGCTCTTGCCGTTCCAGCCTTGGGGATCGTCGATGATCGTCGCCGCGTTGTTGTAGTTATTGAACGACAGGGCGTCGAAAACGACCCAGGCATCCTCCGGAAGTCCTTTGCAGATTTCCGGCGGATTCTTCTGCGCGACGAATCCGGCCTTCAGGCCTTCCAGGTACAAGTCGAATTTCCCTTCCTGCGAGATCACGGCGGCTTTGGTCTTGAACCGCTTGCACAGCTGGGCGAACTCTTCGGCCGCCGCCAGCGGATCTTTGGGACCGAGGAACGGCAGTTTCTTTTCCCGCGCTTCGCAGCGCAGCGGGTAGTATCGGCTAAGCCAGACGTGGTCGATGCCCATCTTGCTTTTGCGCAACCGGCGCAATTGGTCGGAATCGGGGCCGGAAACCTTCGTCGCCGTCTCGACCGCCTTGTTCATGATCTCCGTCACCCGGTTCAGCGTCGGCAGATCGATCCATTTCGCCGAGTTCATGCCGAAGCAGCCCAGATAGATCTTCTCCTTTTCCGCTTGGGCAATCAGCACGTCCCAATACTGCTTGATCAGCGGTGCGACCTCTTCGCCGTAGTAACCGCGCAGGAACTCGTCGATCAGCTTGTTCTCATCCAGTTGCGGCTCCCACATCACGCGCAGCAACAGCCAGTTCTTCAGCTCGCAGAAGTCGTCGCCTTCGCCCTCGGCAAACAGGCCGATCGCCCCGTGCTTGATGAAATAGCGGACGTTCGGCGCCAGCACGCGCAGGTTCGGATGCGGCCCCAGGTAGTCGTTATAGTTGGTCGTATAGTCCCAGATGAACAGATACTTGGCAAGCTTGCTCCAGCCTTCGATGTCCGCGGCGAACTTGACGTTCTGCTCGCCGTCCAGAGGCTGGATAAAGGAGCATTCAATCGTACACAGCCGAATCAAAACGTTGTGCCGCGGCTTCATCGTCTTGGGCGGCTTACGGGTGTATTGATACGCCAGCGATTCCACCAGGACGTCCGGGAATTCCTTCTCCACCGCCTCGGCCACTTTGTTCAGCATCAGCACGAGCGTCCCGGCGTGGCTCTCCTCCGCGTCGTCGACCGCCTTGCATTTCTCACACGTACAGAACCCGCGCCAGTCGTTCTGGGAAACGTCGATCATCTTGGCGCCGGGGTTTTTCCGCAGCGTTTCCAGGACGTTCTTGATCAACTCCTGGATCATCTCTTCATTGGTCAAGCACAGCTGGGCGTGTTCGTGCTTGCGTTTGCCGTCGATTTCCGAGTACCAGTCCGGATGGTCCGCGAAGTACTTTTCCGGCGGGAGGTACTTGTAGAACGAATGGACGAAATTGATGATCCGAACCGCGCCGCCGTATTCCGGGGTCAGGAAGCCGTTGCCCTTCATGCGTGCGGAAAACACCGTCGGCTGGGCGTCGCGATGGTACATTTCTCGCGAGATCATCTGCGGCGCGTAGGAGACGTTCAATTCGTCCGGGACGGTCAGCGTGGGTTTCTTCGGCAGGAAGGTGTCTGCGGGCGTCCACCAGCGGACCCCGACCACGTCCTGCAGGAACGAGTAGACCGCGTACAGGCAGCCGCGTTTTTCGTGCCCGGCGAGAATCAGGTTTCCGCCGTCCAGCTTGATCAGGATTTCGTCGAACTTGTAATCCTTTTTCGGGGCCTTGGCCGTGTTGCCGACGAAGATCAGCGACGTGCCGTCGGCGGGCGCGTCCTGTTCAGCCAGCGTCGGGAAATCCGCGCCGGTCACGAGCTTCAGGTGCTCGGCCAGTTCGCGCGCGGCGGTCTGCTCGACCAATGCCGGTTCCGCGGGCAAGACGATCTTCCAGCCGGTGGCCCCGTCCCTGGCCAGTTCAGCGGAATACAACCCGGTCTGCAAAAACGGCAGACACAACACGAAGAGCAGAGTTCTTTTCATGGTTCTTCCGTATAATTCTCGGAGGTGCGTTGCGAAAAAACACTTGCCGTCGGGCTTCCGGATAATACCACGGCCGATCAGCAACGCCCAGACCCGGTTCGGCGCGGCCGAAGGTGTGAGGAGGTTTCACGGCAATCTCGAGAGAGGATCACGATCATGCTGCAAAGCTGGAACGGTTGCGGATCGGCGACTTGGCTGGTGACCTCCGGGCGGTGGCCGCAGCGGGCTTGGGCACGGGCGGCGGCCAGGCCGCTTTGGTTGCGCGGCGCGGCGCTGGTGCTGCTGGCCGCACTGGGTTCGCACGCGGTTGCCGCCGCGCCGCCCCGCATGTACTTTGCCGATGCAAGCTCCGGAAAGCCCTTCTCCAAAGACCCTGCCGTCGTCAAGTTTCAAGGCCGTTACTGGCTGTACTACTCGCTGCCGCCGTACGCAGAAAAACCGACCAAGGGCTGGAGCATCGGAATCGCCCAGAGCCGGAACCTGGTGGACTGGAAGAAGGTCGGCGAGTTGACCAACACCGGCGACGTGGAGGTGAACGGTTTCTGCGCTCCGGGGGCGGCCGTCGTCGGCGGCAAGGTGCACTTGTTCTACCAGACCTACGGCAACGGGCCGCGGGATGCAATCTGCCACGCCTGGTCGGACGACGGCCTGCGGTTCCTCCGCAATCCCACCAACCCGATCTTCCGGCCGACGGGCGAATGGAACTGCGGCCGGGCGATCGACGCGGATGTGATCGAGCACCAGGGGCGACTGCTGCTGTACTGGGCCACGCGGGACCCGGCGTTCAAGGTCCAGATGCAGGGCGTGGCCGCGGCCCCCATCGACAGCGACTTTGCCCGCGACCAGTGGACTCAACTCAACCCGGACGGCCCGATCCTCCAGCCGGAGCTTCCCTGGGAACGCCGCTGCATCGAGGCCGCGGCCATGGCCCGGCGCGAGGGCCGGCTGTACATGTTCTACGCCGGCGGGTACAACAATGAGCCGCAGCAGATCGGCGTGGCGGTCAGCGACGACGGCATTCGTTTCACCCGCTTGCTGGACGAGCCGTTCCTTGCCGCTGGCCCGCCGGGCTCGTGGAACTCCAGTGAATCGGGCCATCCGTATCTGTTTCAGGACGACGACGGGCAGGACTACCTGTTCTATCAAGGCAACAACGACAAGGGCCGCACCTGGCATCTGTCCGTCGTGCCGATCGACTGGAAAGAGGGCCGGCCGTTGCTGGCGCCGAACGAACTGCCCCAGCCGTAGGAAGAACGCTTTGAAGCATGGTGGGTTCCGTAGCGTTTGTTGGCGCGAGCGGCAAAGCGAGGAAACCGGAAGAACGATGAACGGAAACGAACGAATTTGCCGAGCCCTCCGCCGGGAAACCGCCGGCGCCGTGCCGACGTTCGAGTGGTTTCTCGACACGGCAGTCGGCCGAACGCTGACGGGCAGCGACGACCCGCTGGACGTGGTGGAGCGTCTGGATTTGGACGGCGTGAACGTCCGGCCGGACTTCCGCAAGGCGTTTCAGGACGAGGCGACCTGGATCGACGAATGGCAGATCCACCGACAGCGGACCGGCGATTGCCTGCCGGCGTTGCTGGACAGCCCGATCCGAGACGTCAGGCGCCAACATCGGTATCCGGAGTTGTGCTGAGATGCCGTTATCATGGAACGAAATCCGCCATCGGGCTATCGCGTTCGCCAAAGAGTGGCAACGCGAGACTCGCGAGCAGGCCGAAGCCAAGTCCTTCTGGGACGAGTTCTTTCAAGTCTTTGGTCTGCGCCGCCGGGTCGTCGCCAGCTTTGAAGAGCCGGTCAAGACGCTGAAAGGCACTTACGCCTATATCGACCTGTTCTGGAAGGGCGTCCTGCTGGCGGAGCACAAGTCGCGCGGCAAGAGCCTGGCCCTGGCTCATTTGCAGGCAGTCGAGTACGTCCAACATCTGAAGAACGAAGGCCGAGACGATGAAGTGCCCCGCTACATCATCGTCTCGGACTTTGCCCGCATCGCGCTGCATGACCTGGAAGAGGGCGTGACCCGGCATTTTGAATTGGCCGACTTCCACCGCCACATTCATGAGTTTGCCTTCGTTCCCGGCTACAAACAACATGCGGTGGAAGATCAGGATCCGATCAATATCAAGGCCGTTCAGATCCTGGGCGATCTGCACGATGCGTTGCAGGCGGGCGGCTACGCGGGGCATGCGTTGGAACGGTTCCTGGTGCGGGTTCTGTTCTGCCTGTTCGCCGAAGACACCGGCATTTTCGAGCGTGATGCGTTCACCTATTACTTGGAGAACCGCACGGCGGCGGACGGTTCGGACTTGGGTCTGCATCTGGCCCGCTGGTTCGAGGTGCTGAATGCCCCGCGCGAATCCCGGCAGGCCAATCTGGACGAACTGCTGGCGGAGCTGCCCTACGTCAACGGCGAACTGTTCGCGGAGCACTTGGGCTTTGCCGAATTCAATCGCGACATGCGGAACGCCTTGCTGGCTTGTACGCGGTTCGACTGGAGCCGGATTTCGCCCGCCGTGTTCGGCTCGCTGTTCCAGGCCGTGATGGAGCCTGCAGAGCGGCGGCAGATCGGCGGGCACTATACGTCGGAACGCGACATCCTGCGGGTCATCCGCTCGTTGTTTCTGGACAATTTGCGGGCCGAATTCCGCCGCGTGGGCCGCAACAAGAGCGAATTGAAGCGGTTCCACCAGCGGCTGGGAAAACTGCGGTTCCTGGACCCGGCCTGCGGCTGCGGCAACTTCCTGGTGGTCACGTACCGAGAACTGCGGTTGTTGGAAATCGAGGTCTTGCAGAAACTGTTCGACAACGGCCAGCGGGTGCTCGACATCCAGCACGTGTCCGTGGTGGACGTGGATGCGATGTACGGCATCGAGATCCACGAATGGCCCGTGCGGATTGCCGAGGCGGCATTGTGGCTGATGGACCACCAGATGAACCTGCGGCTCTCGGAGGCCTTCGGCCAGTACTTCGTCCGACTGCCTCTGCAGAAGTCGCCCCGGATCGTCCAAGGCAACGCGTTGCGGCTGGATTGGAAGGAACTGCTGCCGCCCGCCCAGTGCAGTTACATTCTCGGCAATCCGCCGTTCGTCGGGGCAAAGTACCAAAGCGCCGAACAACGGGCCGACATGGACCTGGTCGCCGGCCGAGTCCGCAACAGCGGGCTGCTGGATTATGTCACGGGATGGTACTTCAAGGCGGCCGACTACATTCGGGACACGCGCGTCGTGGTCGGTTTCGTGTCCACGAATTCGATCAGCCAAGGCGAGCAGGTCGCCGTGTTGTGGGACGAGTTGTTCCGCAACTACGGCGTCACGATCCATTTCGGGCATCGGACGTTTGCCTGGGAGAGCGAAGCACGCGGCAAAGCGCATGTCCATGTCGTGATCGTGGGATTTGCTGCCTTTGACACGTCTGGAAAGAAGATCTTCGATTATGAATCGCCGGAGACGGCCAGCGAGACGAAGGTCCGCAATATCAGCCCGTATCTGATCGAAGGCTCGAATCAGGTCATCGCCAATCGCCAGACGCCGCTGTGCGACGTGCCGGCGATCGGCATCGGCAACAAGCCGATCGACGACGGCAATTACTTGTTCACGCCCGAGGCGAAGAAAGCCTTCCTTGCCGTCGAACCCGCGGCGGCGTCGTTTTTCCGCCGCTGGGTCGGCTCGAAGGAGTTCCTCAACGGCCTCGAACGCTGGTGCCTGTGGCTGGGCGACTGCCCGCCGCGCCAGTTGCGGCAGTTGCCCGAAGCCCGCAAGCGGGTCGCCGCCGTCCGCCGTTTCCGCCTGGCCAGCAAGAGCGTTCCGACCCGGAAGCTGGCGGAAACGCCGACCCGGTTTCACGTCGAGAATATGCCCGCAACCCCGTACCTGCTGATCCCCAAGGTCTCGTCCGAACGCCGCAAGTACATTCCCCTCGGCTTCATCGACCCGGACGTGCTGGCCAGCGATTTGTGTTTCCTCATGCCCCAGGCGACCTGGTACCATTTCGGCGTCCTGTCATCCGCCATGCACATGGCCTGGGTCCGGCAAGTGTGCGGGCGACTGAAATCCGATTTCCGTTACTCCGCCACGCTCGTCTACAACAATTTCCCGTGGCCGGACGCGCCCAGCGACAAGCGTCGAGCGGCGGTCGAAGCCGCGGCGGCCAGAGTGCTGGCCGCGCGGTCCGAGTACCCCGAATCGACGCTGGCGGACCTGTACGACCCGCTGGCGATGCCGGCCAAGCTGGTCAAATCCCACGCCGCTCTGGACCGCGCCGTCGATCGTTGCTATCGCACTCAGCCGTTCGCGTCGGACCGCCAACGCGTGGAGTTCCTGTTTGCCGCTTGCGAGCAACTGTCGAGCGCGTCATCGCTTGCTGGACGTCAAGAAACGAACTGCGGGGGATAAGCTGGGAAGGTGGCGATTGGAGGCCTTTCGGGGCGTGCGACGGGCGCCGAGGCACTCGGCGATCAGGGCGACGCGAGACGGCCGACGTTGGCTGGGTTGCTGAGTTGGGTTACCTCGCCGTCGGAAAGCATCCCGCGGTAGACGCGGACGTCGTCCAGTTCGCCGTGGAAGTTGTTTGCGGGGGCGTTTTCCCAACGGTTGTAGGCTCCCAGGCGGAAGCGGGTCAGGTCCAGTTGCAGGGCCAGCCCTGCCCGTTGCTGGCCGGACAACTGGCCGTCGACGTAGAAGCGGACGCTGCCGCCCACACGTCCGTCGCATACCAGGGCAAGATGGTGCCAACCGCCGTCGGCCACCGAAGTCCGCGCCCGGCGGTGCGTCCATTGGGAGCCGCCCGTGTTGACGGCCACGTTCGGCGTGCCGTCCGGCACCAGGCTGAAGTGAACGACGCCGGCTTGGGCATCGTTGCAGAAAAGCAGCGGACTCCATGCGCTGCCCAACGTTTCCGCCTTGGCCCAGAGCGCGATCGAGATCGCTTTGTGCTTGCCCAGACCGCCGGCCTCGACGTAAGCCTTGCCGTCAAAGCGGCGTCCGCCGCGTCCGTCGCGGCCCTCGGTCCGAAGAGCGTGGACGGCGCTGGCCTGATGGGCATGGCCCGACGCGTCGTCCGCGGTGTCAGGCGTTGTGTCGTCCAGCGGCCACCAGGCCAGCAGTTCGGCGGGCAGCGGTTCGGGTTTCGGCGGTTCGGGAAAGACGGGCGGGATGCCACACGCCGAACTGAGCGTCGGCACCGGGCGAAAGTCCGGGGCACCCTGATACATGAGGTTCCGCCGCCCGTAGTACGATCCGTAATACGGGGCCCCGCAGTCGATCCACGTCGCCAGCTTGATCCACTCTTCCCGCGACAGCTGCAGGTCGTAATGGCTCGCCTTCAGCACTTCGACCAATCGGCTGCGGTGCGAGCCGTGGCTGTACGGCGGGACAGCTTCCGCGTTCTGCATCGCATAATTGCCGCCGGCCCACTCGCGGATTGTGGCGACCAGACCGCCTTGCAGAATACTCTCGTAGGAACGGTTGAAGAGCGTCGTCAACTCGCCTCGCAAGTCGGGGGCGGCTTTCGGGGGCGAAGACGAAGGCGCCGATGTGCCATCGTGGCACCGGACGCAATGCCGGTCCAGGATGGGCTGCACGTCGGTCGGATAGTACAGCGGGCGCGGGGCCGTTTCGCCCGGCTGGGCCGACAGCGTCGCCGGCGGCCGCCCGAAGGCGACCGGCAGTGTCGAGGCCGGGGCTTGCGTGCGGTGCTCGTGACAGCCGATGCACGACCGCTGCTCGCCGGGCGCGAAGTTGACGAACGTGCGCATCCGCTGCACTTCCATGAAGTCCTCGTCGAGTGCCTGGAAGAACAGGTTCCGCTCGGCGGGCACTTCAAAGCAGGCCGACCCGTCCTCCTCGACCGGCACGATGCCCCACAGCACGGCGACCCAGATGTGCGTGTTCCAACTCACCGCCAAATGCCCGCCAAACCCGTCGGCGCTGCGGTCTTCATCCCGCAACGGGTCCACCTCGGCAGCCCACGGCTTGGGAATCTGCTCCATCACCCGCACGTACTTCACCGTGCCCGGCGCGACGCCCGGCAGCCCGCGATACACGTCCTGCAGAAAAACCGTCGCAGTCGGTACTTCTCCCGTGTGGCACGGCCGATCCGCGTGGCACGGCCCACTTGTCGGCCGTGCGTTCTCCCTGTGGCACGGCCTACTCGTTGGCCGTGCCGCGCCGGCCACAACAGGCGGCGTGGTGCGCGGCCGCAGCACCATCGGCTGCCAGCACGAGATTGCCGGATCGTGGTAGACCGGCACGCGGTTGCCGAACGCGTCCAGGAGGTGGATGTCGTAAGCCGTCTGGTCGTTGTACCGCTTGTTTGGATTGCACGACACCAGGAAAAACGTGTCCGACAGCGGATACGGATCGGCGTAAAACGGGCCGTAAACGTCTTCGCGCCAGACGCCGTTGCGGAGTTGGTACAAGCCGCGGAGATTCTCGGTCTTGACGTTGGGCGTCAAGCTGATCATCGGCTGCGGCGTGCGTTTGTCTTTGGTCAGGTCCAGCAGCAATACTTGTCCGATCCCCATCGGCTCGTGCCCACAGCCGATGCACACCGCCAGCCGCGGGTGGCCGGGCACCTGGCGGGCCTGCCACAAGACGCCGGGATTGGTGATGTTGTCGCCGTAGAACTCCTCACTGCCCGAACCGTCCGGCCGCGTGACCCACAGCGACTGGACGGCGGCGATGCCCTTGTACACGTATTCCCAGCGGTTGTACAGAATCCGTCCGTCGGCCATCATCGTGGGCGTGAACTCGCTCAAGGCTCCCTGGGAAATCGGCCGGAGGTTGCTGCCGTTGGCGTCCATCCGGAACAAGGTGGTGCAAGCCAGGTAATGATTCGGCGTACACAGCACGCCGTGTTCGCAGCGAGTCGACGCGAAGCACAAGCCCCCGTCGGGCAGACAGCACGGATGCACGTCGTCCGTCCAGAACTGATATCCCAGCAAACCGTAGAAACTATCGCCGGTGCTGGTCTTGCCGTACTTGACGATTCGCTCTTCTTCGTCGGCCGGTGGAACCGTCACCCGCCGCAGGCCGCCGCCGTCCACGCCCACCTCGTACAGCCGAAAGCCCTCACGCTGCGGTCGCCGGTAGCCGAACACGATCCGCCGGGCGTCGAACGACAGGTCGTAGCGATCGAAGACGCCGCCGGCAAGCTCCGGAACGATTTCGCGCACCTGACCGTCCGCCAGCGACAGGACGCACAGGTTGCCGCCCCAGCGGCTGATGTGCTGGAAATCATCGTAATAGTGCTTGCTGTTGTACGTGTAGCGTTTGACGAAGACGATGTCCGCGTCCCGGAGCAACGGGTTCAGATCGACGAGCATCTGCCGTTGCATCGCCGGCATCTCGGCCATCAGGCGGCGCGTAGCCTCGTCCGCGGAATCGAGTCGCGTACCCGCTTGTGCGAGCAACCGCTGTTCGTAGTCGTCCAGCCGGGCGAGCAACTCGGCGGCCGGGTACGTGTTCGGCGGCGACCGGCCCAGTTCGCTGACCGCGGCCCGCAGGCGAGCCAGGTCGCGGCTGAGCGCGGCCAGGACCGACGCCTTGACGCACAGGTCGAGCCAGCGGCGGTCGTCGCGGCCGGCCCCCGCCTGTTTTAGCTCATCGAGTTGCGCGGGGAGCCATGTTTCGAGGAACGTAAGCCACCGCGGGGCAGGCTTTCCAGTCTGTCCGTGCGACCCGCCGGACAGGCTGGAAAGCCTGTCCCAAGTGTCGCGGCCATCGGCGATCAGGCGGCCGATCAGTTGCTCTTCGAACGCCGTGCCGGGGTCGGCGAGCCACCCCTGCACGCCAAACCAGTCCGCGTGGACCAGATCCAGCAGCGGGTTCTGCGCGGCCGGGAAATCCCTGCGGATCTGTTCCCACAGCCGCGGCACCGGATTGGGCGACGCCGAGAAGTAGAACGACGGCTCGTCGCTCGGCGCAAGCTGAATCACGAGCGAGTTCTCGCTTGCCTGGAGGTCGAGGCTCACCAGCATTTGATCGACCCGCGTCCCGTCGAACTGGAAACCGCAGCCGTAGCGGCCCGAGATCAGGTGCGTCGAGGCCGAGGCGATTTGGCGCCCGTTGAGCCAGACGTCCAGACGATCGCCGCCGCCGAGGCCGACGGTCAGAGCGACCGGCTGCGACGCGCGAATTGTCCGCGCCACAAAGACGCTCGTCGGGCCCGATGCCGTCAGGAACTTGACGGGTTTGCCGTCAACGAGTTCAGTCTGCGGTGACCAGAGCAGCCGTCCGTCGGCCAGTTTCGCGTTCGGGTCGATCGCCCCGGCGGGCCCGAACACCCTGGCGGCGTCGGCGGCCGGCAGCGGCGGCGTGGCCAGCCACGGGCCAAACTCAAGGGACTTCCGCGCCGCAGGCTGCTCGGCCAGCCACGCCCGGTACTTGCCACGAGTGGCCCGCAACGTCTCCTGCAGGCTCGCCTGCCTGGCGTACAAGGTTGCCGCAACCGCGGGCGAACCCTGGGAAGCGGCCGGCACGCCGATCGGCGAAGCCGCCTTGGAGGGCGTTGCCTCCGCCCCCGTTCCGCACTTGAGCACTCCCAGAAGCAGCAGGGCTGCCGTCAACATGGTCGGCGTGAAGCGTGAGGCGTTCGTCATGATTTTCAATCCCCTCATTGAACGCAACGGGATTGGCCCGGCCCAGCCGACGGTCAACGCGGTCTTCCGGCGGCCGCAGCGTTTTCGATGGTCCGCAAGCCGGCGGCGACCTGTTCGGCCACTTTCGCCCCCGTCCGTCCAGACGCATAACGCACAGAGAACTGGTCGGGAACGCCCAGGGTTTGGAAGACCGCGCGCGGCCAGGCACAAAGGGTCTGGCACTGCTCCGCCGCAAGCGGCGCGAGCATCGCGTCGACCGGATCGATCAGCAGCGTCGTGCGGGGAGCGGCCAACCCGATCAAATCCGGCAGGTCGAAGTCTGCCAGGGCGTGGGGGACCCAGAAGTAATCGCGGGCCGCGTAGGACGGAGCGCCCACGAGGAGTTTGTAGGAGGGCACCACGCCCACGGCGATCACCCCGGCGGGACGCTCGTCCATCGCTGCGGCCATTAGGCTCCAGACGCCGCCCAGCCCCTCGCCCACCAGCACCACGCGGCGGGACGCCAGGTCGTCTTGTCCGGCGACGTAATCCATCGCCCGGATCAGGTCGATGCTCTGCAACGCCAACAACGTCGTCCCGAAGCCGGCACACTGGACGGCCAACGATTCGAACTGGAATTGCGGAGCGTGATACCGTTCCAACGGCGGCAATTTAGCGCGGTCGCGGGGATCCGTTTCGCCGGCTCCGCGGACGTCGAGCGACAGCACGGGATGCCCGGCTCGAACCAACTCCAACGCCAGGCAGGGTTCCGTCGTGCCAGCGGGCTTGCCGAGTTCCGCGGCGTGCAAGACCAGGGCCGCGGACGAGTTCGGCTTCGCCGGCCGCAACAAGAGGGCCGGAAGTTGGATCTCCGCGTCGGTCTGAAGGACCAGCTTTTCCGCCGTGTAATCCGGTTGCTCGACGCGGCCGCGCGAGCTCGCGACCGGCGTGCCGCGGACCTCGGGCACCCGCAGTCCGATCCGGCGCGCCACGGCCGCGCGGAGTTCCGCACGGGTCCGGTCAAGTGCTGGGCGAGAGTCGGAGTGCGCCCGCGGTGGCCGCAATTGCTCCGCCACGCCGGCATTCAGCGTCCGGCCCGTCTGGCCGCCCAGATCGCGGACCGCCAGTCCGCTGGCCGTGCACTGGAGATCGGCGACCGTCTCGATCGTTAGCGGCGGCTCGTCGGCGCCCTCCTGTTCCTGGCCCAGCCACTTGTTGAGCCAAGCGTAGCAGACGACGCGTTTGGGCTGTTTCATGTCGTGGACGCCATCCACCAGAAACATCTGGGCTCGGCCGGGATCCGCGCCCAGCCCCCGATAGAAGCGGAGCATGTCGTCGAGCTTTGCCTGGTGGCCGGGGGCCTCGCCCGAATCCCGTCCGACGACCATCGCGCAGGGGCGCGGAGGGATCAGGCTCAAAATCTCGGCTTCGGCCGAACGCCGTCCCGTCAGGAACGTCTGCTCCATGCTGCCGCCGGGATGCGCCGCCGCACAAACTTTGATGCGCGGATCGCAAGCGGTAATCAGCAGGGCCATGATGCCGCCCCCGGAGTTGCCCGTGACCCCGATCTTCTCCGGATCGACTTCCGGACGCGACACCAGGTAATCGACCGCGCGGACGGCATCCCATGTGCGGTAGCCGGCCAGCGTGCGGCCGACCAGCCACGACGGGCGGGCCAAATAGTGATGGTGGGAGACACACAAGGGCACCAACGGCTTGCCGCTGGCCGGATCGAAGTACTCCGCACGCTCGCCCTGGCCGGTGGGGTCCAGGGCCAAGACCACGTACCCCTTGAGCACCAGCCCCAGACACGTCTCGTGGTACAGGTGGTAACCCTTGCCTTCCGCAGCGTGCCCGCAGGTCAGCAACACGCCGGGCCGCGGCATCGCCCGGCGTTTGGGAAGGTACAGATTCGTCGTGCAGAAGTAGCCCGGCTGGCTCTGGAAGACGATCTTCTCGATCACATAGTCCGGACGGTCCAGTTGGCCCACGATGCGGGCCTGCAGCGGGCATTTCGGGCCGAAGTCGCCGAGAAACTCCGTCAGCCGCTGCCGGACGCGCTCCTGCCGCTGCCGCCATTGTTCGGGCGACGTGAGCGATTCCAGTTCCTGGTCTCTCCGCTCCGTGATCGGCGTCATGGACTTGGCCACGAAGGCCGCGAGCATTTCCTGAGCCTGCGCGCGCTCCGGCGGCTCGCCGTAAACCCGCAGCGACACGCCGCCCACATCAGCCTCGGCCGCCCAACTGCCGGACCACAACACCGCCAAGCTGCCGAGTACGGCCAACGCCGCCAATGCCGAGAATCGTTGTGACATGATGCACCTGTTGTGGAGGTTCTTTCGGGTCGCCACCGCCTCCAGGCCGAACGCCTGGAGGCGGGCGGACACTGCCGCGGTGCAGCGTCACGGAAGGCGATCCCCATGAGGCGATCACGGATAGACCTTGACGGTCTTGACGACGACGCGGACACCAGCAGCGGCTTGCTTCTGGAAGTCCAGCTTGACCGAGTTCGCTCCGGGGGCGAGCGGCGGGAACGGCTCGGACAGCCGGCCCGAAGCCGCCTCGGCGCCGTCGGCGTTGACGACGCGCCAGGTCGTCTGGTCGCGGCACACCAGCCGCTGGCCGGCGGCCAGCTGGACGGGGAAACGCACCGAACGATCGCCCACCGTCCAGATCGGCGTGTCCAGGACGTCGCCGGCTGCGGCGGCCGCGGGCTTCGCGGCCGGACTCGAAGGCACGGCGGCGATTTCGATCTCCAGCAGCGGCGTCTTTCCCTGCCCGACTCCTCCCGCGTCGGCCCGGCGGATAATCGTCCAGGCGTTGTCGCCGCCGTCGGCGTACGTGATGATCCGCGGGATGTCGTACTCGCGGTCCAGCCGGCTCCAGTCGATGTCCGCCTCGGCCCGGCGAGTGCCGAACGGCGCGTCCAAGGCGATCACCGTGACCTCGGCGCGGGCGCTGAGTCCCTCCGGCGCAGCACATTCAAATCGCAAGGCGTTCTGGCCTTCAGCCAGCGCCGGCAAGCGGTCGACTTGCGGCCGGAAGCGGCTCAGCAACTCGCCCCGCTCGTCGAACAGAACGCAGTCGTCCAGGCTCTCCAATTCCAGGTACTGTCCGGACTGCAGCGTGACGGGGAACGTCACCTTGGTTCCGGCCAGTTCCAACGACGGGTTGACCAGTTTTGCCTGGCGCGTGGCCAGCGAGTGGATGGGACTGACGAGGATGTCGACTTTGCCCTTCGCCGGGATCTCGTTCAGCAGCAGATTGACCTCTGAAATGTGCTTCCGATCGACCCCGTTCCGGTACACGGCGTGGCTTCCGCCGCTGGCGTAATACGGCCAGACATAATCGGACATCCGTTCCGCGTCGCGTTCCCGCAACAGCAACTCGACGTACCGCCAACCGGTGAAATCCAGGTCGACGTAGTGATCGGAGATGCAGCCGTGGTACTCGCGCGGCGAGCGGATTTGGACGTTCAGCAACGCTCCGCTGCCGTCGCCCTTGACCCACAGGCCCAGCGCCTCACCGGGCATCATGCTGAAGTAGGGATGCTGGTAGACCATGCCCACTTGCGCCCACGCGCCGCGCGCCGTATCGCCGCGATTGCTGGCGCGGAACCGCAAGCTGCGACCGCCTGCTTGGACGTCGCCGGTCTCCAAGTCCACCTGAGCGGTCACGTCCTTGGCGCTGCGGCGATTTTGCAGCGCGTCCAGATCGGCATAGTCGGCCAGCACCGTGGCCTTCTCGTCGTCGTAGGGCGCGACGGAATACAGGGCCTCCAGCCGCGCTCGCAACGGCTGAGCGGCAAAGGGGTTTTCGACGGTCCAGCGTTCAGAGCCGTTCCCCAGTCCGCTGACGCGGTGCTTGGCCAACTGGGCCGGCGTGAACTGCCATTGGCCCGCGGCGCTCAGCCGGAGCCGGAAGTCCTTGCCCGGCTCGCCCACACGCTGCAGCGTAGCCTCGTCAAAGTACCGGGCCAGGCGCAATCGCTCGTGCCAGCCCAGAACCGTGAACAGTTCCTCCAGGCGGGCGTTCCAGGGCCGGCTGGCAACACTCACCCCTTGGATCGACATCGGGCCGTCGATCGACAGGTTCTTGGCGGCAAAGTATTCCAATTCGTCGGGAAAGTGGCCGCGCGCGATGTTCGACGGACCGCGAGGCGCCCACCATCCCAATTGCGGCTCCAACAGATCGCTCTTGCGGAATCGCGAGGCCTGACGGATGTGCTGATCGTGGAAGTTCTTCACCGCCCACACGGGATGGTCCCAAGCGCCCAGGCGCGAATGAATCCACCAGCTGTTGTGGCCCCAGCAACTGGCCTCCGTCACGCCGCCGTGCAGACGCTGGAAAATGGCCCAACGCATGGTGTCGATCCCGAACCGGCTGCGCATGCCCTCGGAACCGTCGAAGTAGATCATCTCCATCCCGCACTCGTTGTAGACGCGGGCGATGCAGTCCGCCAACTCGCCGGCCAGAGGGCTCTTGGGATCGGGATAGAAGGCCAGGTATCGCTGCTGGAGGTAATCCGCGGCCGTGCCTTCCGCGTGCGCCGCGGCCTGGGTCTTGAACGCGCCCCGCTCGCATTCCAGAAACGCATAGGGCGGCTCGCGCGAGATGGCCGAGTAGCGGATCAGTTCACTGCCCACCCGCAGGGCGTTGCCGTTGCTGGAATAGCTCCAGATCACGTCGTGGTTCGCGGCCGGCGCCTCGTTGACGTAGATCGTCTTGTCGGTCGCCGACAGCGGCTTGGCCAGCGTGTAGCTGTTGGTCGCGATCAGGTGCGGCGACGGGACCGGCGTGACCCAGGGGTCGTTGGTACTGATGCAGGCGGTCAGCGTGTGGATGCCCGGTTTCAGCCCGGCCGCGCGGATCCGGTCCGCCGTCGCCTTCATCTCCTCCAGACCGTTGGGAAAGTACGCGGCCCGCGGCTCGTAATGCCCCAGCGTGCTCCACCAGCCGTGCAGGTGAATGTTCGTAAAACCGCCGCGGCGCGCCAACTCGATCCAGGCGTCCGCGTCCTTGGCGGCCATGTCGGCGAACAGGTACGAACCGCGGGTTTCCGCCGCGCCCATCGCCCAGGGGCCGCCACACCGGGATTTCGGCACCGGCTCGTTCTCCGCCATCGCGCGAAGCATTGGAATCAGCTGTGCACGCGGTCCGGCAGCCAACCCGATCCGAGGTCCGACCAGACCGTGCTCGGCGCTCGTCGAGGCGCGGAATTTCGGCGCCGGGCTGTGGAAGGAAGTATCGACCTCCAATCCCAGGCTGCGCAGGCAAACGCCCGACGCCTCGTCGGAAGCCAGACCGGCCATGTTGCCGATGTACTCGTTCGGCGCCGGCGAGATCTGGAAGAACGTAAACCGCTGCGCGTCGGGCACACTGAGCTTGGCGGCCTTCACGGTGAAATAGTGTTCTTGGGCCTCGACCCGAATCGCAGCACTGCCCACGCCGCGGGGAAAGTCAGCTACCAGCAGTCCGTCCTCGGACCGCAACCGCCGAGCCTGCAAACGCCTCTTCGACGCCAGTTCAACCGCCAGCACGGGGTGCGGCGCGTCCAGCAATTCGCGGCCACTGCCCTTCTCTTGCAGCGACAGGATCGTGCCGTTGTCGCCGACGACCATCGTGGCCCAGCGGGTTTCCAAGCGGACCAGTTCTTTGCCCGCGTCCTCGGCCGGGCCGACGACCCGGTACTCAGCCCCTTGCCGACCGGCCGGGTCGGCCAGCGCCAGCACCTGCGGGGCGTCCAACGCCCGCCCGTAGATCCGCACGTCGTCAATCAACCCGTGATGCGTAGCCGAGCCGGACCAGCGGCCCAGGTGGATGTCGCCCCGATGCCCGACCGGGTGGTCCCAGGCGGCCGAACCGACCTTTTTGCCGTTGACGTAGGTCGTCAGCTGCGGCCGCTGGAAGACGACCGCCAAGTGGACCCATTGCTTCAGCGGCAGATCTGACAGCAGCGGCGCCGAGGCCTCTCCCCAATCCTCGCCCGCTACCCCGTGCCGTTGCCCCGGACGCCCCATGCGGAAATAACAGGCCCGATCGCGCACAAAGATCAAAAATCCCCCCGGACTCCAAGTGCCTCCGGTCAAGATGTTGGGATACTGTCCGGTGCCCTCCCAGTAAACCCAAGCGGCCAGACTCATCGCTTCCGCGCCGTCCAGTTCGGGAATCGACGGGACGGTGACGTAGCTGTCGGAACCGGTCAACCGCAACGCGGTTCCAAACTCGCCCTGGACCCAAAACGCGCCATGCAATTCCGCCTCGCCGGCCGGATCGGCCGCGTTGCCCGAATACGAGCCGGTCCCTTCGTCAAACTGCCACCAGCCGAGCAAGCCGGCATCCGGTTCGCCGCCCCGCGCATCCGTCGCGTGCCAGGCGGCCATGCCGGCCAGAAAAACCGCAACGACCCAAAGACGTGTTCTCATTTCGCTCCTCCTTCCAAAGCTGCGTTTCGTTTTCGCTCAGGCAATTCCGCAAACATACCGCGGTGCGAAGGCTCAGTCTATACGATCGAACAAGGCCTGTGCAGCAGACACCGCGGCATCCCCGCACGCGGTCACCCAGCATCGGGCAAGCAGCCGGCCGGCTGCCCGTCCGGGCAAGCCGCGAAGCCCATGACGACAGGCCGCAAACCGCTGCCGCAGCCGCCGGAACGCGCCGGCGTCTCGTCCCGCGCACGACAGGCCAGCATCCGGCGGCAGGCCAAGAAGGCCGTCGACGTCAGGAGACGCCGCCCGATCCTTTCGGAAAGCTAACCGGCAGCGTGCTTGCGCCGCGCCGACACGATGGCGTGCATGCCTGCGTCGCGGCGGACCAGTTGCACGTCGTCGAAACCGGCGGACTCCAAGCCGTTGCGGATTTCGCTCAGCGTGTACGTCCCGCCGCCCGGAGTGCCGACGAGCATATTGACGGCAAACAGCGTTCCCGCCGCCGGGGCGGTGCGGGATTCGTCCATGACGATGTCACGAATCAAGACTCGGCCACCGGGCTCCAGGGCCTCGGCCACGCGGTGATACAGGGCCAGGTTTTCGGCGGGCGAGTTCTGATGAATGATGGCGCTCAGCCACACCAGGTCCGCGCCCCGTGGCAGCGGATCGGAGTAGAAATCGCCGGCGACAAGTTGCACCCGGTCGGCGACGCCACAGGCCGCAAGACGCTCGCGGGCCATCGGGATCACCGCGGGCAGATCGAACAGGATCGCCCTGGCCTCGGGGGCGGCGCCAAGCCAGGCCAACGTCCAGGTGCCAGAACCGCCGCCCACATCCAACACGCAGCGGAACCCGCCGGGATTGATCTCGCCAATCAGCGGGACCGCGATCTGGTTGGCGATGTCGTGCATCGCGCCGATAAACGACGCCTGATCCGCCTCCGCCCCGCGCACGCTGGTGCCGGCCGCGGCCGGGCGTCCGCTTTGGACCACCCACGGCAACTGCGACCAGCGGCGCAGGCAATTGGCCTGGTGCCGCAACATCGCCGCCACGCTGGGCGGAGGGCCGTCGACAACCAGCGGGGCAACCGCCACCGGCAACGCATAACGATCCTCCGTCTTGACCAACACGCCGATGCCGGTCAGCGCGTCCAGCAAGACCGTCATCGCCCGCACGTCGCAACGCAAACGTTCCGCTGCCTCGGCAGCCGACAACGGCACCGCGGACAACAGATTGAACACATCCAAGTCGGCCCCTGCCGCCAGCACACACGGCACCTGAAACCCGCGCATCCACTCCAACAACTGTTCGCCATTCCGGATTTCCATAAGACCCCTCTTCGGCCACCTGACATCGCACGCGCGAGAACGACCGCGTCGTTTATGAAGTCACGGTTTCGGTGCTGGGGTCAGGCTTACAGAATTCAATTTTGGCCGAGCGGAGTCATGCGACGTGGCTGGCACCAAACTCGGCCAAAATTGAATTCTGTAAGCCTGACC
>JAAYYU010000139.1 GCA_012515235.1 Candidatus Anammoximicrobium sp.
GTCGAAGCCTTCCATGACATCCTCCTTTGCGTCCAAGCTGAGGGCTCAAATTTGACCTCCGTGGTCTCGCAAAGTATGACGCCTGCCACGACTTACGTAAATCTCAGTTGTGGACAGCAGTGGGCCTTACCCCCGCTCGCCTGCATCCCCTGGTTCTGCCAGTTTTAGCCCCGATGGACGCGGCTTGCGAGTCAACGTGAGTGGTTGCTCCTTCCAGCCGTCGACCAGGACAGTCATTTGCTCACCGTCAAATCGCGTCACGGCAAACACGTAGTTCTCGCCCTGGCTAATCGCGAGAACAAATGCCGAAGGAGTCAGTACCTCAACGGTATCGAAGCCGTCAATTCGTTGCTCCGTAAACCTCGCACCGTAGTTGGTTTTGCACTTGCCGTCTGCGCGAATGTCGAGGAAGTATGTCGCGTTGTTTGCGTGTTCGCCGTTTTTCACGATCTCCCAGAAGCCTGTGATTGCCTCAAGTGTGACGCGGGTTTCAAGCGTTCGTTCGGCCAAAGGGTTTGGCGGCAACTGCCCGCTCGTATCCATTCCGGGATAGATTGCCAGCACCATGATTTCGTCGCGTTTGATGCCGTGCCTGCGTGCGTAGGCATCGGCGTCGGCAAGCGCGGTTTCGTCATCCTTTCGGATTGGGCCACGCCAACCAGTGCCGTCAGCGTTTGCATGAATCGCCTGCCACCCTTGAAGCGGTGCCGCGTCGTCAGATGAGCAACCAACAATGGTGAACATGACCACTACCGCTGACACTGGGAGAGGATTTCGATGCATCATTGGCAGAACGACCGCGATAACCCAGCGGAAACGGCGCCGGGAACGTCACCAACAGTCAAGAACCCAATCGCCGTTTCCGCTTGGGTTCATCGCTTAGTTCGCCTTCCTCAAGTGATCAGCGCCGTGATGTGCTGACCGGTGTAGTGGTTCGCTCAGTAGCCTCTCGGGGGCGGCTCAAAACTGTGTTCGGTCAGTTTAGAGAGTTGCTCAATTCTCCGGTTCACCATGCTCTGGAGGCAGTGGGGCAAATGGTCGCCGTGGCCTCTGTGAATGGCAACGCACTCGACACATTTCCCGTGGAACTTGCAGGCGGCGGGGCAGGTGCAGTGGTCTCCGCCGGACCGCATCATCTCGGCAAGGAACTGATCCTGCAGCTTGCTCGCCTCCTCCGATTCGCCCTGCTTGAACAGCTTCATCGCTTCGATTTCCAACGGGTGGTCATCGATGGTCATCATTCATCCCTATCTTTGGATCTACGCAGTGAGGGCGATCATCAGTGTCTTGCGGTGCCATATTCCCCAAGCCTCTGCGCCGGACAGAGGGATGACGGGGACCGATTCCCACTCTTGGCGAACGACACGCATCACGCGGGCGGCGCGTGTGACTGTGAACTCATCCCGAGCGTTGCCGCCGCCTCGCGTGCATGCGCTGGTTCGGCGTTTGGCCAGACTACGCCGACAGGCCAAGATTCTAATTCATGGAACGCACCGCCGACAGCCGCGAAGTCCAAGCCCTGTAGCCGATCGAGCCCTGAAGCGGGCAGCCAACACTTGAATATCTGGCGACCAGCGTGCTTTACGGACTCCGGAAAGCCAACTATCAGCTGCAATCGGTCGCCAACCTGGAACGCGCCGCTGTGATCGCGTAACCACGCGGCAACTTCGTTGAGCAAGGCCAACGCCGCCTCGCGCGTCGTCTGTTCGTTGCCCACGGGCAGCATTGCCGACCACGCGTTTACGGCGAATCCATCGAAGTGCGGGCGGAAGTCACATCGCTCCATCCCGCCGTCGGGAAATCTCGTGCGGAATTCCTCCGACAGATTCTCAAAGTCCACAGCGCACGGGTCGGCCGATTTCTTGCCAACCGCAGGCAAAAGGCGTCGCCGTAACATGGCGAACGCGGCCAGCAAGAGCGCCAACAGCACAGCGCCGCCGCCGAAGACCACAAACGGCCATTGGGCTTCGCCGCGGTGCGAGGCCTCTGGAGCCAGAAGGAATATCAGGCAACCGACGACAAAGATCGAGGCTGCAAGGTCATACAGGCCGAGTCGACGTTTCTTCACGGCATAAGTTCCATCCCGCGTAGGCGCCGACCTTTCTAGCGGCGATTCACATCGCTTCGTCTTGTGCATCGGAATACGCTCGCGTCAAGTCTCCTCGTCGAACGACCGGCGTCACCGGGCCGCGCCGATGACGCCCACCATTTTCCTAGACCGGATCGCGGCTCCGGTGCATGCCTTGGTTCGCGGGCGTTGAAGCGGGAAACGCGCCACCACCCGCGACCAGCCGCAACATATCACAGCCCGGACGAACTTGCAAACATTTGCGTAACACCGTGATGCCGCACGACCACCGTCAATTCATCATCAGCGACGCAAGACGCAAAGGGAAGGAAACGAATCCGCCGGTACAAATGGCATCGATTGAAATCAACCTTGATGTACGCTGTTCTGGTTCTCATGGGCGGTGCCATCCGTTTTTTCGTGTAGTGGGACGAGCAGATCAGCAATTGCACCGATGAGTCCGCCGGTGGCAGCAACACTGAAAACGAAAACCGCCGATCCGACGACGATCACGGAGGGGATCTTTCCAAGGCCGTAATTCGTAATCAACCATATCGGCGGGAGGCAACCAAGCAATGCAGCGCACTTCGCCAGGGGCAGCGGATATCGCACGCGATTGCTTCGCGCAACGATCGCGACAGTCAGTGCAGTGATTGCAAACGGATAAAGCACGAACGCAACGATGACTGCAATTTGAAGAACGGGCAGCTCGTTCATGGCCGCAATGCATCCAAATGATGTAGCCCGCGAACGACCCGATTGAACCGGCGGCGGCCAAAACGGCTTGCCATCACGACCGACTCGATCCGCCGCTCGGTTCCAATCGATTGTTCGTTTGCGGCCCTGCTATTGTCACGCGGCCCGAATCGGAATCCAGGCAGCGTCATCGGCCGACAGTTGGTCACGGCGGACGCACGCGCGCCGGAGAACGTTCAACACGCGACGCGGGTCACACCCGTAGATTCCTGATCCCCAAGCCGGATTCGATTCTACCACAGCCCAACCGCGTTCATCAATCAGCCCGATGTCAACTACAACCGCCGGAGGCAATCCGCATTCGGTATCCCCGATCAGTTCCCAAATGAATCTGGTAGCCGATCGAATTTCATCGTCCGTTGCGGGCCAGGTTCCGTCCGATGCCTGGGCAAGTTCGCCATCACGCGAGTAGATGGAAAGGGTCTCCAGTTGCCGATTGAGCACGAAGCAGCGGAATTCGAGAGTCCAATGCACCGGCTCGGAAACAAGGACGGGAGTGCCATCCGGCAGGACGGAAGCGTCGGGAAGCTCGGCGCCAGAGTCGTAGACGCGGGCTCGAAAGCACTTGTCATCGGCGGGTTTGATGAACACCGATCGCTCTCCCCGTGCGTCACCCAACGACATAAAGCGAATGTAGCGACGTGTCCGTGCGGCGGGCACCGTGGTGAGCCAATTGAACGGCGGTTCGATGAGGGCGAGACCAAGGGAGTCTGCCACCACGGCGGCGAACAGCGGTTCGCCGTACAGCACGGGATCAGCATCTCGCAGTTCCGCGGGGGCTCGCCATCCCGAAAGCCGCTCGACGGCCCACCCGGCCTCGATCGCAGCCTTGCGAACAAGGTTGGTGTCGTCGGTAAAACGCGGCGGCAGGATCAGCGTCGGCATGACGATCACGACTCGAGCAAACGAACGTAATGCGATCTATCCGGCTGTACTCAGCCGGATAGATCGTGCGTTGAACTGGGCCGACTTCGCGGGAATTCGGGAATTCGGGGATTCGCTGATGCGGATTGAATTCCCGCGCCGCCTTCAC
>JAAYYU010000140.1 GCA_012515235.1 Candidatus Anammoximicrobium sp.
GCCGTATCCGGCACCTGCTTCACGCAAACAATACTGTGATAACCCACCGCTACAGGCTCCTGTTCGCCCTCGTGCCCAAAACCAAAGTGCCGGATTATTGACGCCCATCCGGCAAGGGTCAAGACCGGCGGACGAGTCTTCGTGGCGAGAAGGCGAGAAGCCAACGGCAGAGACCGTCGCGCCCCGGAAAGCGGACATTGACGTCCCGCTTTGGGAGCGTTACATTAGCAGCCTGTTGAAAACAGGGGGGCTGGCTCCGAGCTGCGTTGGACAGCCCCCCAAGAAAAACGACCACCGCGAGGTGCCTGTCCCCTGGTTCAATACGCGACACCTCGGCCGGCGGTGGCGCAACCCGTTTCTAGACGCTTGTTTAACGGAAGACACAATGACTACAGAAACCCCCAAACCCGCAGCGATATTCCCCGACTTGGAAGGCAAAATCGTTCTCATCACCGGAGCTGGTCGAGGCATTGGCAGGGCCATTGCCGAAGAGTTCGCCCAGCAGAAAAGTCATCTGATGCTGGTTGACCTGGATCCTCGCGTCGAACAAACGGCGGCTGAGATTGCGTCCGCTTACGGGACGACGGTCAACTTCCGTTTGGCCAGCGTAACCGACTCGGCACGGGTCAAAGAGGTCGTCGAAGAGACCATCGAGCCGTATGACAAGCAGCTTCACGTTCTGGTCAACAACGCCGGGATTACCAGGGACGGCATCGCCATGCGGATGTCGGACGAAGACTGGAATGCGGTGATCGCCACCAACTTGACGGGCGCTCACAATTTCTGCAAGGCGGCGATCCGTTACTTGCGCAAGGCCAACGGCGCCGTGATCAACATCAGTTCCATCAGCGGCCTGATCGGAAACGTCGGCCAGACCAACTACTGTGCGGCCAAAGGCGGATTGATCGCGTACACCAAGGCTCTGGCGGCTGAGTACCCCGGTGTCAGGTGCACCGCGATTTGCCCCGGATTCATCAAGACGGACATGACCGCGAGAATGCCTTCCGACGTCCTCAAGTTCGTCGTGGCGAGAACGAAGCAGAGAAGAGCCGGCGAACCGTGGGAGGTTGGCCAAGCGGTGGTGCGAGCGGCTGCAGCGTACGGAAACAGCTATTCCCCGTGCGGCGTGGTTCTGGTCGCCGGAGGCATGGAACTGGGTGGGGGGTAGGAAATGAGTTTCACGGAAGCCTGGCAGACGCTCGTGGAAAACTTTGTCCTGTGCATCGACCACGAGAAGGTGCCGCAGCTTGGCGGCTACTTTTCCGAGTACGTCAAAAGCGGCTGCGAGGTCGCGGCAGCGGATTTTCGTCTCGTGCCCCTGACGCCCGACTTGCTCCGCTGCCTGATCACCTCTTCCAACTGCCTGACCGACTGCATGTTTGAACTGCAGTCGAAGTATCAGCAGTTCGTCCCGGACGATTGGGGTGGTCACATGGACAAAGGCCGACGTGATTTGGCCGTCGTTGGGTTCGATATTCTGGAGGGTGTTGTCCTCGATATCCTGGAACTCAACCCGACGGCCGCCCACCTGGATTGGGCACAGCCCAAACTGGACTCGCTGGAGTGGGAGCGTCTGCTGATTCGCGCGGTCGTCGATTTCGGACGCAGTTGCCGGGCACGACAAGTGCGCGTGTTGCCCGCCAGTGGCTGCCCCAGCAAGAGAGGGGCGGCGACAGGGGTGGAGGAGTCTCCAGAAGCGTTGAAACAGCGTTACGATGGTGCCGCTGAAGCCAGTGGATTTGAGTACGACCAAACCCTGGATCGCTTCGTTTTGAATCTGGAAGCGAACTGAACGGCTCCTTCCCACCGCTCGGCTTTTCACCGCGTGAGCGAATCGGACGACGAGCGGGGGATCTGCGCAAGCAAAAGCCCTCGGACCAGAGTCCGAGGGCATGTTTGTCGTTCACGATGTCTCCGCGCCAAGCAGAAACCGACGCCGAAAGAACTTATTTTTGGGCTTGCTTCTGGACTTCCGAATCCTTGCCCTCGTCGAATCCTTTCTGCTCCGCGCCGTTGCAGCCCTTCTGGCTGACCGGGCCGCAGTCCTTCTGGCAGGCGGCTCCGCCCTTCGTTTCCACGCCGCAAGCGGGCTCGCAGCAGGTCCGGTTCCAGCCCCACAGCCGTGGGCGGCAGGGCAGAGTGATCGATTCGCAGCCCTTCTGGCTGACCGGGCCGCAGTCCTTCTGGCAGACAGCTCCGCCCTTGGTTTCCACCCCGCAGACCGGCTCGCAACAGGTTCGGTTCCAGCCCCACAGCCGCGGGCGGCAGGGCAGGGTGCTTGATTCGCAGCCCTTCTGCGCCGCATCGAACTTACCTTCTTCCACAGGTGCTGGCTCGGCGGCGACCGGCGGCTCTTCCACGACCGCCTCTTCGCCGAGCATCCGAAATCGCTCGAACGCGGAGGCAGTGACGCCTCCCAAACACACCACGCAGGTCAACAGACCAACTGGCAGGATCATGCGACACTTCATCTCAGTGCTCCTTCAAAACCGGGAACTAGACGCTAAACAGTGACTTTCACAAGTCTGCTTCCGTCACCAGACCGCTAGTCACCCTCCTGACAACCGCCCGTGTGGTTGCGACGCTGACGTCCGGATAGACACCTTCCGTGCAGTTTTCTTACGTTATCTATCGTCTTAGGATACACTACAGATTCTCTAGTTTCTCCAGTTTATTATTCTGGAAATAAAACGGAGACGGCCGTAGGATTCGTCCGGATCGTGGCTGATTTGACGTCTTTGCTGGAGAAATGGTCGTTTTGAGCGGCGCAAGGCCGAGCTTGCAGGTTGTGATTAACGGAATAGCCGCCGCGTCCCGATGCGAATAATTGGAACACTTGACCAAACCGTTCTGTACATGTCCGTTTTGACCAAACTGCCAAACTTGACACCCACTCATCCCCAACATATTATCGCTGTGTGGGCTGCCCGAACTTCTTTTGTAAACGGCAATTAGCGTCATGAGTAATCCGCTTGTCTGCCAGATCCTCGGCGGCGTGTTGGCCTTGTTCTTCATCTTCCTGCTGGTGATGTGCTGGAAGACGTGGCGGGTTCTTCACATTCTGTCAGCGTTTTTCGTATTTGGCGGGGCGGTGACTTTCTTGACCTTCGCCTCGTACGTACTGAAGACGCAAGCAGCATGGCGGAAGCACTACGAGACTCACAAGGTTTCCATCGCCAAGGCGCAGACGGAGGAAGTCCGGCTTTTGCAGGGCGACCTGATCGCGGTCCAGCAGGACGAAGACTGCATCCGCAGCGCCCGCGCGAAGCTGAACGACGAAGTTCTGGATCGCGGCCGGGTGTGGCGGGAATGTACCCCGACGAGTGCCGTCGACGCCGATACGTTCAAGGTCAGGACCGTGCCTGCGAGTCAGGCCGCTGGCACTGCGCCGGAGCCCAGCGGGATTGCCGCCCAGATGGTGCTGTACGTCTTTGCGGAAAAAGAAAGCAAGGACGGCTGGAAGGTACCCGGTTACTATCTGGGGGAATTCCAGGTGGATGAAGCGAGCGACACGGAGGTGACCCTTTCCGCCATGCTTCCGTTGGACCCCGACCAGTTCCAACGGATCCAACAAGGCGGCGCCACGTGGGCCTTGTACGAAGTCATGCCGGTGGACAGCCACGAGGTGTTTGCCGAGATGGACGACAAGGAAAAGCGGATGGTGGGCATGAGCAAGGAGGCTTTGGCAGAGTATCTGCCGAACGTGTTTAACTGGCCCGCGGACCAATACGACAAGTTCCTGGACTCCTTCTCGCGTTTCAACCGCGACGCGACGGAGAAGGATCCGCCGGAGGACACCTGGGTGTTGGTCAAATTCCTGAAGAAACACTCGATCCAGGTGGACAGCGATTCGCCGGAGTCGTTGCTGTCCGGCGAAGCGCGCTATTTCGACAGCAGCGGGAGGGCTTTGGAAGCCCGGTTGCGGCACGGCGAAGACGGAAATGTCTCGTTCGAGATTGGGGACTCCGGCATTTTCGATCTGGACACGGCAGACACGTTGATCGCCGACGGCGTGTGCGAGAAAGTCAAACCCGTCTACCGTCGTCAACTGCACGATTACACTCGTTTCTTCCGACAGACCTACCTCCGCTTGCGAGAACTCGACGATTCCATCCTGCGACAGCGGCGGGACACCGAAGTCCTGGTGGGCTTGCAAGCCAACACCGAGGGGCAGGCTCTGGCACGAACGGCGGAGCGGGACAAGCTGGCGGCGGATCTCAAGGGGTTCCAAACAGAACGGGCGGAAGTCACTGCCTACACGCAGGCCTTGGAAGCTGAATGGGAAAAGGCCCGTTCACGGCTCAGCGAACTGTACCGGACCAACCTTCAATTGACGGCCGAACTGACCCGCATCCAGTACCAACTGGCCGAAGAAGTCAATCGTCGCGCGACGAGCGGTGGCGCCGGGGTTCCGGCGCAGCCCGCCGCCCCGCCGCCCGCCGCCCCGCCCGCGTCTTCGCCTTGAGGGAACCGGTTGGCGTGGTCCGAGCGTAGGGACGTCACCCGCACGTTTTGGCGATCCGTGCTTCCTCCGTGCTGAACACCATCTCAGCCAGGCGTCCCCGCCGGCGACGGCTGGCTCAGAGCATCTCCAGCGGGTTGCCGCGGTTTTTCAGCGGGAACCTGGCGGGGCCGCCCAACCGGTGCGACTCGAAGACCGCGGAGATCATTTCGATCGTCATGCGGGCCTCGAAAATGTTGCATTCGGGCAGCCGATCTTGTTCGATTGCGGCCAATAGATCCTGGCAGGCGAGCACATTGCCTCCGTGCAGTCCGCCGTCGCGCAGCGGCTCTTGCTTGCCGATGCCGGCCGAACTGACGGCGACCCACGATTTGCCGCTGCGTCCGGGCGACCATGCCGGATCTTGCAGAATGTGAACCGCCGGCAGATGGCCAGTGAGGATTTCGATCACGCCTTCAGAGCCGAAGACTTGCAGCCCGAAACGGTTCCCAAAGGCATTGCGGCGCGAGCCGAAAAAAGCCGCGACGCCGTTGTCCAGCTGATACATCGCGTGCAGTGCATCGCCGGCCAACGCCCCGATGCCTTCGTTGCCCGGTTTCACGTGTTCCTTGGTGACCGGCTTGCCGTCCTGCAGCACCGTGGCGCAACACCACTGCGGTGCACCTCCCAAATAGTGGATCAGATTCATGATGTGGCTGCCGAGTACCCACAAGTCCTCGCCGCCCCCACGCGCATCTTCCTTGCCCCGGCCGCGCAACTCCAGCAACCTGCCGATGGCCCCGTCCTCAATCAGTTGTCGGACCACTTCCAGACGCGGACTGTAACGCGTCTGGTGGGCAATGGCGAGTTTTGTCTTGTGCTTCTCGCAGGCCGCGACCATGTCATCGGCCTCCTGAGGCGTGCGGCAGAAGGGCTTCTCCACGTACACGTGAATCCCGCGTTCCGCGGCCGCCACGACCATCTCGCGATGCTGGTCCAGCCAGCGGGGTCCGATCGCCGCAATGTCGGGTTTGGTTTCGTCCAGCAACTGGCGGTAGTCCGCATAGCCCTTCGGGGCCTTGAGCCGCTGGACCGCGGCCGCCCGCCCCTTGTCGTCCGCATCGGCGACGCCGACGATCTGACAGTCGGGGATTTGGAGCCAGACCGTGTCGATGCCGTGGCCGTAGTTGCCGCGGCCCGTATGTCCAATCACCGCGATACGGTAGTTGCGAAGAGTCATTTTGTGCCTCCGGGAATGACGCGAATACAGCAGTCGCACGACGCGAGACGGCAACCGGGAAAGGACCACCGAGACTGAATTGAAGGGAAACTCCGCCAACTTGCAAGACGGGGCGGGGCAAGTGCGGGTTTTCACGCCGGGTAGCGGGGTGGACGCGGGATGTCGGGCCGCCTGGCGGCAACTCGCGGCACTCCTCCAGGATCGCGCGGTGCTCAAACGCGGGAGGGACCGACGCCCGCGGTCAAGTCGCGGTAATGCGCGGCCAACGCTTCGGCCGCGCGGCGGGCGTCGAAAACTTGCTCCGCGCGCCGGCGGGCCGCCCTGCCGATCGCGACGCGCAGTTCCGCGTCGGTCAACAACCGAGCGATGGCCTTGGCGAGCGACTCCGCATCGTCGGGCGGAATCAGCAAGGCCGAGCCCGTCTCCGGCGGGAAAATCTCGCCGGTCCCGCCCACGTCGGTCGCCACCGTCGGCGTACCGGCCGCAGCCGCCTCCAGCAGCACGCGGCCCAGCGGTTCCTGCCGGGCTGCGTGCGCCAGCAGGGTGAACTCGTTCAGCAGCCGGTCGACGTCCTCGCGGACGCCCAACCAGTGGACGCGGCCCCGCAGCGATTCACTGGCCGCAGCGGTCCGCAACTGCCGCTCGTAATCCCAGGACTCCGACTTCTGCGAATAACGCTGGCCGACGATCACGAAATGCGCGAAAGGCACCGTCCGCGCGACGGTCTCGGCGGCCGCCAACAGCAGATGCAGCCCTTTGCGCAGGCCGATCTGGCCGATCGAGCCGATAAGACTCGATTCCGCGGGCAGTCCCAGTTCACGGTGCAAGAGGCCGGTGGGAGAACGCGGACAAAATCGCTCCAGATCGACGCCGTTGTACAGCACCCGAATCTTGTCGCCCGACAACCCGCCGGCGACGTACCACTCGCGAGTCGCGGCGGAGACGGCCAGCAGGCGAGCGTGCCGGTCGAGGTCCGTCATGGCCGTCGCCGTGATTTTGACGATGTCGCGCAGGTGCCCCACGCTGGGCACGTCCAAGGCGGCCGTGACGGGACCGCTGAGGCGGCTCATCGACAGGCTGTTGGCATGGACCAAGTCCGGCTTGACGGCGCTGATCACCGCGCGGATTCTCTCCCGGCACAGGCCGATCGCAAGCCGCCGCCCCTGGGCGTCGTGCAGATCGAGGGGAAGGACGGGAAGACGCTGCAGAGCGAGCGCGGCGGCCAGAGGACCGGGGGCGGGCCCGGCGACCTGCAAGTCGTAACCCTCGGCGCGCAAGCCGCTCGCGACCGCCAACAGCGACCGCTCGCCGCCGTTGAGCGATCCGTATTCGCACAGCACTAGGACGTCAGGCATGGCTCGGCGCGTCCGACGGCGGAAAGGCCGCCAGTAATTCGGCGGCGAAATCGCCCAGTTCCTGAAGCACGGTCTGCCGCGGGCGCGTGTCCGCTTCGGCCAATCGCCGCACGAAGGCCGAACCGACGATCACTCCGTCGGCCACCTGCGCCAGGCTCCGCACGTGCTCCGGCCGGCTGATGCCGAAACCGATACAGATCGGCAGATCCGTCTGGGTCTTGAGCCAGGCCACACTGTCCAACAACTCCGGCGGCAGTTCGCGCCGCTCGCCGGTGATTCCGGCCACCGAGACGTAGTACAGAAAACCGCTCGAAATGCTGGCAATGCGAACCGCTCGCTCGCGCGGCGTCGTGGGAGTGACCAATTGAATCAGGCTGAAGTCCGCGTCGCGGCAGATCTCGGCCAACTCGTCCGATTCCTCCACCGGCAAGTCGGGCACAATCGCGCCGGCAAGCCCCGCCGCTTTCGCATCGCGGACATAGGCCTGCGGCCCGTGCCGGTACACGATCGCGTAGCTGACCATGCTGACCAGCGGCATCTCGATCTGCGGAGTGAGCCGGGCGACGCAATCGAAGATGCCCGCCAGCTTGACGTGCTTCTCCAAGGCCCTGGTATACGACGCCTGGATGATGGGACCGTCCGCGATGGGGTCGCTGTACGGGATGCCTAACTCACCCAGTTGGCAACCGCGACGAGCCAATTCGCTCAGGACGTCGGCGGTAAACGCCAAATCCGGATCGCCAGCCGTGATGAAAGGCATCAGCGCCTTACGGCCCTGGGAACGCAGTTCTTGAAACAGACGGTCGATGGCGGACATGGGGCACTTGGGGTGATCGGTGATCGGTAATCAGTGATCCGGGATGAGTGATGGGTAGTCCGTAAACGGTGATCAGTCATCCGCAGTCCGTGAACGGTGATTGGAACGCGTCAGGCGTGAAGGCTTGTGTCTCCTCGCAGCCGGGCGATTTCTGCGGCGTCTTTGTCGCCGCGTCCGGACAGGCAGACCAGCACGATCTGGTCAGGGGGCCGCTGGGCGGCGATTTCCATCGCTTTGGCGATGGCATGCGAGCTTTCCAGGGCGGGCATGATGCCTTCGTAACGAGCCAAGGCGTCAAACGCTTGCAGCGATTCGGCATCGCTCGCGCTCCAGTAGCGAACGCGGCCAGTTTCCTGCCAGTAGGTGTGTTCCGGGCCGACGCCGGGGTAGTCCAGCCCTGCCGAGACCGAATGCACGTCCGACGTCTGGCCGTCTTCGTCCTGGAGCACGTAACTGAAACTGCCGTGCAGCACGCCGGGCTGGCCGAAGAGAAGCGTCGCGGCGTGCTCGCCCAGGCGCTGACCGCGGCCGCCGGCCTCGACGCCGATCAACTCGACCGCCGTATCCTCGATGAAGGGGTAAAACATGCCCGCCGCGTTGCTGCCGCCGCCGACGCAGGCCATGACGACGTCGGGCAACCGCGAGAAACGCTCCAGGCATTGCTGCCGGGACTCGCGGCCGATCACCGTTTGAAAGTCCCGGACGATTCTTGGGAAGGGGTGCGGCCCGACGACGGACCCCAAAATGTAGTGCGTCGTTTCGACGCTGGACATCCAGTCGCGCATGGCCTCGTTGATCGCGTCCCGCAAGGTTCGCGAGCCGGTTGTCACCGGCCGCACTTCGGCGCCCTGCAGTTTCATGTTGAACACGTTGGGGGCCTGGCGGCGAATGTCCTCCTCGCCCATGTACACCACGCATTGGAGGCCAAAATGAGCGCACGCGGTTGCGGTCGCCACGCCGTGCTGACCGGCGCCCGTTTCAGCGATCACCCGCGGTTTGCCCATCCGCAACGTCAACAACGCCTGGCCCAGGGTGTTGTTGATCTTGTGGGCCCCGGTATGGTTGAGGTCTTCGCGTTTGAACCAGATTTGAGCGCCGCCGCACTGGCGACTCAGCCGTCGGGCGTGATACAGGGGCGAAGGACGGCCGACGAAATCGCGGAGCAACTGATCCAGTTCGGCGTGGAAGCTCGGATCCCGCGTCGCCGCCTCATACTCGGCCGTCAATTGGTCTAACGCCCGCGTCAGGGTCTCGGGCACAAACCGCCCGCCGAATCGGCCGAATCGACCGGCCGCGTCGGGGACCTGTGCCGTCACCTGCGGGGTTGCAGAAGTCGCCTTGGTCATGCTCAAACACCGGGGACAACGAACTGGTTGGAAACCGCGATTGTCCTTGGCCGGAGCGAGTTGGTCAAGGCGTCACCAGCGATGCGTACAGATCTTCATAGGCGCGAAGCATGGCTTGGCGGGAGAATTGCCGCTGGACTCGCTCGCGGTTCTGGCGCCCCAACTCGCTGCCAAATTCACGATTCGCGGCCACCTGCCAGACGCGGCACAAAAAGCCTTCCACATCGCCAAAGGCGACGCTTTGCGGGTCCGCCACCGTTCCCAGCAGTTCCTCCACCCCATGTGCCCGCGTACTGACGATCGGCAACCCGACCGCCATCGCCTCCAGCAGCACGTTCGGCATGCCCTCCCAACGCGAAGGCAGGACGCACACGTCCGAGGCCCGCAGAATCTGCGGAACGCGGGGGCTCCAACCGGCGAAATGCACTCGACCCGCCAGGCCCAAGGAACGGACGAATGCTTCGAGCTGCGGTCGCTGAGGGCCGTCCCCCACCAGCAGCAGGTCGTGTTCCGGCAGTCGCTCCAACAAACGCGGCGCAAAGGAAAGGAGCCAGTCCAGCCCCTTCTGGCAATGCAAACGGCCGACGAACACGATCGCTCGGCGGCCGGCCGACAGCCCGAATTCGCTCAACTCGGCAGGCGGCACTCCCGTGTACGCTTCCAGCTCGATGCCGTTGGGAATCACCACCAGTTTGTTCGGCGCGACGCGCAGTCGCACGGCACAGTACTCGGCGACCGACCGACTCACACAGACGATCTTGTCCGCGCAAACACTGGTGCGGCGTTCGACTGCCTGCCGGAACCAGGATGGGTCGGCCACACGCTCCCCCTGCACCAGACCGCAGGCATCTTCGCCACGCGGAACGCGAGGGCGACGGCACAGACCGCGTGCCGCCAGCGTCCCCACGACGTTAGCGTGAAACAGAAACGTCTGCACAACCCGCGGCTGCTGTTCCGCCAGCAAACGCCGCAGACGCTTGACGGCAGTCCCCAACTGCCAGGCAGCACGTACGTCCACGTATCGCACGGGAACGGACGCATGCTCCAGTTGCTGGACCAGCGACGCCCGGTCTCCCAGCGGACGAGCCGCCAAGGAATACACGATGGGCGCAAAGCGGCTGGAGTCCAGACCGGATGCGATCTGAGCCAGGCAGCGTTCCGCGCCGCCGACTTCCAATTCCGTGATCACCAAAGCCACTTGGATTCGTCCACTCATGTCGTGTGAGTATATCTCGCGCGGCCAAGTCTGTCGCCCAGTTCACCGGCACTCGCAAGCCTCCGCTCGCGATTTTGCCCGCTCTACGCGTTGCCGCGCCGCCGGCCAACGGCGAACGCCAACCTGTCGGTTTGGCCGGCGTTGTCCGTCTTTCTTCCGCTGCCCATCTTCTTCACTTCGCGTCCGATCTACGGAACAACGGCGGAGGGCGGCAACCGGCCGAAGAGCCGGCCAGCCGACGCACGCCGGTTGGCCTTGCGTTTGCCGTTGCGGTGTTGACCCAGTTGCTTGCGGATGGTTGGAGCTAACCATATCATCGACGTTTCGGGGCATTCCGTCGTGTGAGTCGACAACATCGAGGAGAAGGAAGATGAAGACACGTTTTCTGGCGTTGACCATGGTCTGGGCGTGCGCGTGTTGGGCGGTTGCAGACGACGCGGTTCCGCCGAAAAGCCATCCGGATTCGTCGCCGTGGGAGAGCTTGTTCCGCGGCGACCTGTCCAACGCCCAATTTCCGCGAGGCGTCTGGACGCAGCAGGACGGCGTGCTGACGGCTACGGAGGACCAGTGTATTTGGACCAACCAGCAATACGACAACTTCATCCTGGACCTGGAATTCAAGACGGCAGACGGCACGAACAGCGGCGTGATCGTACACTGTAGCGACCTCAAGAACTGGATTCCGAACTCGGTCGAGATCCAGATCGCGGATGACTTTTCCGAAAAGTGGGCCAAGTTGCCCAGGACTTGGCAGTGCGCCGCCATCTTTGGCCGCCTGGCGGCAAAACAGTCCGCCGTGAAGAAGCCGGGCGAGTGGAATCGCATGACCGTCACCTGCCAAGGTCCGATGATCTACGTCCTGCTGAACGGCCAGTCGGTCACGGAGCTGGACATGCGGAAATGGACGGAGGCCAAGCAGAATCCGGATGGCAGCGAAATTCCCTCCTGGCTCAGCAAGCCGTTGGCCACGATCCCGCACGCGGGACACATCGGCCTGCAAGGCAAGCACGCGGGAGCACCAATTTATTTCCGCAACCTGAAGATCAAGACGTTGGACTGATCGGCACAGAAGCCGAATCGGCACCGGCGACGCCCAATTCGATACTTCGATCCGTGCGGAACTCCAACCGCGTTCCAGCAGCGGTGACCGAAGTAACTTCCCGGTTTCGGCGGAGTCTGGGGTCAGGCTTACAGATTTCAATTTTCGCGGGGCAGTCGGTTTCCAAGTGCAAAGTCTTGGGACCGCGAAAGTTGAAATCTGTAAGCCTGACCCCAACCGGTGGACGGCGGTTGTTCCGTAACCGCAACGGTGCTTGCCGCCGCCCAGCGCCCTGCCCACCATGCGTTGAGGGACCGCGGGGCGGGACGTCGGCTGGGCGCATGCGCGGCAGTGTTTGCGGACCAGGTCGCAAGCCTACGTCAAGTCGTAGAACACGACAAACGGGCTGTGCTGAAAGTCCCCGCGTTCGTAGCGGGCGGGTCCGCCTGCCGGGCCGGGTATCATGGCAGTTCTCCCGGCTGCTTGGCGGGGGCGGCTGTTTTCTTCCGCGGCGGGCCGTCCGCGGCTCGGCGGCCGTCCCACAGGTGCCGGAGCGCGGACCACGGATGGTACCACAGCATTCGCGGGCCGGCATAACGCATCACGGCGCGGATCTGCTGCCGCCGGTCCGCCTTGTAACAGTGGATCGGGCACGCCGCACAGGTCGGCTTCGCCTGGCCGAACGGACATCGGTCGAGCCGGCACATCACATAGGCGTGCAACTCAACGCACTCGGCGCAAAGCTCTTTCCTGCCGCCGTGATGCGCGCGGCAGTAGATGCGCAACATAGCCGTTACCGTCTTTCGCTCGCGAGCCAGCCGCGCCGCCTCGCGTTTCTCACGGGATCGGAAAAAAATGTTCACCATTCCCCCCGGTCGCTCTACGCGTGTTGACTCGTCCCGGGCTGAGCACGCCCCCGCTTTCGCGGCACATCCCGGCAAATCGGGACAAGATTTGTTGTCCCAGGATTTCCATCTCGCCCATCGCGCTGGGCAACCGCCGCCGGATCGCCGCCGGTTCGATGTAATCCAGCCCGCGCAACTCCCGCTGGTTCTCCGCCTCGTTCAGCCACTGGTCCACCATGCCGGCGGTGACCTCCACGTGAAACTGCAGCCCGTACGCATTCGTTCCGAAGCGGAACGCCTGCTGCACGCACAACTCGCTGCGCGCCAGTTGGATCGCCCCGGCAGGCAAGGCGAACGTGTCGCCGTGCCACTGGAACACCGTGTATCGTTCGCTCAGAGCCCCGAACAGCGGATCGTCCACTGGCGCCGTCAATTCAATGTCGTACCAGCCGATCTCCTTGACTCGATTCGCGTACACCTTGGCCCCCAGCGACTTGGCCATCAGTTGCGAGCCGAGGCAGATCCCCAGCACTGGCAGTTTGCGGCGGAGCGTCTCCCGGATCCATCCCACTTCCCACTGCAAAAACGGATACTCCGCGACCTGATCCACGTTCATCGGCCCGCCCAGCACGACGAGCCCCGCGAGCTGGGCCCAGTCCCAAGGCGTTTCGGCGGTCTGCCATCTAAACATGGCCACCTCGCGCCACGGTACCCCCGCCGCTCCGAAGTGGCTTTCCAAGCGGCCCAGCGTCTCGTGCGGCACGTGCTGCAGAACGTAAACCGCTTTCACGATTCCCCTCCGCTCTGGTCCAACGCCTGGTGAACGTCGGCCATCAAGTCATCGGCTTCCTCGATCCCCACCGACATCCGGATCAGGCCCGCCGGGATGCCGTACCGGCTATGGAAACTTGCAGGTTGACCAGCCGAGGCGAAAGGGGCCAACGTCGCGGTGCTCTCGGCTTGATAAGTCGATGTCTGGCAGATCGGGGACGCCGCGGGTGTCAATGGCGGGACAACCTGCGGATGATGCACCGCCCGCATCGCAAACGCTCATTCCGGGGAACTAGTCACACGGCCCCTTTTCGGATCCGCAGCCACCTCCGCGGCCGGCGCGGAAGCTCTGGGGAACATCACCATCCGCGCACCCGGTATCTTTCGTGCGGACTCTGCATATCATATCAATGGAATGGTTCGTGGCAAGGTATACAACGTGGAGTTGTGGCCGCTTGCAGGAGCAGGTGAGCGGGATGGAACTGGTCACCGTTTACGGGGCGCTTTTCTGCCCGGCCCCGATGCCGGTGACGTGCAAACGCGGCGCTCCGTTTGGCCTCGCGTCGCCGACGGCTGAAACGTGCGATTTCCAGCCGACGGATGCTTCCCAGGCCGCGGCAATGACAACGTCGACGAATCAGCAGCTTCCCTGTTTCACCTCTTGGCACAGGATCTCATAGGTTCTCTGATTCTAACCGCTTGCCCCGCACGGTCCGCAAGGAACGCCTCTGCTATTCACGGACACCATGGGCATTTGGAACGCCCGTGTGGACAGCCAGCGGGAACTCATATCGCCCTTTGGCCGCGTCTTTCATCCGACGAGCCCGCTTCCTGTCGCGCAGTGGGAAGACAAGATCAACGACGAGGAGGTGATCGACTTCCAACTCGACGATCCGATCGCTGTCGCCGAGTACGGATCGGACAGGGCGGTTCGCACGGTGCATCCCGGCGACCATTAGCTGGCGTTTTGGGTCGGAGCGGTCCCTGTCGTAGGTCCTTCGGTGTCCAAGGTGTTTCGTGCCGCTCATTTGGACACCGATGCCGATGGTTTGGTCGACCACTGGGAGCGGCCGGGCGGCGGGATCGATACACGGACAGTGCTCTGCCGTCCGGGATCGACGTCGATGTCCAGTACGACGCGCCGAGCGACACGGTCACGTTCAACTTCGCGCTGAACAAACCAGCGACTCGAAGACCGTCGACTTGAATCTGGTCGATGAAGGTATCGATCTGGGAGTGCTCGGTTCCTTGGACGAGACGGCGCTGGCTGACGCTACGTTCAGCGTCGAAGCCGGGCTGAACTTCGGCCTGGGCGTCTATCGGGGCGACCTGGGTGCTTGCTTTGCCAACGACGGCAGCACGCCCCTGCCGCGCCAAAACGGCGCGGTCGAGAGACTGGGATTTGTTATCCCGTTTTTGTTCCTCCAGGAGCCGCGGCAAAGGCCAGTCGGCGCTGAGACTGGACGGACGGTCCAAGAAGGTCGCGTCCCC
>JAAYYU010000141.1 GCA_012515235.1 Candidatus Anammoximicrobium sp.
GCCGATGGTCACGTCAACCAGATTGCACGACTCTGCTCGGCGAAAATTGAATTCTGTAAGCCTGACCCCAACTGACCCCAACTGGCTCGGCCGTACCTCTAGCGGAAGGCATGGTCACGATTGAGGAGAGCATCGGCGAGACGAGAGTCGGTGGGCAGCGTGGGCGGCAGAACTTGCCCATCGTCAGGGCCTTGAAGCCAGGGAGGTCATTTGCCTCGGATCACCATCCCGGCGCCTGCGGACGGTTCGGCCTGTTCCCGGCGTCGAGCACTTTGGGCCTTGACACTGGCGTACAGTTCCTGCAGCTGTTGCCGCAGAGTCTCCGTGTCCGCGATTAGCGTGGGCAGACGATCGGCGTCTTTCCGCTCCATCCGTTCGCTCCTTGGTGTCATTCCGGGTGATGAAGAATAGATCGGCAGGCAGGTCGCTGGACTTTCCAGGCCGAAAATCGGGGGCGCAGGGTTGGCGGATTCGTCCCAGCTTCACCAGATGGAGCTGGCAAGATGCTCCGGACGTGCGGGTCAAAGGGACACTGTCGCGGAGCCGTCGCCAGCGGCAGTAGCGGCGAACGTTCCCGTTTGCCGTTGGGGGGGGTATCGCACGAGGGGCCGTTTTGCGGCCGGGGAGACGCTGGGGCAGTTATTCAATTCCCAGCCGCTTTTGGATCTGCTCCAACGGCACGCCTTTCGTCTCCGGCATGACCAGCAGCACCCACAGCAATTGCAGGACCATCATCGCCGCGTAGAAGGCAAAGGTGTGCCCGCCCGACTTGGCGGCGAACATCGGGAACGTCCAGGAGATCGCTGCGGCCATGAACCAGTGGGTAAAGCTGCCCAGGGCCTGGCCGCGGGCGCGCACGCGGTTGGGGAAGATTTCGCTGATGAACACCCAGATCACCGCACCCTGGCCAAAGGCGTGCGAGGCGATGAACACCAACAGGCTGACCAGCACGATCGCGCCGCCGGTCGGCGTGAAATTCTGGCCATAGGTGTAGAAGGCCCACGCGGTTCCGCTCAGGCTGAGGATATATCCGACCGAGCCGACGAGCATCAACCGGCGGCGGCCGAAGTGGTCGATGACCGCCAGGGCGGCCATCGTAAAGACCAGGTTGGTTCCTCCAATCGCCACGGCCTGCAAGAGAGCCGCGTTCGCGCCGGCGCCGGCCATCTTGAAGATGTCGGGCGCGTAGTACATCAAGGCGTTGATGCCCGACAACTGGTTGAACATGGCAATCGCTACGGCCAGCAGGACGGGCCGCAGGTAGCTTCTGCAGAATAGCGGTTCGTGCAAGGTGTGATGTTGCACGTTGAGCGAGGCTTGGATTTCGCGCAACTGGTCCGCAACGCTGTCGGCGTCCGTGCCCAGTTGTTCGAGCACGGTCCGGGCTTCGTCCAACCGGCCTTGGGAGACCAGCCAACGGGGGCTGTACGGAACGAAGAACAGCAGTCCGAAGAAGGCCGCCGCCGGGCACGCCTCGACGCCGAACATCCACCGCCATTCGGCCGATCCCAGCCCCAGTTGGGCGATCACAAAGTTGGAAAAGAAGGCCAGCAGGATGCCGAGCACGATGTTGAACTGGGTGAGCGCCACCAGGCGGCCTCGCAGGCGGGCCGGCGAGATTTCCGCGATGTACATCGGCGCCACGACCGACGCTCCGCCGACGCCTAGTCCGCCGAGGAAGCGGAAGAAGACAAAGGAGTACCAGTCCCACGGCAAGGCGGTCCCGACGGCCGAAACGAAGTACAGGACGGCGATGACCATCAGCGTCCGGCGGCGTCCGATCCGGTCCGCGGGGAGCCCGGCGGCCATGGCGCCGACAATCGTGCCGATCAAAGCGCCGGCGACGGTGAAGCCCAGCCAGAAGTCGCTCAGGTCGAAGACCTGCCGCAGCCACACCGTTGTTCCCGAAATCACGGCCGTGTCGAAGCCGAACAACAGGCCGCCCAGAGCCGCAATCAGCGTCGCGCCGAGCAGGGAACCTCGCATGCGTTACTCCTTCGCCGCTGTGGCAGCGGCGGGCTTCCGGCAATCCGCGCGGGGCGGTCGCCCCGCGCGCCCCTGATGCGTCGGCCGTGGTTGGCGCCACGGGCCGCGCGTCCCTGCGGCTCAGTTCTCGCCCCGGCCGCCCACGCCCTTGGTGCCGGCCGAGATCTCCTTGGGCGCCTCCTTCGGGCGCAGCGCGCGGGTGGCCGCTCCGGCCCGCCACATCTCCGAGTTGCGCATCTCGGCCAGTTCCTGGCCCAGCAGTTCCTGATAATTGGCGCCGCCCGTGGATTCGAGCACCCGCGCGGTCTCTTTGCCCGAGGCCACACGGTCGTACAGCCAATGGAAGACCGGCAGCACGGCCGCCTTGAACCGCGGTCGCCAGTCGAGCGCGCCCCGCTGCGCGGTGGCCGAGCAGTTGGAGTACATCCAGTCCATGCCGTTCTCGTCCACCAGCCGGATCAGGCTTTGAGTCAGCTCTTCGACCGTCTCGTTGAACGCCTCGCTGGGGCTGTGCCCGTTGGCCCGCAGCACCTCGTACTGGGCGTCCATGATGCCGGCCAGCGCGCCCATCAGCACGCCTCGCTCGCCGGTCAGGTCGCTGTAGACCTCCTTCTGGAACGTCGTCGGGAACAGGAAGCCCGAACCCACGGCGATGCCCAGGGCCAGCGTACGTTCCCGAGCGCGGCCCGTCGCGTCCTGTTCGACCGCGAAGCTGGAGTTGATGCCCGCGCCGGACAGGAAGTTGCGGCGGACATTCAATCCCGATCCTTTGGGAGCCACCATGATCACATCCACGTCGGGAGGCGGGATCACGCCCGTCTGGTCCTTGTAGACGATGGAGAAGCCGTGCGAGAAGTACACCGCGTCGCCCTTCTTGAGGTGCTTCTGGATGTCCGGCCAGATCGCCTTCTGGGCCGCATCGGAGACCAGCATCTGGACGATCGTGCCTCTCTCCGCCGCCTCTTCGATCTCGAATAGAGTCTTGCCCGGCACCCAGCCGTCGGCCAACGCGCGGTCCCAGTCCTTCTTGAACTTGGACGCCTGGCCGATGATCACGTTGAACCCGTTGTCTCGCATATTGAGCGACTGCGCCGGACCTTGCACGCCGTACCCGATCACCGCGATGGTCTCGTGTTTCAGAACCTCGAGCGCCTTTTTCATCGGGAATTCGTCGCGGGTGACGACTTCTTCTGTGACTCCACCAAAATCGATCGTTGTCATGGCATCTCCTGACTGACTGATAGGAAATCGAATTTCCGCAGCGGGGACTGAGTTTAGCAGGAAAAACGGGGGAATCAAGGCGGCAGCCGCGGCCGACCGGACGCCTCCGACTCCGCAGAGGCGGCATTAACCCGCGGCGTCCGAGGCGTTAAAATCAAGCGGCGGGGAGCGGGCAACTCGGCGAACCAGGAGCGGGGTGATGAATCAAGATTCCGATCGGCAGCGGCCGGGCTTCGTGAGGCTGTGGTGGATCGCCTCGCGGCCGTATTCGCTAACGGCGTCCACCATGCCGGTGATCTTCGGGACGGTCATGGCCTGGACGATCGGGGGCGCCGAGATCCACGGACTCCGGTTCGTCGCCGCGTTTCTGGGCATGGTGCTGCTGCACGTCGGGGCCAACCTGCTGAACGACGGGGTTGACTTCAATCGCGGCTTCGACCGGCGCGTCAACCCGGTGAGCGGCGCGGTGGTCCGCGGCTGGATCACGCCTGGCAAGGCGTTCGCCGTCGCGGCGGCGCTGTTCGCACTGGGGACCGTTTTTCTGGGGATGCTCGTCGCGGTCGTCGGCCTGCCGATTTTGTGGATCGGCTTGGCGGGCATCGCGATCGGAATCCTGTATTCGGCGGGACCGTTTGCGCTGAAGTACCACGCGGTGGGCGATCTGGCGGTGTTTCTCGACTTTGGAATCCTCGGCGCGCTCGGTGCCTGGACCACCCAGACCGGCACGCTGTCCTGGGTGCCTGCGGCCTGGGCGGTGCCGATGTCGTTGGTGGTCAGCGGCATCCTGCACGCCAACAACTGGCGGGACATCGAGCCGGATACGGCGGGCGGCGCACGGACGGTCGCCTCGCTGCTCGGCGATCGTCTGTCCGTCGTCTACTATGCCTTCCTGGTCTTCTCGCCGTTCCTGGTCCTGCTCGCCCTCATGGCCCTTGGCCGTCTGGGAATCGGGCCCAAGATGCCGCTGACGTTTTTCGTCACGTTCCTCGCCCTGCCGCTTGCCGTGCGTCTGATGCGGCGCGGCTTGGCGCGCAAGACCAGTCCCGATCCGGCGCTGTTTCGCTCGTTGGACGGGGCTACGGGTCAGCTGAATCTGGCCTTCGGACTCCTGTGTACCGCCGCGCTTGTGCTCGCCGCGCTTCCGTGCTGAGAGCGTCCGGCCAAGGTCCGGTTGTCTTGGCGAGGGACGCCGGTCACTGCCGGAGATAGCCCTTGGCGACGGCATCTGCCACGAATTGCCGGGCATAGTCCCACATCGCAAGCGAGCCCTCGGCCATGTGCCGGTTGCGGGCAATCACCTGCTCGGCGGTGATCCCGTGTTCCTGCCAGGCTTTGCCCTGGGTCCGATAGTTGTGCAGCATCGGCTGGAAGCGGTCCAGGGCGGCGGCGAACTTGGCTTCCGCGGTTTGGCGGCTCTCGAATTCCTCCCAGAGTGCCCGGAATTCGGCGGCCTGGTCGGGCGGCAGCAGGCCGAACAGGCGATCGGCGGCGGCCGTCTCCCGTTCCGCTTTGTCCAACGCCCCGACGCTGTCATAGGCAAACGTGTCGCCGGCGTCGATCTCCACCAGGTCATGGATCAGAACCATTTTCAAGACGCGGAGCAGATCCAACTGCGGCTGTTGGGCGTGCTCCAGCAGCAGGATCGCCATCATGCCCAGGTGCCAGGAATGCTCGGCGTCGTTCTCGCGCCGCGACTTGTCGGTCAGCCACGTGCGGCGGTGGACGTGTTTCAGTTTGTCGATCTCGACGATGAATTCAACCTGCTTGGCCAGTCGCGAATCGTTTGTGTTCATGCTCCCGTGTCCTGCGTGGCTACCTTCGCCACGTGGGCTTGCGATGGCGCGCCCGTGGGTGCCCGGAGGGCGGAGGTTCGTCGGCAGCCCGTCGGCCCAGCAGTTTCTCGTCGCAGGGCTGCACCTTGATCGCTCGGGGCCGCTCGCGCGCTTCGGGGGCCCGATCCAGGTCGAAGGCCACCGGCTGTCCTTCCTGCAGCTGTTCGAACTGGCTGCCGACCACCACGCTGCAATGGAAAAAGACGTCGCCGCGGGAATCGCAAGGCTTGATGAAGCCGATCTTCTTGTCAGAGATGATTTTGCTGATGATTCCGACGAGCATGTCTGAGGGCGGGACCAATTCACGGAGGTTGAAAGATCAGACGGACGAATCCGCCATGGCTTGGCGCATCTTCGCACGGGCCCGATTCAGGGTGGGGCCAATGCTGTTTTCGGGAATGCCAACGGCGGAGCTGATCTCCCGGTAGGTCTTGCCTTCCAGGTGATACAGGCGCACGACTTCCGCCTCGGACTCGGTCAGGCCGTGCATCAGCCGTTCGACTTCTTCGCGGTTGCTCAGTTGCGTCTCGGCCGAGGCGAAGTCTGCCCGAGGAGCCGGCGAGTAGGGGTCGTGGGGCTCCGCGACCTCGTTCGCGCGAGGCCCGGAGAATCGCTTCAGCATTTCCCGGACCACGACGCGGCGGGCGACCACCGTCAGGTACGTGGCCAGACTGCTCTCCGCACGAAACTGCCGCAGCGTCGCAAAATCGTTGCGGACCACCGTCAGGAAGAATTCCGCGACCAGGTCTTCTTCATCTTGCGGGCTCAGGCGAATCGAACGCGACTTGGCGGTATGGCGGACGACGTGCAGCACCAATCCGAGGAAGCGGTCGACGAAAGCCTCCCACGCCTGGGACTCGCGGTTCAGGCATCGCCGCAACAGCTTTCGGTCAAACTCGAGGAGCGCCACGTGAAGTCACCTTAGGCAGGAGAAAGTTGTGCGCCGCCACGGCCATCGACAAGTTACTGGGGCCTTCAACCGAACTCCCAATCTACCTTGATTTTAAGATCGCCCGCAATCTGAAACAAGTCTAACATTTTTGTCGCAAATGGAGGAGGCGGAGTTCCCGTACTGTGGCTTGACAGCACTGGGTCTCATCAATAGGATGCCGAAAATCACGTCCCGTGCGTCTCCTGCAAGTGCTTCTGTGGCAAGGGCTTGTTGCTGTACTGCAAGGGCCGGAAACGAGCGTGTGCCGGGTCGTGCCGCGGGCCGAATCGCGGCCAGATTCTGCGGAGGCTGCTGAGCAGCTTGGACGGAGATGCCACGAAACTGGCGTTCACTACCGGGGTAGGTTCTGAAACTCATAACCAGGAGTTGATCGGTCATGGCTCACATCGTTGCCCAACCTTGCTTCGGCTGCAGGTACACGGACTGCGTCGTGGTTTGCCCCGTCGAGTGCTTCTACGAGGGTGAACAGATGCTCTACATCCACCCGGAGGAATGCATTGACTGCGAAGCTTGCGTTCCCGAGTGTCCGGTGGAAGCCATTTTCCACGAAGACAACTTGCCGGAAGAATGGGCGGAATTCAAGCAACGCAATGCGGAAATGGCGCCGAAGTGTCCTCGCATCACGGAAAAGAAAGAGCCGTTGTGCGGCAGTTGAGATGACCGCCGGAGTGGCTGGAGTCGGCTTGCGTCAGATTCGCGAGCGAGGCGACGCGTTCCAGATGCTTGGTGCATGACCGCCGGGCGTGCGGGTTACCGCCGCCTCGCGACGGGGCGTGCGAGACGCCCCGCGCCCGAAATTCGACATCCGGCAATTCGCCCGTCCCGCTGGCGCATCCTGCTACCTTGTCGCCCCCCGCCGTGCGGGCGCTTGACAGTCTTTCTGAGGGCTGATAGTTTAACCGCGTCAATTGGGGCGTTGGTGGTCGGCCGTAATTGCTCGTTGGCCGACAAACAGGGAATCCGGTGGAATTCCGGAACGGCCCCGCCGCTGTAACCGAGAATCAGAGGGCAGTCCCTTCTTTGGAGCCATTGTCGCAGGCGGTGCGACGAGAAGGCCGGGACCGCTTCAACTCGGGAGTCAGAAGACCTACCAACGCCAGGTGCGCGGCCAACTGCGCGGGACAGTTGCCGCTGGAGGGCGATTTGAGTTTCCGGACATGCACTTCCAAGGGCCTCGTTGCGGCCTTGAGGCGCGGAGACCGTTGCCCCGTGCGCGGACGCAAGGAGTCTGGCTATGAGCCGTCGAGGGTTTACGCTGGTCGAATTGTTGGTGTCCATCGCCATCATCGGCATTCTGGTCGCCTTGCTGCTGCCCGCGATCCAGGCGGCGAGAGAGGCCGCGCGGACGGCCGAGTGCAAGAACAACCTCAAGCAGAATACGCTCGCCGTGCAGATGTATCACGACGTTTATCGGGTGCTGCCGCCGGCCATGCTGCCGGGGTATCCAAAGTCGGTCGCCTGGTTTGGCGAAGTGGACTATTCCACCAACGACGTCGATGTCGGCCGAGGACTGATCGTTCCTTTTATCGAGAACAATGCCCAGGTCTTCCGTTGTCCGTCGCTGGTCCGGTCGAGCATCACGCTGCTGTACCACGGCGACAACGGCGGGTACGGCTATAATCAGAACCTGGGCACCACCTACTACCCGCCCCCTGCGTACGCCGCTCAGGTCGTCACCAGGAGTCTGGCGGATTTTCCGGCGACCAGCAGGACCGTGGTCATGACCGACTCGGCCCGCATCCAGCTTCCGTATCCTCCGGACTACCCAGTGCTGACGGCGACGGAGAATTTTTTCATCCAGGGTCCCGACGACGCCGACTATTTTACCGCGCCCGGAACTCACTTTCGGCACGGCGGCAAAGTGGCCTGCGTTTCGTTCTTGGACGGCCACGTGAGCACCGCCGCGATGGCCGGTCTGCCGGCGCCTGACTACTGGCCGCAAGACGCCAAGGACTTGAAAGACCGGCTGGCCATTGGCTACATTTCGGATACGAGCGTCGAAGTATATCGGCCCTTTTGACCGGCGATGGTTGTTGATTGGCGTATGACCCTTCGCGGCAAGGCATCCGGTGGTCGCTTTCGCGCTGGTCGCTGTCGGGCGGCGGCCCGCGCGCTGCGGATCGCCGTGGCGTGGTCCGTCGTCTGGCATCTGGCGGGGGCTGCCGCCTCGCCCGCCGAAGCACCGGCCGACTGGAAGTTCGACGTGCTGGAAATGAAGGACGGCCGGACTCATCGAGGCCTGGTCTTGGCCGAAGGCGAGGAGGAGATCGAGTTCGCCGAGATCGTTCGCCCGCCGGGCAAATCGATGTTTGCGGTCATCCGTCCCGTCAGTCCGGACCGGGTGGCGAAGAAACAGAAGTTAACGGAGCCGGAGCGCGCGAAGCTGTGGGCCAGGTTCCAGCAGTTCCGCAATCGGGCCAGGATCGAGGCGGGCCGGATGGAGGACGTGCCGCTGCGCAAGACCGAGCGCAACGGGACCGTCCGCTGGGCCTACGACGGGCCTTGGTTTCAACTGGAAAGCACTGCGGACGAGAGCATGGTGCGGCGGTGCGTGGTGCGTGCCGAACAGATCTTTCGCGCTTACCGGCAAACGCTGCCGCCGCAGCGCGACCACCGGACCGGCATGCGGGTGGTGATCTTCGGTTCCATGGACGAATACCTGCAGCACCTCCGCGACGCGGGCCTGCAGATCACCGCCCCCGCCTGTTACTCCGCCGTCCAGAACCTGGTTCTGGCGGGCGGCGAGTTGAACACGTTCAGTCGCCGCCTGGAGCAGACACAAGCCCAGAACGAAGAAGTGCGGCGTCAATATCGGGCGTTGAAAAGCTCTTTTTCCGATCGTTTGTCGGGATTGATCCAGCAGATGAAAGAGCGGGGTTTTTCCGCCGCGCAAATCGAACAGGAGGTCAAGCTGCGGAGCGCCGCCTGGCAGCGTGAATACAACGAGGCGCTCAGCCGGCTGGAAGCGGCTCGAGTCCAGAACGAAGCCGCCTTCCTGACCGTGACGGACCGCATGTTCGCGCAGTTGTATCACGAGGCTTTTCATGCCTACGTCGAGAACTACGTCTGTCCGCAGCCGGACGTCACGCTGCCCCTGTGGTTGAATGAAGGATTGGCGCAGATCTTCGAGGTCGGTCACATCGAAGGGGATAGCTTGCGGATCGACGCGCCGGATCGCCAGCGATTGGCGCAACTGCAGAAAGACCTGCGCGACGAGCAGCCGCTGAAACTCGCGGACGTCGTCACGGCGAGCGAGCAGAATTTCCTGGAGCCGTCATCCAGCCGCGCCGCGCAACGGTATTATCTGTACTCCTGGGGGCTCGCCTACTTCCTGACGTTCGAGAAAAATCTGCTGCGTTCGGACACGTTCGAGTCCTTCTTGGCCAACGTCGAGAACTTCGGCCCGGCGGCCCGTTTTACGCGATTGGTCGACATGCCGATCGCGAAATTTGAACGTCTCTGGAGGGATGCCATCTTGGCCCTGTGAGCGATGTCTGAGTTCCGCAAAGACCCCGTGTCCGACCATTGGGTGATCCTCGCCCCGAATCGCGCCCTGCGTCCCGAACAGTTTGCCGCGGAAGCCGGCCGACGGGCCTTGAAGCGGTGCCCGTTCTGTCGCGGTCATGAGTCGGATACCCCCGAGGCCGTGGCCACCTACGGGGACCGGGGACAGGCGGGTGACGGCGGACAGTGGCAAGTGCGAGTCGTGCCGAATCTGTATCCCGCGCTGACCAGGCACGACCAACTGCCCGCAACTGCCCCGTCGCTGTACGAAGTGGGCATTGGGTATGGGGTGCATGAAGTGATCATCGAAGCGCCCGATCACGTGCTCAGCTTCGGCGAACTGGACGATCTCCAAGCCGAACTTGTCTTTGTCGCCTTCCGCGATCGCTTGCGGCGACTGCGAGCGAATCCGCAAATCGCCTATGGACAATTGTTCAAAAACTCCGGTCCGGCGGCGGGCGCTTCTCTGGAGCACACCCACAGCCAGTTGATCGGTACGCCGATCGTGCCCACGCAAATCCAGGCCGAACTGTCGCGAGCGCAGACGTATTTTGAGCGCCACGGTCGATGTGTCTTTTGCGAGATGATGGACGTGGAGTCATCCAGCGGCGCGCGGATCGTGGCGGAGAACGAAGCCTTCTTGGCTTTTTGCCCCTTTGCAAGTCAGTTCCCCTACGAGGTCTGGGTCCTCCCGCGAAAGCACCACTGCAGTTTTGACATGGCGGAAGATGGGGAGACTAGGGACTTGGCGAGACTTGTGCGGGATTTAGTACGTGGCGTTGAGGTCGTTCTCCATGACCCGGCGTTTAATTTCTTGATTCACACTTCTCCGTTTCGCCTCAGTCCCGTAAGCTACTTCCACTGGCACCTGGAATTCTTTCCAAGGCTGACAAATACTGCAGGTTTTGAGTGGGGAGCGGGCGATTATATTAATACCGTCTCTCCGGAAGATGCGGCCGGCAAGCTGCGCGCATCCTGCAACGTAACGTGAACGTCATGAATGCTGCGACGAGGCTCGACAGCAGCGATTGTCGCAGGTCCACGTAAGGAACAGCTGGCGACCCATGAGCACGTCGATTCGCTTCTGCCTGGTTTTGCACAATCATCAGCCGATCGGGAATTTCGATCACGTTTTCGAGGCGGCCTATCAGGAAAGCTACCGGCCGTTCCTCGATGTTTTCGAGACGTACGAGGCGCTGAGCGTCTCGCTGCACACCAGCGGCCCGTTGCTGGAATGGCTGGAGGTGCATCATCCCGAGTATCTGGAACGCCTGTCGCGACTGGTGCAGGGAGGGCGCATCGAGATTCTAGGTGGCCCTTTTTACGAACCCATCCTGACGATGATTCCGCCGCGGGACCGCCTGGGACAGATTCAGATGTACACCCAGTGGCTGCAGGATCGGTTGGGAGCGAGCGTCCGGGGCATGTGGATGCCGGAGCGAGTTTGGGAGCAATCGCTGACCAGCGACGTCGGTGCGGCGGGGATTCAGTACACCGTGCTGGACGATTTTCATTTCCGCAACGCGGGCCTGAGCGAAGAACGGCTGAACGGTTACTACGTCACCGAGGACGACGGCCGGACGTTGAGTATTTTTCCGGGCAGCGAACGTCTGCGCTATTACATCCCGTTCCGTGACCCTCACGAAATCGTAGAGCACTTGCGGGGCATCTCGGCCCAGCATCCGCAAGCGGTCGCGGTCTTTGGGGACGACGGAGAGAAGTTCGGAACCTGGCCGGGCACGCACAAGCACTGTTACCAGGACGGCTGGTTGCGGCGTTTCTTTGATGCGTTGGCCGCGAATTCGGATTGGTTGACGACGACGACCTTGGCGGACGCCGTGGACCATGTTCCGCCGCTGGGCAAGATCTATCTGCCGGACTGCAGTTATCGGGAAATGACCGAATGGGCACTGCCGGTGACCCAGCAATTGGCGTACGAGAGCGCGATTCACGAGTTGGAGCACGACCAGCGTTGGCCCCGCATCAAGCCCTTTGTGCGCGGCGGGTTCTGGCGGAACTTCAAGGTCAAGTACCCCGAAGCGAACGAGATGTACAGCCGCATGATGATGGTCAGCCGCCGCTTGGAACAGGCAGAGCGGAATGGCGCCGGCGGCGAGGATTTTGCGTGGGCGCGGCGCGAGCTTTACCGCGGCCAATGCAACTGCAGCTACTGGCACGGGGCGTTTGGCGGCATCTATCTGCCCCATTTGCGGAACGCCGTCTACAACCACCTGATCGCGGCCGACAACCTGCTGGACAAGGCCACCCGCAACGGACACAGCAACGGGCACGTGGAGGCGTCCGTGGATGACTACAACTTCGACGCCCGGCAGGAGGTGCGACTGGCCAACAACAAACTGGTGGCGCTGCTGGCGCCCGCGATGGGCGGACAGATGTACGAATTGGACGTCCGTGCCATCTGCCACAACGCGTTGGCCACGTTGTGCCGTCGGCCGGAAGCCTATCACCGCAAGGTCTTGGCAGGCCCGTCGGGCCGGGGGGACGATTGCGCCAGCATCCACGAGTGCGTGCGGTTCAAACAGGACGGCCTGGACCGCTTGCTCCGCTACGATCGCTATCCCCGCAAGAGCCTGGTCGATCACTTCTACGACAACGACATCCACTTTTCCGCCGTGGTCAGCGGCGAGGCCCAGGAACGTGGCGACTTTGCGAGCGGATTGTATGAAGCCAAGCTGCGCAGGCGTCCGGACTGCATCCAGGTGCAGTTGTCCAAACAGGGCAACGCCTGGGGCATTCCGCTGAAGATTACCAAAGGCGTCACGCTCGAATCGGATTCCTCCGCGTTTCAGATCGCCTATCTGATCGAAGGACTCCCGCCGGACGCCCTCCTGCACTTCGGCGTCGAGTTCAATTTTGCCGGGATGCCGGCCGGCGCGGAGGATCGGTATTTCTACAACGGCCAGGGCGCCAGCCTGGGCCACTTGGGAACCGAATTGGATCTGCACGACGTCTCGGCGCTGGGCCTGCTCGACCGGTGGCTGGGGCTGGACGTCCGTCTGGAGTGGAACCGTCCGTCGAGCGTTTGGACGTTCCCCGTGGGCACGGTCAGCCAGTCCGAGTCGGGAATCGAATTGGTGCATCAGTCGGTCGTGGTTCAGCCGCACTGGCTGGTCCGCGGGGACGCGGACGGGCGCTGGAGCGTGGCGATGCGGTTGTGCCTGGACGTCGGCCGGGCGGAGCAACGCACGCAAGCGGAGGCGGTCGCCGTCGCCTCCTGAGCGGCGCGGAGCATCAGCCGCCAGGCTGTTCCGCAACGGCCGGGTCGCTTGGCGGCTGGCGGGCGAATTCCCGCCAGTCAACCGCTGGCTCAAAGGACTCGGCCTGCCAGCCGAGTTCCGCCAAGACGGGCGGGACACACCGCTGCTGCAACTCGCTCCGATTGGTCGCCAGACTGGGGTCGTCCGGCGATGGCGGGCGGGGGTGGTTTAGCACGATCCCGGCAAGCTTCAGACCATCGCGGAACGTGGCGGCCGTGATGAGCGTCTGCAGCGTCTGGTTGATCACTCCCAACGCGTTCGCGGCAACGACCAGCAACGGGAAGCCGAAATCGTCGGCGAGGTCGGCGGCGAATTCGGTGTCGGTGACCGGCGACATCAGGCCTCCCACGCCCTCCACCACCACCAGGTCGGCGCGATCGAGCCAATACTGCAGCCCGGTGCGCAACAGCGCCGCATCGACGTTGCGGCCCTCCCTGCGGGCCGCCAGCGGCGGGGCCAACGGCGCTGCGAAACGCTGCGGACAGACCCGGTCCAGGTCCCCCGGACAGCCCGCGGCGTGCCACAGCGCGGCGGCGTCCTCGCTGAACAACCGTCCGCCGTCCCCAACGCAACCGCTGGCCACCGGCTTGTAGACGCCGACGCGCAGGCCGGTTGCGGCCAGGCTGCGGACAAGGCAAGCGGCCACGTAGGTTTTGCCGACGCCCGTGTCGGTGCCGGTGACGAAGAGTCCGGGAACGGTATGCCGAGTCATGGTGTTCCGGTTCTACACCAGCAAGGGCGATTCGCCAAGGTACATCTGCAAGATTTGACCCTGGACTTTGATCGCCCGGATGAGCACCCAGATTTGGTCGGCCGTAAAGCGTTTCGGATCGGCGCGCGCCAAGTCTTCCAGTTCTTCCGTCATGGCGGCGTGCTGATCCGCGGTGGCTTGCATGCGGAGGTAGATGTCCTGCCAGGCCCGAGCCAGTTGGTGGTCGTCTTCGAGCCGCCCGACGTCGGGAGTCGAATTTGCCAGCAACAGGCACAAGCGGGCGACGTTGCGGACGTCCGCTTCCGGTTGCAGCCGTTCAATTCGTCGGGCCAGGTCATGGCAGTGCATGGTGATCTCTCCGGCAGCGGTCCGGTCGTAGCGGATAAGCGTGGCGGGCGTCCTGTGCGGGCAGCCCTCGGCAATCCGCGCCGCCATCTAGCGGGCAGGCCGCTGATCTCAGCAACAAGCCGACTGTGCGAATCGCCATAGAACTGTAGGTTACGATCCGCGCTGTGGACGGGCGGCGAGGCGAAGAATCCCGGACAACGCGGACCAGGCCGGCGGGCAAACGCCCGCCGTTGGCCGGATTTCCTGCCGCGTGGGAGGCCGCTCTATTGGATTCGAGCCGGCTGGGGGAATTCGAGGGTGAATTGGGTCCCGCGCCCGACGTCGCTTTGCACGCTGATCCGTCCGCCGTGGGCCTCGATGATCTTGCGGGCGGTGGGCAGCCCCAGCCCGGAGCCTCCGTTCTTGGTGGAATAGAACGCCTCAAACATCCGCATGGCGGTCTTGCTGTCCATGCCGCAGCCCGTATCGATCAAGTCCAGCGCCACGCCGTTGCGGGTCAACCGCGTACGGGCCAACAACTGGCCGCCGTCGGGCATGGCCTCCAGGCTGTTCTTGACCAGGTTCAGCAGGGCCGCGTGCAGGGTCTGTTCGTCCAGCTTGATGCTCGGCAGCGCCGGATCCAAAAAGCGGATGAATTCGATGTCGGACTGTTTCGCCTGCGGCTCGAAAAACGCGAGCACGCGCTCCACCACGTCGTTCAAACTGCCGGGCGACAGTTCCAGATCGCGGAGCCGGGCGAACTTGAGGAAGTCGCGGAGCAGGTTTTCCAGCCGGGTACACTGCTTCTGGACCGTTTCGATCTTGGTCAGGGCGCGGCGTTCGTGGGGCGTCTCGGCGTCGGCGAAATCTTCCGCCAGCAACTCCATGTTCATGCGGATCACGGACAGCGGGTTCTTGATCTCATGCGCCAGCGAGCCCGCCAATTCGGCGAGTTCGTTGTACTGGATCCGGAGCCGCTGTGCCACTTCCTCCGTCTTGGAACTTGATTCCTGCATCTCAGGCACTCCAATCCAACGCCACGTCCAGCGCCACGGCGGAATGTGTCAGCGCTCCCACGCTGATGCGTTCGATCCCCGTGTCGGCGATCGCGCGGACAGTCTGCAGGTTGACTCCGCCGCTGGCTTCCAGTTCGACGCCGGGGGCCACGGCGTCGCGCCGGACGACCGCTGCCCGCAGTTGGCTGAGGGACATGTTGTCCAGCAGAATCAGATCGGGGCCGGCCGGCAAGGCGTCCTCCAGTTGCTCCAACGTATCCACCTCGACTTCGATGATCATCGCTTCGGCCTGGTCCGGATCGCGGAGCGACGAGCGCAGAAAGTCACGGGCCCGCCGGACGGCTTCACCGGGGCGCAGCTGCATCAAGGCCAAATGGTTGTCCTTGATCAGCACCGCGTCGAACAGGCCTGTCCGGTGATTTCTTCCGCCCCCGCACCGCACGGCGTATTTCTCCAATCGTCGCCAGCCGGGCGTGGTTTTGCGCGTGTCGTAGACGCCGGCCGAAGTGCCCTGCACCGCCTGGACGAACTGCCGCGTCAAGGTCGCCACGCCCGACAGTCGGCCGATCAGGTTCAGAAGCAGCCGCTCGGCGGTCAGCAACGCTCGCACGGGGCCCGACAACTCTGCCAGGCCGTCGCCGGCCGCGACCCGTTGGCCGTCGTTGGCCGCCGGCCGCCAGGCGATCGGAACCTGCATTTCATCCAGGGCCAGCGCGGCGGCCTGCAGGCCCGCCACGGTGCCGGCTTCGCGGGCGACGAGCGTTGCCTGCCCGCGGGCCTCCTCCGGCGCCAGCGCCATGCTGGTCCAGTCCTGCGCCTGGGCCAGGTCCTCGCGGATCGCCAAACGCACAATCTGGCGGCAATCATCGGCCAGCGTCTCGTCCCAATCCAGTTGTGCGAAGTCTTTGCTGGGGGCCACGAGTCCCTCCCTCCCTTCCTGCCGGTCGGCCGGTTCGCGTTGGGCAACGTTGGAGCGGTTGCTGTCCGGACAGCGGCAAGACGCCAGCCGCCGGTCGTGCCGATCGCCGGTCACCGGCGGCGAACGCCGTTCGGCTCACGGGTTTCTCGAACGTTGCGTACCAATTGTCCAGTTCGCAAAAGGCCCGTTTGTCTCCAACCGGGGCCCTCTTTTGGGCAGGCTTTGAGGGCCGGCCATCGTTGCCCTCTCGTCATGTCGTGTCGCCGAGGTTTTGTCAAGACGGCGCAGCGGCAATTCTGCACGTCGAGACAGGAACGACGAACGGAGGTTTCCACGCGGATCGTAAGGCAGCGTCATGTTTGTCCGGTGTCATTTTTCTCCGGGGGGATAGGCATTGAGCCCCCAAAACGATAGACTTCTTGCTTGGGGAGTGTTTCCCCGTGGCGTATTCGTGAGGGCTCCAGGCATGACTATTATCAGCCTTGCCAAGCGGCGGGATACTCCCGTCGTTGTGATCGATGATGAACGACTTCGAGACGACGGCGGTCTGCAGGAGCTGTACCTCGATATCGTGGCCCAGTTGGAGGACGGCGGCAAGACGAATCTGCTGCTCGATCTCGCGCTGGTCCGAGGCATCACCTCGGCCGGGTTGAACATGATGATCCGGATCAAGAACAAGTGCGACGAGAAAGGCACCACGCTGCACCTTTGCCAGCTTCAGCCGGTCGTGGCGGAAGTCTTTCACAAGACCAGGCTTCGTCCGCTGTTTCGGATTCACGACACGGTCGCCGCTGGTCTGGCCACGATCCAGGGGCCGGAGTGAGCCTTGGCGCGGCGGTCCGGTTCGCCAGGCTTGCTTCCCCACGTGGCTTCCAGCGGCAAATCTCAGCTCAGGACGCCTTCTCCTCGGCCTATGGACATCCCGCCGAAGAATCCGAATTCCGATCGTGCCGGCGCGTCCCCGCTGTTGCGGCGACTGGATCAGGCCACGGTCGCCCTGTTGCTGGCCGTCTCGCTGCTGCTGATGGCGCTGGCGGTCCTGACGCGGTATTGGCAAGGCCGAGGTTTGATTGAAATCGACCGGGCGCCGCCGCAGGTGATCGACTTTCGCGTGGACATCAACCGCGCCGGCTGGCCGGAACTCGCCCTGCTGCCCGACGTGGGAGAAACGCTCGCGCGGCGGATCGTGGAATCTCGCCAGCAAAACGGCCCGTTTGTGGACCAGCAAGACTTGCTCCGCGTGCCGGGCGTCGGCCCGCTCACGCTGGAAAAAATGCGCCCCTACCTGCTGCCCTTGGCGAGTGCCGGCGATCTGACCCGCGGCGGCGAGGGGGCCTTGGCCCGTCCAGCGGCGGCGGCAGCTGGCTCAGTCGAATAATCGCTTCTGAGGCTCAGGATCGCCGTCCGCTGCCGGCTTGATCTTCAGGTGCTGATAGCCTTTGGCCGTAACCACGCGCCCACGCGGGCTGCGGACGAGCAACTCGCTGCGCAGCAGGAACGGCTCGACTTCATCCTCCAGCGTATCGGTCGAGGTGTTCATCGTGTGGGCAATCGCTTCGATGCCCGCGGGACCGCCGCCGAACACGCGGATAATCGTCATCAGGTAATCGCGGTCCAGTTTGGCCAGACCGAGCACGTCGATGCCCGCCATTTTCAGGGCCGCCCGCGCCACGGCCAGCGTCACTCGGCCGTCGGCCTTGGTTTCGGCGTAATCCCGCACCCAACGCAGGGCGTTGTTGGCGATCCGCGGCGTGCTGCGGCTGCGGGCCGCGATTTCCCGCGCCGCGTCGTCCTCCAAGGGCACCGACAGCTTGCACGCATTGCGGCGCAGGATTTCCGTCAATTCCTCGACCGAGTAGAAGCCCAGGTGTTCGCGGACCGGGAACCGGTCGCGGAGCGGACCGGACAGCATCCCGGCCCGTGTCGTGGCTCCGATCAGCGTGAACGGTTTCAGCCACAGGTTGTGCGTGCGGGCGTTGACGCCTTCGCCCAGGACGATGTCGATGCGGAAGTCCTCCATCGCCGTATACAGGTACTCTTCAACCGCCCGCGGCAGGCGATGGATCTCGTCGATGAACAGAACCGAACGCTCTTCGGCGTTGGTGAGGTAGGGCACCAAATCCTTGGGGGCTTTGATCGCGGGCCCACTGGCCAGTTGCACACCTACGCCCAGTTCGCGGGGGATGCACAGCGCAAAGGTCGTCTTGCCCAGCCCCGGTGGTCCGTCAAACAGCACGTGGCCCAACGGGTCGCCGCGTTTGCGTGCGGCGTCGACGACGATCATCAGCCGCTCGTAGACCTCGCGCTGGCCGACCATCTCGGACATGCGTTGCGGGCGCAAGTCGCGGTCTTCCTCTTCCTTGCTGGAGTAGCTTTTGAGAATCGTTTCCCGAGCCATGACCCCTCCGTGTTACGCCGCTGCAACGCCCATCACGATAAAGAATAGCACGAAGGCGAGCAGCACAACAGCGGCAATCGCGGCGGCAATCTTCTTCCAGGAGACCGGCGCCCGGCCCGTCGCTCGCCCCGTCTGGCCGTTGACCAGGAACCGGTAGACCTGTTCCTGGTAGCGATAGGCCATGATCCAGACCGGCAGCAAGACGGTGGAACTGGACAGGCCCTCCAGCCGCACGTTGACCTTCAGATTGCGGCACTGGCCGGGCACTAACGGCCGGCACGCGGCTTGCTCCAGTCGCTCCAGGTCCTGATGCGCCAGCGGCCGGGCGTATTTCCTCTGCACCCGGAATTGCTCCACGATCACGTTCTCCGTGTCGACCTCGGCGTACGGCTGCGCTTGAGCCAGGTCGAACGGGCACAGGGCCTCCGTTTCGGCGGGCGTCAACGCCCCGCTGGCGCCGATCAGCAGTCCGGCGTAGTTGCCGCGGTGCTCTCCGAACACCGGCGTCCAATCCCCGCGAGCTCCGGACGGCGTGACGCTGCTGTCGGCCGTCCAGTAGGTGAACGTGCGGGCCTCAAACACCCAGTACGGCACGAAGACGGGCGTGACCTTCGTCAGCACCGCGGCGGAAGCCAGATCGCCGGGCCGCCAGAAACCGCTGCCCAGCCAGCGGCGGAGCAAGTCCTCGGCCGCCGGGCGGTCAACCGCAAACGGCACGACGCGGTCCGCCGAGAGCAGCTGCGCGTCCTGCTGGTGCTGCAGTTGCTCGGAACCGCAGAACGGACATCGCAAGTTCTGCGCCGACGCATCATAGCTCATCGACGCCCCGCAGCCCTGACAGAGGAAGTTGTGCGTCAAGGTGTGGGTGGGCAGCGGTTGCCGGGCGTCCGCACGAGGCGGCAACTCGGTGCCGCAATTGGCGCAGAACAGGTCCTCTTCGTCCTGCAGCGCGCCACAGACGGTGCATTTCCCCAAGTCGCCGCTCATGCCTCGCCTTCAACTCCCTGCCGGAAGAACGCTCCCGGCCCGCGCCTTCGCCTCGCTCTTCGCGCTTACCGCCCCAGCCACATCGCCAGCAAGATCAAGATCGCGAGCAAAACGACTCCGCCGCCAGCTGCCAGCAGCACGCGCCGCCACGAAACCGGCTTGTTGCCGGCCACCTTTCCCGTCTGGCCGTTCACCAGAAAGCGATACAGCTGGTCCCGGTAGCGATAGGTCAACAAGTAGACCGGCAACAGGCAGAGATCCGAGTTCACGTGCGAAAACTGAGTCTCGACGTGCAGATCCCGATGGGTGTCGCCCGGCAGGAAAGACGCTACGCCGGCCTGTTCGCGAGCCAGAAACTCCTGCCGGCAGACCGCCAAAGCTTCCTCCCGCGCCACCGAGTATTCCTCGCACAGCCAGCCCGCGAGAAAATAGGGCTGAAACCGCTTCAACGCGGGCAACTGGAACGGCATGACCCCGTTCGCTTCCCGCTGCGGCAAGCCGCGACTCCCGGAAACCAGGTAACCGCTGTAGTAGCGGTGGTGCCGGCCAGCCAAAGGCCACCACTCCGTCTCGCGGACTTGCCGCGTCCTGGTGACGAGATTGCCCTTGGAATCGCGCTGGGTGTAGGTCTCGGTGCGGTACCAGTACTCGCCGATCGTCGCGCGCCATTGGCTTTCGGCCCGCATCGAGAACGACCAGAACGGCAGGTAGATCCCTTTCTGCTTGTCGACGATCTGGGCGGCCCGCAAATCGCCCGGCCGAAACCACGAGTTCTGGCGGATCCACTGCTGGAATTTCTCCCGCGCCTGTTCGGGCGTCACCGCAAAACCGACCACGAACTCCGGACGCTGCCGCCCCGTCTGCTCCGGCGCGAACTCGACGACGTAGGTCGAATCGCAGAACGGGCAGACGTAACTCCGCTGCCGCTGGTCCGTCGCCATCTCGCTGCCGCAGTTCTGGCAGCGCAGGAACGTTGACGGCGCAGCGTCCGGCGCCGCCGCGGCCTGGGTCGGGTTCGGAGAACCGCACGCCGGACAGAACTTGTCTTCGGGTTCCACCGGGCAACCGCAGGACTCACACGGGATTCCCCGCGGCGCCGTCACGTCGCAATCGACCACCTGGCCGGCGTTTTCGTCGCCACGGACCGCCTCGGCAGATACGACTTCCAACTCGGCCATAAATACCCTAACACCAAGGACACGCGACCACGCGTTTGTGCAGCTGTTACCATAGCCCTTCAGGGCGCGAGATCAACGGGTGTGGCGGGAATGCCGGAGTTCCCCTAGATTGGGAGACCACCAAACCCGTCACCCCCCCTTGCGGCGCGCCGCTCAGACGCTACCATAAATAGCAACCAAGGTCGCCATCCGTCAAACGGAAATGGCTCATCAGGCCGCATGAAAAAGGCCTCATGGAAAAGGCTTCCTGGCCAAGGGCCGATGGAAACCGGATTCCTCGAGTGCGTGGCGGGGCCGATGAAAACGCGTCGGGACGGCGGAGCGGGACCCTGGCTGCTGTTCGAGGCGGCCGGAGGAATTCCTTCACAGAATTTTTCAACGCAGAAAGATGTGTCATGGCAATTCGAGTTCTGTTGGCAGACGACCATGAGGTCGTGCGGCGTGGGTTGAGAAGCCTGTTTGAGGACACCGACATTCAGGTCGTGGCGGAGGCTTCCAGCGGGCACGAGGCTCTAAAACTGGCCAAAGAGAAGAAGTTGGATGTGGTCCTGCTGGACGTCCGGATGCCTGACATGGACGGCCTGAATGTCCTGGGCCGGATCAAGTTGGACCGTCCGGATCTGCCCGTGCTGATCATCTCCACCTACGACAACCCGACCTACGTGGCACGGGCGGTCGCGTTGGGGGCGGCGGGCTATGTGTTGAAGGACTCGGATCGCAACCGACTGCTGACGGCGGTTCGCGGCGCAGCCACCGGGGAGCCCATCTGGACGCGCGAGGAACTGCGGCGTGTGACTGGCGCGTTGGCGACCCCGCGGTTGAATGCCGAAATGGAAGTGCCCTTGACGCAGCGTGAAAGCGAAGTGCTGAAGCAACTGGCCCTGGGACTGACCAACAAGGAAATCGCCCAGGCGTTGCACATCAGCTACGAAACGGTCAAGGAGCACGTCCAGCACATCCTCCGCAAGATCGGCGTGACCGACAGGACCCAAGCCGCCGTGTGGGCGGTGCGGAAGCAACTGGTCTAGTGCTTGGTCAAGCATCCGCGGGGCGGGTAGGGCGGAATTCACTCCCCCCCAAGACGGGCCAAGGTTTGCCCCATGATCCCGCGACTCATGGGGCCAGAGCATCAGGCATCTGTCGAAAGGTCCGCTGTGTCTGGGGGGCGTGCGGTCGCCCAGGCACGCTGGAACCGCCGGAGGGCGAGGTTCCCGCTAACGACGCGACGCCGTCGACGGCCACAAACGATTCCCGGTCTTGCTCACGCGCTCGCAGAGAAAGGACAGTCATGGCCAAAAGCACGGATATCACCCTTCGGCGTGTTTCCACTTCGACGCAGCGTTTCGCCTACCGAACTCCGATCAAGTTCGGCGGCCGAGTGGTGGATGATGTGGTGCTGCTCGATGTCGAAGTCGAGGTCGAGACGCGCGACGGCCGCCGCGGTACTGGATTCGGGTCGATGCCCATGGGAAACGCCTGGGCTTGGCCCAGTCAGCAAGTGTCTTCCGACGACACGCTCTCGGCGATGGTCGCGCTGGGACATCGTCTCGGAAAACTGGGCGACGGGTACCGCGAAGCCGGACATCCTTTGGAGATTACCCGTGATCTGGCGGCCCAATATCAGGCCGAAGCCGAAACGGTCGTGCGCGAAGCGAGCTTGGCGGAGCCCATGCCGAGGCTGGCGCAACTGGTCGCGGCCAGTCCGCTGGAAGCCGCCATCCACGACGCCTTGGGCAAGACGCTGCAGGCCAATTCCTACAATCTGCTCGGCGCCGAGTTCGTCAATCAGGATTTGGCGCATCACCTGACCGCCGAGTTTGCCGGCGAGTATTTGGATCGGTACACGTTGCGGGAGCCGAAACCCGAAATGCCGTTGTATCATCTGGTGGGCGCCTTGGATCCCCTGAGTGACGTGGACGTCAAGCAACCGGTCGGTGACGGGTTGCCGGAAACCCTGGGACAATGGATTCTGTCCGATGGGCTGACGCACTTGAAGATCAAGCTTGCCGGCGACGACCTGGACTGGGACGTGCGGCGCGTCGCCGGGGTCGAACGCGTGGCGACGGCGGCGCAGCAGCAGCGGGGTTGTGCGACGTGGTATTACTCGCTGGATTTCAACGAGCGGTGTCCGAACGTGGATTACGTGCTGGATTTCCTCCGCAAGGTCCGCGAGGCGTCCCCGTCCGCCTTGGAGCGGGTGCAGTACATCGAGCAGCCGACTCATCGTGATCTGCGGGCCAATCCGGAAAACAAAATGCATGCTGCGGCGAAGATCAAACCGGTGGTCATCGACGAATCGCTGCTGGACTTGGAGAGCTTGATGCTGGCGCGCGAACTGGGCTATTCCGGCGTGGCGCTCAAAGCCTGTAAGGGCCACAGCGAGGCCTTGCTGATGGGCGCCGCCGCCCAGAAGTATCGCCTGTTCCTGTGCGTCCAGGACTTGACTTGCATCGGCCGCTCGTTCCTGCATTCAGCCAGCCTGGCAGCACGGGTTCCGACCGTCGCGGCGATCGAGGGGAACGGCCGGCAGTACTGCCCCGCCGGAAACAAGGACTGGGAAGGCCCGTTTCCCGGCATGTTCCGCGTCACGCGGGGCGTGGTGGAAACGCGGGAACTGAACGGCCTCGGACTTGGCTACTGACCGCGCTGCCACGGACTTTGCTCCGGCGGCGTCGCCGGAGCCAGATGGAGCCGGTGTCCTTGACGCGGGCTCCGCCAGAAACCGAACTGCTGCCCATAGGGTTGCGTCTCTGACGTGTGCAGGAAGACCCCCAACGGCCCCCATTTGCTTTCCACAAGCACGATTCCATCGTCCCCCACGAAACGCACCAGTCCGGTGTGCAACGCGCCGCCTGAATCGTCGCGATAGACGACCACGTCTCCCGCCTGGGCTCGCGAAACGGGCTCGTAACCGTTGTCGTTCAGAATCGTATCCACATCCTTGCTCTGGATGACGTGCGTCCCGCCCGTGAAGACCCAGCCGTGGCAGTTGCAGACCGTATTCGGGCCTTCGAGCCGGATCACTTCATGCGTGAAACGCTCCATTTCCAGCAAAGAGGCTTCCAACGCTTCGGGAGAATGGAGATTGTCGTAGTGGAACAGATCAATTTCACGCCCCAGATCCGTCAGCGCACGCGGCGCGTGGGCTTCCTTGCGCATGTCAGGGCCGGGCTCGAGGAGCATCGCCGGCAGGTCCGCCGGCCGGCTGACGTAGCGAGCATAAACCGCTGCAAAGACGGGGCTGACAACTAGCAACATCGTCCAGATGCCCCAGGGCTCCAACATGCGATGCGCCCAGCGACGCACAAACGCGGCTTGCATCGCGTAAGCCGCCAGACAAGCCGCCGCCAAGGCCACAAGCGGACCGACCACGGCCATCGTCCGTCCGGCCGTCCACAGAATCGCGCCCAAGCCGGAGAACACCAGGACCAGCACTCCGCTAAAAACGCGTCGGGCGCGCGCCCCCCGCCTCAGCTCGAGCCAGATCCCTAGCAGTGCCAGCACGGAACCGCCGACGCCGAAACAGAGAATCGTGAAAAGAAACTCATTGGAATCGGCCATTCGGTCGTGCCTTCCGGGACACCTCAACGCGAACCAGTGTCCCGACCCGTGCCCTGGAAGAAAACAGCCCTGGAACGGGCATTAACTGCGGCGTCTGACGCACTTGTGACCTCCTGACTTGGCGTCTGATGCCTCAGTCCGCCAACGCTTTGATCAGTGTGACACCACGCGACTCCGAATTATCTCTTTCGTTCTGCAGAACAATGGATGGTTAGGCAATCTGCGCAATCTTTTCCGAAAAAAAAGTCCGTAACGAATTGCACAAGTTTTCGGGTTGGGTTGTCGATAACGTCTACGACAACGTACGCGGCTTGCTGCGCGTGCAGCAGAAGTCTTTCTTCGAAAGCGCGTTTTCGATTGGCGAAAAACATGCGAACATTAAAAGCCTTTCTTCCGCCTGCCGTTGGTGGGTGCCTCGCTTCGGTTCTTCTGACCTCGGTCTTGGTCGCGGCGGAGGGGCGGCAGCGTGCGGGCACTGTGGTTGTGGCCTCGGAGCCCGAAGCGGAAAGTGAAGCGTTGGTCCTTGAGGATGACGGTCTGGACGCATCCTGTCAAGTTCTGGTGCCTTGCGGCGGCTTGCCCCTGGGGATGCTGTGGTGGGAAGCGGACTATCTCCTGTGGTGGGCCAAAGGCATGGAGATTCCGCCTTTGGTCACCGGGGGAACGACCGGGGTGTTGGGGACCTCGCCAGTTTTGTACGGCGACGATCAGATCCTGGACGAAGCTCGATCCGGCTTCCGGGTGGGGCTGGGCAGTTGGTTGGATTGCGGGCGTTGTTTCGGCGTGGAGGGCGACTACTGGATGCTGGGCGAGGCGACGGATCATTTTCGGGCGGAGTCCAACGCCCAGGGAAGTCCGGCTCTTTTCCGCCCCTTCTTCAACATCAATCCGCGAGACGAGGCCGGCGAGTTTGCCCCGCCAGCTCGGGAAGATGCGGAAATTGTCTCTTCGCCGGGAGTGTTGGCCGGGTCCGTCGTGGTTGACAGCTACAGCGATTTGCAGGGAGCCGGGATTCGCTGGCGGCGGCAATTGTGCTGCCAGTCCGCCTGCGATACGTGTGCCGACGCCTGCGGTTGCCAGCACGCGCTGGCCCGAAGTTCCCGACTGGACCTCCTGGTCGGCTACCGGTTCGTCCAGTTGAAAGAAGGGCTCGCCGTCAACGAAGCCCTGGCGTCTTTGCTCAGTGCGCCCGATCAGGGTCAGTTTGCCATCAACGATTCATTCCAGACGGCAAACCGTTTTCATGGTGCCGACCTCGGCGTCACTTGGCGGCGGCGTTGCGGGCCTTGGCTGTTGGACGTGCTCGGCAAGCTGTCGTTAGGCGGCGTCGAGCAGACGGTCAGGATCGCGGGGCAAACCGTCATTTCGGGATCGGCTGCTGATAATGGAACGTATGCCGGCGGCTTGCTCGCGCAATCGACCAACATCAATGTTTACCGCCGCAACGTGTTCGCGATGGTTCCGGAACTGGGGATCAACCTGGGCTATCAACTTGCCCCGTGGTTGACGGCGAAAGTAGGCTACAGTTTCCTTTACTGGAGTCGGGTCGTGCGTCCAGGCGATCAGATCGACTTGGATGTCAATCCCGACCTGCTGCCGCCCCCGGACGGGTTTGCGGGCGCGGAGCGTCCGCGTTTCGAGTTCCGAGACGCGGACTTCTGGGCTCAGGGCCTGCGGGTGGGATTGGAGGGAAGGTGGTGATTGCCGATTGACGGCGACCGGCGGTGAAGTAGAATCGAACCAAACCGACAGTGGGCGCGAGTCGTTTTCTTGCCTTTGCCACAGCTTTCCCCACGGACGTTTGGCAGCCTCATGAGCCTCGGATCCCACATCGCCTCCGACTGCATAGTTCGTGTCCGCAATCACGAGGGCGCGGTCGGTTTCGGCACGATTGTGGGACTGAGCCGTTACGCGGTCGTGTTCGAGATGTACCACATCGGCACGGTCGATAGGCAAAGCGTCGTCTTGCCGGAGGTTCTGATTCGCCGGGGCGAGGCGGAGATCTATTCCGGTCGCGCCACGGTCACGGATATCGTCAACACCGGGTATGTGCTGGTCGTCTCGGCCGATCTGATGGATCCCTGGTCGGAACAGACCGGGATCTACCCGGGAGACCAACCGCATGCGGAGCTTGCCGGCTTTGTCGATGAATGGCGAGATGATCAGCAGCACGTGGAGCCTGGCTTTCGCCTGGTGGTGGCCAAACTGAGGGACCTGCTTGCCGGACTCCAACCCTGGATCGAGCGTTGCGAGCGGATGTTGGGGCTGCAGGCGAGTTGTGTCTCGCCTCATGCGGTGCAGCAGTTCCGGGAGGAGTCCTGGGCCGCGGTGCATCCGGCCTTGGGCGAGTTGCTGGACCGGTTTGACGCTGCCGTTCGGCAGATTGCCGCGCCCGATCTGCCTTCGCACAGGGCGCTGGCCTGCCGGGAGTTGTTCCCGTATCTGCTGAGCGCCCCATTCCTCCGCCGGGTCTACGCCAAGCCGTGGGGCCACGCCGAGGACTTGCAGTTGGTGGACATGATGTCTCGCAAGACGGAGCCCGGAGAGGGCACCTTTGGCTGGCTGTTGAATGCCCTATGTTTGACATGCCGGGCTGCGCGCGCCTATCGGGATCGGTCGGAGTGGCTGAAGGCGCAACTGGCTTTGGAAGCGCGGCGGATCCACTACAGCTACCGCCGCAGATTCCACGTGCTGTGCGTGGGCAGTGCTGCCGCCGTCGACATTCGCGACTTTTTGGAGTGCAACCACGCGGCCGCGTGGTGCCGATTTCACTTGCTCGACTTTGAGCCGTCGTCGGTCGAGGCAGCCCGCGAGTATCTGCAGGACGCTGTGGATCACGACAGCGGTCGGCCGGCGGTGCAGTTGTCCTGCCGCACGCTGGCCGAGGTCGTGCGGGTGGCGGGTGGTAACGCCGTGCAGCGCCCGCAATTCGACTTTGTGTACTGTGCCGGCGGATTCGACTATCTCGACGACTGGACGTGTGAACTCCTGTTGAAGCGGTTCCTGGCGTGGACGCAGCCGGGCGAGACGGTGGCGGCCATGATTCTCAACGCGGGTTTTCCAGCGGCCCGTTGGTTGGAGCATTTGGGACATTGGCACCTTCGCGCCCGCAACGAGTTGGAAGTCAGGCAGTGGGCCGCCTTGCTGCGCGGGTGCGAAACCGAAGTTCGCAACACGGGGCCGAATCTCGTGTTCCTGGCGCGGCGGGGACACGATTCCATCCCCGCGGAGGGCGGAACACCTTTGAGGCGTTAGACGCGGGACGAAGGGACCGTTCTCGGCCAAGCTCGAACGCCGCGATGCGGGGACGTGCGGCGTGCAGGCGAATGTCGCCGGGGAGGATCGAACATCCGAGGGGGCTGCATGACGGGCACGGGACGACGGTGGCAAGGACGTGGCGATGAGCCTCTCTGCAACACCCGTTCGTGATTTTTCACGACAGCCGCCAACCACAGCGGGAAAGCACCCCGTGAGTCACGTAAATCCGTTCACCGACAGCGCAATCAGCTTCTGCAACAGCCAGGGTGTCGAAGCGCACGGGGTGTTGATCAGCCTGAGCCGGGAGTCCATCGCCTTTGAAGTCTATAATCCATATTCGATTGTGCAGATGAGCGAAATCCTGACTCGCGTTCGCATTCGCCGGAGTGACCGCGACGTGTACACGGGCCGAGCCTGCGTGAATGCGCTGATCAATACGGGCCTGATGCTCGTGGCCTCCGCGTCGCTGTTGGACCCCTGGTCGGACGTGATCGACGTGAGTTCGGGTCCCGAATTGCGCGAGGAAGTCCGCCGTTTCATCGGCGACTGGGCCGCCAACAATCGCCGGCTCCGGCCCGGCTATGTCCACGCCGTCAACAGTCTGCGCAGCTTTCTGGTGGAGTTCAGCCGCTGGCTGGAGCACGGCGAAGCCATCGCACGGCTGGCCGATTCCGGCACTCCGCAGGACCGGATCCGTGCGTTCCTGAGCGACGTGCAAACGCCTGCGGCCGCACAACTGGAAGAGCTGTTCCAACAGTTTGAACTCGAAGCGAGCCGCGTGGAAGAGGCTGAAGTTGCAGCGCACAAGGCGTTTGCCCGCCGCGAATTGCATCCCTTGCTGATGTGCGCGCCCTTCGCTCACCGGGTTTACGTCAAGCCGCTGGGCTACGCGGGCGACTACGAGATGGTGAACATGATGTTCCGCGATCCCTGGGAAGGCGGGAACGCCTACGCCCGAGTGCTCAACGCGTTTCTGCTGCAGAACACCACGGTGGTAGCGCATCGACAGCGGATCGCGCGATTGGTCAAGACGTTGGCCTCGGAGGCCCAACGCGTGCTGGCCCGCCGCGAGGTGTTCCGCGTGTTGAATGTGGGCTGTGGCCCGGCGATCGAGGTCCAGCGGTTCCTGAAAGAGAGCCCGTTGGCGGAGCGCACTTCGATTGAACTGGTCGATTTCAACCCGGAGACGCTGCGCTATGCGGAGTCGCAGATCGGACAAATCCTGCGCAGTGCTGGGCGTGGCACGCAGGTTGTCTATCGCGGCCGCTCGGTGCACGAGTTGCTGCGGGACTCCGTCCGTCCCACGCCGGCCGAACGCCGTTTCGATCTCGTTTACTGCGCCGGGCTGTTCGACTACCTGGGAGACCGCGTCTGCGGCCGCCTGCTGCGTCTGTTCTACCACTGGACCGACGCGGCCGGACTTGTCGTCGCCACGAACGTGCATCCCCAGCACCCGGTCCGGGCGTTGATGGAGCATTTGCACGACTGGTACTTGATTCTTCGCTCCGGGCCGCAAATGCTGCAACTCGCGCCGGGGATGGGAGATCAGGACGCAACGACCGAAGCGACCGGCGTGAACGTGTTCTTGGAAATTCGCAAAGGCGCGAACGAGGCTTAGCCCCATGCGGTGGCAGACCGGCGACGAACGACAGGCGCATGCCTACGCCTCGGCCGACCGCGACCTGCGCGTACGGACGCTGAAGCTGGCGTGTACGCTGGGACTCTTCCTGATGCCGCTGGGCATTTCCCTGGACTATTACGTCTACGGCGGACACGACAGTTTTTGGGCGCTTCTGGGTTCACGCGTCGTCTGCGACTTGGGAATCGCTGCCTTGATGCCGCTGCTCTGGACCGACTTCGGCCGGCGGCACATCCGGCTTTTGGGGTTGGCGGCAGGCGCGATCCCCGTGTTGTCCATGTGCTACATGATCAACGTCACGGAGGGCTTTGCTTCCCCTTACTATGCAGGTTTGAATCTGGCGATTATCGTGGTCTGTCTGACGATGCCGTTTGAGGTTGATGAGGCCATCGTCTATTGCGTTTTCGTGGCGTTCGCCTATCTCGTAGCCGGGGTGGCATGGCGGGACCCCGCGGCGGATTCCGCGGACCTGGTCGCGGATCTCTTCGGCAATCTGTACTTTATCGTGCTTACCTCGACCATCGGCATCTTTGCCTGCTACTTCAATACGCGCCGCCGCATCTCGGATTTTGAACTGCGCTATACGCTGGACAAGCAGAACCGCCAACTGACGCAGTTGGATCGTCTGAAGATGCGGTTCTTTGCCAATGTGAGCCATGAACTTCGCACGCCTTTGACGTTGATCCTGGCGCCGCTGGAGGACCTGTATCGGCAGCGTGCTCTTCTGCCCGAGGGATTCGCGCAATCCCTGCAGTTGATCCGCGAAAATGGACTGCGGCTGCTGGGCTTGATCAACGACCTCTTGGACATCGCTCGCCTGAACGAAGGCAAGCTGCATTTGCACTGCCGGGAGTTCTGTCTGGACGACGTCGTGGCCCAAATCGTGGATGCCACACGGCCCCTGGCCGAGCGGAGGCACTTGCGACTGACCCTGACACTCTCGCCGGAGCGGTTGACGGTCTTGGGCGACGTCGCGCGATTGGAGAAGGTGCTGCTGAACCTGTTGTCCAACGCCGTCAAGTTCACGCGCTCCGGCGGCGCCATCGCCGTCGAGTGCCGCTCCGAGGCAGGCCAGGCGCGGATCGAAGTCGCCGATACGGGAGTCGGTATTCCGGAGGACGAACTGCCGTACGTCTTCGAACGCTTTCATCAGGTGGCCGGCCCCGACAACCGGCAAGAGCACGGGACGGGCTTGGGGCTGGCATTGGCCAAGGAACTGACGGAGGCCCAGCGAGGTCGACTCACGATCGCCAGCCAGGTTGGCAAGGGGACTTCGGTGGTACTCCGACTGCCCCTGGCGGAGCCCAAGCAGATGGCCGCCCTGGCCGCCCAGACCGAAGACTCGGCGACCGACGACGCGGAAGATTCCGATGTCTACGGCGAAATGTTCCAGGCCGCGCGTCTCCAAAGCGTCGCGGTCGGGGGCGGCGTTGAGTCCGCCACGGAGGCCAGCCAGGCGGGGGTTCGCGTGCTCGTCGTGGACGACGAGACGCGGATGCGGCATTTCCTGGTCCAGATCCTGTCTTCCGAATACCGGGTGGCCGCCGCGATGGACGGCGAATCCGCCCTGCAACTTGCCGACCAAGACCGCCCCCACCTGGTCTTGTTGGATTTGATGCTGCCCGGCATCGACGGACTGGAAGTCTGCAGGCGGCTCCGCGGTCCGCCCCACAACGCGGACTTGAAAATCCTGATGTTGACCGCGCGCACGGACGAACAGGTCAAAATCGAAGCCTTGAATTCCGGGGCGGACGATTTCCTGACCAAGCCTTTCAGTATCGTGGAGGTCAAGACGCGGATCCGCAACCTGCTGGCCGCCGGCGCTTTGGAACGCGATCTGCGGGAACGCAATCGCGAACTCGAACGGGCGCTGAAGGAACTGCAAATGCGCGAATTGCAGCTGATCCAAAGCGAGAAGATGAACGCGCTGGGAAGCCTGGCCGCCGGTTTGCTGCACGAGATCAACAACCCCTTGAACTACATGCGGATGGCCGTGACGATGGCCCAACGCGGCGCTGTCGGAGAGGACGAAAAGCTGGCCAAACGCCTGCGCGATATCGAGGCGGGAATCAAACGCATCGAAGACATCGTGGGCGGCCTGCGGGACTTCGCCTATCCGGAACAGGCCGCGAATCAACAACCGTTCAGCATCCGCGAATCGTTGCAGGCGGCGCTGCGGTTCAGCCGGCCTTCCAGATCATTCGTCGGCTGGCCCGGTTGCGGCGAACCAGTCCCGCCGTGCAGCGGGGGCTGTACGAGGAGAAATACGCCGATGACGATACCCTGGTTTACCAACGCACAGAGGACGGCCAGGTCGTCGTGGTTGCGGTGAACCGCGGTCCGAAAACAAAGGTACGGGTGTCAGGCCTCGATCTGCCTGACGGTACGTACCCGAATCTGCTGCTTGCAGACGTGGACGGTCAGGACGCGGGCGAGCATGACTCGCCGGTGCTGGGACCGAAGGAAGTGCAGGTTGCTGGCCGCACGGGCGTGTTCGAGTTGCCTGCCAACGGGGCTGCCGTGCTGCACGGCGTGCGTGCCGACAAGCCGGCGGCAGTTGACGGCCCTGAGCCGTAGGACAAAATGAGTTCTGCGGGGGCCGTCGCGCGACGCTGTCCTGCGATTTGAAGGGGAGAACCATGACGCCTCGCGAACGGGTTCTGGCCGCGCTGGCACATCGGGACGTCGACCAGATCCCGTGGATCGAAGGGATTGTCGGCAACGGGATTGCCAGCGCCGTGTGCGGCGAGCCGGTGGACGTGCAGTGGTCGGTGGCTCCCGACGGCTTTCCGACCGCGTCGGGCCAGCAATTGGCCGAGGAGCAGAAGAAGACCAACCGGGTGCTGGGCAAGGCCAACCTCCAGTTTTGCGCCTTTGCGCCCGTCTTCTGTGACCGTGTGCGCCCCGCCGACGATGGTTCGCCCGTCCTGGTGGGCGACGGGCTGGTGAAGACTCGCCGCGATTTCGAACAACTCTTCCGCTTGCCTTCGCCGACCGACGGCCGCTTTGTGGCTACCGCCCGAGAGTTTATTGCCCGCAAGGAAGACTATTGTGCCTGCGCCTGCGTGCGGTTGGGGATCGGGGCCACGCTGCTGAGCATGGGCATCGAGGCGTTTTCGTATGCGATGGCGGACGATCCGCAGTTGATCCAGGACATCCACGACGCCTATGCCGACTGGACCGCGGCGGTCGTGCCGGTGCTGGAGGAGATCGGCTTCGACGTGATCTGGGCCTTTGACGACGTGGCCTTCAATTCCGGGCCGATGTTCAGCCCGGCCTTCTACCGGGAACGCATTCTGCCCAAGGAAAGAGCCGTGGCGGCCACGTTCACCAGGCCGCTGATCACGCACAGCGACGGCGACATGACCCCGCTGCTGGACGCCTGGCTCGAACTGGGCCAGCAGGCGATCCACCCGCTCCAGCCCGACGTGATGGACATCGACTCCGTCCAGCGGCAATACGGCCGTCGCGTGGCGCTGGTGGGCAATATCTTCATGCCCAACCTGGTCCACAACACGCCGGCCCAGATCGAAGCGGAGGTCCGCCAGCGGATCGAGTTGATCGGCGCCGGCGGAGGCTATATCATTTCCTCCAGCAACAGTCTGACCGACGACATGAAGCCGGAAAATGTGCTCGCCATGCGCGACGCGATTCGGAAATACGGCCAGCGTCGCGTGTCGGCCGTCGCCCCGCGTTGAAAAACTGGCTCGATGTGGTTTGCCGTTTGGCAGTATTCGGGACATCCGTGAGCGGATTGGCGTTAGCACCAAACAGGAAACATCCACGGAAAGTCGCTGTCGATGATGGCACGGTCGCGCGAAATGGGGTCAGGCTTACAGAATTCAATTTTGGCCGATGGTCACGTCAACCAGATTGCACGACTCTGCTCGGCGAAAATTGAATTCTGTAAGCCTGACCCCAACTGACCCCAACTGGCTCGGCCGTACCTCTAGCGGAAGGCATGGTCACGATTGAGGA
>JAAYYU010000142.1 GCA_012515235.1 Candidatus Anammoximicrobium sp.
CAAGCGGCCGGTGCGTAGTGGGAAGCCGAACCATCCGCCGGGCAAGCCGGCGGGATTCTGGTCGGCCGCAAGCGGCCGGTGCGTAGTGGGAAGCCGAACCATCCGCCGGGCAAGCCGGCGGGATTCTCGCCGGCCGGCTTAGAAAAGAATCCCCGGCGCGATGTTCCGGCTGACCGGCAGATAGATCCGGCAGCGGATGCTGCGGGCGGCCAGCGCCAGCAACTCGGTCCGTGAGCCGGGCAGGACCGCCGCGGGATGCAGGTCGAAAGGACACGGTCCCCAGAAGTGATAACCGCTGGCGGGATACCAACAGAAGGTCAACCATTTCCAAGCGTTCAGCAAACCGAACGGGCGGCCTTCGTATTCGGCGACGGCGTAGCTTCCGCCGGGGATTTCCTGGACGCCGATCAGCCCGTCGCCGGCAAAATCCGCCGGCACCGTCAGGCAAGCGTCATAGCGGCGATGCCGAGCCGGTGTGACCCACTCCTGGTCGTAACTGACGCCTAGGAACGAGGCGTCGGAAAGCAGCAGCCCGCGCGACTGGGCCCAGCGGCCGAGTTCGATGAAGGCGCGCCCTACGTAGCGGTAGGGGCCGTAGTGCCTCCAGAACGCCACGCGCGTCGCCGGGAACGTGCCGAACGCTACCGGCATGGCGGCTCGCCGGACGCCGCGCTGCGCAGCTACGCGGGCCACATACTTCCGGCCGCGGTCGCGGAGGGCCATCGGCGACCGGCCAAAGTGCTCGGTAAACGCGCGGGTAAATCCTTCCCGCGAATCGTACCCCGCAGCGACCGCCACGTCCGCCACGGAGGCGTCCCCATGACACAACGCCAGCGCCGCCCGTTCCAGCCGCAATCGTCGCAAGTGGGCCTGCGGCGTCTCGCCCATTACCTGCAGGAATACACGATGGAAATGCGTCAGGGACAGACCGGCCTGAGAAGCCAGGTCCTCCGAGTCGATGGCATCTTCCAGCCGCCGCCAGGCATACGTCAGCACATTCAACACCCGCTGCCGGTCGCGAAAACTTCCGTCGTCCTTCATGAAGATCCAGCCGCTGCAGCGATCCTGACAACTCGCCCCCCCGCCGAAAGGTTGGAACACTTCCCAGTGCCCCCCTGCTTCTAACATTGCGGGGAGCCAAAATCAAGCGCCGGCGCGGCGTCTGCACCCGCAGATCAAAGCTGTCAGAATTTGAATTTCGTGGACGTTCTTGGCGAACTTCCACGAGTTCGGCTGCTGGCTAAGGCAAACCGCGTGTGGTCTGCCAGCGGCAGCGCGACCACGAGACATCGTTGTCCCGAACAGGGCCGGTGCCAAATCGGCGGTCGTCGCGTTGCGTGGCAACCCCAACGGGCCCCGGATCATGCCCTCCGCCTGATGCACAGCACCGGACTGGGGGTAACAGAGCCGTCAGGACCGCGCTCCGGGTTGCCGCCGGACGGACTCGTCGCTCAAAGCGTTCGATCCCCTCGACAAGACCGAAGGCGCGATGGTCGCCAGCGGCGATCCGCGAGAGGCACAGGCCTGGGGACTCACTTGGCGGCGGACTTCAGCTGGAAGTCGTGCTTGTTTTCGCCGTCGACGATTTCGCACTTTTCCGTGTTGGAGACGGTGAGCAATTCCTCGACCATCGTGCCCGCCGGCGCGGGGGGCCCGGCTTCAATCATTTTGCCCGTCTTGCGGATGCCTGTGATGGTGACGTTCTTCGCCCCCAAAGCCGCCGTCTTTTCGGCTTGAATCTGATAACCGCCGCCTTTGAGTTCGCCCCCGAAAGTCGGCCCCTTGCCGTCGGCCGGCAGGAAACTGATCGTACCCGTTTCCACCGGAGTGCCGTCCAACGTGACGGTACCCTCGACCGTCACCAAGGAAGGACCGCATCCGGCGATCAAGAGGATCCAACTTGCCGCCACGACCAGAGACAACTGCAAACGCACTTTTTTGGGCATACATCTATCTCCCTCAATCCACGGCCGGCGAGTGCCCAGCGGCACCTGCCAGCGATCAAAAAACAACACTTCCACGGGTTGAAAACCAAGATCAAAAACCGCCGACCGTGACCTCGTTCGCGATCGCCTTGGGCGTACACAGCGCCCGCCAGATCGCCAGGTCGATCGCATCGTTGACAAGTCGCACATTACCATCCGCAAAAACGACGTTGACGCCGCCCGGATGATAACTCCGGGCCGTCATGATTAGCGCCCGGTTATTCCAGGCCGTGTACGCGCCCACACAGGGGGCGTCCGGGTCGTTGACGCAGGTCGCGCCCCGGATTCCGTCCGGAATCATGCTGTTGGGCGTGTAATTGTGGTGGTAAAGGGGACCTTCAGGGTAGAACATGACTCCCCGCTGGTCGCCGTTCGGGGCACCGCCCCGCACGACGCGGATTTCGGAAACCAGCGCCGTATGCGCCGTCCCATCCCGGAAATCGGAGAAGTTGGTCGTGCTGTTGATGTAGAAGACGCCCGGCACGCGACTCGCCGGCAGCGCGGCGGTCGAACCCGGCCCGATGTAGACCCACTCGGCCATCGGCCCGATTCCATTGTTGGCCACGTAACTTCCCCGCGTGTAAATCTGAAACCAAAGGACATCATTGACTTTGCTGTTGGACGGGCATTCGAACGACGGAAGCACCGATCGGACCACGGGGGCGTTGTTGGTTGTCGAAGGAGGCGCAGCGGCACTGCCGAACCCGTATCTCTGGTCCGCCATCTCGTAGACGGCGTTCAGTTCCATGTACGGCAGGATGGGAAAAATCCACGTCGCTTCGCCGAAATCCTGGTTGTTATTGAACGGAGGCGCGGGAATCTTGTGACCAAATGGAAAATGCTTGAACACGTCGTGATGCATGTGCATGGCCAAGCCGATTTGCTTGAGGTTGTTCGTGCACTGCGTGCGCCGCGCCGCCTCCCGCGCCGCCTGGATGGCAGGCAGCAGCAGGGCTACCAAGATGCCGATGATGGCGATCACGACCAGCAATTCGACGAGCGTGAAGCCCGTGGCGTGGCGAGTTGGCCTCATGAGACAGTTCTCCAGAAAGGAAACGCTGGGACAAGGGATTCGTACGATTCGATCAGAAGTCACGCAACAGACACGTTTCGAGGGTCTCATTCTTCTCTGCGACTTGCAGCCCTGTCAATGGCAACCACTAGGATTGACTGGACCTCGCCGGCGCCGCCGACGCCCCGACGCCGGATTCGCGGCGCAGGACCGTCACGATGGTCAGATCCTGCGCATCCTGCCGCCGCAGGCTTCAGCGCGGCGCCAGTTTTGCGATCTCTTCGGCTGACAGCGGCCGATCGAACACGGCGATCTCGTCCAGCCGTCCTTCCCAATTCGAATCGTTGTCACAGCGGCCGCCGAAGAACCACTGGTCGAAGCCGGCAGGAAAGTCGGCGGGCACGTTGGCTTCGATTTCCGGCTGCGGTTGGCCATTCAAGTAGACCCGCACGGCCTGACCCTCGCGGACCAGTGCGACGTGGTTCCAAGTCCAACGCGCGATTTCGGTGCGGCCGGCCAGCGGCTTGGTGCCGCGGTGCGCGTCGCCGTGCTGGAAGATCAGCCTTCCGGGCGCGGTGGCCGTGCCGCCGACGCCCAGGTGATCGCCGTGCGGCCCCAGACCGTGGTTGTGGCCCCGCGAGCAGATCCAGCCGGCCGTCTCGCGGCCGTCGGCGGGCATCCCGTTCCAAAACCAGAGCGAGAGCGTGTAGCGATCCTTCAAACCAGCCAACCGCGTCTCGATCCGTCCGCCTGCAAAATGCGCCGCGCGATTGGTCTCGCCGTCCGCGCAGTACACGTCGGAACGGGGGCCTTCCAGGAAGAACAGCACCCCCGGCTCGTAGATCGCATCGCGGTTCTGGCCCGAGGAATCCACGGCGCGCGGCCCGGCGAATTCGTCCAGGCGCCAATACGCCATGGGCTTGGCCGCCGCCAGAGCTGCGGCGGCGCTCCCGCGGGTCTGTTGATACTTGCGTCTCGGCCGGCCCGCCACCTGCTCCAGGAGCTGCAGCCCCGCCTGGACGATCTTCGGCTCCGCCATGACCTCCAGGCCAGCCGAGCGAGCCGGCCAGGTATTGTAGCCGCCCAGCGGATACTGTTCCGGCGGCGGGATGTAGCCGTCGCCGCCGTTGGCCAGTTCGATCACCATCGTGTGGGCCAGCGGACTCTGCAGTTTTAGCTTCCAGCCGGTCAGGGCATAGGTTTCGTTGGGAGTTGTGGCGATGGCGATCTCGCCGATGCGCAGTGCCTGGACGACGATCTCGGTCGCCTGCCGTTCGTTCAGGATGATCTGCTCGCGGGCGTAGACTTCGGCCGTAGTTTTCGGCGGCCGGTCGCCCATTTCAGCGACAATCCGCTGGGCCCATTCCAGCAGCTGCTTGTTGGGCACCCGGTACTTCAGCGGCAGCCGCGCCTCGGCCATCGCCAAATCGACATCTTCCCGATAAGCGACGGTCTGGCACGCGGCCAGGGCGATTTCTGCCAGGCCGTTGGCGTAGCTGTCCAGCGTCCAATCTTCGTGCCGCGAACCGGCGGGCCTGGTATAGTCCCGCAGCCAGATGTCGCCGCTGCAGCCGTGGGACATGATGCCCACAAACGCGGGATGTTTGCCGTCGTCCGCGCCAGCCAGACGCGTTTTGAGCACGTCGCGGAACACGCCGTAGTAGTCGGGGCTCAGCGCCTGGTCGCCAAAATAGTGCATCGAGAAGTTGGCCAGTACGGCCAGCGGTCGCCCGTCCCGCGCTTGCAGCGAAATCAGGGACAGGTCGGGATCCTCCGGGCCGGCCTCGCCGACGGCGTCGTCCCATTTGGCGCCGGCGTGCATGTTGGCCCGCACGGTGGGATTGCCGAAGGGATCGTCGGCAAGGCGGTCGGGCCGGCGGACCCATTGCCGCAGCGCCGTGAACTCGGCCGCCTTGGCGACCGCCCAACCCACTCGGGCCGGTTCCAGATTCGCCTCGGCCGCCGCAATGGCCTCGACCAGCTTCTCCCGTAGAAACGGCACGTACGCCTCGTCCGCGTCCGTGCCCAGGCAGCCCATGCTGGACGGCGCCGTGTGCGAATGCGTCGCGGCGATCAGCATCTGGTCGGCGCGGATTTTCGTCCGCCGGGCCGCCAGTTGCTTCGCCTCGTCCAGCAGCTCGCGGGGCATCATGCAGCTGTCGACAATCACGATGGCCAGCCGCGTGCGCCCGTCGTCCAGCACGATCGCCCGTGCCGTCACCGGCGCTTTGACCTTGTCCGCGCTGCGGCTGGTCATTCCGCCGTTGACCAGCACCGGCCATTGTTGAGGCGTCACATCCACGATGGCCGCCCCGGCTCTGAATTCAGCCGACGCCGTGTCCTGGATCGCGGCAAACAGGGTGCAAGCGGCAAGCACCGACAAAACGGATTTCATCGCGGATCTCCTTGTTGCAGGCAGACAGAAAAACGGTTCCCCTACTTTCCCAGTCCGAGCCCTGGGAAGCAAGACCCACCGTTGTTCATTTTGGCGATTCGGCCGCGTCATGGTCGAAGGTCGCGCGGCGGCGAGTCTTTCGCGGAAGACGTTCGCGTGGAGTTCAGGCTTTCGACGGGGTTCTCCAAGTGGAACGACTCCTCGGCCGGCCTGTCGCTGGAAGGATAACGCGGCACGTTCTCGATCGGTTCCAGCGACGCCGGGAACAGCCGGCCGCGGCCCAGTTCGCCCAACGGGCCGAGCGTACAGAAACGCTCTTCGTAAAAGCGGATGCCGTGCGTCTCCAGGATCGTGCCGGTCTGGCGGTCCAGATTCGCCAGCTCGATGTTGTACAGCGTCAGGTACTGGGCTTCCGAACTGATGGCGTTGCCCCAGTCGGTAATCGCCAGCCGGACGTTGACGAAGGGCGTCTCGCCGGCGCGGGACCGGCCCACGCGGAAGTTCTCGAGTTGCAGGTTCAAGTTGGACCAGGCGGCCTCCCGTGTCTCCTGGGCCAGCTGGTACTGTTCCCAGGCCCGGTCCAGGCTGCGGAGGCATTGAGCCAACTCGTGAGTCACCGCGTGCAGGCCCTGCTGCAGATTGGCGCGGTCGCGGGCGATCACCAATTCCTGGCTCCGCAGCGCGGCTCGGCCCTGCCGTAAGCCGATGGGCACAGAGAAGTTGACGCCCAGGGCCCAATCGGTGAATTGGCCCGACCGAGAGCGCAGTCGGTCGCCGTTGGGCATTTCGCCTTCAAGTCCGTTCCAGCGGTACAGGGCCACCGCATCCAACTGCGGAGACATCGCATTGCGGACCTGCAACAATTGCTGCTGATCGGCCTCCAGCACCAATTTCAACTCGATCAGATCCGGCCGCTGCTCTTCCGCCAGTCCCAGCAGTGTTTTCCACTGGAACTCCGTCCGCTGGCCGGCCAGCGGCGTGACGGGCACGACGCGATCGCGGTCCATCGGCGGCAGGCCCAGGATGTTGCGCAGCGCCGCCTCGCGCTCCAGCGTTGCGTTCTGGGCGGTCAACAGGGCGGAACGAAAGTTCGCCAGCGAGACACGGGCCTGGGCTACGTCGCCAATGTCGCGGATGCCTAACTCGAACCGGCCTTGGCTCAGATCCAACACGAATTGCGCTTGCTCCACCTGGCGCTCGCGCGCCCAACGCTCGACCCGCGCCGCGACCAGCGACCAGTACGCCTCGATCACGCCGCGGACCATCTCCTGGACGCCGTCCTTGAACTGAAAATACGAGCGTTCCGAGTCGATCCGGGCCAGCACAATCGGCACGCGATTGACCGACCAGCCGCCGCCCTGCCACAGCGGCTGGGTGTAGCTCAGATCCACCGAGGAACGACTCTCAGGATTCAGCGGATGGATGTTCTGCAGCGTTTGCGGGTCCCGCTCCGGATGCCGCCGCAGCGGAGTCGCACTGACGCCCAGGCTGGCTGTGCCGCCGGACGGCGTGGTCTTGGACAGGTCCATCTGAAAGTTGTAGCCGTCGGTGCGATTGCCCGTGATCAAGGCCCGGCTCGGATCCAGCGGATCGAAACCGGCGCCGGCCGTTTCCGTGCGTTGAAAGCCGTTGTTCACCTGCAGTCGGGGATCGAACCGCGACAGCGCGTCGTCCACTCGATTGTTGACAATCGCGGCGTCAAAGACCGTCCGCCCGCTGGAAACGGCGCTCACGCCGGCCAAGACGCGGACGACCTGACTGTTCGCCAAGGCGATCCGAATCGCTTCGTCCAAGGTCAGCCGACGTTCCGGCAGGCCGACTTCCGGATGGGTTACGGTTGCCGGTGGCGGCACGTCGGGGGGCGGAAGGCGGAGCAGTTGGGCGGGATCGCGGACTTGGATGGTGGACTGGCCCGGTTGCAGAAGACGGGGCAAGTCTTGCGCAGGCGCAAACCTTGCCGTCGCCAGCAACAGCGCAAGCACCATCAAGACCGGGACGAATGGGCGCAGTCCAAGCGTAATCACGCAGAATTCTTCGGCGCGACTGTCCGGCTTAGTCCACCTTTCCCGACTCTGCCGGCAAAGTCGAACTTGCCGGGTCTGCCTGTTCTGCCGCGTGTAGCGACGCCCAGGCCCGCTCCGCATCCGGCGTGTCTTCGACGACTTGTCCGTCCCGAAGTGCGATTATCCGTTTTGCGTGCCGAGCGACATCGGGGTCATGAGTCACCAGGACAACGGTGATCTGTTGTTCTTCGTTCAATTTGCGGAACAGTTCGATGACTTCGCGACTGGTCCGCGAGTCCAGGTTGCCGGTTGGCTCGTCGGCCATCAGCAGCGAGGGTTCATTGATCAAGGCCCGCGCGATAGCCACCCGCTGTTGCTGGCCGCCGGACAGTTGACCCGGATGATGGTCCATCCGGTCACCCAATCCGACTCGCTGCAGCATCGCGATCGCTCGCTGTTGCCGTTGGCGGGCGGACACGCCGAGGGCGTATAGAAGCGGCAATTCGACGTTTTCCAAGGCGGACGTGCGGGCCAGCAAGTTGAAATTCTGGAACACGAAGCCGATCCGGCGGTTGCGGATGCGGGCACGCTGGTCCGCGCTCAGGTTGCCCACTTCCTCGTCGGCCAAGCAATAACTGCCCTGTGTAGGCCGGTCCAGACAGCCCAAGGTGTTCATCAGGGTCGATTTGCCGGACCCGGACGGCCCGACCAGCGCCACGTATTCACCTTGGTCGATGTCCAGCGAGACCCCGCGCAGGGCTTCCACCTTGATCTCGCCCAAGTCATAGATTTTGCGGATCTCACGGAGTTCGATCAGGGCCATAGAACGCGCAGCCTGGGAGCCTGTGAGTAGATTTGCGATGCCGGAAGCCTGGCTCTTTCGAGCCACACGGGCTTCTTGTCGCGATTGCTTTTCTGGAAGCTTAGTTTAGCCGCTTGCCGTCTGGAGCCAAGTTAGCAGGACAGTACCATTTTGCGGCGGAGTCCTTGGTTTTCCTTTGCCCCGAAGGGGCCGAATATACCAGCTCAGGGCAACGCCCTGGGTGCCCTGGGTAGGGTTAGGGAAAAGAACCGGAGCTTTGACAAGGCGAAATCGATGGCGAATCCACGAGAGTTCGCGGCGATTGTTGCACCCTTCAGGGCTCTCGCCTGCCAATTCGTTCTCCCACCCAGGGAGTTGCCGTGGGCTGATTGGTCATGCCCCTCCGGGGCGGAAGACTCAGCAGATCGTAACGCGCAACGTCATTGGCAGTTGCGCTGAATCAGCAACAAAAAGTGACGCTGTCCGATCAGGGCGTTGCACGTTTCGCGTTTGGACTGCAAAATACGTGGGACGTCCGTGCTTTAGCACGACGGAACCGTTTTGTTGCCGGAGGGGGGAGCCCTGTGCCCGATTCGCCGATTCAGCAGATCGTTTGTTGTATGGGCCAGCCCGTAGCTGGCAATCCGACTCAATTCATGATCGAGCGGGCCTTTGCCGCGGCCGGACTGGATTGGCGGTATTTGACGCTGGAAGTGCCCCCGGAAAACCTGCCCGACGCGGTCAAGGGTTTGCGGGCGTTGGGGTTTCGGGGCGGCAATTTCACGATTCCGCACAAGGTCGCGGCCGTCGCGCTGATGGACGAATTGAGTGAAGCGGCGAACTTGGTCGGGGCCGTCAACTGCGTGAATCGCGTGGGCGATAGACTGGTCGGCGAGAACACGGACGGCAAGGGGTTTGTCCAGTCCCTGAGGCAAGTCACGGACCCGAACGGCAGACGGGTTGTGATCCTCGGCGCCGGCGGCGCCGCTCGCGCCATCGCGGTCGAACTGAGTTTGTCCGGCGTCGCGGAAATCGTCGTCGTCAACCGCACGGCCGAGCGCGGCCAAATCCTGGTGGAATTGCTGAACGAACGAGGCAGCACGCCGGCGCGACTGGTGCACCTGAGCGGGGATTACGTAGTCGAGGACGGCTTCGACATCATCATCAATGCAACTTCGATTGGCCAGGGCGACGCGGAAGCGCGCGTGCCGCTGGATTTGAGTTCCCTGCGGCCCGGCATGGTCGTGGCGGATGTGATCTTCAACCCGCCCCAGACTCGCTTGATGCGCGACGCGGCCGCACGCGGCTGCACGACGCTGGACGGCCTGGGCATGCTCGTCAATCAAGGCGCGATTGGATTCCGGATTTGGACCGGCGTTGATGCCGATCCGGGCGTCATGCGCGAAGCGTTGGAGGAATACCTGGAGATCTAACCTATCCCGCATCCGGCGAAAGGGCAGGGGGCGAACATCATGGGGCTGAAAGAGAATCTACACAGCGAAAGTGTCTCCAGGTTGCCGTGCCGGGAAGCGATCCTGATGCCGCCGGAGACATCGGTCAGGCAGGCCGCAGAAATCCTGCAGTCCAAGAAACTGGGCTGTGCCGTGGTCGTGGACGCGGAAGGCAAGCCGATCGGCGTTTTCACCGAGCGGACCCTGATCGCCTTGCTGCTGCAGCGGCCCGACAACCTGGACCAGATTCCGGTGGGGGAACACTTGGAGACGGAGTGGTTCTGCGTCCGGGACACGGATCCGATTTCCGTCGTCGTGGACCTGATCCGGAAACGCGGCGCCCGCTTCATCTGCGAAGTGGACGAGGCTGGCAAAGCGATCGGGCTGACGGGGCAGAAAGGCTTGTCGGAGTACATTGCCGATCATTTCCCGGAGCAAGTGATGGTGCAGCGGGTCGGCGGACAACTGGGCATGGAAACTCGCGAAGGAGCCTGACGATGGCGCAACTGGAACACCACCTCGAGGAATTCGTTGATCCGCTCAGCAATTACGAGCCGCGGGAGTACGGCGACGCGATCCAGGAAGCGCTGGCCGAAGAAACGGTGGCCGCCATCCGTTCGCGGCCGTATGCGGAGATTGCGCCGGACAACACGGTCTTCAGCGCGCTGCAGGCGCTGGCCGGATTGAAAGTGGCCAGCCTGCTGGTGGTCGACAACGGCAGGCTGGTGGGCGTGTTTACCGAACGCGACGTGCTGGAACGCGTGGCCTTGCGGTTCCACGAGGTCAAGGACCGGCCGGTCTGTGAGGTGATGACAGCCAATCCCGTGGTGGTGTTCGAGTCCGACCCGGCCGGCGCGGCGCTGAGCGCCATCGCGGTCGCTGGCTTTCGGCACGTTCCGGTCCTGGACGTCCATTACGCGGTGGTCGGCGTGATCAGCCCTCGCCGGGTGCTTGAGTTCCTGCAGCAACGGCTGGCGTGAATCCGCCCGCCGCGTGCCAGCGGGCCTGCTGGAAAGCCCAGAGTTCCTCCGATTCGAGTTGACCGTCGCGGTGCAGGAATCTCAGACGCAGCACGAGTTTGTGCAGCAGTTGCAGCGCGATTCCGGGACCGTACCGCGTGTAGGCTTCGTTTTCCACGATCACGTTGGCGTACTCGCAGGCCTGAAACGCCTCCTCGCGGCGGTGAAAGCCTCCGCACGCCGCGATGAATAACGCCGGGAAAGCCCGCCGCGCGGCCTCGATCGCCGTTTGGCGGTAGGCCGCGAGACTGGCGCCGCATTGGATCGCGGTCTCAAAGGGCCACCTCGCCGGGTTGGGCGTTTGCTCCTTCGGCACCTCGCGGCCCCCGACCGCCACGATGCCAGCCCCGCCGCCGTCGGCAAAAGCGCCGACAAGGTCCAGCCAACGGCCTGCGCCGGAGGTCTCACATGCCGGCATTTCGGCCAGCAGCAATCGGCCCGGCGCGGCGGCAGACACTGCCTGGGCAGCGCGACGGAAGGTTCTCGCATCCCAGACGTGGCTTCCGCCGGCCAACGCAGGCAACCAGACGAAACCGTCCGCAGACGGGGCCAAGCCTGCTGCCAGCGTCTCCAATTCGCGCAACAGGTTCGCCTCGTCCGCCTCCGAGCTGCAGCAGCCCACGATGGCGGGCAAGACGACGGCGGCACCGCCCGCCTCGCGGTAGGTTCGCAGGCGGTCGCGGACCGGCACGAGACCCTGGCTGGCGTAGGTGGGCGGGACGTACAGGTCATCCCGCCGCGAATCTTCCTGGAACGGCATCTCGCCCGGGTGATGAGGATGCACCGCGATCGGCCCCGGCATCTGCAAGCCGTACAGGCAGGAAAGCGGTTCCAGGCCCTCCGCATTGGGATCGACACCGGCCGCCGTACCGACCGGCGTCGTCCACTTACCGGCCACAGGGACTCGCAGCCCGGCATACGAGACGTCGTCGTCGAAACACTCCAGAAAACGGTCTGACTGCTGCCGGAGCACATGGGAATGCGCCCGCAGTCCCTCCAGCGCCAACTCCTGAGCCTTGACGATGTCGCCTCCCGCGTGCCCCTGGAGGATCGGCCGGGCGGCGCCGTGAAAAGTCGCCGGGTGGGTGAGCGCCAGGGCAAATAGCCGGTCGACCGCTTGGCCGAACAGCCTGGTGAAGTCAAGGCGAAAACTCATAAGCAGACAACCAGAACGGTGCGATGGGGAGCAGGAACCCCGTGCTCCTGCTGCGGGACGCCAGTCCCAGCGGCGGGCCAAATCTTCGCAGATTGTCCGCTTGCCCGCAAGGTTCAACGCCGGTTCGAGCACCAAAGCACCAAACGGGACAACGGCAATCCTGTTCGGCACAACGGTTGCCGCTGGCGGGCATCCTCGTCGCTTGCCGTCGAGTCCTTGAGGAAAACTGGCCACGGGGAGGGCAACTCACGGAACGTAACCTCTGATCCTCGCCGCTCGTCGGCGAGTGCTTCAGGCGGCGGTGATCGCAAGGCTGCAAGACGTTGTGAACGCTGGCGGAAAGCCTGACCCCTGAATCTCGCTCGTCGTGCCGGTTTTCTTTCTTCGGCGGGCTGCTATCCCACCGTCACCCATTTCCGCTGGCGGGCGGACTGGTACAGGGCCTCCATCACCTGGACGCGGGCCGCGGCTTCGCGCACGGTGACCAGGGGCACGTCCCGCTGGCCGGCGACGGCGCTGACAAACTGCAGCAGCGGGTGGTCCGGCGGCGGCGCGAGTTTCATCCACGGGCGGGCCCCGTCGGCGCCCTCGATCTTCTTGCTGCGGACATACAGCCGGTCGTTCAGCACGACCGCGTGCCCCTCGGTGCCGGAGACCAGCAGGCTGACGGGATTCTCCGGCTCGATCCAACTTCCGGAGATCGTTCCCGTCGCGCCGTTGGTGAACCGCAGCAGGCCTTGGCCGATCTCATCGCAATCCGGGTAGCGGTTGGTCAGCGATCGAGTGTCCGCCGCGACGGACTCGACATCGCCGATCAGCCACATCAGCAGGTCCAACGCGTGGGTCGCCGTATCGGCGAATCCGCCCAAGGCTCCCCATTGAAGATCGGTGCTCCATTTCAATTCGTTGTCGAACTCGCCCTGCAGGACGCAGTCGTTGCAGAACGACGCCTGGACGCGCACGATCCGGCCGAAACTGCCCTGCTGGATGTGCTGCCTCACAAAGATGTTGCGGGAGGCGGAGCGCAGGTGGTAGCCGGTGTGGAACAGCACGCCTGCCCGCTGCACGGCCGCGGCGATTTCGGAGGCGTCCGCGGCGTTGACGCCTAGCGGTTTTTCGACGAAGACGTGTTTTCCCGCCCGGGCTGCGGCGACGGCCAGTTCGGCGTGCAGGCGGGTTTCCGACAGCACCAGCACGCCCGCGACACGGGAATCGCCCAGCACGTCGGCGGCCGTCTTCGCGACTTGCGCTCCGCATTCGGCCGCGTGTTTTTGAGCCCGAGCCGGGTCGCGATCAAAGACGTGTGCGATCCGCACCTCCTCGCGCATCTGCAGCATCTGCAGGAACAGGGGCGTGTGCATGTGGGCGGCGCCCAGCAAGGCCAGGGTCACGGGATGGCTCTCTTGGGCCAGGCCGGCGGTGTGGGCCCAGACCGCAGCGCCTGTTGCCCCCACCGTCTGGACAAAACCACGGCGCGTCAGTGAGTGTACGTTGTGCATGGCTGTCTTTTCCTTTTCTTACTTCTGGAACTGCGATTTCCAAGGTCCGCGGGCGCGGAAACGTCTCCGATTGTTGCCGCTTCGGGGCGAGCCTGCAAGTTCCGGGACGCCAGGGCGCAAAAGGCAAACCGCGTTCTCCTGTCTTTCGGCCGTTTGAAGCGGGGTGCTGGTCAACGCGCTGCGGCCGTTGGTACACTGAGCGTCGTTGGAGAAATGATCGTCCAGAAACATCCGTTGCAGATCGGAATTTCACTCACCAGCCTGCGGGGCGAGCGGAGTGGTACCATGAATCGAGATCGTGAGATGTGGCGAATGCTGGTCCTTATCGCGGCGATGATAGGCGGTTGGGCCGGCTGCTCGTGGGCTGCCAGCGACGCTCCGCCTGCGCGAGTCGCCGCGCACGACGTCCAGGCTCTCCGCACGCTTGTCGGCCAGGCCGTGACGGTGTCCGGCCGGGTGAGTGGCACGGGCGTATCGGGCAGCAGCGGGCACCAGTTCCTGAATTTCGACAACCGCGAGTTCTCGGTGATTTGTTTCGCCGACGACTTGGACCGCTTCACGGCGGGCCAACCCGCGGAGTTGTACAAGGGCCGGGACATCGAAATCACGGGCGTGCTGGAGCGATATCGGGACAAGCTGCAGATCCGCTTGCGCGAGCCGTCGCAGATCAAGCTCGCCGGCGCTCCGCCGGACCAGGCGGCGCCGTCCGGCAGCGGCCGCGTCCCGGCGGCGGCGTCCGAGATCGAACTGAAGAAAGTCGGCCCGAACACGTGGCTCAGCCCGGCAGGGCTCCGGTACCAAGGCCGCGATCCCGATGGCCGCACGCGGATCGAGCACGTGTTGCGTCACGCCCGCGACATCCCGGACCGCGAGGGCTCGCACGGCGTGTTCGACGGCGGGCCGGAGGCGGTTTTTGGCGTGATCGACGAAGCCTGGCGGAACGTCGAACGGAAACGGATCCGCCCGACGATCGAAGGCGACCGCAGCCTTTACACGGTGCCGATGAGCCGCCGCGTAGGTTATCTGGGCGGCCGCGCGGGGGCCTCGCGCGGCCATCCGCCGTTGACCCGCATCTTTCTGGTGATTGAAACCGAAACCAAAAACGTCATCACCGCTTTTCCAAGGTAACGCCTTATGCCAAAGCAAGAAGCTCCCGCTCTGCGTTCCTGCCCCGTCTGTGGCGATGGTCTGCTGCGTCTGTACCGTTGCGGCCGCTGCGACGCGGTGGTCGCGATGTGCGATGAATGTGAATTGATCTGGAGCGACGCCGCCAAGGTGGTCCGCCGCGGCAAGACCAAATCCAACGCCGCCTTCCCGGCCTGCCCTGCGTGCGAGGCCAAACGCGTCAAGTGGTTCCGGCTGAGTCTGGAAGAGATCCGCGAGGCCGGCCTGGAGTCGCTCCTGCCCTCGCCGCCATCCGACTGAGGCTCCGTCCAACCTGAATCTTGGGATCAGCAGCAGGGCGCCAGCCCCGCGTTTCTGCGGCCAGAATGGCGGGGCGAGCGCCCTCCGACTCGTCAGTTCAACCCCAAGTCTTCGTGGTGACCACGGACCGGTCCGAGCCGCGGCAGGCCGAGCCGCGGCAGGCCTGCTTGCTTCGCCCGTCCGTCGGGGATAGACTCGGCCACGGGGTGAAAGTCGAATCCACCGAGGGTTGGTCCCATGCTGAATTCATGGTCCGTGTTGTTTGCTGTGGCCCTGGCGTGGACGGTTGCTGGCGATAGCCGCGGGGCGGATTGGCCGTGCGGCCGGGCCGATGCGGCGCGGAGCGGATGGACGGCCGAGCCGCTTGGCGTGGAGTTGTCGCTGCGCTGGACGGCCGTCGAATCGCATCCGCCGGCGCCGGCCTGGCCCAGCCTGAAACGGATGCCGTTCGACCGGGCTTGCCAGGTCGTGGTCGCCGGGGGCCGCGTGCTTTACGGCACCTCGGCGGACGACAAAGTGGTCGCGCGCGACGCGGCGACCGGGAAGACCCTCTGGACGACGTTTGCCGACGCTCCGGTGCGGTTCGCCCCGGCGGTTTGGCGGGACCGGGTGTTCGTCGTCAGCGACGACGGCTTGCTGTACTGCCTGGACGCGGCCGACGGCCGTGTCCGGTGGAAGTTCCGCGGCGGGCCGCGGAACGAACTGGTGTTGGGCAACGGCCGCGCGATCTCGCGCTGGCCGGCACGGGGCGGTCCGGTGGTCGCCGACAACCTGGTGTACTTTGGGGCTGGAATCTGGCCGACCGAGGGCATCTTTCTCTACGCCCTGAACGCCGCGACAGGCCAAGTGGTCTGGTGCAATGATTCGTCCGGCGGCATGGAAATGGACCAGCCTCACGGAGGCGCCCGCGCCGTCAGCGGGGCGTCGGCCCAAGGGGACCTAGTCGTCGCCGGCGACGCCCTGATCGTGCCTACGGGACGCGCCGTGCCCGCGGTGTTCAACCGCGCGGACGGGACCTTCCGTTATTTCCACTTGCAGGCCAATCGCGCGGCCGGCGGGTCGGAAGCCGCGGCCTTCGACCAGTTCTTCGTCAACGGCGGCACGCTGTTCGCCACGGCCGACGGCAGGTTGCAGCAGGTGTTGGGGACGCCGTCGCGGGGGCCGAGTCCGCGCATCACGCACAGCTATACAGCCGGCGTGCAGATCGCCGCGCATCCGAAGTGGATCGTGTGCGCGAAAGACAGCGCCCTGTTCGCGCTGGACCGCCAGCGACTGCTGGTGGAAAGCGAGGTGCTCGATCGCAAGGGAGCCAAGAAGACGGTTCGGGTCCTGGGCAAACCTGCCTGGGAGGTGGAGTTGCCGGGGGGCGCGGCGACGTCGCTGATCGCCGCGGGCGAGTGGGCCATCGCGGGCGGCGCCGGCGTGGTGACCGCGCGGGACATCGCGACCGGCAAAATGCGTTGGCAAGCCAGCGTGTCGGGAACGGTTTACGCCTTGGCGGTTGCCGAAGGCCGACTGCTGGCCAGCACCGACCGCGGGCGCATCTATTGTTTCGGCAGCGGCGATGCGCCGCCGGTGGAATGGGCGGCCAAGCCGGCTGCCGTGGCGAGCGGCGAAGGGCCGTTTGCCCAGGCTGCGGACGAGATCGTCCAGCGGACTGGCGTGACGCAGGGATATTGCCTGGACTTGGCCTGCGGCGATGGCCAGTTGGCCCTGGAACTCGCGCGGCGGACCGAGTTGCAGATCTGCGCTTTCGACGCCGATCCCACCCAGGTCGCTGCCGCTCGGCAATTACTGGACGCCGCCGGAGTGTACGGCGTGCGGGTCACGGTGCATCAGGCCGATCCGGCCGCTTTGCCGTATCCGGACAGCGTTGCCGATCTGGTGGTGTCTGGGCGCAGCGTGCTGGCCGGGGCCGATGCGGCGGCGGCACGGGGATTGGCCGACCTTCCACGCCCGGACGGCGGCATCATGTGCCTCGGGCGTCCCGGTGAACTCCAGTCGTCCGCGCGCGGACCGCTGCCCGGCGCGGGCAAGTGGACGCACCAGTACGGCGGGCCGGCCAACACCGTTTGCTCCGGCGACACGCGGCTGAAAGGTCCGTTGCAGATGCGCTGGTTCCGCGACACGGACCTGCTGATGCCCAGCCGGCACGGCCGCGGTCCGGCGCCGCTGGTGGCCGATGGCCGGATGTTCGTCGCGGGGCTCGACGCCCTCCGGGCCGCGAGCATTTACAACGGCACGGTGCTCTGGGAAATCCCGCTGCCGAGTCTGCTGGCGGCTTATCACCAGGACCATTTGACCGGCGTGGCGGCCACCGGCAGCAATCTGTGCCTGGGCGGGGACCGGTTGTTTCTGCACACGGGCGATCGCTGCCTTGTTTTGGACGTGAAGACGGGAAGCCAGATCGCGGAGTTCCCGGCCCCGGCCGCGCCCGGCGGCCAGCCGGGCCGCTGGGGATATATCGCCTGGCAGGACGGCATTCTGTTCGGCTCCACGGCCGACGAGCGGCATGTGGTCACAGAATCCTGGAACGCGTATCGTGGCAAGCTGGACATGACCGGCCTGCTCAGCGAATCGTCGCAGTTGTTTGCCCTGGACCCCCAGACCGGCCGACGGCTGTGGAGTTTCACGCCCCAGCATTCCATCCGCCACAACACGATCGCCTTGGAGCCGGGCCGCGTGTATTTGATCGACCGGCCGCTGGCGGCAGGCGACCGGCCGGCGAGCGATCCGGCCCAGGCCGCGACCGCACACCCGACGGGCCGGCTGGTTTGCCTGGACGCCCGCACTGGCGAGGTTTTGTGGGAAAACGCACGCGACATCTTCGGCACGCTGTTGGCCGTCAGCCAACCGCAGGGCGTGCTCGTGATGTCCTACCAGGCGACCCGGTTCAGCCTGGCGTCGGAACGCGGCGGGCGTCTGGCCGGCTTCCGCACTGCGGACGGCGCGCGGTTGTGGGACAGCGAGTCCAAGTACCGTTCGCGGCCAGTCCTGATCGGCGACGCCATCTATGCCGAGCCGGAGAAGTTCGACGTGCGGACGGGCAAGGTGTTGCCGTTCGAGTTCGCCCGGTCGTACGGCTGCGGGATCCTGGCCGGGTCGCAGCGTCTGCTCGTGTACCGCTCCGCGACGCTCGGCTATTACGATCTGGAGGGCAGTCAGAAGACGGAGAACTACGGCGGCATTCGGCCCGGCTGCTGGATCAACGCCATCCCGGCGGGCGGGCTGGTGCTGCTGGCCGACGCGGCCAGTTGGTGTACGTGCAGCTATCTGAACCAGGCAACGATCGCGCTGGAACCCATCCCGATGGCGGGCGAGTAGGCAGGGCAGGCCGGCCGAACGGCGCGGGGTTTTCCGGCCGACGACGGACGAGAAAAAAAGGAATCAGACATGCCGGCGGGGAAAGAGTTCCTGACGTCGCGCGAGCGGCTGCTCAAGGCGTTAAGCCTCGAACCGCCGGACCGCGTGCCGATCGATCTTGGCGGCAACCAGACGGGCATCCATCGTCTCGCCTACGAGGCCCTCCTCCGACATCTGGGCATCCAGGACGAAATTACGATCATGGACTCCGTGCAACAGCTGGCGCGGCCTTGCGAGGAGTTGCTTCAGCGGTTTCACGTCGATACGCGTTACATCCACGCCGGAGCGGCGGCGGATTTTCGGGGCGAGATCGTCACCCGGCAGCGGGACGGCCGCACGTGGCACGACCTGACGGACGAGTTCGGCGTGACCTGGTCCATGCCGGACGACGCTCCCCTGTACATGGACATCACGCATCATCCGCTGGCGGAGGCCCGGATTGGGGACCTGCGCGATTATCCGTTTCCCCAGGGCGGCGACCCCAGCCGCTTTGCCGGATTGCGCGACCGGGCGCTGCAACTCCGCCGCGAGACGCCCTACGCCGTCATCAGCGGCATCAGCGGCGTGGTGTATGAAACTTGCTGGTACCTGCGCGGCCTGGAACGCTGGTTCATGGACATGATCGAGCAGCCCGAATTCTGCGCGGCCCTGCTGGACCAGACGCTGAAGTTCTGGCTGGACTGGTTTGACGTGTTCCTGGCCGAAGTCGGCGACGTGGTCGACGTGATCATGATCGGCGACGACCTGGCCGGCCAAGGCGGACCCTTGTTCCAGCCCGAGTTCTATCGTCGGGTTGTCAAGCCGCGGCACAAGCAATTGGTGCAGACCATCAAATCCCGGACGCGGGCCAAGATCTGGTATCACACCTGCGGCGCGTGCCAGTGCTACATCCCCGATCTGCTGGACAACGGCATCGATATCCTCAACCCGATTCAGATCAGCGCCGCCAACATGGACCCGGCTGATTTGAAATCCCGCTACGGCAAACGTCTGGTTTTCTGGGGGGGCGGGATTGATGCCCAGCACGTGTTGCCGCGCGCCGACCCGGAAACCGTGCGCCAGCATGTGCACCGCAACGTGACGGCCTTCAAGCCAGGCGGCGGCTATGTGTTCAACAACGTCCACAACATCCAAGCGGGCGTGCCGGCCGAGAACGTCGTCGCCATGTACGATGCGGCCTACGAGGCCGGGTTCTACGAGTATTCTTAGCTTCTCTAGCCCGACAACTCCTCCCAGGGCTCAAGATCGTTACGACCGTTACCGATAACAGGGGACGGAAGAAGGCCTTCCGTGCGCCCACGCCTCGGCGCGGATGCTAGCGGAGTTGTTCCTCCACGGCGACCGTCTGATCCGCTGGCGCCAACGTGCCGGCTCCCGGACGGTGAAGCCTGTCTTTGCCCCGGTGCGTTATCCTTTCGTCCGAGCGGACACAGCTTATGACTACCGCGAAACATCGACAACCGGCAACCGCGGCGGGTCCCCGGCGCGGGGCGAGTGAGAAGCAGTCGGAGAGAACCGAAGAGCCGATCCCTGTCTTGATCCGCTTGCCCAAACTGTCCCTGGACTCGGACTTGGGATCGGAGTCGGACTCGACGGCCGCCGGCGGAGTCGTCGGAGACGCCGCGCGGGCGACGATTCCGCTGCGGGTCTCGCTGCCCAATTCCGGGTTGCCGGCCGGTTCGCCGGCCGATGTACCGCCGTCCGCGGCGAGTGATGCTGGCGGCGAGTCTGCGGGGGCCACCGGGATCTCGGCGGCGAGCCAACGTATTCCGCTTTGGTCCGTGTTTCCTGGGTCGTGGCGACTGGGGCAAACGGGTCAACGGGCGGGCGGTCGGCGACGTTCGCAGCGGTTCGCGTTTTCCGTGTCCAGACAGACGCTTCGCGCTGCGATGGCGGTCGGCTTGATCGTCATTCTGGTGACAGCCTACCTGGTCATCTCGTCAGGCTCGCCCCCGCCCGGAGCGCCGGAGGCGGAAGAGGAACTGGCGTCCGTGGTTGAGTCGCCTGCGACGGTCCTTGCTTCGGCCGGATCGCCGGCCGCATCTCCATCGCCGCTTGTCTCCCAGTCCCCGGCTGTATCCCAAGTGCCGGCCGCATCCCAAACGCAGGCCCCAGCCCCGTCCCCGGCGGAACCTCAATCGCCGGCTTTGCAGGGAGCGCCGGCGTCGTCGGCCTCGGATGCCGCCCCCGACGCGGTCGCGTCGGCAGAGGCTGTGGCTGTGGCTGTGAAGGAGACTGCAAAGCCAGAAAAGAGCCCAATCGAGACTCCGCCGCAAGTGGCCGCGGGCGGCGGCGCCAAGCCGTCCGCTGCGGGCGATTCCGCTTCGGCCGGATCGCCGGCCACACCAGCGTCTGGGCCAGGCCAACCGCAGGCAAGGACTTCGCCCGAAGAGACGCGGCCTGCGGAGCCGGTTCTCGGCCCCGCTTCCAGCACTCCGCTGAACGCGCCGGCCGAGCCGCTGACGGCGGAAGCAACGGCCAGCAACGCCGATGCGGCAGGCGGCGAGGTGTACAGTTACCCGGTGACGAATCCGGCCACCTTTCAGTACCCGGTCGACTACCACGAACGGTTGCAGCCACAAACGCGAAGCGGGGCATCGCCAAACGCTTGGCCGGCGCCGAGCGGCGCGGGGGTGTCCGATCGGCCGCCGAGCACCGCCCGCTTGCAGCCGCGCATCGAACCGCCGCCGGTGCGTTGAGCGAGGGGCGGGACGCGGTGCGGGAAATTTGCCCCACAGCCGGCCGCTCGTGTCGAGAAGGAACAACTGCGGGAGTGAGTCATGAGCGCATTGGACAAAGCCTTCATCAAAGCCTACACCAAGGATCCCTGTCCCCCTGCAACGGGCAGCGAGGACGATTCGGCGGACCTGGCCAGAAGCCCTTACATGGACTGGTACGAGACGGCACCTGCCGGTTCACTGCAGGGTCCGTACGGGGGCGAACCGGTGTACCGCATCGACGACGCTCACGACTCGCCACAGGGTGCGCGTCTGGCGCCTCATGCCCCGTTGGCACCGTCGCCGACGTACAGCGATCCGGCCTACGGCAGCCCTTACCGGGCGCCGCCGAGTCCAGACCCGCTGGCCGCCGAAGACGCTTGGGGGGCCTGCGCAGCCGCTGCCGGCCCCGCGTCGGCTCAGCCCGTCGGGGCAATCCCTGCCACTAGCCCGCCCGCCGTCCTTCCGCCGCCGACCACCTTGCCGACGGCTGTGGGCCCGACGGCGACGATCGCGCCTCCGTCTGCCGCGACCGCCGCAGGACCGGCCGGCGGTTTGCCCGCCGCTCAGGCGGCCCCGCCCGACGAGGTGAGCGAAGCGGTCGAGCCGTCACGGGCGTCGAAACTGCAGAGTCTTTTCTCCGAATCCGCTGCGGACGAGGAGGCGGCCCAGGCGTTTTGGCCGGACTGGGAAGTCGACCGCCTGGTTTGGCCAACCCTTTGCGAGCGGTTGCTGGCGGCTCAGGAACGGTACTTCCGCAGCGTTGGGCAACGGCTGAAGTCCGCTACGCAGGACAGCCACCACGTGGTGATGATCAGCGGCACCCGGCGCGGTGAAGGCCGCACGACGCTGGCCCTGTGCCTGGCCCGCAGCGCGGCGCAAGCAGGCGTCTCGACCGCCCTGGTCGACGCCGATCTGAAGAATCCGCAACTGGGGTTGCGGTTGGGCGTGGAGACATCCTGCGGCTGGCTGGCAGTCGGTACGGACGATACGCCGTTGAGCGAGGCCGCCGTGGCTTCGCTGGAGGAAGGTCTCACGCTGTTTCCTTTGGCCGGTCCGGAAAATCCGGAAGTCGCCCCCGGCGCTCCGTCCCGCCTGGCGGTGCTCCGGGAGATCGCGGAGCACTTCCCGCTGGTGATCGTCGATACGGGGCCGCTGGACTCCGACGGCCGCCATCTGTTTGCAGACGGCGACGAGTGCCCCATCGACACGGCGATTGTGCTCCGGGACCTGCGCAACACGACGGAAAGAAAGGCGCTCGCGACAGCCGAATCGCTCCAGCGCAGCGGCGTGCCTGCGGTGGGCATCGCCGAGAATTTCTGCGAAATGGAGGCCGACTAGCTAACAACGGGAAATGGGGATGTCGTGCTGCTGTTTATGATCGCACATTTGCACGACAGGGGGTGCGGCTTACAGAATTCAAGTTTGGCCGATGGTGCGTCCAGTTATGGGCAACGACTTTGCTCGGCCAAAACTGAATTTTGTAAGCCTGACCCCAGCGCCCAAACCGTGACTTCATCAACGATGCGCAAGAAAGTGCCGAAATCCCGTTGGATGTCAGCGGTGCAGCCGGCAGGATGGAAGTGCCGAAGGCCGACCGCGACGAAAACGCCGGCGCAGCCGACGCGTTTGACGGAACCGGGAACCGAACATTCCAGCAGCCAGCGACAAGCGGAAGCGAGGCAGTCACCATGTACACCGCCTTTTGGAAACTGAACGCCAGGCCCTTCGACCTCGGTTACGAAGCCCGTTTCTACTATCCCGGCGAGTGCCATCAGGTGTCGCTGTTGAAACTCCGCTATGCCCTGGATCATCCCTGCGGCGCGGCGCTGCTGGCCGGCGTGGCGGGAGTCGGCAAGTCACTGCTGGCACAGACGTTGCTGCAGAACTTGCCGGACTCGTTCGGGCCGCTGGTGTACGTCAATTTCCCGCAGATGTCGCCGGCGGAATTGCTGGCGCTGGTGGCCGAGGAGTTGACCGGGCGAAGCATGGACGGCACCACCGTCGACCGGAGCGTTTCTGCCATTCAGCGGACCTTGAACCTGAATGCCGAGGACGGACGGCGGGCGGTCCTGGTGCTGGACGAAGCCCACTTGCTGCGCGACACCGAGGCCCTGGAGACGTTGCGGCTGTTGATGAATTTCGAGCCGGCCTGGACGACGTTGCTGGTCGCGCAACCTTCGTTGCTGCCGGCCCTGGAACGGATGCCGGAACTGGAGGAGCGGATCGGGGTGCAGTGCCTGCTGCGGCCGTTGACCGCGGAGGAATCGATCAGCTACGTCAGTCACCGCCTCGTCGCGGCCGGGGCCAGCGGCGTCGACGCCATCTTTGAGCCGGCTGCCCTGGAGATCATGCACCAGTTGTCCGGCGGGATTCCGCGCCGTCTGAACCGGCTGGGCGATCTGGCGCTGCTGATCGGGTATGCCGAAGAGCAACGCCGCGTGACCGCGGCGCATGTCGCCGCCGTCGCCGAAGAACTGCTGATCGGCACCGCGCCCCTGCGTCACGCTGCGTAGGGCGAGGTCATCGCCAAAACGGGGGATGGAAACGCGCGCCGCTTGTCTCTTGAGCGCGGTTCAGCTTGCGGGAATCGGGACGACGCGTTTGCAGTTCGGACAGCGGCCCTTCTTTCCTGCGCTCGCGGCCGGAGTGCGGACCAGGCTGTGGCAGTGCGGACAAGGGAATTCAATGCGTTGCCGCGGCGCCGACGACGACCGCGTCGGGATGGGGATGATCGCGCTGCAGTTGGGGCATTTGCCCCTCTTGCCGGCCGTCGCCACCGGCGTTCGCACGGGCAGTCCGCACTGGGGACAAGCGAACTCGATTTTGTCCGCCGGCGGGGAGGCGGGCGGAGCCGGAGTCGCGGGCGACGGCGTAGACCCCCTGGCTGCGATGGATGGCAAGCCGATGCCAGACTGCGAGGCGACGGACGTGGCCTGCAGATAGCCGCGCAACGCCTTGCTGAAATCGCGCATCGACCCGTAACGCCGGTCGGCATTCCGGGCCATGGCTTTCAAACAGATCGAACAGAGAGCGGAATCGAGTTGCGGCTGAAAGCGCGAGGGCGGCTCCGGGTCGGACGTCAAGATCTGGGCGAAGACCTCGGCCGTCGAACCGCAGAACGGCGGCCGGCCGGCGATCAGTTCGTACAGGATGACGCCCAGACTGTAAATATCCGACTTGGGGCCCACCTCGGCCGTCGCGCCCCGCGCTTGTTCGGGACTCATGTAACTGGGAGTCCCCAACACTTGGCCGCTCTGCGTCTCGTACGCCTCGCGGATAAAGCTGCGGGCCAGCCCGAAATCCAGGATCACGGGCTCGCCGCGTTTCTCGTTGATCATGATGTTCGAGGGCTTGAGGTCTCGATGGACGATCCCCCGGTCGTGGGCTTCCGTCAGCGCGGCGGTCAATTTCAGGAGGATCTTGGTTGCCGTCCGGGGAGGGATCGGCTTGTCGGGGTTGACCAGTTGCGACAACGGCGTCCCCTCGATGAACCCCATGACGATGTAGTGGCTCCCCTGAAACTCGCCGACATCGTGGATGGGGCAAATGTTGGGATGGCTCAGTTTGCCCCCTGACCGGGCCTCGCGAAAAAAGCGATTGACCTGATCGGGCGTCTCAAACGCCCCGACGCGGGGGATCTTGACCGCCACTTCGCGGTCCAACTGTTTGTCGTAGGCCCGGTAAACCGTGCCAAATCCGCCCCGGCCCACGACTTGCCGCAACTCGAAGCGGCCAAAACTCGCGGGCAAAGCGTCGTCGGGGATCTCCACATAGGTGACCAGCGAGGCGGTCGTGTTCAGATCCAAGGTGACCGTCGGCCGGGTATCCGGGTTCGAGCCGTGCTCCGAGACGGGCGATTTTCTCTTTTCAACGTCCGACATGCTCGAACTCTCCGACACGCGCTCCTGCCTACGCTCCTCGCGAACCGCGAATCAGAGTATTATTATTCCTTGCAGCGGAGTTTTTCACAAGCGACGATCCGCGTGTGATGTCCACAAGCCGGGCAATTCCTCCCACAAACCGAGGTCCGACCTCAGCCGGACAGCCATTTGCCGCCGGCGGAAATCTCGCCGGAAGACCGTGTTTTCCGCGAAAAATCGAGCTTCTCGTCGCCGGACAGGTTTGTCGCGTCAACCATCGGAAACCGAGGCAAGCATGAGCAGCCCAGCCAAAACAGAGCGAATGTTGGAACCTGACTTGCGAAGCGCCGTCGAACTGGTTTTGCAGCTGATGCCAATCCCGGGACGTAGCGGCGAAGAGGGCGAAGTATCACAGTTTGTCCGTCGCGAATTGCTCCGCGCGGGAGCTGCGGCGTCGGCGATTCAGACCGATTCGGCGCATCGCCGTACACCGGATGGCGGCCAGACGGGCAACCTCGTCTTCAGCCTGCCGGGCACCGTCCGCGGGCCGCGGCGGATGCTGTCTGCGCACCTGGACACCGTCCCGATCTGTGTTGGATCGCGTCCGTTGCGTCAGGGAGACGTGGTCCGTTCGGCAGATCCGGCCACCGGTCTGGGCGCCGACGATCGGGCGGGTGTGGCCGTGATTCTGCATGCGGCATTGGAAATCCTGCGTCACGGTCTGCCTCACCCGCCGCTGACGTTTTGTTGGTTTGTCCAGGAGGAAACCGGCTTGCACGGCTCCCGCTGCTTGACCGCAAGACGGCTCGGCAAACCCGCCATGGCGTTCAACTGGGACGGCGGGTCGCCGGCCAAGCTGACCATCGGGGCCACCGGCGGATACCGGCTGGGAATCGAGATCGGCGGGCTGGCCAGCCATGCCGGCAACGCGCCGGAATACGGCGTGAGCGCCATCGCCATCGCGGCCCTGGCGATCGCCGATCTGCACCGCGGCGGCTGGCATGGCGACGTCCGCAAGGGCCGTCAGCGGGGAACCAGCAACGTCGGGGTGATCCGGGGCGGGGACGCCACGAACGTGGTGACGGATTGCGTGCGGATTCGCGCGGAAGCGCGCAGTCACCAGCCGCGGTTTCGGCAACGAATCGTCGCGGAGATCGAAAAGGCCTTTCGCCGGGCCGCCGCCGAAGTCCGAAACGCAGCCGGAGCAACGGGCCGCGTGCAGATTGACGGCCGGCTGGACTACGAATCGTTCCGCTTGAACGAGCGGGAACCGTGCGTGCGTCTGGCGGCGGACGCCGTGCGGGCGATCGGCCGCGAGCCCGAATTGGCGGTCACCAACGGCGGCCTGGACGCCAACTGGCTGGTCAAACACGGCATCCCCACGGTCAGCCTGGGCTGCGGCCAACGGCAGCCGCACACGACGAGCGAAACGTTGTCCGTCCCCGATTTTGAGGACGCTTGCCGAATCGCGCTGCGGCTGGCAACGACCGGCCAGTGACGCCGGATTTCCGGCCCCAGACGCCCGTCAGCTGCCAGCGACGACATCCGGATACGGCTCGAAACGGTAAAAGGCCAGCGCCGCTACGGTGATGTTTTTGCAGATCGAGACCATGTCTTCCCGGCGGCATGTGATGCGATAGAGCATCATGCCGCGTTGGTCGGAGCCGCTGGGTTCCCGCGGGGATTCGAGCCCGACTGTCGGCGTTCCGTTCAAGCACACGGGAACTCGCCGCGGGACCTGCACCCGCAACTGGACTTGCGCGTCCGGCACCTCGCTGACCTTGCCCGGCCGCGCCTGCGCGGATTTGGCGTCGGCGCCCGAGCCGAACGTGCTGCCTCCCCGTGCGCGGCATTCGCTGCGTTCGATGGCAAGCTGACGAGGGCACTGGAAACCAAGTCGCACCCGAGTGCCCGACAAGTGCCGGCCGTCCGTATCCGAGATTTCCTCCACCGTCACCCGGATCTCATCGCCGACGATGACGGTTTCATGCCTCTTCCGGGTCAACACGAGCATCGGAATTCCCTCCTGGATGACAGAATCGCCTGCAACAGGTCCGTCGGAAGCCCCATTGTGCCATGCAGTCGCCGTCTGGGGCGAGAGCAGTTTTTCAAGAAACCACTGGGCGCGGCGGCCGTCATGGGACCGGAGACAACACCCGCCGCGTGACACCGTCGAAACACAAACAGAGGCAAAATGTTCGAAGAAAGTTGCCTGGAACCGGTATCGACCTGATGACAACCGCCTAGAGTTGTCTTAAGATTTCTCCTTCGAAGGCCCTGGATTCGTCGGCTGCGGGACACCCGGATGGCGGATCCTGCGGCCGGATGCCGAACGTCAACAGGCCTTCTTTCAGTGCTGGAACAACCTACCCACCTGCATCTTGGCAAGGAGCGTCGGCCGGCGTCGATCGCACGCGGCGACTGCTCCCGCCTTATTCATGCCGCGGAGGAATCCATGTTTCGATACGCCTTCGGCGTCTTGATTCTGTTGTCGGTCGTTGGTTCGTGTACCGTCTTGCCGGCATCGGAATCAAGGTTCGCTCAGACGGGCAGTCGCAGCCAGTACACGCATTGGATCGACTTGTACGATGCGAACCAGCGTCGGATCGATCCCACCGACCCGAAAGCGCCGCCCTATTCGCCCCGCCGTACCTGTGGCCGCTGTCACGACTACGAGGCGATTGCCCTGGGCCATCATTTCAACGCCGTCCAAAAGGCGGCTCAGCCCGGCCGGCCTGGCGAGCCCTGGCTGTGGACCGATTCACGCACGGGAACACAACTGCCGCTGTCGTATCGCCGCTGGCCGGGAACCTACCATCCGAGCGACTTGGGCATCTCCGCTTGGGACTTCATGCTGAAATTCGGACGCCACCTGCCCGGGGGCGGTCCGGGCGAGCAGGAGTTGGCCATGGATCCGCCGGCTGCCAAGGAACCGGCACCGAAGGAGGCTCCCGCCAAGGAGGCCCCGGCCGAGACTTCCAAGCCCACGCCGACCCCTTCGGGGCGTTGGCAACTGGCCGGAAAACTGGAGATCGACTGCATGATCTGCCATTCCAATAATCACGGGTACAGCATGGAGTTGTGGTCGAAGCAGATCGAGGACCAGAACTTCGCCTGGGCACCGACGGTCGCGTCGGGGTTGGGCTTTGTCGAGGGCAAGGTGTCGAGCCTGCCGGACGATTTTGACCCGGCCAAGGTGGAGGAAAACTCGCGAACGAAATTGCCCACGACGACCTATGGCTCGGTGCGCATCAATCCCGAGAAGAAAGTGTTCTTTGATGTCGTGCGCCAAACCAGCGACAATGTGTGCTACTATTGCCACACGACGCGCCAAGTGGGCCCGGACGCACCGCCGGATTGGACGTGCGACGAAGACGTCCATCTGCTTGCCGGCTTGGCGTGCGCCGACTGTCACCGCAACGGCATCGAGCATCACACGGTGCGCGGGTTTGAGGGCGAGAGCCATCCGACCGGCCAGGCGGTAGCGACGTTGTCCTGCCGCGGATGCCACATGAACGGCGCGGACGGCGGCCGGTTCGGCGCGCCCCAGCCGGAACATAAGGGCTTGCCGGTCGTCCACTTCGACAAGCTGTCCTGCACCGCTTGCCATTCAGGACCGCGGCCCGCGCAGCAGGCCTCCGGCGTCCAGACGGCGCTGGCTCACGGGCTGGGGCTGTCCTCGCACGATTACTCGGCGGATTTGGCTCCCGGCATCGTGCAGCCGGTTTTCCAGCGGGACGGCGGCATGCTGTCTCCGTACCGCATGACATGGCCGGCGTTCTGGGGCGTGCTGCACAAAGGCGAGGTCACGCCGTTGAACCCCGAAGAGGCACACGCGGCCTTGCGAAGTACCTTGCGGGTCCGCAAGGGCCAGACGCTGAAAGAGGTGCTGCTGGACGTCAAACTGAGCAAAGACGAAAAGAAAGTCATCCTGGGCGAACCGCGGGCCGCTGTCGCCGACGCGGAACTGACGGAAGAAGAAAAAGCCAAACTGGCCGAGCGGATCAACCAGAAGGCCCTGGAAGAATTCCAAACCAAGCTGGCCAAGGCGCTGGACGAATTGAAGAAGATCGTCAAGCAGGCCGGCGCCGAGCCGGTGTACATCGCGGGCGGCAAGGCCTACCGGTTGGGTGCGGACGGCAAGCCGGATGTCTTTGAGACCGAGGCCGCGAAGCCCTACGCATGGAGACTGGGCCACGACGTCCGGCCGGCGCGGGCATCCCTCGGCATCACCGGGTGCTTCGAGTGCCACGAAGCCGGCATGCCCATCTTCGAGGGGCAGGTGACGGCGGTCAGCCCGGTGCTGGACGCGCAACCCCGCACGTACGCCATGCACGAACTGGCGGGCTTCGACAAGTTCAAGCTGGATGCCTGGAACCAGTCGTTCCAAGGTCGCACCGCGTTCAAGTGGATGGGATTCGCGTCGCTGGGGATCGTCAGCCTGGTCTTGCTGTGGTACGCCATGCGAGGCTTGGCCAGCGTGGCGGGCCTCGCGTACCGCAAGCCGTGATCCCGTGTCGGGTGGGCCAAGTCTTCGCGGCCCACCGGGCTGGAAATGGACAAGACACGGTGGGCCGCGAAGACCTGGCCCACCCTACTGGCTTTAATCTCGGGGAGCAGTTCGATGTCAGCGGAGTTGAACATGGCGGTGATGGGAGCGGCGGGGAACGCGGGCGCGTTGTTTCTGGGAATGTTGCCCTTCGCTTTGCTGGGTGTGATTGTGGTCGTCGCGGCGCACCTGATCCTGGTCATCGGCCGCCGTCGGGGCTCAGTGCCGCGGTCGCCGTGGGGCTGGTGGGCCTGGCTGGTCTATTTGGGAACCCTGGCCAGCGTGTCCGTTCTGGCGATCACGTCCGTGGTGGCGATGATCCAGTCCGGCATCCTGGGCGGCTGGTGGCTGTTCCTGCACATGGTCGGCGCCGGGGCCTTTACTTTCGTGTTGCCCGTCCTGGCTGTGACCTGGTGCGAGGCGCACCGTTGGGGCTGCCCGCGGCAACCGTCCGGCGGGGAAGACCAGCCGCCACCGTCACGTTTTCTGGGGTTGGCCAAAGCCATGTTCTGGTTGATCCTGATCGGCGGCCTGGTCGCCATCGGCACAATGATCCTGAGCATGCTGCCCGTGTTCGGCACGGATGGCTTGGTTCTGCTTTTGGACATCCACCGCTATGCCGGCCTGGCCGTGGTCGTCGCCACGGTTCTGCACTTGTACGCCGCACTACTGCCGCGGTTCGGGGTGAGTTGACGCCCCGCGCCGCCCTCGTGTGGCGTTGGCCGAGCGCAGATTCCTTCTCCGCTTGTCAATCGCCGTTGGGGGAGGCGGAAGGCGACAGTTCCAGGTAGCCGATCAGGGCCGACGTCAGCTGATTCAAGGCGTTCTCCAGTTGCTTCAGGACTGCCGCGGTTTCCTCCGTCAGGTTGCCGCGTTGGCCGCGTTGCTCCAGATCGGACGCCCGTTCGGTAACGGCTTGGGCGTCGAAAGCGGCGGCCAGGCCTTTCAGCCGGTGGGCGGTCGTGCGCAGCCGGTCGGCGTCCGCGGCGGCCAAGGCTTCCTGGAGTCCGGCCAGCAGGCCCGGCGCGTCCCGCAGGAAGAAGACCACCTGCTCCTTGAAAATCTCCACGTCGCCTTCCAGCCGAGCCAGGGCGGTGCGGAAGTCGAATTGGGCGTCGGATGCTGGCAGACGCTGGTCCGAAAGCTTGGCGAGCCGCGTCTGCGAACCGAGCGTCTCGACGAGCGTCAGCAGTTCCTGGGCGTTGATCGGCTTGGAAATGTAACCGTCCATTCCCGCCGCCAGACAGCGTTCCCGGTCGCCGCGCATGGCCGAGGCGGTCAGGGCGATAATCGGCAGGTGCGTTTCCGTCGCTTTCTCACGGGCCCGGATCTCCCGCGTGGCCTGCAAGCCGTCCATCTCCGGCATCTGGGCGTCCATCACGACGACGTCCAGCGTCTCGCGCTCCGCCAGGGCCAGCGCCTCGCGGCCATCGCTGGCCTGGCACACGGAGTGGCCGCGTTTCTCCAGGATCCGCGCGGCCAGCAGGCGATTGGCCGGATTGTCGTCGGCCACCAGGACCCGCAAGCGGTTTTTGGCGCGCAGCGGTTCGCGGCGGCGGCTCGGCTTGTCCTCGTCGTCGGCGGCGGACGTGTGGATCGCCAGTCGCAGGCAGACGTGGAACGTACTGCCGCCGCCCACCTGGCTGTCCACCCACAGCTGGCCGTCCAGCAGCGAGACCAATTCGGCGGAGATCGCCAGTCCCAGCCCCGTCCCGCCGTAACGCCGGCTCGTCGAACTGTCGGCCTGCGAAAACGCTTCGAAGATACTCGCCCGCTTGTCTTCCGGAATGCCGATCCCTGTGTCGCGGATGGCGAAGTGGACGCAAGCCTCGTCGCCGGCGTGGGAATCCAACGAGACCGCCACGACGACTTCGCCCTGCTCCGTGAACTTGATCGCGTTGTCGACCAGGTTGAACAGGATCTGCCGCAACCGCACCGGATCGCCCGCCACGGTCGGCGGTAAGTCGGAAGCCACTTCGCCGGCCACCCGCAGTTTCTTCTGACGCGCGGCGGGCTCCCATAATTTGACCACTTCCTGGACCAACTCCCGCAGCGAAAACGGCACCGTTTCGATCTGCACCTTGCCGGCTTCGATCTTGGAGAGATCCAACACGTCGTTCAGCAGCCGCAACAGGGCTTCGGCGGCGCTCTTGACCGCGTCCAGGTACTCGCGCTGTTCCGGAGTCAAACGCGTGCCCAGCGTCAACTCGGTCATGCCGATGATCACGTTCATGGGCGTGCGGATCTCGTGGCTGACGTTCGCCAGGAACTCGCCCTTGGCCCGACTGGCCGCCTCGGCGGCTTCTTTGGCTTGCTCCAAGACCTGTTGCGCCTCTCGCCGCCGGGTGACGTCGTGGGCGATGCCCACCCAGTGTGTGATGTCGCCCTCGTCGTCGAACACGGGCGTCACGCTGATCGACAGCCAGTAGGGTTGACCATCGGCGCGGCGTTGCTGGATCTCCTGGCTCAGCCCGTGGCCGGCTTCCAGAAACCGCTGGAATTGGCGGCGGGCGTCCTCCTCGGCTTCCTCGTCAAACAGCATGGCCGCCAGCGAGCGGCCGCGGACGGCGTCGGACTCGATGCCCGCCATCCGAGAGTAACTGTCGTTGACCCATTCCACGTACCCGTGGGCGTCCAGGATCACCACGCCATTGTCGGTCTTGCTGGCGACGAGGGCCAACAATTCCAGCGTCTCGTTCAACGCCTTTAGCTCTTGCAGTTCGCGTTCCAAATCGGCATCGCGGCGTTGCGTGGCCAGCAGGTTTTCAGTCAGCAGGCGGATGCGCCGCTGGCCGGTCTCCAAGGCATACTGGGCGGACCCGGTCTCCAAGGCCGTGCGCCATTCGGGCAGTTCGCCTTCCACCAGCGGCGCGGCGCCGCTGGGCAAATCCTGCTCCAGCCCCACGACCACGTCCGCCGGGAACTCGCCCTGATACTTGACGCGGCTGACCAGCGATTCGACTTCGCGCCGCCAGTCCGTGTCCAGACCCGGCAGAGGCTTCTGGACCAGTTCCCCCCGCGCGGCCGGGTCGTCGCTGGGCGGCCGCACGCGGACCGTGGCGGTGACAGCGCTGCCTCCGTCCCGTGCGAGAATCCCGAACGCGATCTCGCCGCCGCCGTGCATCGCCTGTTCTACTGCTTTGCGGACCGCCTTGCCGAACGCCGCCCGCTGCCGCTCCGGCAACCCGGCCAACACGCCCAGGAGCCGCGCCCGCTGGACCGCCGCCCGAATGTCGCGATCCGACCTCAACGCAAATTCCGCGATCTGGAATGACATAACTGAAAAAAATCAAGGACAGAAGCCGCTCCTCGAGATAGAATACATGCGATCGGCCAAACGGCGCAGTGGGGCTCTCTCTGCCGCGCGTGACAGACGACGCCGCACGGCTCGGAAAGCGATGCCACCTTGCGTTCGCCATCCAAGCGGTATCGTAACGCATTCCTTCCAGGAGCAGAGCGCCATGATCCGGTATTCCGCCCTTTCCGTCCTGCTCGCCAGCGGCCTCTTGGCCAGTCTGCCGACCACGCTTTACGGTCAATTGGAGTCGGTCGACGAAGCGATCAAGGCGTCGCAGACGACCGGCCGCCCGATCTTCGCCATGGCCGGAAACAAGACGTGACCGCCGTGTGTGGCGCTGCTGGCTCGACTGCAAACCGACCAGTCGCTGGCTCGCTACGCGGGATGGTTCATTCCGCTGAAGATCGAAACCAATGGCCCGGAATGGGGCAAATGGGCTTCCCAGTATCAGCACGAGGGAAACGCCATCCCCATCGTCTTCGTCGTGCGCGCTGACGGCCAGCAACTGTTCGGCAAAAGCGGCAGCATGCCAGGACCGGAACTGCCGCTGATGATCGAACAGGTCTTGGGCCAAGCCGGAACTATTTACAGCGATGCGCAGTTGCAGATCCTGAACAGCTCGCTGGGCAAGGCCAAGGAGCTTTTCGCGGCAGGCGACACCGCGGGCACGGTGCGAGAACTCAGCAAGGTCGGGAAACTCGGAGCCCTGGGAGGCCTTGGCAGCTACGCTCAAGCTGCAATCGAAGCTGACGACCTGGCCAAGAAGCTCGTCGAACAAGGCGGTGCCGCGCTGAAGGCGGCCAACGACCAGTTGGCGCAAGAGACCACGCGGTTGGAAGGAGCCTTGGCCTTGTCAGAAGCCAAACGCATCTACGGCGCGTTGCCGCCGCTCAGAAACGACTTCGCCGCTGCGGCCAGCGCCGCCCGGAAGGACCCCCACATCCGCGAATTGCTCCGGCTTGCCGAGCAATTGGACGAAGCCCGCGAACAACTCAAGAAGCCCGCGGGCCAGCGCCGCGCCCTGACGGTACTCAACCGCCTCATCTCCGAGCATCCCGGCACGCCGGCGGCAAAGCTGGCCGCGGACTGGCTGCGAGCGCAGAACCTCACCGCGCCCACGGTCGAGCCAGCCAAGACTCTGCACGTCTGGACCAGCGACCAAGGAACGACCCTCGAAGCCGCTCTGGTGGATTTCGGCTACGGGCAGCCGGAAACCAAAAAAGAACCCTACGTCATCCTCGAAAAACGGGATGGACAACGCGTCCAGGTCCCTTTGGACCGTTTGGCGGCCAAGTCGCAAGAGGAGGCGATAGAAAACGTCAGGCGATTGCGCGCCGCGGGCGGGCCGAAGTAGCTGCGGCAGACGGTCTTTCACGCGAATCGTCTAAGTTGTTATCTGGAAACATAATGCGACGTTGCAGGTAACGGTTTCTGTGAAGTGCAACCGCTGGCCGAGCGCGAGGTCCCGGACGGTTTTTACCTCAATAAGAGGGGTGCAGAGCGAGCTTGGCTGCCCGCTGTTATAGGCTCTTGGCTCAGCAGCCATTTACAAAGCTGGGTTTTTTAGCATAATTTTCGGGTTTCGACCCATGCAGCGCTGGAGTTCTGCGCCGATGTGTCGATGATCGCCAGTTGGGAAAGGTTGTGCGGGGGCCGACAAACCGCGACGAAACTATGTTTGAAGCACTCCAAGACGGACTGAAGGGGGCCTTTAAAAGCTTGCGTGGCAAGGGCAAGCTGACCGAGGCCAACATGCGCGACGGCCTGCGCATGGTCGAGCAGTCGCTCTTGGAGGCGGATGTCAGCTATTCGGTCGTGAAGGACTTCATGGCCGGCGTTTCACAGCGAGCCTTGGGCGAAAAAGTGCTCTTGGCTTTGGACCCCAGCCAGCAAGTCGTCGGCATTGTCCACGAGGAATTGATCCGCCTGCTCGGACCGGTTGATTCCTCGTTGCACCTAAAAAAGGATACGAACATCCTGATGCTCTGTGGCTTGCAGGGCTCCGGGAAGACCACGACCTGCGGCAAGCTGGCGCGACTGCTGCTGGACAATCAGGTCAAGCCGATGTTGGTGGCGGCGGATCTGCAGCGTCCAGCGGCCATTGACCAGTTGCACGTGATCGGCGAGCAACTGGGTGTGCCGGTTTACTCCGAGAAAGGGGCGCAGGATCCGGTCAAAGTCTGTCAGGATGCCGTCCGCCGCGCCCGCGAGGAAGGCGTCCATGTCGTCGTCTTGGATACCGCGGGGCGACTGGCCATTGACCAGGAGCTGATGCAACAGCTGCAGCGGATCGACATGCGGGTCCAGCCGGATCAGGTTTATCTGGTGGTGGACGGCATGACAGGACAGGACGCCGTCAACAGTGCCAAAGCGTTCAACGACGCGTTGGAACTGGACGGTGTCATCCTGACCAAGTTGGACGGCGACGCCCGCGGCGGGGCGTTGCTGTCCGTCAAGCAGGTCACCGGGGTGCCGATCAAGTTTGTCGGCACCGGCGAACACCTGGACGCCCTGGAACCGTTCCGGCCGGATGGCATGGCCAGCCGAATCCTGGGCATGGGCGACATGCTGGCGCTGGTCGGCGAGGTCCGCAAAGTCGTCGACATGGAAGAGCAGGCGGCCCTGGAAGCCAAGATGCGGGCCGGCGAGTTCACGCTGGACGATTTCAAGCTGCAACTCGAAAAGATGGCCAAGCCCGGCCTGGTCCAAAAGATGATGGGCCTGATGCCGGGCATGGGTGAGTTGCGGAAGATGATCGAGGGCGAGGACACCGAGGGCGGGATCAGGCAGACGGTGGGGATCATCGATTCCATGACCCGCGAGGAGCGGCGGAATCCGAAGGCGATCGACCCCAGCCGCCGCAATCGTATCGCTCGCGGGGCCGGCGTCGAGCCGCAGGACGTGAACCAACTCGTGCGGCAATACGAGATGATGTCGCCGCTGATGAAGGCCCTGGCGGGCAAGGGCCTTGGCGACCGGATGGCGGCCATCCGTGACCTGCAGAACTCCGGGCTTTTGGACCCCGGCAGCCGAGGTCCCAAGATCAAGAAGGGCACCGGCAAGCGGCTGACGTCCAAAGAAAAGACGCAGTTGAAAAAGCAACGGGAAAAGGAACTCCGCCGCAAAAAGCGGGCGGGCAAGGGCAAATAGTGACTGTTTTCTACGCAACAGGAGTGAAGGTAAGTGGCAGTAAGAATTCGCATGAAGAAGATGGGACGAAAGCACCGGCCCTTCTATCGCATCTGTGCGATTGACGGGCGGGCGCCCCGCGACGGCAGGGTGATCGAAGAACTGGGGCACTATGACCCGCTGGTCAAGGAAACCGACGCACGCGCGATCCTGGACGGCGAGCGGATCAGTTATTGGCTCAGCGTCGGCGCCCTGCCCTCCGACAAGGTGCGCGTGCTGATTAAAAAGTACGGCACCGACGGGACGCATTTGGAGCAGCAGAAGGCGGCGTTGGAACGTGTCAAGTTGAGCAAGCCCATGGCGCCCCCGCCGCGTGTCGTGCCGCGGCCCAAGCCGGAAGAGCCGGCAGCGCCGGAAGCAACCCCTGCGGAGGCTTCTGCGGAACCATCGGCCGAGGCCGCTCCAGAGGCGACGGAAGGGTAGCGACGGTGCTGGCGACCGCCGGTTTCCGGGCGTGTGGGTTGGCCGTCCGTCCAGCGAATGGGCGGAAGGCCCGGTTTCAGGTCTGGGAGAGCGATGTCGGAAAGCCGCCGCTTGACGGCCGAGAAAGACGGAGACCGAGGGATGCGTTTCGACGTATTGACCTTGTTTCCGGAGATCTTTCCCGGCTACCTGGGCCAAAGCCTGCTCCACAAGGCCATCCAGCGGGGTCTGGTGGAAGTCGTCATCCACGACATTCGCCGTTGGTCGACGGACAAGCACCACAAAGTCGACGACCGGCCGTTTGGCGGGGGACCCGGCATGATCCTGCGGGTCGAACCGGTAGTGGAATGCGTCGAGACCGTCCAGACGCTCTCTGCGCCGCGGGGGCACGTTGTGTTGCTCTCGCCGCAGGGACGCCGGCTGAATCAGACGGTCGTGGAGGAATTGGCCGCCCGACAGCGGTTGATCCTGTTATGTGGACGGTATGAGGGATTCGACCAGCGGGTCGTCGAGATCCTTCAACCGGACGAGATTTCCGTTGGCGATTACGTGCTGAACGGCGGAGAAGTTGCCGCGATGGTGATTATCGACGCCGTGGTGCGGTTGGTGCCAGGAGTGCTAGGCCATCAAGACAGCAATGTGGACGACTCGTTCTCGCGAGGCAACCGGTTGCTGGAATTTGCGCAATACACGCGGCCGCGGGTGTATCGCGGCCACCATGTTCCCGACGTGCTGTTGACGGGCCACCACGCGGAGATCGCCCAGTGGCGGCGGGAACAAAGTTACGAGAGAACCAAGAAGCGGCGTGCGGACCTGCTGGACGAACCAACGGCCCCCGACGCCTAAGAGCCCGGAGAAAGGACGAGTCATGAGCCAGGAAGTCATCAAGTTGGTTGAGCAGGAGCATGTGAAGAAGGACGTGCCTGTCTTTGAGATCGGCGACACGGTGGACGTCCACACCAAGATCCTCGAAGGGAACAAGGAACGCATCCAGATCTTCACCGGCACGGTGATCGCCCGCAACGGCGGCGGCGCCCGCGAGATGTTCACCGTGCGTCGCATCGTGGCTGGCGAAGGCGTGGAGCGGAAGTTTCCTCTGCACTCGCCGCGGATCGACAAGATCGAGGTCAAACGTTCCGGCGTCGTCCGCCGCGCCAAGCTGTATTTCCTGCGTGACCGCGTCGGCAAGGCGGTGCGACTGCGGGAACGCCGCCGGGCGGTCGAGACGCCGTCCGGAAGCGAACCGGCCGCGACGGAAGAGTGAGCCGCTGGGAAGCCTTGCGGCGCGACGGCTGGGGTGCCGACCGAATTCCGTTCCGCGCGGAAGGAAGCGGCGGCGCCGCTCAGGCCGCGCGGCGGGGCGTGCCCGGCGGAAACGCATACAGCCGCGCGTTGCCTGCCTTGTCAACCTCCTGGGCCAGGTTCATCTTTCGCAGGCAGTACGCAATCCGTTGCGCGAACCAGCGTGAAATGCCGCACTGGGCGGCGAGATGGCCGGTGTGGAACGGCGTCGGCAACCCGGTCGGCAACAGTTGGATCAAGTCATCGCCCGACCGGAAGCGATGCACGCGGTGCACCCGCAGCAACTTCTGGTCTTGAATCTGGTGGTCCTTGGCGCGCCAACGCCGGCGTCTGCCGTGTCCGGGATAACGCCACTCTTCGATTTCCACCAGCGGGACTTCCAACGCCAGACGGGCGTGGGGGAACACGCGCGTGAAGTAGACCAGTTCGTGGAAGATGTCCAGCACGGTTCCCTGTTTGGGACTCCGCCGCCGGCCCAGCACTCGCCCGTCCAAGGCGTCTTGGCGAACGATCCACTTGCAACTGACAATCGGCTTGACCACCAGCACGCGGTGTGTCTTCAGCAGCTTGGCCACTTTGTCGCGAATCGCTGCCAGCGAACCGTGCTGGATCTCGACCAACTCGCCGCCGCAGACGACGTCGATCCGGAATCTTCCCAGCGGCGCCTCCAGCTGGGCATCTCCATCGGCGTAGATTTCCTTCAATTGGCGATGGAGCGTCGTTTCCATGACTATTGCGACGGCAACCGCTGAAAGACAATGCTGGTGACGAGACCTCCGCTCCCGGAAGTATCGCCACTGCCGTCGAATCGTGTCCAGAGCAAAACGGACAAAAGCCGGCGCCTCAACACCACGCGCCCGTGTTCGCCGACGCCTTGGGGCGGCGGGCGAATTTGCGGTCCCGGAGGCAGACGTCGTGACAACAGGGGGTGTGGTTAGCCGACGCCCGCGAAGGGATCAGCCACGGGCTTCCAAACGGGTGCGACGGGCGCGCCGTTCTGCGCGCAGCCGCGAGCGACGCTTGATCTCGCTGGGCTTCTCGTAGTATTCTCGACGTCGCATTTCCTTCTTAATGCCGCTTCGTTCCACCAATTTGCGGAAGCGGCGAACGGCCTCCTGAATGGATTCCTTGTCACGAACCATCAACTTGACCATTAGTCCTCCTCAACAAAACGATCGCAACACAACACGGGAAACCGGTGCAACGGACGAATCGCTAATGTCGTAAGTCAAATAAGATACACAAGATTCGCCCCGGTTGTCCAGGGTCCCACCCTCACAAAAAAATCCGCCATGCCTCTGGCGGCTAATTGGCTTTCATGGCAAGATTGTGCCCGGGGCGGAGCGCCGCAGCACGCTCGGCAAGCACCGTTCGAGAAACAACGGCTCGTTTTCTCCGGGACGCAAGCTTCCAGCCTGCCGGAAATCGGGGCCTGGCAAGCCAGACGCTTATGCCACTTGTTCCTCGAGCGTTGCGGAGCCTTTCTCCAAGGCTAAGTCGTCAAGAATCGGTGAAAAATCAATGACACGGACTGTCGCTATCGTTTTGGCTGCCGGCAAGGGCGTGCGGATGCAATCGGAGCGTCCCAAGGTGTTGTGCGAGGCGCTGGGGCGACCCTTGGTCGACTATGTCCTGGACGCTATTTTTGAAGCCGGCATCGAACGGGCCCTGCTCGTGGTGGGGTTCCGCTCCGAATTGGTGCGGCAGACGCTTGCGGGGAGGAAGAACGTCGAATTCGTTGAACAATCCGCGCAGCGAGGCACCGGCCACGCGGTGATGATGTGCCGCGATCAACTGGCTGGCCATGATGGTCCCGTGCTGGTGCTGGCTGGCGATTCGCCACTGGTCCAAAGTCGCTCCCTCAAAAGGCTTTTGGACGAATATCAGAGCCGCCGTCCGGCCTGCATTTTGGGCACGCTGCACAAACCGAATCCAGCCGGGTTGGGACGCATCTTGCGCGATGACTTCGGCGGTTTTTTGGGGATTGTGGAAGAGAAGGATGCCAGTCCGGAGCAGCGGCTGATCACCGAGGTGAACATGAGCACCTACGTGTTCGACGGCCGCGAGTTGCTTTACGCCCTGGGCCAGTTGAGGGACGGCAACCGCCAGAGGGAGTTCTATTTAACGGACTGTCCTGGTATCCTCCGAGCAGAAGCCAAGGACGTTCTTGCCTTGCCGGTGTTGCAGCCTTGCGAGGCGCTGAGTGTAAATACGTCCGAGGAATTGCGAATCGTCGAAGTCGAAATGCGAAAGCTGGGATATCCATGCATGAACTGAAGATCTTTAGCGGACGAGCCAATCCCAATCTCGCCAAGGGAATTTGCGAGCATTTGAACATTCCCTTGGGCCGGATCACCCTGACGAGCTTTCCGGACACAGAAACGTCCTGCAAGATCGACGAGGACGTCCGCGGCCGCGATGTTTTTCTGGTCCAGCCGACCTGCCAGCCGGTCAACGACAATCTGATCGAGTTATTGATCATGATTGACAGCTGCAAGCGTGCCAGCGCGGCGCGGGTGACCGCCGTAATCCCTTATTTCGGCTACGCCCGGCAGGACCGCAAGGACGAAGGCCGCGTGCCGATTACTGCCAAGTTGGTGGCGAACTTGATCGAAGGAGCCGGGGCCGACCGCGTGTTGACCATGGACCTGCACGCAGCACAGATTCAAGGTTTCTTCGATGTCCCGGTGGACCATCTGAACGCAGCCCCCGTGCTGGATCGATACTTTAGCGAGATGCAGCTGGGGCAAGACGAAATCGTCGTCGTCAGCCCGGACGAGGGCAGCATCAAGCGGGCCATCAGCCACTCGAAGCATCTGGGCGGCACGGTAGCGATCATCGACAAACGACGTTCCAGCGCGACCGAAACCAAGCAGGAGAACATTATCGGGGGACCGATCGCGGGCCGGGTAGCCCTGATTTTTGACGACCTGATCAGTACGGCGGGGTCGATTTGCGGTGCCGCACGGCTAGTTCGCGCCGCCGGGGCCCGAGAGATTTTTGTCGCCGCCTCGCACGGGATCTTCTGTGGCGATGCGATCCAGAAGATCCAGGCCTCGCCGATTTCCACCGTCTTAGTAAGCGATAGCATTCCCCTGAATAAGCAGAATCTGGGGGACAGGATCAAGGTCATCTCGGTCGCGCCCTTGTTGGCCGAGGCGATCAAACGAATTCACCAGAATCAGTCGATCAGTGCGATGTTCAAGGAAAAACAGCCGGGCTAGCACGTCATTGCTGCGCGGTTCGTCGACAGGGCGGAACGCTAAGCCGTTCCGTGCTGGGGATTTAGCAGCGGCGGGCCGCGGGATTCGACGGGCCGGGCAGGTCCTCCGCTGCAACTTGTCGCTCTTGCCCCAACCGCAAATTCGGTCTAACATCTCTAGCAGCCTGTGGAAAAAAGAGGGACAGGCACCTCGCGGTGGCCGTTCTTCCTTGGGTTTCTCCAGCACAGCTCGGAGCCAGTTCCCTTGGTTCACCGGACTGCCAGGCTGCTCGACTTTGACGACTTGGGGACGGTCGGGCTTGTCGCCGTCATTTCGAAGGGGTTTACCAGCTGATGTCCATGAAATTTTCCGCTTGGTGGTGTCCGCGACCTGCAATTCTGACTTTGGTATCCGGATTAGGCTTGTCGCTGGTTCTCTCGTCTGCCTCGTCAGCCGACTTGGTCAAGCCGCGTCCTAATGATCGCCATGTCACCAGCGTCGTGACGACGCTGATTCGCCGCGAGCATCTGTCCAAGCATCCGCTGGACAATGAAATCTCGGAGCGTGGCCTGAAGGCCTTTCTCGAATCGCTGGATCCGATGAAGATGTACTTCATGAAGTCCGACGCCGACGAATTCATGAAGCGGCAGGACGACCTGGACGACATGCTGATGGACAAGGACATCAGCTTCGCGTATGCGGTCTTCGAGCGTTTCCTGGCTCGCGTGGACGAGCGGGTCAAGTTGGTCAATGAGTTGCTGGCCCAAGAGTTTGACTTTGCCGCGGACGAATCCCTCCTCACCGATCCGCAGCAGATTCCGTACGCTGGCGACGTTCGGGAGATCGGGGATCGCTGGCGCCGCCGCATCAAGTACGATCTGTTGGTCTTGAAGGGCGACAAGACGGAAGGGGATGAGGCCCGAGAGAAGCTGCGCCGCCGGTACCAGAGTTTCGCCAAGCGGATGCACCAGACTGACGCGGACGAACTGTTGGAGATGTTTCTCACCTCGATCACCACCAGCTACGATCCGCACACGTCGTACATGTCGCCCAGTTCCGTGGAGAACTTCCGCATTCTGATGCGGCTGAACCTGGAGGGCATCGGAGCGGCGCTGCAGATGGTCGACGGCTATACCGTTGTCTCCAAGATCATCCCCGGCGGCGCTGCCGACAAGCAGGGCAAGCTGAAGCCCGAGGACCGGATCGTCAGCGTCAGCAATGACAAGGGCGAGATGGTCGATGTCATCGACATGAAGTTGAACGACGTGGTGGGCATGATTCGCGGCAAAGCGGGCACGGTCGTGACACTGGGCGTAATCCCTGCCGACAGCAACGAGAAGAGGGTCTACAGCATCACGCGGGCCACGATCGAGTTGAAGGACAGCGAAGCCCGGCAGGAGATCATCCGGGAGGGCACGAAGGCCGATGGAACACCCCTGCAAATCGGAGTCATCGACCTGCCCAGTTTCTACATGGACATGGAGGGCGCGCGAAACGGCAACGACGTCTACAAGAGCACCACGCGCGACGTGCGCAAGATCTTGGACGAGTTCACGGCCAAAGGCGTCGATGTCGTGGTGCTGGATCTGCGCCGCAATGGCGGTGGCAGCCTGCCCGAAGCCATCAACCTGACGGGCCTGTTCATCGACCAGGGCCCGGTGGTGCAGGTCAAGGACTCGGGCGGTGACGTGCAGATCCTGCCTGACGATGATCCGGGCGCGGCCTGGAAGGGTCCGCTGGTAGTCTTGACTAGCAAGTTCAGCGCCAGCGCAAGCGAGATTCTGGCCGGCGCCATTCAGGATTATCGCCGGGGCATTATCGTCGGCGACTCGTCGACCCACGGCAAGGGAACCGTGCAAAGCCTGATGGAGTTGGGTCAGCAACTGTTCCGCATTCCCAACCCGCCCAATCTCGGCGCCCTGAAGCTCACCATGCAGCAGTTCTATCGTCCCAATGGGGACAGCACGCAGAAACGCGGCGTGTTGGCCGACATCCGCCTGCCGTCCATCAGCGATCACATGGACGTCAGTGAAGGGGACTTGGACTACGCCCTGGAATTCGACCAGGTAAGGCCTGCGCGATACGCAGCCTACAACCTGGTCGACCCGAAGATCACTCAGTCGCTCGGGGCGGCTTCCCAGAACCGTATCTTGCAGTCCGAGGATTTCCGGAAACTGCTCCGCCGCATCGATCGCTACAAGGAGCAGAAGGCCAAGAAACGCGTCACGCTGAATGAACGGGATTTCTTCGCCGAACGGGCTGAACTCGACGCCGAAAAGGAGGACGAGAAGCAGTTGGAGGATCAGGCCATTCCGAGCGAGGAAGTGGTCAAACGCGATTATTACATGAACGAGGTCCTAGCGATCGCGGCCGACTACGCCCGGTTGCTGGAACATAACCGGATCGCCTGGTCGCGCTAACCGCCTGCGAAAAGAAGCAACCGGGCTCCGCGATGTGTTGGAGCAACTCCAGGAACAGCACGCGGCGGAGCGGGACGCCTGACAAGCCCGGCCTTGGGAACAGGTCGGGTCTGCTCCGCCGAGGCGTTTTTTCGCGGCCAGACGACCCGTCACACAAACCGGCGGGCCTGATCGGCAACCGGCGGGCCTGATCGGCAACCGGCGGGCAGACCGCGGGCTTCATACGTCCGGCCGTTGCTCTCGCCGCGATGCGAATTCTGGATTGCCAACTCATACAACCGCTGGCCCCAAGCCGTGGGGTAACTGCCCGTGATGCACGCCTGGCACAGTTGATCGCCCTGGAACCCGATCGCCCGCGCGATCGCCTCGACCGGCAAATACCGGAGGGAATCCGCCCCCAAGTCGGCGGCCATCCGCTGCAGCACATCCTCCGACAAGTGGCCCTCGTTCACGTACTTGGGCGCAAACAATTCGCCGATGGTCGACATGTCGATTCCGTAAAAACACGGGGCGATGATCGGCGGGCAAGCGACGCGGACATGGATTTCGCGAGCACCGCCGACAGTGCGGATGCGGTCTAGCAGCACGCGCATGGTTGTCGAACGGACGATGGAGTCTTCGACCAGGAACACCCGCCGGCCGTGCAGGACTTCGCGGAGAGGCGTGTACTTCGTCTCCGCCTTCTTTCGGCGTCCCTGGCCGCCCTCAATAAACGTACGGCCGGCATAACGATTGCGAATCAAGCCTTCCATCGCTTGGACGCCGAGTTCGAACGCCATCGAGTCGGCCGCCGCTTTGCTCGTGTCGGGAACCGGAACCACGATGGTTTCCTTATCCAGTGGCACGTTGCCGTGCTTTAATTCCAGCCGCGCCAGTTCCGCGCCCAAGGCGGTGCGTGAGACGTACACGCTGCGGTCATCGAGCGTGCTGGCCACGTTGGCGAAATAAACCCACTCGAAGAAACAGTGGGCCCGCCGGGCGTGGCTGCAGAAGCTTTTGATCGTCAAGCGGCCGTCGGCGGTAATTGTGATCGCCTGGCCGGGCAGCAGCGACTGGATGCTTTCGGGCTGAAAGCCCAGGTTCAACAAAGCCACGCTTTCGCTGGCGGCGGCGAACAGGGGTCCCTCTTTCGCATAGACCAGCGGCTTGATGCCGAGCGGATCGCGGGCCAGCAGCATGTCGCCTTGAGCGTTCAGAAAGGCCAGGCTGTAAGCCCCGTCCAGACGGCAGCTGACGTTCTGCATCAGTTCCGACAGCGACGGCCGAAGATCGCCTGACAACTCGCGGCTTAGTTCGTGCATCAGGATTTCGGTGTCGGTCTCGCGGGCCAGGTGGTGATCTGTGTCGCTGAGCAGACGTTCCCGCAGGTCCTGATAATTGGCCAGTTGCCCGTTGAACGCAAAACTAAACCACTTGTACTTGATCAGGTGGTGCCGCTCGAACGGCTGCGCGTAACTCCGGTCGTCCGCGCCGCAGGTCGCATAACGCACGTGTCCGATCGCGGCGCGGCCCGCATATTCCCGCATCACGGTTTCGCAGTCCGTACGGTGCGCCAGTCGGAACACCTCGGTGACCGAGCCCACATCCTTGTACGTGTCGATCAGCTGGTCCCGATGCGGGTTGTAGGTGGTCATTCCGGCTGCCAATTGACCGCGATTCTGGATATCCAGCAACATCCGCGGAACCAGACGCGAAACCTGCTCGGGCCCCTGTTCCGGACACAGCGGGCTGATCTCCTCGCCAGGCAGGTGGTAAATGGCGACGATCCCGCATTCGTGGTGCAACTCGCTCATCGAGAACGGTGACTCCCTGTGGATCAACCTGGAGGAGGGCGACGGCCTGTCGCGCGGCGCGGCACGGTCCGACCTGTTTCGTGGGGGCCGGGACACCGACTGTCCGCCTTTGGCTCCGCCGAAACCGGGGCCATTGTATGGCCCGCGCGTGCTCTTCACAACACAGCCGGGAACCCACTTGGGAAACACGCCGCAGAAGTGCAAGGCGGGCAACTGCTTGGAGCGACAAGGCCGTCCGTTGCTGTGCCGGCTGGCCAGGGTGGGGGAACGCGGGAATAATAAAGGCGAGTGAGCAGCCCGCGGCGAGTTCTCGTCCGGGCGCTTCGCTCGCCCGACACGATCCTGCGGTTGTTTCCATTCCTTCGGACGGAGGCTCGTCCGTGCAACACGCCTATCGTCTTGCCGCTGATGCCGTGTTGGCATTCCATGTTTCCTACGTGGCCTTTGTGATTTTGGGCTTCTTGCTCACCGTAACCGGCATCCTGGCCCGCTGGCAATGGATCAGGAATTTCTGGTTCCGCAGTCTGCATTTGGGGGCGATTCTGCTGGTCGTGGCCGAGTCGCTGCTGGGCGTCATCTGCCCGTTGACCACCTGGGAAAGCAAACTGCGTACGCTGGCTGGCCAGGCCGCCTACCGCGGCGATTTCATCGCTCAGTGGCTGCACGACCTGCTGTTCATCGATGCCAAACCTTGGGTTTTCACGGTGTGCTATACCTTGTTCGGATTGGCGGTTTTGGCGACCTTTGTGCTGGCGCCGCCGCGCCGGCCGAAATCCGCATCCGCGGCAAGATAGGGCGGGACGTGCCCGACGCAGTTCTGGAGCCCCGTCAAGATGGGCAGTTTTGTCATGCCGCGTTGGTTGACGAAGGCCACGCCTCATGGTACTGTCTTAACGTTCTTTTACTGCTTCTCCCCCGACTGCCTCGAACGATTGCGGAGTCAGGAAGACCTTGACGCAAGCTGCCCCCACCCCATTGGCCACGCGATTCGAAGACCTCGGCCTCTCACCAGTCATGCTGGATTCCCTGAGGCAGGCGCGTTACGACGCGCCGACCCCCATCCAGGCTGGCTTCATTCCTTTGGCCTTGAAAGGCCTTGACGTCAGCGGGCAGGCGCGGACTGGCACGGGCAAGACCGCAGCCTTTTTGATTCCGATTTTGGAGCGGCTGAAGCCCAGCCGCGAAGTGGCGGGACCGCAGGCGCTGATCCTGACCCCGACCCGAGAACTGGCGGTCCAGGTTCGCGACGAGGCCGACAAGTTGACGTATGGCCGCAAGGTGCATTGCGTCGCCGTGTACGGCGGCAAACCGATCCGGGGCCAGATCGAAAAGCTGGAGCGCGGCGCTCAGATTATTGTCGGCACGCCGGGCCGCGTGCTGGATCACATGTCGCGAGGCACGCTCAAATGGGACGACTTGTGGTGTGTGGTGCTGGATGAGGCCGACCGCATGTTGGACATCGGCTTCCGTCCGGACATCGAGAAGATCCTCCGCCGCTGTCCCCAGGAGCGGCAGACGTTTTTGCTGAGCGCCACCGTGCCGTCCGCCATCCTGCACTTGGCCCGCCGCTATATGCGCGATCCCCAGTCGCTGGACTTCTCGCCGCAGAATCTGGCGGTCGAGACGATTGATCAGTACTACTTCACGGTCGAGCACGACCGGAAGTTTGAATTGCTGGTGCGGCTCTTGATTCGCGAAAAGCCGCGGCAGGCGATCGTCTTTTGCCGCACCAAGCGGGGCACGGAGCGGCTGTATCAGCGGCTGAGCAAGCTGACGACCAAAGTGGAGTGCATTCACGGCGACATGCAACAATCGTCGCGTGACCGAGTCATGGGCTTGCTCCGCGGCGGCAAGTTGCGGTTGTTAATCGCCACCGACGTCGTGGGGCGCGGCATCGACGTGACCGGCATTTCGCACATCATCAACTTCGACATCCCCCAGTTCTGCGACGACTACGTCCACCGGGTCGGCCGCACCGGCCGCATGGGCCGCGAGGGCGTGGCCTATACGTTTGTCGAACCGGACCAGGGTTTCGAGTTGACACGGATCGAACAACGGATCAACCAGTTGTTGAAACGCGACGAGATCCGCGGCTTGGAAGCGACCTCGCCGCAAGTCAAAGAAGCGCCGGAGGACGAGAAGCCGGTCGAAGCCGAGAAACGCAAGCCGCCACCGTTCGGCCCGCGCCGGCCCCGCGTCCGCCGCGGACTGTAGCGGTGCGCATCTCATGCCCGACACGCGTCGACATCGTGGACCGCATCCGGAGGACGTCGGGTTGTTTGCGCCCTCCGCCTGGCCGGCGCTGCAGGCCGCCGTAGCCGACTTGTCCTGGCTCCTCTCCCGCGGCTACGCGGAGCACTCGGCACTGAAACTGGTCGGCGACCGTCTTCAGTTGACCGCACGACAGCGGATGGCCGTCATGCGCTCGACCTGTTCGGATCAGGCCCGGCAGTGCCGCGACCAGACCCGCGTGCCGACGGAGCGGCTGGCCGGTGAGCGTCTGGACATCGATGGTTTCAACGTGCTGACGACCGTCGAAGCCGCCTTGGCTGGCGGCGTGATCCTGGCTGGCCGGGACGGCTGTTATCGCGATCTGGCCAGCATGCACGGCAGTTATCGCAACGTGGACGAGACCGAACCGGCCTTGAGCTTGATCGGCGAGGCCCTGAACGGATTCCGCCCCGCCCAGTGCTGCTGGTATCTGGACCGTCCGGTGTCCAACAGCGGCCGCTTGCGAACGCGGCTCCAGCGGCTGGCTGCTGAGCGGGGTTGGCCCTGGCAGGTCGAACTGGCCTCCGACGTCGACTCGGTTCTATCCGCTTCCCCGCACATTATCGCCACCGCCGATTCGGTGATTCTGGACCGCTGTCGGCGCTGGTTCAATCTGGCCCGTGAAGTTGTCTCGCGCCGCCTGCCGCTGACGGCCGTTGTCGGCCTTGATCCGCAAGGAAGCGGCGGATGCCCCGAAGCGGGCTGAGCGTTCTTCTGGTTCGCGCAAGCCCTCATCGACTTGTCGGGCGGACTGTGGCAAAATGACGTGTGCGGTCAACGCGCGATGCGGCTCCACAGACACTTGAGAAACCGAATCGGCAAACCATGACGGCAGCCTACCTCATCGTGGAAAACGGTCCGCTGGCGGGCAAACGTGTCGAACTGACGGAGCGCACGATCCGGCTCGGCAGCAGGGACGCCGATTTCGTTGTCGACGACAGGCACGTCAGCCGGCGGCATGCGGAGATCACTTGGGAAGGCGGCGACCACTATGTCGCCGACTTGGGCAGCAGGAACGGCACCCTGCTGAACGGCCGCAAACTGCAAGCCGGCCAGGCGATCCGGCTGTGCGATGGCGATCGCATCACCCTCGCCAGGGTCCGCGATCTCCGCTTTCACAGTTCCGCCAGCGATTCTCCGTCGCCCGTCCCGATCCTGGTCGACGAGGCCGCGGAGGCCAAGTCCAGTTCGACGGTCCAATCCAAGGTGGAGGTGAATTTCAATTCGGCGGCGATGTCCGCGGCAGTGGGTGCCGAGGTCAAACTGCGAGTCCTGTTCGACATCACGCGGGAATTGGGCCGGACGCTGACCCTGGACACGGTCCTGCCCAAGGTGCTCGAAGGGCTGTTCAAGGTCTTTCCCCAGGCAGACCGCGGCTTTGTCGTCCTGGCCGACGAACGCGGCGGCCTGGTTCCACGCTGGACCAGGGCCCGCAACCCCGGCGAGGACTCCATTCGCATCAGCCAGACGATCGTCCGCCGCGTGCTCGAGTCCAAGCATGCGGAACTCTTGAAAGATTTTCCCCGCGACGCCTCGGACAGCCTCCGCGGCATTCGCGCCGCCGTCTGCGCGCCGCTGTTGGATTCAGGCGGCGACGCAATCGGCGTCATTCAACTGGACACGCTCAATCAGCGAAAGACCTTTCTGCAGGAAGACTTGGAACTGCTCGCCTGCGTCGCGATCCAGGCCGGCATGACCATCGAGAACGCCCAGTTTCACGAATGGGCGATGCGGCGCAAGGAACTCGAACTCGACTTGGAACTGGCCAACGAGGTGCAGCAGGCGTTTCTGCCCAAGTCGCCGCCGAGCATCGCCGGCTACGACTTCTACGCCTACTATCGCCCCGCGGTCCTGGTGGGCGGCGACTACTACGACTATGTCGAACTCCCCGACGGCCGCACCGCCATCATCGTCGCGGACGTGGCCGGCAAACGCCTCGCGGCGGCGATGGTGATGGCCCGGGTTTCGGCCGAAGCCAAGTTCTGTCTGGCGGCTGAGGGCCGGCCCGGCGCCGCCCTGAACAAGCTGAACGACCGCTTGTGCGGGCTGGAGGTCGACCGCTTCGTCACCATGGTGCTGCTGGTCCTCGATCCCCGCACACACCGCGTCACGATCGTCAACGCGGGACACATGCCGCCGCTGTGGCGGCGGTTCGACGGGAGCGTGGAGAAACTCGGCGCGGCCCTGTCCGGCATCGCCTTGGGGATCATCCCACAGCAGCAATACCGGGAAACCACCATCACGCTCGCGCCCGGAGAATCGCTCACGCTGTACACCGACGGAGTCACAGACGCCAGGGACGCCGATGGCCGGGACTACCAATCGCATCGCGTCCTCGGCCACGTGCAAGCGGGCGGTGGAGTCCAGGATTTGGGGCAAGCCATCATCGACGACGTGGACCACTTCATGGGCGACCACCCGCAAGCGGACGACATCTGTCTGGTTTGCCTGGGTAGACGGGTTCCGTGGAAAGAGATCTGAGCGAGTGTTGTTCAGCAGGGAAGGAATCGTTGCATGTCGAAGAAAAAACGTCCGCCGGACGAACCATCGGGCCGCCGAGGTGGGAAACGCCCCGTTCGAGGCTCTGCTCCTGGGCAAGGACTGCCGTTGCCGCACCCCTTCGCGATGGAAGGGTTGTTGCGCGATGCCTTGCGCCAGTCGGGCATGCTGGAGGAGGCGGGGGCGCCGGCGGCGGAAGCATGGCGCCTCGTCGAGCAGGCGTATTGCGCACAGGACAGAAAGAGGCAGCGGCAACTCGCCCAGCACGCCCTGGAGATCGATCCGGACTGCGCTGAGGCCTACGTGTGCCTGGCGGAAACGGCGTCTCGGGCCGAAGAGGCACTGTCGGCATGGGAACAAGGCGTCGCCGTCGCGACACGAGCGCTGGGCGGTGCGGAATCCATGGACCGATACGCCGGCCACTTCTGGGGTCGACTGGAGACTCGACCCTACATGCGTGCTCGGTTGGGGCTGGCCCAATGCTTGTGGACCCTTCGCCGCCAGGAGGAAGCGGTCGCTCACTGCCGAGAACTGCTGCGGCTGAATCCGAACGACAATCAGGGCGTACGTTACGTCTTGAGTTCTTACTTGTGCGAGTTGGGGCGAGACGACCAATGGCAGCAGTTGCTGGACGAGTACCCGGACGACGCTTCTGCGGAATGGCACTTCGGTCGAGCGCTGTTGGCCTATCGCCGCCTGGGCGACACGGATGCTTCCCGCGCAGTGCTGCAGGCGGCGCACGCGGCCAACCCCTACGTCGTCGAGTACCTGGTGGGAAATCGGCCGCTGGACACGCAGTCGCCTCCGTATTTCGCGCTGGGAGAAGACAGCGAAGCCTGCAGCTATGTTGGGGCCTTCTTGTCCGGTTGGCGTGGGACTCCCGGAGCGGCCGCTTGGCTGCGGAGAACCCTGCAGACGGCCATGCCTACAAGCCAGCGCGAACCGCCGCGTGCGTCTTGGAGCTTTTTGAAAGGCAGCGTCGGCGACCTGCCGCTGGCCACAGGCGAAGTCTGGCAGGTTGACGTCCGCCGGATGCCGTTGGGATCCGGCGACCGGGATGCGACACCGACACGGATTCTGGCCGTTACGAACGCCGACCAGGGGGAGATCATCCTGCTGCAGCCCTGGGAACCGGAGGCCCCTCCCAAGCCACGCGACATCCTGATCGCGGTCGTGACGGCGATGCGCAACCTCCCGTCAGGCGAGCCGCGCCGTCCGGAAGCAATCCAGGTGCTGCAGAAGACCTATCGCCGGTCGTGGACTCCCAAACTGGCGGAACTCTCTGTGCGATGCGAACTGATCGACGACTGTGAGTTTCTCGACACAATCATGGATCGCCTGGCGGAAAGGGAGGCGTCCTGCCCGTTGTCGGAGCACGAACAGCAGCGCCGGACGGAAAGCGTCGCCGACTTGCCTCAGGAAAGCGACGAAGTGTGGCAGGTCGCCGCGCGAAAGCTGGCCACCTGGATCATTGACCAGGGAGAACCGCAACGCCCCTGGGCGACGCTGGTGGCCAGCCTGGACACCGGGTGTATTCTGGGGCAGAAAGTCAGCCTGGAACCGCCGACTGCCGAGATGCTGTGGGAAACGGTTCTGGCGGCGATGGTCTCGCCGGCCGCCGGACCGCCGCATCTGCCCGGCGCCATCGAGGTGCACTCCGAACCGTGGCGCGACGCCCTGCTGCCGCACCTGACGCCCTTGGGTGTCGCGTGCCAAGCCTGCAGCCAACTCGAACGCATGGACGCGCTCCTGGACGACTTGTCAAACCATTTGAGCAGCGGCCCGCAACTGGCGGCGATGATCGACACGCCAGGCGTCACCCTCCGCCACGTCGGCGGCTTGTTTGCCGCCGCGGCCGAGTTCTATCGTGAGAAGCCCTGGCGGAGCGTGCCGGGCGACGTAGCGATCGAGGTCCGTTGCGACAAGTTCCAAACGTCCCGCTGGCACGCCGTGGTGATGGGCCAATCCGGGATGACGTTCGGACTGGCCATGTACGAGGACTGGGAGGTGCTGCAGGCTCTGCTCCGCGAAGCCCCGGATGCGGACCGCCGCAACTCGGCCTTGTCCCTGATGTACAGCGAGGCCTTCGAAATCGCTGTCCGCGACCTGGACGCGGCCGAGCGCGAAGACTGGGCGGTGGCGAGTCCCGAAGCTTACCCGCTGGTGATGCGAGTCAACCCCGGCATGGCCGTCCGGCCGCCGCTGGCCTGGGAACTGGAACTGCTCGAAGGCTGCCTCCGCGCTGTCCCGCTGTTCCTGAGACAAGCCCAACGGACGCCCGCCCGGTTGACCGTGCCGATTTCGTCCGGCGAACTGACGTTGGATCTGAGACGGACAGATTGACGCCGGCGACGCACGAGAAGCGGCCGCCACCAAAGCGAGTTGGGGCTCCGGCCCGATCGAACCAGAGGCCCAGCCTGACCAAAGGCACGCCCCGCCCGCCCGTCGTACGACCTGAAGACGCTACGGCGATTCGGCCGCCTTGGTCTCCAAACGCGGCAGGGTTTGCTTCAGACGCTGGAAGCCTTGCACGGTCACCTTGGTGCCGCCAACGTCGAGTGTTTCCAGGTTCTTCAGGCCGCTCAGACGCTCCAGGCCGGCGTCGGTGATGGCGGTCTGGCCGATCCAGAGTTCGCGGAGTTGCGACAGTGACGCCAGGTCCGCCAACCCGGCGTCCGTCATCCGGGTGCCCGTCAGGTCGAGGATCTCCAGTTCACGAAATCCGGCGATCGTCTTCAACGCGGCGTCGGTGACGCGGGTATGCTCGGCGATCAGATGAAGCAAATGCCGGGCCGGCCTCAGATGAGCCAGACCCGCGTCCCCCACGTCGGTATAAGCCACGTCGAGCCACTCCAGTTGCGTCAAGCTGGCGGCGTGCTGCAGGCCGTCGTCGGTGATTGCCGTCCGCCCAAGAGACAGGTTTCGCGTCTCTGGCGTCAAGGGCAGGCAAGCCAGATCGTTGTCGGTCACGTTCAGAAACTCCCGGTACTGCCGGTCCAGATCGGCCAGCGGCACCTCGCAAAGCTTCCCCAGCGTATGCGCCTCGTCGCGGCCCTGATAGACGGCTTGCAGATAGTCCGCCAACAACCGCCGGTACCGGCCGCGGTCGTAGTCCATCAGAAACGCGCCCAGTCCGGCGGCCTGGCTGTACAGCAACCGGATGTCCTCGTGTTGCTGAAGCGCCTGGCGTCCCAGGGCGGCGAGTTGTTCCAGGGGCAAATAAAACCCCTGGTTCAATGTCCGATAGCGCGCGTATTGCAGTCGGTTCGCGTCGATGCCGCCAAGCGTCCAGTAGCCGTCTCGCTTTCGCAGGGATTCCATGTACAGCGCGACGCCCTCGACGATCCAGGCGTTGGCCCGCAAGGAGACGCCCGGCGGGACACGTCCCGTTTCGGAAAACAGCTGGTGGGTCACTTCATGAAAGCAGGTGTCGTCGCCGGGTTCGTCGGCAACATAGAAGTAGGCGGTCTTCGCCGTCTCCAGATAAATGCCTACCGAAAGTTCGATCTGCGGCTCCAACCGCTTGAGCTGGGCCAGGTACTTGTCGCGGTTGCGGAACAACACGACGCGATGGCGATTGCTGCTGCGGTCCGCCGGGACCAGACCCTCAAACCGTCGCGCCAGGACGGACGCGCTGCTCCAGTACTCGAAGAACACCTGCCGCCAAACGTCATGCAGTCCCTCGAACTTCTCGGCCAACTGCCGGCCCGCGTCCGGGCTGTGATCGGTGGTGACGCGAAAATGCTCCGATTCGATCGTCCAGTGCCGACCGGCGTCGAAGCCCAACTCCGGATTGGCGACGATCATCTGGCGAGTCCGGATCAACGACCCCGGTTTCCGCCAGCGGCCATTGACCAGCCGATAACCGAGCATTCCGCGAACCCGTTCGTGGTCCGGATCGGCGTACAGCACCTCGTGCAACAACTGAAACGCGCGGCTGGCGCGACCGGCGTCCAGTTCGCTGCGGGCCAGCCGGAACAACGCCTCCGCGTGCTCGCGGCGGTAGACGCTGAACTTGGCGTACCACTGCTGTACGATTTGGGGGGCATCGGCAGGCGGTTTGGCCGGTTCCGTTTCCGGCGGCGAGAAAAGGTACTGGCGCCGCGGGTCGCGCGAAATCACGGCTTGGCGAGTTGCCCTGGCCGCGTCGTCCAGGTTCAATGCGTCGCAGCGGTCGGCTAATCCGGACAGCCGCGCGGCGTAGGCCGCGTCCCATGCGTCGCGGCGCGTCCAGTAATCGTCGCTGCCCGTATCGGCCGCCCCAAGCGGGGCCATGCCCGCGGCGAATACCAGGACAAACGCCAGACTCAGCGCCCCACAGCAGGCCTGTACCGCGCCGCCTTGCTGGCGGACGGCGCGCCGAGCGGACTTGCCGCGAACGGAACGGCGCGGCGGCACGCGGAGGGATGAACGGAGGCTTAAGCGACTTGTCACGACCATCTCTTGGTTGCTGTCCGGGATCGAGGCCCGCCCCAAAACGCGTTCGGATCAGGGCCGGCCTGTTGCCGAGCGCCGTCTCCGAGGACTTTCTCTGGACGGCATCCGGCCGCTCGCCGTTTTGGGCCAGTCGCCGGAGCCGAGACCGGCAGGGCCGGGCAAGCCGATCACGTGCAATCGTCCTCGGCGGCTGACGGAACGGCGCAATCTGAAGCGGCTCCCTTCTTTCACTATGATACGTGACACCCGGAACGACGCCAAGAAGTCCTGATCCCGGCGCTGCCTTCGCGGCGCTGCCTTCGCGACGCTGCAACAACGCCTGAAACACTTGTTCGTATCTTCCCGGCGTCCCTCGTCACGCTCCGGGGCGTCTGTGGAACCAGGCGGACAGTCCGCCGCCGGTCTTGGCCGCCTGTTGTTCGGCGCGGGCGGTCGCGGCTTCCTCCAGGACTTGGCGCACCTGCTGCGGCAAGGCGGCAATCGCATCGGTCACGGCGGCGGCCCGGCTCAGGGACTGCGTGAGGTGTTCGATGTCGGGGCGAGCCGCGGCAAAGTCGCGGATTGCGGCGACGGCGCCTTCCAAGGACTGGAAGGTTTGATCGAGTTGCACCAGCCGCTGGGTGACGGGGTCCAGGCCGTGAGCCAGAAAGCCTGCCAGCTGTTTGGTGGAATCCGCGAAGCCGGCGGCCGCCTGGTGCAGCGCCCGCTGTGACGGGAGCATTTCGCCGGTAAAAGACTGCTGCAGCGCCGCCGACGTGTTGGCCAAGCCGTTGACCGCCGAACGCAGCGTCTCTTGAGCCGCGTGCAGGTCCTCGCTCAGCCTCGCTTGCAGCCGCACCAAGCCGTGGACGACGCCTTCGCCCTCGGCCAGGAAGGCCGTGGACCGCTGCAGTTCGAGCGTGGCGGCGGTCAGTTTCCCGGTCGTGTCCTGATGCGCGTCGGCCGCCGGCACGAATTGATGCTGGACGGCGTCGGAGAACGTCGTGGCCGAATTCGCAAAGGCCGCGATTGCCTGGCCGGCTTCCGGCGCCAGCGAAGCGATCCGTTCGATCGATTCAAGCACCTCCTGGTGCAGGCCGTCGATCCGCTCCAGCAGGCCTTCGGCACGCCCGTTGAACTGCGAGATCGCCGCCAGAAAGGCTTCGTGAGCCGGCAAGACCTGCTTCTGCAGCGAGCGGTTCAGGACCTTGAAGGCATTCGCGTGGGCGTTCACGGTGTCCTGCAGATCGCCGCTGCTGACCCGCAACTGCAGCGTGCTCTCGTTGATTCGAGCCACGGATTCGGCCAGGGTTTCGATCGATGCGTGATGGGTCTTGGCGGCCTCTGCAAATCGCCCCTCGACGGCCGTACGGAACGCTTCTACCGCGCTGTCCATGCCCGTCATGGCCCGTTGCCCGACAGGGATCAGGGCATCCAGCGTGTCTGCGGCGTATTCGATGCCGGCCGTCAATTCTGCCAACTTTCCGGGCAACTCGCGCAGTTGGCTGTGGAAGCCCGCGTGCGTCTCTTGAAACTCGCGAGCCGCCAGCCGAATCGTCTCGATGCCCTCGCGCAACGAGCGGATATTTTCCTGCTCGTGGTCGGCGGCCTCGCTGACCGTCTTTGCCATTTTCTCCATGGCCTGGATGGCCTTGACGGTCGCCGCCTGAGTATCCAGCCCCACGTTGCTCCAGATGGCCGCATCGAACCAGACGCGGGCCGCGTAGCGGACTCGCTCGACCTCGTTGCCCACGAAATGCAGCAGCCACTGGTTGATGAACGCCAACACGGCCCCGGTGCCAACGCCAGCCACCAGCGGCGCAACGGTCAACAGCAACTCGCCCAGATTCTGCTCGCCCGTGTGCGAAAAGTCGATCAGCATGAACCCCAACACGGTGATGATCACGCCCAGCAGCGGCGCCATCACCCCGGCTCGCTGCAACAACAGGTAATGGGTGTTGCTGGCGATCTGCGTGTCGAGTTCCTTCAGCACGTCGTCGCGCGTATAGCTGCCCGGCGTTCTTGTCCTGCGTGGAAAGTTGACATCGACCCACTTGAGCCAAGGGATATCGCCGACGAAGGCCTCGATGTCGCGGCCGTCGCCGCCCTGTTCCAGATCTTCCAGCAGTTTGGACAACTCGCGACGGTGCCGCTTCATGCGGTACCAGAAACGTCCGCACAGGAACAACTGCATGGCGAAAAACGCCAAGCCGATGAAGACGACGTTCCAGTGATTGGCCCAAGGCAGTTGGGGGACCGTGATACCGAACATAGCCGAACCTGTTCCGGGGGGGAAAAGCGGCAGGCGGCCGCATTGCAAGTTCGCACCAGGGCGCACGTTGGCAACTGGGAGCCACACTGTGTCGCGCCGCTGTCGGGCCGCTTTTTTATTCTACGCCACCAGTTCGCGACGGGCGGAATTTCCCGGCGGCGTGCCCCGGTGCGGTGTTCGGATTGTGCGGACTTTCGCGCGCATGACGATGACGGGCCCCTGGTTGACAAGCGCCCGTCCCGGAGTTTCACAAAGCCCGGCGTTGTCCAAAGCCAGAGCTTCTTTCCGGTGGAGAAGGCCTCAGCAGTCGCCCGCTCAGGCGGTCTTCGGCTGTTTCGCCTTCTTGATCAAGTGCTGCAGGCGGGACTTGGTGCGCGAGGCCTTGTTGGCATGGATCACACGGTGCGCCCCGGCTTGGTCCAGCTTTTTCGCAGCTTCTCGGAACTCAGTCTCTGCCTTCGGGATATCGCCCGCGGCGACCGCTTCACGGACTTTTCGGACCTGTGTTTTCACCGAAGACTTGACAGTCCGGTTTCGCGAACGGTTGGCGATATTCTGGCGAAGTCGCTTTTTGGCGCTCTTGGTGGTAGGCATACGTTAGCTTTTTCTCCCTCACAGACGTTTCATGGCGGCATGGAAATCCGGTCGATCGAGTCAAGAAGTGTCGCTGATTTCCCCCAGTTTGTCCAGACGGGTCCGCACATCTCGGTAATCGGGGGCCATTTTTGCCAGTTCGGTGAAGTAGCCGCGGGCCGTGTCGTTCAAAGTCATCGCCGCAGCCAGCACGCCAGCTCGATACAGCGCCCGTTTGCGACAATCCAACTGGCCCTCGTCCCCGGCCGCCATCTGGGCCGCTTGACGGTAGCACTGCAGCGCCTTGGGGAACTGCTGGTGCCGTTGCAGGATCTCGCCGATCTCCAGCGAAGCAGCCGCGCGCAGGTCGGGGAATTCGAGCCCGGCCTGCAGCGGTTCAATGGCCTCCCGATAACTGCCAATCTGCTGTAAGCGCAATCCCAGCTGGAACTTCAGTCGCTTATCGTCCGGGCAGCGATGACAGCGGTTGCGAAACACGTCCAACTCCAGGCGGTAGGACTCTTGGCGAAGACGCTCCACTTCGTCCCGCGACTCCTTAGTCCTCTCCGTGGCGGCCCGCTCTTCCGCCAACTTGACCTGTTCTTTGGCCCGCAACATGTTGACGTCTTCCAGCCGTTCCAGGATTCGCACGTCGCGGGACACCTCTCTGGCTCGCATGAGGACGCGTTGGGCGTCGTACGTACGTCGTTCGGCCAGATGCAATTCCGCCAGTTCGAGATAATTGCTTTCCTCGTGCGGCCGGTTCGCGATTTCTTGTTCCAATTGCTGGCGCCGCGTCAGCACCAGCGTTCGCAGAGGCCTCGGCGCCTCGGCCATCGATGGCGATTCCAGTTGAGCCGGAGCGCTGACGTTCTCCGGAGGCACACCATCGTTGGCGGGAGTCGATCTGCTGTCTTCGGTACTGTCGTCGGCGTCTTCCCGATCCGTTTGCCGGGTCTTCTTGAGCGTCAAAGCGGCGATCATACGGGCTGGCTCGGCGCTGAACGGATCTAACTCCTCCAGCTGACGCCAGCACGCGATGGCCTCGTCAAACCGTCCGGCGCGGGCCAGCGATTGGGCCATCTGCCGAGTCTCCGCCAAATCCTGCGCGCTTGGGTCGATGACCTGACGCTCTGGCCGATCAGGTTTCTCTGGCGGGGCGGGTACCGGGCTGTTGTCTTGCGGCCTTCCTTCCATGCCGGGATTGTAACTGCTCACCCCCTTGCTCGCCAAGCCTTGCAGAATTGCCCCATTACGAGTTCAATCAAGGCATGGATGCATTCATGACACAGACTGCAGGCCGTGTTTTCTTTGTCGGCGCCGGGCCCGGCGATCCGAAGTTGCTCACGCTGCGCGGCTTGGAATGCCTGCGGCGGGCCGATGTTGTTATTTACGACGGCTTGGTCAACGCGCAGATTCTCAGGCATGCCAAGCCGGACGCCCAGTTGGTTTGCCTGGGCAACCGCGGCGGTGCACGGCACTGCACGCAAAGCCAAGTGAATCAGCGGATGGTAGAGTATGCCCGGCAGGGCAAGGTCGTCGTGCGGCTCAAGGGCGGCGATCCGGCCGTCTTTGCACGAATGGCGGAGGAAACAGAGTCGTTATCCCGGCAGGGAATCCCGTTTGAGGTGGTCCCCGGCATCACCACCGCTTTGGCAGCCGCCAGCTATGCCGGGATTCCGATTACCCACCGGGATTATGCGTCCGCGGTAGCTCTGGTCACAGGCCAGGAGGAGTCGAACAAAACGGATTCGACGTTGGATTTTGAGGCTTTGGCTCGGTTTCCAGGCACCTTGGTCTTCTACATGGGCGTCAACACGGCGGAGGTCTGGACCGGCTCGCTGATCCGCGCGGGAAAGCCGCCGGAGACCCCGGCAGCGATCGTGCAGCGCTGTAGTTTTCCTGATCAGATCTGCATTCATTGCCGTCTGGACGAAGTGGCTTCGAGACTGAACTCCCCGGTCAAGATCCAGCCGCCTGCCATTGTCGTCGTGGGGCCGGTGGCCGGATTGCCTGCCACGCTGTCTTGGTCCGACAATCGCCCGCTGTTCGGCCAGCGTGTCATGGTCACTCGGCCCGCTGAACAGATCGGGACCGTCGCGGATCAACTGTCCGAACTGGGGGCTGAGGTCATCGTTCAGCCGGCAATTCGCATTTCGGACCCGCCGGACTGGCAGCCCGTGGACGACGCTCTGGAACGTCTGGACAAGTACGACTGGCTGGTCTTCTCCAGCGTGAACGGCGTCCGCTACTTGCTCCGCCGGCTGATGGCGAGCCAAGCGGATTTGCGCCGTTTGGGCGGTGTCCGCCTGGCGGCCATCGGTCCCGGAACCGCCGACGCCTTGGCGGAGTTCCATCTCAAGGCGGATGTGGTGCCCCAGGAGTATCGTGCGGAATCCCTCGCTTCGGATCTGACGACCGAGGCCCGGGGCAAACGGTTCTTGTTGGCGCGCGCAAGCCGGGGTCGGGAGGTGCTGGCCCAGCAACTCCGCTCGGCGGGAGGTCTGGTCGATCAGGTCGTGGTTTACTCCAGCAGCGACCCCGCTTCGCCCGATGAAGAGGTGAAAAAGCGGCTGGCAAGCGGCCGCATCGACTGGGTTTTGGTCACCAGTTCGGCCATCGCCCGATCCTTGGTCACGATGTTCGGTCCCGATCTTCGAAAGGCGAGTCTGGCCAGCATCAGCCCGATCACCTCGGCCACGCTGCGGGAACTGGGCCACGAACCGGCGGTCGAAGCCCAAAGCTACACCATGACCGGGGTGATCGAGGCAGTGTTGCGGGCGGCTGTCGTTCGCCCCGAAGCCAGCGCGATTGCACCCAAGCATCGGGGGGAATAGATGGTTTCGAGCACTCTTTGCCACTTGCCTGTTGAAGGCCGTGTGGGTACACTTTGCCCTTTACCGCGCGAATACCATTACGGTTAGGATCAGAAGTCATGAAAGAAGGCATTCACCCCAAGTACCAAGAAACCCTCGTAACGTGCGGCTGCGGCAACAAATTCAAAACGCGCAGCACCAAAAAAGAGTTGCGGGTCGATATCTGCAATGCCTGCCATCCCTTTTTCACCGGCAAGCTGAAGTACGTGGACACCGCAGGCCGCATCGAGAAGTTTCAGACGAAGTTTGCGGCCGGCGAGTATGCCAGCCTGAAGCGGCCCGCCAAAAAAGCGGCCAAGCCGACGCCGGCCACCTAGCCACATTAAGTCTCCATTTCACGACACGTTGCGGTCTCTGGCCGACAACGTGTTTTTTTGCGCTTTCGATCCCCATGCGGCCCGCAGCCAAGTCCAACCCCGTTTCCAAGTCCAACCCCGTTTAACGGCAGCCTCTGCAGACGTCGGCGTCCACCTATGCGCAAGATGCTCGAAGAAAAGCTCGCCCGGTTCGAAGAACTGGAGCGGAAGATGTCCGATCCGCAAATCCAGGCGGATTCCAGCCGCATGGCGGCAGCTGCACGCGAACACGGTTCGTTGACCAAGCTGGCGATGAAGTACCGCCGCTTCAAGAATGTCTGCGACGAGATTGCCGAGTGGACGGTAATGCTGGACAGCGACGATCCGGAAGAACGAGAGCTGGCCGAGGCGGAATTGCCCGCCTTGAGGGAACGCCGGGAGGAGGTTTGGGACGAACTGCTGGAGTTGACCATCGGCGGCGAAGACGCCAACCGCACTCGCTGCGTGATGGAAATTCGCGCCGGAACCGGCGGCGAAGAAGCGGCCCTATTCGCGCGTGATCTGTACGAGATGTACTGCAAGTTTGCGGAATTGAAGGGCTGGAAAGTCGACACCATGGAAGCCAGCCCGACAGACTTGGGTGGCTTCAAAGAGATCCAGCTGGAGTTCGACGGCGAGGGCGTGTACCGGGAACTGCAGTACGAGAGCGGCGGACACCGCGTGCAGCGAGTGCCGGAGACCGAAGCCAAAGGCCGCATTCACACCTCCGCGGCCACGGTGGCCGTGCTGCCGGAGCCCGAAGACGTCGAAATCGACCTCAAACCGGACGATTACCGCAAGGATATTTTTCACGCCAGCGGACCCGGCGGCCAGCACGTGAACAAGACCGCGTCGGCCATCCGCCTGACCCATTACGAAACCGGGATCGTCGTGTCGATGCAGGACGAGAAAAGCCAGCACAAAAATCTGGCCAAGGCGATCCGCGTGCTGAAAACCCGGTTGTACGAAAACAAGCGGCAGCAGGAGCACGAAAAGCGGGCCGAAGTCCGCCGCACGCTGGTCGGGTCGGGCGACCGCAGCCAACGCATCCGGACCTACAACTTTCCCGAAAACCGCGTCACCGACCACCGCATCAACCTCACGCTGTACAAACTCGATCAGATCCTGGGAGGGAACCTGCAGCCCATCATCGACCAGCTGATCGAGTACGACCGCCGCGAGATGCGGAGCACGATGGGCGCCTTGGATTAGCATCATGTCGGACACCAACGCGTGGACCGTCGGCCGGCTGCTAACCTGGACGACCGACTATCTGAAGCAACAGGGGGCGGCCAACCCGCGACTGGACGCCGAAGTGCTGCTGGCCGCCGCCCGCAACTGTGAACGGATCGCGCTGTACACGGCCTACGACCAACTGGCCGACGAGCCCACGCGCGCCGTCTTCCGCGAGTACGTCCGCCGCCGCGCCGCCGGCGAACCGGTGGCGTACCTCGTCGGGCACCGCGAATTCTTCTCGCTGTCGTTCCAGGTGACCCCCGACGTGCTGATCCCGCGGCCTGAAACCGAACATCTGGTCATCGAAGTGCTGGACCTGCTCAAGACGCGGCCGGCCGACGCGGACGCGGCACGGGTCGCCGACGTCGGCACCGGCAGCGGAGCGATCGCGGTGAGCGTCGCCAGGCACGCGACCCGCTGCCAACTCACGGCGCTGGACCTCAGCGTCAAGGCGCTCGACGTCGCCCGCCGCAACGCCGACCGACACGGGGTCGCCGATCGCATCGAGTTCGTCCACAGCGATTTGCTCGCGGCCACGCCGGTCTCGGAGCCGTTTGACTTGATCGTCAGCAACCCGCCGTACGTCAGCCAAGCGGAGTGGGACCGTTTGCCGCCCGACGTGCGAGATTACGAACCGCAGTCGGCACTGGTCGGCGGCGCGACCGGCAGCGAGACGATCGCCCGCTTGATTCCCCAGGCCGCCGAGCGTCTCCGTCCCGCCGGCTGGCTGCTGCTGGAAATCAGCCCGATGATCGAAGCCGCCGTGCACCGCCTGCTGGGCCAAGACGGGCATTTTGCTGCGCTGGCTACGGTAAAAGATCTGGCCGGACTGCCCCGCGTCGTGAAAGCCCAGCGCTTCTGACGGAAAGACCGGAAGCCCGCGTCCTTGACGAAGGCTGGCTCGCTAAGCCAGAATCGTGGTTGCTGGTTGTTGGGTTGTTAATCATTTTCGAATGCTTGAGCCGCCGGAACCATGACTGCCGCGCCGACTTCTCCCCTCGTCGCCGAAGAACTCGCGCCCTTTGCCGTCCGGCGTTTCACCGTCGAGGAATACCGCCGGATGGGCGAAATCGGGCTTCTGACGGAAGAGGATCGTGTCGAACTGCTGGAAGGGTGGATCGTACCGAAGATGAACCGAACCCCCCTGCACGACGCAACGGTGGAACTGCTGGACGATGGTCTGCGTTCCCGGCTTCCTGCGCTGTGGCGGATTCGAATTCAGTCGGCGATCACCGCGATCGATAGCGAACCGGAACCGGACTTGGCCGTTGTGCGCCGCGACGTCCGCAGTCGTCTCAGCAGGCATCCGGGCGCTCACGATGTGGCCCTGATCGTAGAAGTTGCCGATACTTCGCTGCGCCGCGACCGTTTCAAAGTCGAGATCTATGGAAGAGCCGAGATCCCCGTGTACTGGATCGTCAACTTGATCGATCGACGGATCGAAGTCGATGGGGAACCGACCGGCCCGGATACGGCCCCCGGATATCGCCGCCGGCAAGATTATGGGCCCGGCGACTCCGTTCCTTTGGTCATCGGCGGCCTGGAAATCGAGCAGATTGCCGTCCGTGAGTTGTTGCCGTGAGCCGATTAGAGGCGACGCGCGGAGGCGCTCCAAACCGGTGCAAGACTCCTGCCAAGAATAAGGAACCTCAGCGATGCGCATCATCCGCTACTTGGATCAGTCCGATCAGCCCCGATACGGCTGCCGTCGTGCAGACGGGTCGGCCACGGAGATCGATGGCGATCTGTTCGGCCCGTTTCGCGACAGCGGCCGCCCGGCGGCGGTGGCCAAGCTGCTGGCGCCGATTGAGCCGACCAACCTCTTCTGCATCGGCCTGAACTACCGCCGGCATGCGGAGGAAAGCCGGCAGCCGCTTCCGGAATATCCGGTCCTGTTCATGAAGTCGGTGTCGGCGGTGCAAAACCCCGGCGACCCCATTCTCCTGCCTCGGCAACTGCGCAGCGACGCCGTCGATTACGAATGCGAGTTGGCCGTGGTGATCGGCAAACGGGGCAAGAACATCGCTCGGGCGGACGCCCTGCAGCACGTGTTGGGGTACACCTGTGCCAACGACGTCAGCGCCCGCGACTGGCAGACGAAATGGGGTGGCGGCCAGTGGTGCCGAGGCAAGACGTTCGACACGTTCTGCCCGCTGGGACCGTGCCTGGTGACCCCCGACGAGATCCCGAACCCGAACGAACTGCGGATCACAACGGTCCTGAACGGCCAGACGATGCAGGACTGGACGACCGAGGACATGATCTTCGACGTCCCGGCGCTGATCGCCTTCTTGAGCGGCAGCCTGACGCTGTTGCCGGGCACGGTGATCCTGACAGGCACGCCGCACGGTGTCGGCACGGCTCGCAAACCGCCCGTGTACCTACAGCCCGGAGACACCGTCACCGTGGCGATTGACGCCATCGGCGAATTGACGAATCCGGTGGCAGAGGAGCACGGACCATAGGCGCGCTTCGCATTGGGTTTCTCGTGAGCGGCCGGTCGTTGCATCTTTTGAGCGAGACGTTGGCCGTTTGACGCATCGATGTGACGCACCCTTAGCGGACGCCAAGGCGAGGCAACTTGTTGACTTCTCGGTATACGCCGATCGTGCTGCCTGATAAAACGGCGTTGAGTCCCCCAATCTGCCGCGGCGCGTGCTGAACCATCGCGGGGAGAATCCCCCGGCAGTCTCTTGGGGGTGGTTCGCAGTTACTTTCATCGTAACTGCTGTGGGCTACTGCTACGGGCTCGTTTCGTCCCGTCTGCCATCCCTGAGGCTAGGCTACCTACGCTTGCCCGCTTGTCCAACGGGCTTGCTTCTTGGACGGGCGTGATGTACGACGGATGGACCATCCGCCAACTTCTTCGGGAGCCATCAACCATGATGATCTTGCTGCGACTTTCTTCCGCACTTTGCCTGCTCGTTGGGATTTGCCTTGCCGAATCGATTGCCGTCGTCCAAGTTGCAGCCGCCGAAGTTGCAGCCAGTCCCCAGCCGTTGCCCGGCACGCAGCCGCTGACTTGGACCGATGATCTGGCGTCGCGCATGGTGGACGGCGTGGATCGGTTCCTGTTGGGCAAACTGGAAGCGTCCATCGCCGAGCGGGCCCGGCACTGGCAACGGGATTTCTCGTCGCCCGTAGCGTACCAGAAGTCGATCGAGCCGAATCGCCAACGGCTGGCCCACATCCTGGGCGTGCGGGACGAGCGTCAGGCGGGCGGCGGCCCGGACATCGTCGCGGTGCCGGGGCAACCGACGGAGGTCGGTCGCGGGCCCGGCTACAAGATCTTCGCCGCCCGCTGGCCGGTCATGCGACTGATGCACGGCGAAGGACTGCTCTTGGTTCCGGACGGCAAACCGCCCGCGGCGCGCGTCGTGGCGATCCCGGACGCGGACCAGACGCCGGAGCTGATCTGCGGTTTGACGGACGGGGTTCCGAGCGCCTCGCAGTACGCCCGGCGACTGGCGGAAAACGGCTGTCTGGTGCTGGTCCCCGCGCTTGTCAATCGCGACTTGCAGGCTCGGCGGGGGCGCGCCACGGTCACCAACCGGGAGTTCCTGTACCGGTCGGCGTTTGAGTTGGGCCGGCACCTGATCGGCTACGAACTGCAGAAAGTACTGGCGGGCGTGGATTGGTTCGTTCGGGAGGCGGGCCAGTCGCCCGCAAAGATCGGCGTCATCGGCTGGGGCGAAGGCGGCATGTTGGCGCTGTACGCCGCGGCCCTCGATCCCCGCATCGACGCGGCGTGCGTCAGCGGGCATTTCGATTCGCGGCAGGATCTCTGGCAACAGCCCCTCGACCGCAACGTGTTCGGGCTGCTGGAACAATTCGGCGACGCGGAACTGGCGTCCCTGATCGCGCCGCGACCGCTGATCGTGGAAGCGTGCCGCGGGCCGGAATTGGAGTTGCCCAGCCAGGGCGGCGCTCCGGCGCGGCTGGCGACCCCGCAACTGGCGAGCGTCCAGGCCGAAGTGGCTCGGGCGGAACAGTTGGGACGCATGAAGATCGACCTGGTCGCGGTGGAGGGCGGCCAGGGTCCGTTCGGCTCCGATCCGGCCCTGGAGCGGCTGCTGCAGGCCCTCGGCGTCCAGTTCCGCACCGCCGCGCCGGGACCGCTCGAGCGGCTCCGAGAGGCGTTTGATCCCGCGCCCCGGCAGCAACGCCAGTTCCAGGAGATCGACGATCACAACCAGTGGCTGCTGGTCGAGAGCCCCTACGTGCGGCAGCAGTTCATGAGCAAGCTGGCCACGAGTTCGCTGGACAAGTACGCGCAGTCCGTCGAGTGGTATCGCGAGTTCTTTCGCCGCGAGGTGATCGGCTGGTTCGACGACCCGCGGTTGCCGTTCCAGCCTCGGTCGCGGAAGAGTTACGACCAGCAGAAGTGGACCGGTTACGAAGTGGTGCTGGACGTCTGGCCCGACGTGTTCGCCTACGGCATCCTCTTGTTGCCCAAGGATCTGAAGCCGGGCGAAAGGCGGCCGGTCGTGGTCTGCCAACACGGTCTGGAAGGCCGGCCGCAGGACGTCATCACCGGCGGTCGCCCGGCGTACAACGAATTCGCCAGTAAGCTGGCCGAACGGGGCTTCATCACGTTTGCGCCGCAGAATCCGTACCTGTTCAAAGACCGTTTCCGCACGCTGCAGCGGAAGGCCAACCCGCTGAAGAAAACCCTGTTTTCCGTGATCGTGCCCCAGCACCAGCAGATCGTCGATTGGCTGTCCACGCTGCCCCAGGTGGACCCGCAGCGGATCGGGTTCTACGGCCTCTCGTACGGCGGCAAGAGCGCGATGCGGATCCCGCCGCTGGTCAAGAACTACAGCCTGTCGATCTGTTCGGCCGACTTCAACGAATGGGTTTGGAAGAACGCTTCGACGCGGGCGCCGCAAAGCTACGCCTGGACGGGCGAGTATGAGATTTACGAGTTTGATCTGGGCAGCACGTTCAATTACGCCGAGATGGCGGCCCTGATCGCCCCCCGTCCGTTCATGGTGGAACGCGGCCATTTCGACGGCGTCGCGCCCGACGAGACCGTGGCCTATGAATTCGCCAAGGTGCGGCATTTGTACAATGCCCGCCTGGGCATCGGCGACCGCTGCGAGTTGGAATGGTTCGTCGGGCCGCATGCGATCCACGGCGTCGGCACCTACGACTTCTTGCACCGCCATTTGAATTGGCCGTCGCCGTCCCCGCCGTAGGCGCGCCAGACGCCGGGGCCGACCTTCCGGTCGCAGGTTCCGCAACCAGGCAGCTCAGGAGCGGATTGCATGAATCAGACGTCTTCGTCCGCCGGCCACGTCGGCAAGTGGTGGATCTGCAGCCTGCTGCTGATGGCCCTGATGCTGAACTACATGGATCGCCAGACCTTGTCGCTGACGATCGTCCCGATCAGCGAGGACTTGGGGCTGTCCAACACCCAGTACGGTCTGCTGGAGATGGGGTTCAGTTATGCCTTTGCCGTCGGCGGTTTGGTGACGGGTTGGCTGGCCGACCGATTCAGTGTCCGCTGGATGTACCCGCTGGTCCTGTTCGGCTGGTCGACGGCGGGCGTAGCCACGGGCTACGGCGACCGTATCGGGCAACTACTGGCGGGTCCCATCGCCTCGTGGTGGCCCGCGGCGGTCGATCCGCACGATCCGGGCAGCTGCGCCTTTCTGGGATTTTTCGTCTGCCGCACGGCGCTGGGTTTTTTTGAATCGGGCCAATGGCCCTGCGCGCTGATCACGACTCAGCGGCTGCTGGACCCGGCGGATCGACCGTTCGGCAACGGGCTGTTGCAGAGCGGCGCGTCGATCGGCGCGATCCTGACGCCGTTGGTCGTGCAGGCGATGGTCACGGACCAGCCGGGCACATGGCGCGGGCCGTTTGTCGTGATCGGCGTGCTGGGCCTGCTTTGGATTCTGCCCTGGACCTGGTTCACCGCCGGCGTGCGGCTGGACGCGCCGTCCCGCCCCGCGGACGCCGGGTCCGGCGAGGCCGCGGTGGCGCCGACGCCGCGGGGACTGCTGGTCCGCCGCTTTCTGACGCTGGGGATCGTCGTCGTGGCCATCAATCTGACTTGGCACTTCTTCCGCGTCTGGCTCCCCAAGATGCTCCAGGAGTATCACGGTTACGAGGCGGCCACGGTCCGCTATTTTACCTCCGCCTATTACATCGCCACCGACCTGGGCTGTCTCGCATCGGGGTTTGCGGTCAAGCTGCTGACCTCTCGCCGGGTGTCGGTGCATGCGGCCCGCTTGAGCGTCTTTCTGGCCTGCGCGCTGCTCACGTCGCTCAGCACCATCGCGTCGGGGCTGGACCGCGGCCCGTTGCTGCTGGTGCTGCTGCTGCTGATCGGTTTCGGTTCGCTGGGGCTGTTTCCCAACTACTACTCCTTGACGCAGGAGCTTTCCCGCAGGCATCAGGGCAAGATCACCGGGATGCTGGGATTTATCTGCTGGGTGGCGACCGCTGAGATGCAGCCGCTGGTGGGCCGGCACGTGGACCTTACCCACTCGTACGCCGACGGCATTTTCTGGGTGGGGCTGGCGCCCGCCGTGGCGTTCCTGGCGTTGTGTCTGCTGTGGGGCTGCGCTGAGCGATCGCCGCGAAAAAGCGATTCCACAGGCTCCTAGAACCGGGCCAGCGGTGCCGCGTTGGCGGCAAGATCCGCCAGCAAAATCCGGACTCCGATCAAAACCAGGACGCCACCGCCGCTCACTTCCGCCCAGCGCCCCCAGCGGCGGCCGAGACGGTTGCCGAAGCGGATGCCGACGGCCGTCAGCCCGGCCGTCACCACGCCGGTGGTGAGGCTCGGAATCCAAATCGATTGCTGCACCAGGGCCAGGCTTACTCCGACCGCCAACGCGTCGATGCTCGTCGCCAGCGAGAGGGCCACGAGCGTCATTCCGCGCGTCGGATCGGCTCGGATCTCGGCGTCCTCTTCGCCGGTCGCCTCGCAGAGCATCTTGCCCCCGATCAAGGACAGCAGTCCGAAGGCAATCCAGTGGTCGAAACGGGCGGCCAGCCCGGCTATCCGAGTGCCGATGCACCAGCCGATGACCGGCATCAGGGACTGGAACAAGCCAAAATGAAACGCCAGACGGAAGACGTGCCGAGGGGTGATCCGGGCCAGCTTCAGTCCGGACGCGAGGGAGACGGCGAAGGCATCCATCGCCAAACCGAACGCGATACCGAGGACCGTGATCCAGCTCATGGCTTCAATTCGCGCTGCCATTGCTGGATCAGCTGCAGTGCTTGGAGGGGTGTCAGGTGGTCGATTTGCAGGTCGCGGATCGTGTTCAGCAGCGGATGTTCCGACGGGCCGAACAAGGTCAACTGGATGTCGCCGCCGCGGCGACGTTTCTGCTTGCTGCCGGCGATCTTGGAGCGGCCGTCGTCGCCCAAATGTTCCGCTTCCAACTGGGCCAGGATCTGCTTGGCCCGCTCGTTCACTTCCGGCGGGATGCCGGCCAGCCGCGCCACGTGGATGCCGTAGCTCTTGTCCGCCGCCCCGTCCACGATCTTGTGCAGAAAGGCGATGTTCTCTTCCCACTCCTTGACCGCCACGTTCAAGTTCTTGACGCCGCCCAGCGAACTGGACAGATCGGTCAGTTCGTGATAGTGGGTGGCGAACAGCGTCCGGCAGCCGAGCCGATCGTGCACGTGCTCGACGATCGCCCAGGCCAGCGACACGCCGTCGTAGGTGCTGGTGCCGCGGCCGATCTCGTCCAGGATCACCAGGCTCCGCGGCGTGGCGTTGTTCAAGATCCGGGCCGTCTCCGTCATCTCGACCATGAACGTGCTCTGGCCGCGCGTCAGTTCGTCGCTGGCCCCGACGCGTGCGAAGATCCGGTCGGCGATCCCGATCGTGGCCTTGCGGGCCGGCACGAAGGAGCCCATCTGGGCCATCAGCACCAGCAGCGCCACCTGGCGGATGTACGTGCTCTTGCCCGCCATGTTCGGGCCGGTGATCAGCAGGATCATGCCGGCGTCCGGATGCGCCAGCGTGTCGTTGGGCACGAACGTCCCGCCCGGCTCGATGATGTCCAGCACCGGGTGCTTGCCATCGACAATGTCCAAAATCGGCTCGGCCACCGGCACGGGCCGACAGTAGCCGCGGGTCCGGGCCAGTTCGGCCAGCGAGGACAGCGCGTCCAAGCGGGCCAGGACCGTGGCCGCGACCTGCAGGCGGCGCGCGGCGGCGGCCACGGCGTCGCGCAACTGGACGAACAACTCGAATTCCAGTTCCTTTGCCCGTTCGTCGGCCGTCAGCACCTGCTCTTCGTATTCCTTTAACTCGGGCGTGATGTACCGCTCCGCGTTTTTCAGCGTCTGTTTGCGGATGAAGTAATCCGGCACCTTGTCCGCCTGGGCGTTGGTGACTTCGATGTAGTAGCCAAAGACCTTGTTGTAGCCGACTTTCAGACTGGGGATGCCCGATTGCTCGATGGCCTGCGCCTGGTATTGGGCGATCCACTGCTTGCCGCCGGCTGCCAAATCGCGCAGCCGGTCCAGTTCCTGATCGTAGCCGCCGCGGAGGAAGCCGCCGTCGCGGGCGGACAGCGGACAGTCGGCGACCAGCGCCGCTTCGAGCTTGCCGCGCAAGTCCGGGCACAAATCCAATTCGGCCTCCAGCTGGGCCAGCAGCGGGCTGCGGCGAGCCGTGATCTTGGCTTTCAGCTTGGGCAAGCTGCCAAGCGTGCGGCCGATGAAGCTCAAGTCTCGCGGACTGGCCCGGCCCGTCGTGACTCGAGCCAGCAGGCGTTCCAAGTCGTAGACGCCGCGCAGGTGATCCCGCAGTTGGCCTCGCAGCGCGTCGTCCTGCATCAACTCCTCGACCGCGTCCAGCCGGGCGTTGATCGCCTCCGGATCGGTCAGCGGGTTGGCCAGCCAGTCGCCCAGTTGCCGCGAGCCCATCGGCGTGACGGACCGGTCGAGCACGGCCAGCAGCGAACCCTCGCGCGCGCCGGTGCGGATCGTCCGCGTCAATTCCAGGCTGCGGCGAGTCGCTTCGTCGATCTCCAGCGCGCTGCCCTGGCGGTACGGAATCAGCCGGTCCATGTGATCCAGCGACGACTTCTGCGTCTCGCGCAGGTAGTCCAGCACCGCCCCGGCGGCGCGGATCGCCAACCGGTCGTCGTCCGTAAAGCCGAAGCCTTCCAGGCTGGCCGTCGCGAAATGTTGCGTCAGGCCTGTCACCGCCGCGTCGTAGGCAAACGCCCAGGCCGGCCGTTTGGTCAGCACCAACATCGGCGCCAGCCGCGCGACCTCCGCCGCCAGATCGTCGCTCACCAGGCATTCCGACGGTGCGATCCGGGCCAGCTGGTCGGCCAACTGCGCCGCCGCTGTGACCGTGGCATAGAACCGGCCGGTCGAAATGTCGGCCCAGGCGATCCCGACTTGCTCCCCGCCGCGTTTCTCCGCGCCGCCGGGAAAGGCCACGGCGGCCAAGTAGTTGCACTCGCGGGGATCCAGCAGCGCATCGTCGGTCAGCGTGCCCGGCGTCACCAGCCGCGTGACTTCGCGCTTGACCAGCCCCTGGGCCTTCTTGGGATCTTCGACCTGTTCGCAAACCGCAGCCCGGAAGCCGGCGGCGATCAGTTTGCCCAGATAGCTGTCCAGCTGGTGGTACGGAAACCCGGCCATCGGAATCGGGTTTTCGCCCTTCTCGCGACTGGTCAGCGTCAGCCCCAGGACGCGTGCGGCCGTCTTCGCGTCCTCATAGAACATCTCGTAGAAGTCCCCCATGCGGAACAGCAGCAACGCGTCTCCGCAGACTTCCTTGGCGTCTTCATACTGTTGCATCATCGGGGTCTTGGCCATAGCGACGCATCGTAGCAGGCGGAGGTTGCCAAGACGAGAGGGGGAGGCGGCACGGGACGACTCAGCAAGCCGCGCTGCGGACGTCGCTGCGGACGTCGCTGCGGACGTCGCTTTCGGAGCCCGCTGGCGGCGGTCCCGACGGTGCGTTCGACCGGCGTCCGGGCTGCTTCCCCGCCGACGACGGCGACCGGAAAACGGCGGCGATGAAGCCGCTGGCGACGAGCTGGCGCAGACGAGCGAAAGCCCGCGCCAACTTGCTGACGCCGCGCCGCCGTGTTACCATCCGGCCAGTCGATCCGCGCGGCGAGACTTCAAGACTAGCAGCCAAACGGACAGCAGACCTACCGGTTTCCAACCTCTCAAAGAGCATCGGAGCAACCATGCAACAGGACACGCAATTGTCTCAGCCGTCGGCAGGCGCCAAGTCGCGCCGCGAATTCTTGAAACTGGGCGGCAAGTTGACGGCCGGCGCGGCCCTGGCCGGAGTGGCCATGCCGCACGTCCATGCCGCGGAAGACAACACCATCCGTCTGGCCCTGATCGGCACCGGCGGCCGAGGCAGCGGCGCCGTGATCAACGCCTTTGAATCGCCCAACGGGCCCTGCAAACTGGTCGCCATGGCCGACATCTTTCCCGAGCGGCTGGAAGGATCGCACAAGGCGCTGAGCCAGCAGCATGCCGACAAGGTCGACGTGCCGCCGGAACGCCGCTTCTTGGGCTTCGACGGCTACAAGAAAGCGATCGACTGCCTCCGCCCCGGCACCGACATCGCCCTGCTGACCACTTATCCGGCCTTCCGCCCGGTACACCTGGACTATGCGGTTTCCAAGGGCGTGAACGTGTTCATGGAAAAGTCGTTTGCCGTCGATCCGGTCGGCGTGCGGCGCGTGGTCAAGGCCGGCGAAACGGCCAAGCAGAAGAACCTGAAGATCGCCGCGGGCCTGATGTGCCGGCACTCGGTGAACCGGCAGGAGCTGATCAAGCGGATCCGCGACGGCGAGCTGGGGCCGATTCACCTGATCCGCGCCTACCGCATGGAGCCCTGCGGGGGCATGTCGCCCCGCCGGCCGCCCGACATGAAGGAACTGATTTGGCAGATCCGCAACCGGACGCACATCCTCTGGGTGTCCGGCGGTCTGTGGGCGGAGATGGACATCCACCAGATCGACGAAATCTGCTGGCTGAAGGACGACCATTATCCCGTTACCGCCCACGGCATCTGCGGCCGGGCCGCCAACAGCAAGGACGCCGGCCAGGGGTTGGATTCCTTCTCCGTGGAATACACCTTTGCCGACGGCGCCAAGGCCTACGACGTGGTCCGCTATCTGCCCAACTGCTACACGGAATTCGCCACCTTCGTCCACGGCACCCAGCGCGCGGCCCAGTTCTCCGGGACGGTCCATGCGGGCACGTGCCACATCTACCGGGACCAGCGCTGCGCTCCCGTCAAAGTCTCCGCGAAATACAATCGCCAGACCGGGCAATACGACTATTCGCAAGAGGCGCTCAAGAACCGCGACGACATCATCTGGCAGGCGCCCAAGGAGACGTACACCTGCTGGCAAGCCGAATGGAACGTGCTTTTGAATTCCATCCGCAAGGACTTGCCGCAGAACGAGGCCCAGCGCGCCGCCTACTCGAACCTGACGGGCCTGATGGGCCGCGCGGCCATGCACATGGGCCGCGTGATCACCTGGGACGAGATGCTCAAGTCGAACTTTGAACTCTGTCCCAACATCGACACGATGACCGAGGACAGCCCGCCGCCGGTCCTGCCCGACGCCAACGGCATCTACCCCGCGCCGATCCCCGGCCAGTGGGTCGAAGTCTGAATTCAAGACCCCGGCAGGACGCCCGCGGCGCGTGCCACGGCCCGCGCCGCGCGTCGGTCCGGTTGCAATCCGCCGTCGCCAGCCCCCCCGGCAGCTGACGCCTGGGGGCTTGGTGAGCGGATTGCGCGCTTCCGGACATTTCGCTTCCGGACATTTCGCTTCCGGACCGCGCGCTTCCCTCGTTCGCCCTGCCCGCCGTCGCGCTTCCGGGCCCGCGGTGCCGGGATTCACGCGCCGGCCGCGGGTTCACACCTGATCGTCGATGGTCCAGGGCTTGCGGTACACCCGGTTGAACAGGCCCATGGCTTCGGGGTCGTCGAGGATCTGCTCGGTCTTCGGGTCGATTCGCAACTTGCGGCCGCCGAGCCGGCAGCTGATGTTGGCGTAGTGTACCAGCAGCATGCTGCGGTGGCCTTCCTCGATGTCGGCGTTGGGCCGCGTGCGGCTCCTGACCGACTGCACGAAGTTCTCCTTGTGGTACGGATCGGGATAGCGGCCGTACATCTGGTCTTTGACGACCGGTTCCCGGTTCTTGGGGCGGACGAAGACTTGCCAGCCGCCGCCCATCCGGCCCACGAACATCACGCCCTTGTCGCCGTACAACTCGATCCGCGTGGCGTTCTGAGGCCAATAGGGGAAGATGTCGCCGTTGCGGATTCCGTCGTCGCTCCGGAGCATATACGACGTATAGACCGTCTGCTCGTAACACAGCCGCAGTTGCGGGAACTCGAAGACGGCCAGTTGGGTGTCGGGCGTTTCGGCTGCCCCTTGGGTATTGAACCGCCCGCCGCTGCAGTACACGCCGCTCGGATAATCGACGCCGCACAGCCAGCGGGCCAGGTCCAGCTGATGGATTCCCTGATAGGCCATCTGGCCGCCGGCGTAGTCCCAGAGTTGACGCCACTGGGTATGGATCGCCTTGTTGTACTTGCGTTCCGGGGCGGGGCCGTTCCACATGTCCCAGTCCAAGGTATCGGGCGGGTCGGAATCCGGCCCCCACTGAAAGTCCGACTCGTAACATTGCTCGATCACGCGGCACAGATGCACTCGGCCCAACCGGCCCTCTTCCAGATATTGTTTGGCGGCCAGGTTGTAGGGAGCGCTGCGGTTCTGGGTGCCGATCTGCACGATGCGCTGGTGCTTTCGAGCCGCCTCGACGGCCCGGCGGCCTTCCCAGCCATTGTGGCTCTGCGGCTTCTCGCAATAAACGTCCTTGCCGGCGCGGCAGCACAGGATCGTCGCCAGGGCGTGCCAGTGCGGCGGCGTGGCGATCACCACCGCGTCAACCGCGGCGTCGGCGAGCAGTTCGCGGAAGTCCTGCAGGCACTGGGGCCGCTTGCCTGCCTGGCGCGCCGCGTACGCCTCTGCGCGCGGTTCGTGCAGCGCGCGGTTTACGTCGCACACGTAGCTGATCTCGCAATCGCCGCGCTCCAGGAACCCCAAGGCCAGCGAGTGGCCTCGGCCGCCACCCACGCCGACCATCGCCAGCGCGAGCCGGTCGTTGGCTGGCGTGGCCCGGGCCGATCGAGGGTCGGCAAGAATCGTCGCGCCGGCAGCGAAGCCGAGCGCAGTTTTTCCGCTACGGTCAAGGAAGCGGCGCCGGTTGATTTCTGACATGGCAGCAAACTCGTTTCTGAAATCCGAAGTCTCTCGTGGCGGCCGTTTTCGTGGCGGCCCTTCCAGCCCGGTTCACTTGAGCTACGGTTCCCAAGCGGGCGACGATCATCGTAGCACATCGACCTGGTGTTTCAACCGGATCGCGAAAAGCGGTTGGAGCGCTGGACACGAGCCTGGCAGAACGTGGTAAGATAACAAGCGAGACCAGTCCGACTGTATTCCAGACTGCTCAACCGTGAGGAGGCGACGGCACATGAAGGCCGCTGGGTTTGGGGAATGGCTGCGTGGCGGATTGCTCGTCCTGGCGGCGGGCGGTTCGGCTTGGGCGAGCGAGGCGGCGCGAACTCCGGCCGCCGCGTACCTGGGGCCCTCAGCCGTCGCCGTGTCGGGCGACGGGCGAGTGCTGTATGCCTGCCTGGCCGATGCCAGGGCGTTGGCGATCGTCGACCTGCCGGACGTTAAGGCGATCCGCACCGTCCGGCTGCCGGCCGAGCCGACGGGCCTGACGCTTCGCCGCGACGGTCAGCGGATCTACGTGACCTGTGCCGCGGCGGCCAGTTCGGTGCTGGAGATCGACGCGGCTGCGGGCGAGATTCTGGCGAATTTTCCCGCCGGCCACACGGCCACGGCCCCGGCGCTCGCGCCCGACGGCCAGCGTCTGTACGTGTGCAATCGCTTCGACCACGACGTGTCGGTGATCGATCTGGAACAGCGTCAGGAAGTCGCGCGCGTCGCGGCGGTGCGGGAACCGATCGCCGCGGCGGTCTCGCCCGACGGCCGAGAGTTGTGGGTGGCCAATCTTCTGCCGGCGAGTCCGGCCAACCGGTTCGGCGTGCTGGCGGCTGCCGCCGCGGTGACCGTGGTCGATACCCGCACGTTGCAAGCGGCCCAGGTGCGGTTGATCACCGGCAGCACCAGCGTGCGGGGAATCGCGTTCACTCCGGACGGCAAGTACGTCGTGCTGGCGCATATCCTGGCCCGCTATCACATGCCCACCATCCGGGTCGATTCGAGCTGGATGAACGGCAACGCCTTGACCGTGATCGACGTCGGCCGCCGCGAGGTACTGAACACCGTGCTGCTGGACGGTTTCGTGGAGGGGGCGGCGAATCCCTGGGATATCGCTTGCACGGCGGACGGCCGCTGGATCTGCGTCTCCCACGCGGGGACGAACGAGTTGAGCGTGATCGACGCCCCGGCGCTGTTGGCGACCCTCCGGCGTCTGCCCTTGGTCGCTTTCTCCAATGCGGCCTTTTTCAACGGCAACTCAGATGGCTACAGTGCCTCGACCGGCGAAGACGTCGTCAACGCGCCGGGGTTCCTCGCGGGCATCCGCCGCCGGGTGAAGCTGTCCGGGGTGGGGCCGCGGGGCCTGGCGGTGCGGGGCTCGCAAGTCTACGCGACGGAGTATTTTACCGACAGCATCGCGGCCGTGACGCTGAACGCCGAGACCGAAGCCTCGCTGCGCAGTCTTCCGCTGGGTCCGCGGCCGCAATGGGACGAAGTCCGCCGCGGCGAAGTGCTGTTCCACGACGGCCGCCTGTGTCTGGAATGCTGGCAGAGTTGTGCCAGTTGCCATCCGGACGGGCGCGCCGACGCCCTGAACTGGGACCTGCTGAACGACGGCGAAGGCAACCCGAAGAACACGCTCAGCTTGCTCTGGTCGCACCGGACTGCCCCGGCCATGGCTTCCGGCGTGCGGCCCACGGCGGAAGCCGCCGTCCGCTCCGGGATCAAACATATTCTGATGACGGAGCGGCCTGAGTCCGAGGCGGCGGCGATCGACGCCTGGCTCCAGTCGCTGCAGCCCGTGCCCAGTCCGGCGCTGGTGGAGGGACGGCTCAGCCCGGCAGCCGAGCGGGGCCGGCAACTGTTCCACAGCGACCGGTGCGGCTGCGCCAAATGCCATCCGGCGCCGCTGTACACCGATCGAAAGACGCACGACGTAGGGTCCCGCGGCGAATTGGACGAGCGGTCGGCGTTCGACACCCCGATGCTGGTGGAAGTCTGGCGGACCGCGCCCTACCTGCACGACGGACGTTACACCACGATTGAACAGCTGTTGGCGGAGGGCAAGCACGGCGGTGCGGACAAACTGAGTGAGGAGGAACTGGCCGCCCTGGTCCAATTTGTCCTGTCGCTGTGAATCAGGAGGCTTCCGTTTCGGGCTGTTCGGCAAGGGAGGGATGACAAGCGATGAAGGCTGTCCGATCGTTCGCCAAGTGGTGTGGGGGATTGCTTGTCTTCGTGGCATCTGGTGCCGCGCTGGCCGACGACGACGCCCCGTCGCAGGCGACTGCCTGGCTGGGCCCCTCGGCGATGGCGGTCTCGGCCGATGGACAAATGCTGTTCGTGTGCTTGTCCGACGCCCGGCAGTTGGCGATCGTCGATCTGCCGAATGCGAAGGCGATCCGCAGAGTTCGAACGCCGGCTGAGCCGACGGGATTGGCGCTCTGCCGCGACGGGCGGCGCGTCTGGGTGACCTGTGCCGCGGTGGCCAGTTCGGTGCTGGAGATCGACGCGGCTTCGGGCCAGACGTTGGCGAGTTTTCCCGCGGGCCACACGGCCACCGCCCCGGTGCTCTCGCCCGATGGCCAGCGGCTGTACGTGTGCAACCGCTTCGATCACGACGTCTCGGTGCTCGACCTGGCGCAGCGCCGGGAGTTAACGCGCGTGGCGGCGGTGCGCGAGCCGGTTGCCGCGGCGGTCTCGCCCGACGGCAAGGAGTTGTGGGTGGCCAATCTCTTGCAGGCGGGTTCCGCCAACCGGTTCGGGGTGCTGGCGGCCGCCGCCGTGGTCACCGTGGCCGATACGGCCACGTTTCAGACGGCCGAGATCCGGCTGGTCACCGGCAGCACGAGCGTCCGCGGACTGGCGTTCACTCCGGACGGCAGGTATGTGCTGCTCGCTCATCTCGTCGCCCGCTATCACATGCCGACCATCCGAGTCGATTCGGGCTGGATGAATTCCAACGCGCTGACGGTGATCGACGTTCGCCGGCGCGAGGTGTTGAACACCGTCCTCCTGGATGACATCTTGGAAGGGTCGGCCAACCCGTGGGGAGTCGCCAGCACGGCCGACGGGCTCTGGATCTGCGTCTCCCACGCGGGCACCGGCGAGCTGAGCGTGATCGACGCCCCGGTGTTCTTGTCGATGCTCCGGGAAGTGCCGCTGGTGGCGTTCTCCAACGCGGCCTTTTTCGACGGCGGCTCGGACGGCTACAGTCTTGACAATGACGGCGAAAACGTCGTCAACGTGCCGGGCTTTCTGGGCGGCATGCGGCGGCGCGTGAGGCTGCCCGGCGTGGGGCCGCGAAGTCTGGCGGTTTGGGGTTCGCAGGTTTACGTGGCGGAGTACTTCAGCGACAGCATCGCGGTCGTGACGATGACGGACCAGGAGGCCCTTCCGGTTCGCAGCCTGCCGCTGGGCCCGCAGCCCCAGTGGAACGAAGTCCGCCGCGGTGAAGTGCTGTTTCACGACGGCCGCGTCTGCCTGGAAAGCTGGCAGAGCTGCGCCAGTTGTCATCCCGACGGCCGCGCCGACGCACTGAATTGGGACCTGCTGAACGACGGCGAGGGCAATCCCAAGAACACGCTGAGCCTGCTTTGGTCGCACCGGACTCCCCCGTGCATGGCTTCCGGCGTGCGGCCGACGGCGGAGTCTGCCGTCCGCTCCGGCTTCAAGAACATCTTGATGTCCGAACGGCCCGAAGCCGAGGCGGCCGCGATCGACGCCTGGCTTCAGTCGCTGGCCCCGCTGCCCAGTCCCTGGCTGGTGCAGGGGCGGCTGAGTCCGGCGGCCGAGCGAGGCCGGGCGTTGTTTCACAGCGAACGGGCCGGCTGTGCCAAGTGCCATCCCGCTCCGCTGTACAGCGACCTGAAGCCGCACGACGTGGGGACCCGAGGCGAGTTGGACGAGCGGGCGGCGTTCGACACGCCGACGCTGGTGGAAGCCTGGCGGACCGCACCGTACCTGCACGACGGGCGCTATACCACGGTCGAGCAATTGCTGACCGAGGGCAAGCACGGCCGCGCGAGCCAGTTGAGCGACAAAGAAATCGCCGACTTGGCGCACTTCGTCCGGTCGCTGTGACCGCCTCCCGCAGGGTCGAGTTCGCACAAAGGGGTCAGGACCCCTTTTCGCGATTGCAAAAGAGTCCTGCCCCTTTTTGCGAACCCCTTTTCGCGAACCGGCGCAGCCGGACCCGCGGCGAAAGGGCGGACAGCCTCTACGGTCGGAGCGTCGTGCTGAGGCGGGAGACGCAAGCACAACTGCGGTCCGCATACGACTACGGCCTGCCCACAACTACTGCTGGGCCGCGGCGTCGCGGTGCGGGAGGGGTGACAGCAGCCAATGGCCGAGGGGGCGGAGAAAGCGGATCCCGTTGCGGGTGCCGCGGTTCAGGCCCGCCTCGTCCACGGCGGCAATGGCGAGCACCTGCTGGTCGGCAAAACGCTTGATGCGGTAGCCGCCGAGGCCTGGATAACGCTTGTCGAGCTGCAAGTCGATCTGGTCAGCCAAGGTCTTAACCGGCTTGTCGGTCGCCAGACCCACCAACAGCTTGGGGCCGGCAACGGAGGACAAGTCATCGGTCGGCTGGACCGGCAGGGTCACGCCGCAGCAGCAGCGGATGTGCTCGGCCAACTGTTGCGCCGCCTGCCTGGCTGCAGGCGATCCGGGCGCGTGGACCAGGGTGATCTGCGGCTGGCCGTCGCGGACCAGCGCCCAGTCGTGCCATTCGACCTGCACATCCGCCGGCGATACGTGCGGGGCCATTTCCCGGAGGATGCCCAGCACGTGGCGTTTGGCGGCTTCGATCGCCCGCGTGCTGTCGGCGGTCGCGGCCAGGTAACGGTAATCCAGCACTGGGCCGTCCTTGGGTTCGTGATGATAATGGACTTCGCGTTGACCGATGGCCAGCGGGCCCTGCTCGGTGAACCACAGCGCCCGCTCGGCCTCGATCTGCTCCAGACGCCGGCGCCACGTGCCCTCGGCCCGCGTCTTCAACCTTGGCAGGTACCACTCGATCATGCGAGCCAGGTTGGCGTCGTCCACGCCGTCGCGGGCGCCTTCCCAGTCGCTGGAGGTGAGCATGTCGATCGACGCATCGTCCAGGTCGGACGAGCCGTAGGCCAGCAGTCGCTCGCCCTGGACCCCGCCCGTCCGGAACCAGGACTGGGCCGTGAAATCGACGTAGTACAGCCAACCTTTCCAGATCGGCCCGGTGCGGATGAAGTGTGCGGGCGGGCCCTGTTGAACCACCGACCAGCCCAGGATGCGGCTTTGGTGGTGCGGGAAGCGCACGGCCAATCCTGTGCCGCCGCGCGTGAAACCGACCTGGCTCTGGGCCGGCAGTTGGACGAAGCCCTCGCGCAGAAACCGCCGCAGGTTCGGATACCCGTACTGGTACATGCCGAAGTCGCGGGTCCAGGGGGCGAACGAGTTCACTTGCTGGGGCGTCATCCAGCCGGGTGTCGTCCAGGTGGAGCCCGGCCCCAACCCCGCGGCGCAGTAGGCCTTGGCACGCGGCAGGTAGTTCTTCTGGATCGCCGTATAGCTGGGCTCGTCGGTCCACATCGGATAGGCCGTCAGGAAGCCCCGTTCGGACAGGTACTCCTGCAGTTGGGCATAGTAGTCCACGTACGCGGCCCGCCAGTCTTCGGGCCAGCGTTCATAGGGCTCGGTCATGTCGCACGTCCGGCCGGTGAGGGCGTCGGCCCACCACTGGCCGGTGCGAGTGTCCTTGAGCGTCAAGAAAGTGATGCCGTGGTCGAGGTACAGGTCCAGCCAGTCGTCCCACTGGCGCGTGAAGTCCAGCCGCGGCGGCGGAGTCCGGCCGCGCAGCAGGCTGGCCTTGGCTCGCAAGGCGTCCTGGAGCGTCGTCTCGGTGCTCCGGAGCCGGATCTTCTGCGCGTCGGGGTAGGAGATCACGCCGGCGTCGCAGCGTTGCCGGCCCATCTCGCGAGCCAGTCGCGGATCCGCCCCGATGCCGCCGCCCCAAGTCCGCAACTGGACGATCCGCGGGTCCGGCATCAGGATCGGCGCCACCTCGACGCGGATCGGCAACTCGGCCAGTCGCTCGCCAGCGGCCGTCGAGAACTCCAGGCGGCTGGTGTACGCGCCCGGCGCCAGCCCGCGCGTGTTGACCTGGACCCAGACCGTCCTCGGCTCGTACCGCGCCAACCGGAAAGCCGGTCTGCCCGCCGATGTCAACGGCTCCGCGGGAATCAAGTAAAAAGGTCCCCGCCGCGAACGGTCCACGTGGGCGTAGCCTTGGGGGGGGGGGGCGATGGGCACCTCCGGCGCCTGCCCCATGACCAGGACGCGGAGCGCGCCGGGCAAGCAGGTCTGCGTGTCGCCGCGGGCAACGGCGGCGGTGAGAGGCGCGCACTTGACGCGCACCTCGCCCACGTCCTGCGCCGCCTGGGCGCAGAAGAACGCCGTATCGATCTCTTCCCGCGCAGACGCGAAATCCAGGGTCGCGAGCAACTCCTCAGGCCGAGGACCGCAGGGGCGCCAGATCAGTCGGGACTCGACCGATCCGTCCCAATCGCGCTGCCAGAGGACCAGTTGGCGGCCGGGAGCGGCTGCGCCGAGCAGCGTCGCGGCCTGGGCCGACTCCGTCAGCGGCCCGGCCTGGGCCACCAGGTTGCGATAGATGCGCAGCACCTGGGCTTTCGTCGTTTCGTCGCGGCAGTCGTAAGGCCCGTAGGTCGAAAAGATGAATCGGCCCGCGCCCAGCGGCTGGTAGCCCAGCGTAGAGAACTCGCCGGACTTGCCCAGCACGTTCACGCCCTCGAATTTCATCAGCGCGTGATAGCCGCTCAGCCACGGCGTCCCGGCGGCCGCGACTCCGGCCAGACAGGGATCGCCTGTCCGCAGAACCTCGGCCTGCCAGCCTTTTTGCGCATAGCCCCAGGTGGCCGCTCCGATCCACGGCGCAGCCTTGAACGGCCGATCCAGCGCGCCGATGATCGCTCCGTTGGTCATCAGCAGATGCCCGCCGGACTCGACGTACGCCTTGGCCGCCGCCGTCTCGTCGGGCGTGAATTTGCGCGGGCATTCGCGCAGCCAGACGACCATCGAGTATTTGGGGAACTCCGCAGGTTCGAGAAACTCGCCCCGGTCCTCGGACACGACGCCCAGTTCCGCGGTCACGTAGTATTCAAAGAACCGCCGATCGGCCTTGCCCAAGGCGACGGAGCCGACCAGCGCCACCGGCCGCGGTTCGGCGCCCCAGGCAGCGCACAGCCCACACATCCAAACCAACCACGCCGCGCCGCTCCGCCAACTCCACATGCGATTCCCCTTTTTCCGTCTCGATGAACCAGCGTTGCTCCCCTGCGTGCCGGGCGTCTTGCGGCCTGCGGCGGACCAGTCGCCCACCGCTTGCCGGGCCGCTCACCGCCCGGCGAACTTCGCCAGATACTCCGACGGCGTCACGAACAAGCAGCCCTTGGCTTGCAGGAATCCGATGATCTTGACGAATCCTTCCCAGCGTTTGTCGTCCCAGGCGTTGGGATGGCCTTGCAGCGCCAGGCAGGCCTTGTCGCTGGCGTTCCGCTCGTACAGTTGTTGGAACTTGTCAAAGTCGGGCACGAACGTCGGGTTCTCCAGCACCAGGACCCGTTCGAAGACAAACTGCCTGGCCTCCTTCGGATCGTAGAAGCACATCTTGATTTCGGGGAAGTCCTGCAGGGCCTTGGCGGTGTCGCGGTTCGTCCCGCTCCAATGCGGCCCGAAGGCCCGCAGTTCGATTCCCAGCTTCTCTCGGGCCAGTCGCTGCGTCTTCTCCAGGGCGGCCTTCTGTTCTGTCAACGGCCCCTCAAATTCGCCGGCCGGGTCCTCGCGTCGCCGGTCGCGGTAGCCGTGGTTCCAGAATTCGACGGTTCCCTGGTTGTGCAGCGTCTTGATCCAGGCGAAGTAGGCCGGGTTGTCCCGCTCCAGCGACCAGCCGATGAGGCCGTAGGACGCCTTCAGGCGGTTCTTTTCGATGAAGTCGGTGACCCGCTGCCAGCGTGGGGAGACCGGGCAGGTTCCATGAGCGCCCTGGGCCGTCACGTCATCCAGCTTGAGCACGATCAGCTGGGGAGTCTGTTGCTGCGATTCGGCGCCGCTGGCGGCGGGGCTGGTCAGGCACATGGCCACGACGGCCGCTGGCCAAAGGGATGCGAGTTTCACGATTGCCTCCTCGGGGATCGCACGATTTGAATTACCGGCCATCTTACTCGCGGAGCCTTGCGCGTCCAAGCCGAGCGCCGCCGAGCGCCGAACGGCGACTATTCGTCGTCCTCCGAGGCCCGCGGCTCCGCGTCGAGTCCCAAGGCGGCCAGCTTGAGGCGGAGCGTCGAGCGGCTGATGCCCAGGATGCGGGCGGCCTCCGATCGGTTCTGGCCCGTGTGCCGGAGCGTCTCCAGCAGCAGTTGCCGTTCGATGGTGGAGATCAGTTCGTTGTACAGGCCGCTGGCGCCCGCCTGCAGTCGGCCGGCGATCCAGCGGTTCAGGTCGGCGGACTGCCATTCCGCCGGCTCGGCGACGGCCGCAGCCGCCGTGGCGCCGGCCGAGCGGACCGCGTCCGGCAGGAACTCCGCCATCAGCACCGGTCCGGTGGCCCGGACGATGGCCTGTTTCACGGCGCTCTGCAACTCGCGGACATTGCCGGGCCAGGAGTAACGCCGCATCAATTCCCACGCCTCCGGGGCCACCTGGTCGACCTGCTTGCCCATGTCCCGGCTGTCGCGGCGCAGCAGGTACTGGACCAGCAGCGTCAGGTCGTCGCCGCGCTCGCGGAGCGGCGGCAGCCGGATGGTGAACACGTTCAAGCGATAGTACAGGTCCGAACGCAATTGTCCGGTCTTCATCATCTGTTCCAGGTCGCGGTTGGTGGCCGCCAGCAGGCGCACGTCCGTCGCAATCATCTCGCTGCCGCCGATCCGCTGGAACCGCTGGTCCTGCAGGACGCGGAGGATCTTGCTTTGCGTCAGCGGCGTGAGGTCGCCGATCTCGTCCAGGAACAGCGTGCCGCCGTGGCACTGCTCGAATTTCCCAATCCGTCGGCGGTCGGCCCCGGTGAAAGCGCCTCGCTCGTGTCCCAGCAACTCGCTTTCCAGCAACGTTTCCGGAATCGCCGCGCAATTCACCGCCAGGAACTTGCCCTCCGCGCGGCGGCTGTAGTTGTAGATGGCCCGCGCCACCAGTTCCTTGCCCGTGCCGCTTTCGCCCAGGATCAACACGGTCACGTTCTGCGGAGCCACGCGGCCGATCGCCTTGAACACCTCCTGCATCGCGGGACAGCGGCCCACCAACACGTCCGCGCGGTCGTCCGCCGCGGCCTCGTCCGGGACCTTGGCGGGGACGCGCATCAGGCGGCTCATCTCCAAGGCCCGCCTCACCAACTCGGCCAGCCGTTCGGGATCCAGCGGCTTCAGCAGGTAGTCGTACGCGCCCAGTCGCATGGCCTCGATCGCCGTCTCCGCCGTCCCGTGCCCCGTGATCAGAATCACCGGGACCTTGGGATCCCACTCGCGGAACTGCTGCAGCACCTCGATGCCCGACATGTCCGGCAAACGGATATCCGTGATCACGGCGTCGGGCTGCGATTCCTGGAATCGAGTCAGGCCTTCGCTGCCCGTGACGGCGGTGACCAGCTTGATTTCGGGATCGGTGAACGTGTAACGAAAGCAGTCCAGAATCAGACGTTCGTCGTCAATGGCGAGCAGGGTGGGCATGGTTGGAAACCTCTCCGGCAAAGGGGCTGGGCCTCGTCTCGTTCAGCTGCGCAGGGCGGCCTCAATCATCGACACCAGTTGCTCGCCCGTGTACGGCTTCGGCAGGAACAGATTGGCTCCGGCCGCGAAGGCGCTCTCCAGCCTGGCCTCGACAGGCATCCCGCTCATGGCCACAATCCGCACGTTGGCATCCAAGGCCCGCAGTTCCCGCAGGGCGGCGAGGCCATCCATCACGGGCATCATCATATCCAAAAGGACCACCTTGATCTCGCCGGCTCGCTGGCGATAGACCGCGACTGCCTCGCGGCCGTCACAGGCCGTCAGGGCTCGGTAGCCATGCGCCGACAGGGTCGCCTGGGCCGTCTCCAGAATCGCCGGTTCATCGTCCACGACCAGGATCAACTCCTGGCGGCCCAAGCCGGGTTCGACGACGTCTTCCGGGGCCGCTTCGCTTTCGGCGGCGACCCGTGCCGGGAAGTACGACGTAAAGCGGGTCCCGCGGTCCGCATCCGTTTCAATGTCCACAAATCCGCCGTGCCCCTTGACAATCCCCAGCACGGTGGGCAAGCCCAGACCGGTGCCGTGGCCCCACTCTTTCGTCGTGAAGAAGGGATCGAAGATCTGCGCCAGCACGTCCGCGGGAATGCCGGCTCCCGTATCCACCACGGCCACCGCGACATAGCGGCCGGGGTTCGCGGCACGAAGGCGTCGCGCCCGGCCCTCGTCCACGACGGCATTTTCGGCCAGGATCGTCAACGCCCCGCCGTCGGGCATCGCATCGCGGGCGTTGATGCACAGATTCATCAGGACCTGAGACAACTGCGTGGCATCGCCGACGACCTGCCAGAGCGAATCGGCGACGGAGACTTGCAACCGGATCGACTTGGGCAAAGTGCGCACCAGCAGCGCGTGGACTTCGCGAATCACGTGCTTCAAGTGCAGCGGGCGTTTCTCGCCCTCCAACCCGCCCGCAAAGGACAGCAACTGCCGGACCATGTCCGCGCCGCGTTCTGCACCCGCCTGGACGATCGCCAACAACCCCTGCCGCTCCGCCTCCCGGCTCTCCTTGCCCAACAGCTTGACGGCCATCAGGATGGGCGTCAGCACGTTGTTCAGATCGTGAGCCACTCCGCCCGCCAGAATGCCGATGCTCTCCAATCGCTGGGCACGCAGGAGTTGAGCCGGTGCCTGCGCCGCCGGAGCATCACGCCGCGCCTGCCGGCGGGTTTCCCACAACGTCAAACCGTACAACGCGACGGCGGCGGCGGCGACAAACAGCCAGTCCGCCCGATCCCGCGCGACCGAGCCGGGGAAAGGACCCAGGCTCGTTGCACAAACCCAAGGAGCGCCACCTTTCCATGCTGCGGCCAACAGAACGAACGCTCCAACGATCCTCAACGCTGACGCGTGCATGGCAACCACCTGTACTGCATTCGGGGCCCGTTGGCCGAAATTCGTCCGCCGGCTGACTGAAATTCAGCCAGTCTGTCGCGAACAGGTTGAACGGCAAGCGGCAAACCTGCCAGGGGCACTCGCCCATCTCGCTCGGCTGTCTTGGGGCTCGCCGCGGAAAAGAACGCCCAGTTTTGCGGGCGGATCTGGCCACGCTGGCATTATACTCGGCAAATCGCCGTTTGGCACGCCAAGTGCAACTGACGAAATGACCAGGATAGTTCGGACCCCAAGCCCAGCCGCTTCGCGACAGGCGATTTGCGTCAAGCCGCGGATGGAGACGCGGACTCCGGTGGACTCGCGGATTCGGACGTTTCGTCCTGCAGACCCTGCCGACAGGGTTCAGTTGCCGGGCCGGGGGCGACCGTGCGCGTCCCGGCTCGTTGCGGGTGAAGGCATCACGGCACGCATGGCAAACGCGTCGGAGGAGACGCGAAACGGGATTGATTGGCAGCGGATGGAGATGAGTGTTGACGACGTGACCAACGCGTATCAGCAGGCCGCGGGGCGATGGTCCAACTGTGACTGGCCGACGGCGTTTGGGCGGTCCAGTCTCGACTTGAACGGCTTGAAATCATCGCAGGCCACGCTGCTGGCGCGGGCCACGGCGGGGCGCGAATCGGAGGAATGGCGGGCCGCAGCCCGCTGGCTGGGAGAGATTGAAGAAGCCGCCCGGCAGGCGGAGGTCGAAGCCAAGGCGGCGATGCACTTGGCGACGGCAGGCCGACTCCCGGAGGCACTTCGCCACGCACAACGCGCGGTGGAAATTTCCGGGGCGTATCCACGAGCTCGGATTTGGGAACCGTTGCGTGCTGCCATCGCCGGACTGCTGGGAACGAGGCGGCATAGGAACGATCCGAGTCATGATGTCGAACCGCGGACGGTCCGGGAAGGCGCGGCGCAAGTTCGCGTCGTCGCGGCGAATTGACGAGAGGGGAGAGCGAACGCCGGGTCTGCGAGAAACTGTTCGCTGCCGGAGCAAGGGACGGTCGCAGGGAAATCCTAGGTCGTCCGGGCAGGAGACAAGCGTTTTCCGGGGCTTGGCCCCCGAGCGATGCCGTTCGATCGGCTGGAGCGACGCCATCGACGCCGTCGTGGATGGGGCCAAGCCTGGGGAAGAGAGTCATTGGGAGAAGCAACCATGTCGAGCGTGAACGAGCACAACATTTTGGTCTCATCGGTGGATTACGGCCGTCTCGACATGCTGCTGCGAGATGAAGTCGCCAGCGGAATCACTCCGCGCGACCGGATCCTCGCCCTGCGCGTCCGCCTGCAACAGGCTCAAGTCATGGAGCCGTCGGAACTGCCCGACGACGTGATCACCATGAACTCGACGATCCGCTTGCGCGACCTGGACTCCGACGAGTTGGAAGTGTATTCGCTCATGTATCCGGCGTTTGCAAACGGATTCAAGAATTGCATTTCCGTGCTCGCGCCGCTGGGCACGGCGATCCTGGGCCACCGCGCGGGCGACCTGATCGATTGGACGATGCCTTCCGGCTGCCTCCGGCTCAAGGTGGAAGACGTCGCCTATCAGCCGGAGCGAGTCGGGGAAGACCTCACGTGACAGGCGGCGGGGGAGGAGGCAAAGTTTTGGCCGGACAGGCTGCTTTCGCCAAACGGGAGACTGCCGCGGCAAGACGCCGTCCCTCGTGGCCCGGTCGAGCGGACTGGGGTCGGGCGTGCGGAATCCTATTCCACCGCGGAGGCCATCGGCAGCACGTGGAGTCGATGGCCCGCGCGGGGACTGCGCCAGAAGCTGAATTGCCGACTGAAGGGTTGCGTTTCGGGGGCGTGGAGGAACACGCCCAGCGGTCCCCACTTGCTTTCGACCAGCACTCGCCCGTCTTCCGTCACGAAACGGACCACGCCGCTGTGGGCGGGCAGGCCCGAGTCGTCGCTGTAGATAATCAGGTCCCCGCCTTCGGCCTGCTCGACCGGGCGGTATCCGTTGTCCGTCAGGATCGCGTCCACCTGCTCGCTCGCCACGCAATACAGACCGCCCGTGAAGACCCAGCCGTGACAGTTGGAATCCGGACTTGGCCCCTGGATTCGAATCACCTCGTAGCTGAAGCCGGCCAGTTCGATGACAGCCGTTTCCAGGCGTTCCAGGGAATGCACGCTCCCGTAGTGAAACAACTCGATTTCCCGTCCCTGGTCGGTGACGGCGCGGGGGTCGGTGGGCTCCTTGCGGATCGTCGGATCGGGGGCGGCTAGCAGCACGGATCGCGGATCCGCCTTGTTGACGTGCCGGGCATAGAGCAGCGAGAACAGCGGGCTGACGACCAGCAACAACGTCCAGATGGACACGGGTCCGTACAGCCGGTTTGCCCAGCGCCGCGCCAAGGCCGTTTGCACCGTGCAGACGGCCAGCGTGGCGGCTCCCAGTGCCAGAACCGGTCCCACGATCGCCCACGGCTGATGCAGTCCCCACAAAACCGCGGACGCAACTCCGAGGCACGAACACAAGACGCCGCTGAAAACGCGTCTGGCGTTCTGTTCCAGGCGAGTTTCGACCCAGATGCCGACCAGGGCCAGACCAGAGCCGCCCACGCCAACAGCGAGGAGCGTGAACAGAAACAGGCTTGAGTCGGCTGCGGCTTTCTGCATAGGGGCGAACCTGCGGGCCGGAGACGTTGCGCAGCATCGCCCGCGAAATGCGGCCAGTTGTCAATCGTGGCGAGGCCACACGTTCAACTGCGAAGCGTCCCTTGGTTGTGACGCGGCCCGGAATCCTACCGCCTTGTCGGACCTGAGGATATCGTGCTACATTACGCCTGAGCACATCGTCGCGGCCCCGGCGGGGGCTGTTGCGGCGTTCCTTGCGTTGCGTACGGAGGAGGGATTGATGAAAGAGAATGTCGAGATGTTCCCCAAAGCCAGAATCCCGTACGGGACGTGGGGGAGCAGTTACTTTCCGGCCTGGCAGACGTCTGCGCTGGCCGAGGTGAACATTGGCCAGTTTGCCGGCGAGGCGATGAATCGCATCCTGGGAATCCGCAGGATTCCGGCCAGCGAATTGGAATACCTGATTATCGGCTCGACCGTCCCCTGGCACTGGAAGTTCTGGAACGCGCCCCTGGTGGCCAGTTGCCTGGGACGCCGGCTCGCCGGGTTCCATGTCGAGCAGGCTTGCGCCACCGGGCTTCAAGCCGTCCTGCTGGCCGGTGCGGAAGTCCAGACGGGCAGCAACGACGTGGTGGGGGTCCTGGCCTTTGACCGGACCAGCGATTCGCCGGTGGGCGTGTTCCCGGAACGGCGAGCCCACCAGCGGACGATGGCGTTGAGCGACGTGTGGGACAATTTCGGCTTCGATCCGGCCACGGCCAAGGCGATGATGACCACGGCGGGCAACGCCTCGCGCAAGCACCGGCTGGATCGGCGCGAAGTGGATGACATCTCCTTCTGCCGCTACCAGCAGTATTTCGCCGCCAAGGCTTCCGGATTCCTCGACCGACTCCTGGTGCCGCTGGACGTGTTGAACGTGCAAGGCCGCACGCTCGGCCGCATCGACGCCGATTTGGGAGTCCGCAGACTGACCCTGGACAGCCTGCGGCAGATGCGCGAACTGGACAGTTGCGTCACGACGGGGACCCAGACGCACGCCTCGGACGGCATGGCCACGCTGTTGGTCACCTCGCCGGAAAAAGCACGGGAGTTAAGCCCGCGTCCGGAGATCGTCATCCAGTTTGTCGCCAAAGCCGAAGTCCGCACGCATCCGACGCTGATGCCGGAGTCTCCGACGTTGGCCGTGCAGAAACTGCTCGACAAGACCGGTTTCACGCTGGCGGACATGGCGGTGGTCAAGTGCCACAATCCGTTCGCGATCAACGACGCGATTTTCTCCAAGGTGATGCACTACGACTGGGAGCAGATGAACCGCACAGGCTGTTCGCTGGTCTGGGGGCATCCTCAGGGTCCGACGCTCACCCGGCTGCTGATCGAGGGTCTGGAGGAAGCGGTGGATTTGGGAGGCGGTTTGGTGTTGTTGTTTGGCTGTGCCGCCGGAGATGTGGGAATCGCGGGCCTGTTTCGCGTCACGGAAGAAGGAGGTGCGTCGAGATGACGAACTCGCTGAGGCAATCAACGCTCCAGACCTTGGGACTGGGTTCCGTTCTGGACATTTTTTCCAGCGGCAAATTGCCGGTGTCGGCCGGCCAACTGGTGGACCAGGTGTTCGGCGGCGCGGCGGAACGCGGCTCGCTGGTGATCTCCGGAGCCAACGGGATTGTGGGCGCCGGCAAGCTGATGCAGCTGACGGCTCGGCTGGAGCCGTTCGGCGTGCGCTCGATCGCGCTTGCCCGTCCCCGCACGGCGGACGGAATCGGTCCGCACTATCCCCGGCTGGTGGAGGCCGTGGGCCAGCAACGCGCCGACCGGATCATGGGGAACATCGTCCGGATGACGTACGATGGCAACCGTCTCCCGGCCGACCTGAAGCAATGGCGTCCCCGTTTTCTGCTGGAAGCGATTCCGGAGATCCTGGAGGTCAAGAAGGCCCACTACCAAGTTTTCCGGGATGTGTTTCCGGGGATCGAAATCCGCTCCGTCACGTCCGGCTTTCCGAGTTCGGAGTTGGGCGTCGGCGTGGCGCACCCTGCGTTTCCCCACGAGACGAACAAGATCTGGGAGGTTGTGGAAGCGAAGACCTCCTCCGTGACGCAACTCCTCTGGGCGCTGGGCTTGATCCCGGTCCCGGTCAGCGACGACTGGTCGTTTGTCCTGGACGTGCTGTTCTGCGGCATTACCCTGGCCGGACTTCGCTATCACCGGGCCCGCAACATGCCGTTCTGGAAGATCGACAAGTACATCCGGAAGCAGATCGGGCCGAATCCGTTCCGCGCGCATGACGTGATCGGCGCCAAGGGCGCGAATTTCCTCACCTGGTCCTGCCTGCATCACCTGGGGCAGAAGTACGGGGCCTTGTTCCAGCCTACGCCGGAACTGGAGGAACGCCAGGCGACCGGCCAGGACTGGTATCCGCTGAACCATTTCCGGCCCGTGGTCGATTGGCCGCTGGACGCGGCGGGCGAGGACGAGTTCAACCAGTGGATCCAAGGCGCCCTGTTCCAGATGGCCAGCCTGCTGCTGCACGAGCAGCGGGGGCACCTGTCGCACATCAACGCGATCGGCGAGTTGTGCGCGCAGTTCCGCCGCGGCATCCTGGCGATGATCCGGAGCGTGGGCGCGGAGGCGGCGATCAAGACGGTCGAGGCCTATCACCGGCTGTACCCCGCCGCGGCCGGCAGTTGCTGGTACCCGGACACGTTCCAACAGATCGACAGCCCCGAGTGGCAGCAGTTGTACGTCAACGCGGAGCATGACGGCCAGGTGGGCGTGATCACGATCAGCCGGGAAAGCTACAACGACGACGTGGACGCCGAACTGAACCGGGCCATCGACTGGCTGCGGGTCGCCGGTGTCACGAAGGTGATCCTGACCGGCGATTTTCATCTGGCCACGCAGATGGTCGGCGCGGATACCAGCGAGTTCTTCTCGGCCTTGGAAGACGTCCAGGAAGGCCATCGAGTGGCGGCCACGTGGGCGGCGACTGCCCGGCGACTGCACGACGAATTCCGAGTCTCCGTCGGCTTCGTCAACGGCAAACGGTGCCTGGGCGGATTCCTGGAACTGCTGCTGCACTGCCATTACGTGGTCGCGGTCGAGGATGCCACCCTGGGCATGCCGGAAGTCACGCTGCCGGTAGTGCCCGGCATGGAAGGCTGCCATTGGCCGTTCCGCAAAGCCGAGCGATCCCAGTGGCCGAGGCTGGTCAGCCTGTTGCTGAGCGGAACGCCCGTCAAGGCCAAGGACGCGGTAAGTTGGCTGATCGATGCCGCCGGCCCGCTGGAGCAGTCGCTGCAAACGGTTTGGCAATTGGTTTCCGGCGGCGCGGCCGGCGTGCAGAAGCGGAAGCTGAACGAGGGCGTCCTGGAAGGGATCCCCGCCGACGTGGGCTTGCCGGCGTCCGACAACGCGGCCACCGAAGCGGCCCGGAAGGCCATTCTGGAGACCATCCGCCACGCCTGCAGCGTGCCGTTGTCCGAAGCGTTGGACGTCCAAGCCCGGCATTCCGGCGACTTTACCGTCACATCGTTCTGCAAGGAAGGCAGCATCGGAGCCGAGTACGCCAAGACGATGAAGGTCTGACGCAGGAAGGTCTGACGCAGGACCGGACAGCCGGCCTGCGGTCTTCCGAGCAGGCAAGAAGTACGGGGATTCCTGAGCGAGCAGTTGCCAGGAATCCGTGGGGCGACGCAGAAAATCCTCGCTTGCGATTGGGGAGGAACCGCCATGCAGCCTCTGCTGTTCCTGTTGGCCGTCGTCGGCTGTGACGGCGGTCTGGCGCGTCCCGATGTGGAGTTCAAGATCTTCCAGTTTCCCGCGGACAAGATTCCCCGGATCGACGGCGATCCGGAGGATTGGGCCGTGGTGCCGGAATCCTATGCGATTGGCACGGATCAGCTGCGGGAGACGGTGATCGGCCTGGGTGACCGCCGCGATCCGGCCAATTTGGACGTGCGCGTCAAGGTCGGCTGGGTGCGAGGACAGAACCACCTGTACTTTCTGTACGAAGCGCAGGACAACTATTGGGACTTCGCCCGCGACGATCTGCACAACGACATCTTCGAAGTGGTGATCGACGGCGACCGCTCGGGCGGGCCGCTGATCCGCCAGATGCATCCCGACAAGTCGCTGCGCACGCAGCCCGACTTCCATTACCGCTTTCACGGCGTGCACGCGCAGAACTACCACATTTTCACGCCGGCCGAAGGCAAGGACTGGGCCATGGTCTGGGGGGCGCAGCCTTGGGCCAAGGAGTTGCCCTACGCCAACGCAGCCTATCGCTACAACTTCCGGCCGGGCGAAAGCGGCAAGCTGGTGCTGGAGTTCTTCGTCACTCCCTTCGACTACGCGCCGCCCGACCGCGCGCGGGCGGTTCCGTCGCAACTGGACGAAGGCCACCTCATCGGCCTGTCCTGGGCCGTGCTCGATTATGACGACCCGGACGCGAAGGACTACGGCGGGTTCTGGAACCTGTCGCACAAAACCAACATGTACGGCGACGCCTCGGATCTGGTCGCCTTCCGCCTGATGCCGATCGAGAAACATCTGCGGAAGCCGGTGGAGGCGGATTGGTCGTTTCAAGTGCTGGATCGGGAGCGGCGCGTCGTCGCGTTCCGCGACCGGTCCTACGGCAACATCACGGCTTGGCACTGGGATTTCGGCGACGGGACATCCAACGCCGACCGTCATCCGGTCCACCGGTACGAGAAGGCCGGCGAGTTCATCGTGACGCTGCGGGTCGAGGGGCCGGAAGGCCAGGCGCGGCGCACGAAAATCTGGGATGTGACGCTTCCCTGATCGGCCGCGGGCCGCGACGGCGCGTCCTTGACGAAAGGTAGCAGTCATGAACGGTTCCCATCGCACGGCGGCGGTTGCATGGAGTCTGCTGCTGGCGGCGGCGGCGCTGATCCACGCGGTCGGCGGCGGTCGGGCGGCCGCGGCAGCGAGCCCGCAACTCCGCGGCATGTGGATGCACGCCAACTTCATCCGGACTCCGGCGGAAGCCGACGCTTGCATCGACAAGCTCCAGCGGGCCCACTTCAACGCCGTGTTTCTGTTGGTCTGGTACTGGGGCGGACAGGCCGCCTTCCAGACTGAGAGCTGCCCGATGCTGGAGGGAGTTCAAGCGGGCTACGATCCGCTGCAGTACATGGTCCGGGAGTGCCGCCGCCGGCAGATCGAGGTGCATGCCTGGTTCGTCAACGGCGCGTACGGCCATCCCACGCCGCTGCACGTGCTGGACCAGCATCCCGATTGGGTTGTCGACAGCGGCGGCGAGCAAACCACGCTGTGGTACGACCTGGGCCGGCCGGAGGTCCGCAAGTTCCAGGGCGATCTGATGATCGAGGCCCTGACCCGTTACGATCTGGACGGCATCCACTTTGACTTTATCCGCTACGACGGACCCGCGATGTGCTACTGCAAGCATTGCCAGGCCGAGTTCGCCGCGCGGTACGGGTGCCAGCCGATCGAGCCGCTGCGAGCGACCTCGTTTCCGTTCGCCTGGGCGATTGCCGGCAATCCGGTGGCCAAGCCCACGACGGCCCAAGTCCTGGCCCAGTTCTCGGACGGCACACCGGCCATCGCGATCAACGCGTTGGGCAAGGGCCGGGTGCTGCTGTTCAATTGGCACGCCGTGCGCTCCGCGTTGCCGCCGGTTGTCGAGACCCTGCGCCGCGTCCTGCGGCAATGGAACGTTCCGACCGACCAGGTGGTCGTGATGGACACCGCGCCGAACCGCGAGCGGTATGGCGTCAAGGGGACCAAAGAGGCCGCTGAGGCGTTCCGCCAGCTCGGTTGCAAGGCCGCGATCGCCGCCGAAGACCGCCTGGCCCAGCTGCCGCCCGGCGCGCTGCTGGTCCTGGCCGACGTGTACCTGATCCCTGACGAGGTAGCCCAATCGCTGGAACAGTTCGTCCGCGCCGGCGGCCTGCTGGTGGTCATTGACGGCCCGGTCCGGTCCATCGGCAACGCGTCGATTCAGCGCGTGCTGGGAATGCGCGGGACGGCCAAGTACATCAATCATCTGGAGGTCGTCCAGCCCGTCGGCGCTAGCGACCTGCTGGCGCGTTCGGACACCCGGATCGACCTGGAACAGATCAATCTGAGACGCAGCAAATGGCCTGAATACCGCAAGTCTGGCGTGACCCAACTGGTGCGGGACGTGTACCGGCGCGCCAAGCAGGCCAAGCCCGCAGCCCAGGTCACCGCGGCCGTGTTCTCGTCGCTGGCCTCGGCCGAAAGGGTCTTCCAGGACTGGCCCGGCTGGCTCCGCGAGGGAGTTGTCGATTACGTCGTGCCCATGGCCTACACGCCCAGCAACGACGTGCTGGCCAAGCAACTGCAGGAGTGGAAGACGGTCGATCCGCAGCTGGAGCGAATCCTGCCGGGACTGTGCATTTATACCCGCGTCAAGGAAGGCGACCGCTTGATTCAACGCGAGGCAGCGACGATATTCACCCAGTATCGGATGTGCCTGGACCAGGGAGCCCGAGGCGTCAACTTGTACTCGCTGGACGGCACGGCCGCCGAACCCGTGTTGCTGCTGAATGAGCCGCTGATCGAGGCCCTCCGCGACGGACCGTTCAAAGACGAGGCGCCGGCCTATCGGCCGCCGGCGCGCGGGCCGGCCAAATAGACACTTCAACCCCCGAGGAGAAATGAGATGCACCGATTCGCGTTCCTGCTGCTGGCAACCCTTTCGCTGGCGACCTCGGCCACCGTCGACGCGGCCGAAGGGAAAACACTCCTGGCCGGCGCGGCCACCAGTAACATCACTCCGTTCCTGGGCGGCGGGCTGGTAGGCAACTTCGGCACGCCGCCGCCGGCCAAGTACGTGCATGACGAATTGCGCGCCCGATGCTTCGTCCTGGACGACGGCGCCACGCGGCTCGCGCTGGTGGTCAGCGACAATATCTACATCAGCCGCGAAGTGCTGGACGAAGCCAAGCGGCTGGTGACCGAGGCGACCGGCCTGCCGGCGGACCGCCTGCTGATGTCCTGCACGCATACGCATTCGTCGGTCAGCGCCCGCTGGAAGAATCCGTTTCAGCCGGAGAAGGAATTCACCGAGTACCAGCGGTTCGTCGCGCGGCGGATTGCCGACGGCGTGCGGTGTGCAATCAACAATCTCCAGCCGGCGCGCATCGCCTGGGGCACGGCCGATTTGCCGGGGCAAGTGTTCTGCCGCCGCTGGCTGATGAAGCCGGAAGTCAAGTTGTTCAACCCGTTCGGCGAACCGGATCACGCCAAGATGAATCCGGGGAACAGCCCCCATCTGCTGAAGCCAGCCGGGCCGGTCGACCCGCAGATCGCGTTTCTGGCCCTGCAGACGACCGACGGCCGACCGCTGGGGCTGCTGGCCAATTACTCGCTGCACTACGTGGGCGGGACCGGCCGGAATCACCTCTCCGCCGACTACTTCGGCGTGTTTTGCGACCGTATCCAGCAGTTGCTGGGCGCGGATGGGCAGGATCCGCCGTTTGTGGGCGCGCTGAGCAACGGCACCAGCGGCAATATCAACAACAACGATTACTCCAAGCCTCGCGAAAAACGAGAACCGTACCAGCAGATTCGGCTGGTCGCCGACCAGTGCGCCCAGGCCGTTTTCCAGCAATACCCGAAACTCACCTGGCACGACTGGGTGCCGCTGGGGATGCGCCAGCGGGAATTGGAGCTGGCCGTGCGCAAGCCGACGCCGGCGCAACTGGAGCACGCCAAGCAAGTCCTGGCCGAGCCCGAGCGGCCGGACAAGTTCCCGCATGAACGGGCCTATGCCCAGAAAGCCATCCAGCAACTCGAGTCGCCCGACACGGTCCGCGTGATGCTCCAGTCCGTGCGGATCGGCGAGTTGGGCATTTTCGCCATTCCCTTCGAGGTGTTTTCGGAGATCGGTTTGGAACTGAAGGCCCGCAGCCCCTTCCAACCCAGCTTTACGATGGAACTGGCCAACGGCGGTTACGGTTACCTGCCGACACCCGAGCAACACGAACTGGGCGGCTACGAGACCTGGCTGGGCACCAACAAGGTGGAACTGCAGGCCTCGGTCAAGATCGTCAAGACGCTGTTGGAGATGGCGGCCGAATTGAAGTGAGGTTGGCTGGGCCCGCGTGTGGGGGATCGGCCAGCTCGCCGCGTGCGCGAGCTGTGCCTGTCCCACTTCGAATTGTGACCTGCATTCACGGGGAGATGTCGCGATGAAAGCCTGCTTGCTTGGAATGCTCTTGCTGTCGGCCGCGACCACTTCGGCGGCGGATGTTTACGTTTCTCCCCAAGGCAGCGACGCCAATCCCGGCACGGCCGACCGGCCCTTCGCGACGCTGGCGCGGGCGCGGGACGCTGTGCGGGCGCTGAAGGCCCAGGGCCCGCTGGCAGAATCCGTGCGGGTGATCGTGGCCGACGGCGTCTACACCTTGACCGAACCCCTGGTGTTGACCGCCGAAGACAGCGGCACGGCCCAGGCTCCCGTCAGCTACGAAGCGGCATCCGGCGCGCGGCCGGTGTTCAGCGGCGGACGTGTGATCGGCGGCTGGAAGCAGGCCGGCAACGGACTGTGGACGGTTCAGATTCCCGAGGTGGCCGCCGGCAAGTGGTATTTCGAGCAGCTGTTCGTGGGCGGCCGCCGGGCCACCCGCGCCCGCAGTCCGAACAAGTTCTACTACTACATCCAGAACATCCAGCAAACGGTGCTGGACGAAGGCGGCTCGTCGCGCAAACCCAAGCGGGCCCGGCAGACACTGACGATGCGGCCCGAGAAGTTTCAGCAGGCGCTCGGCCAGGTCGCCCCCGGCGACCTCCGCGATATCAACCTGGTGGTCTATCACAACTGGGACAACACGCGGCGTTTTCTGGACCGCATCGACCCGCAGCAGGCGGCGCTGGTCACGACCGGCGAAGGGATGAAGTCCTGGAACCCGTGGCGAAAGAACGGGCTGTTTCACCTGGAGAACTACCTGGCGGCGCTCGATGTTCCCGGCGAATGGTACCTGTCGCGGGACGGCACGTTGTCCTACCAGCCGCTGCCCGGCGAGGACCTGACGCAAACGACGGTGGTCGCGCCGGTGGCGGAGAAATTCCTGGTGATCCAGGGCGATCCGGCGGCGGGCAAGTTCGTCCAGCACGTGGCGTTCAAGGGCCTGACGTTCCGGCATGGCCAGTGGCTGACGCCGCCGGGCGGTTTCGAGCCGGCGCAGGCGGCGGCCCCGATCGAAGCCGCCGTGATGGCCGACGGCGCCCGCAACGTTACGATTGAGGATTGCGAGATCGGACACGTCGGCACGTACGTCGTCTGGTTCCGCCGCGGCTGCCGCGAGTGCACGCTGAGGAAATCGTACCTGCACGACTTCGGCGCAGGCGGCGTGCGGATCGGGGAAGCCGGGATCGCGGCCAACGAGTCCGAACGGACCAGCCACATCACGGTGGACAACAACATCCTCCGTCACGGCGGCCGCATCTTCCCGTGCGCCGTCGGCGTCTGGATCGGCCACAGCCCCGACAACAAGGTCACGCACAACGAGATCGCCGACCTGTACTACACCGGCCTGTCCGTCGGTTGGCGGTGGGGTTACGGCGAGAGCCTGGCCAAGCGGAACACGCTCGCGTTCAATCACGTGCATCACATCGGCTGGGGGCTGTTGAGCGATATGGGCGGCATCTATACGCTGGGGCCGTCCGAAGGCACCGTGGTCCGGCACAACGTGTTCCACGACATCTACGCCTATTCCTACGGCGGCTGGGGCATGTACACGGACGAAGGCAGCACGGGCATCCTGTTCGAGAACAACCTGGTGTATCGCGTCAAGACGGGCGGGTTCCATCAGCACTACGGCAAGGAGAACGTCGTCCGCAACAACATCCTGGCGTTCAGCAAGCTGTACCAGTTGCAGGCGACGCGAGTCGAAGAGCACCTGTCGTTCACCCTGGAGCGGAACATCGTGTACTGGGACAGCGGCGTGCTGCTGTCGGGGCGGTGGGACAAGGTGCGGCACGCCAGCGGCCGGAACTGCTACTGGGAAGCCGGCGGCAAGCCGGTGGATTTCCTGGGCAACACGCTCGAAGCGTGGCAGGCGAAGGGCCACGAGCAAGGCTCGATCGTCGCCGATCCGAAGTTCGCCGATCCGGCCCGGGGCGACTTTCAGCTGGCTCCTGATTCGCCGGCACTGAAGCTGGGGTTCGTGCCCTTCGATTACCGGCAGGCAGGCGTGTACGGCGACCCGGCCTGGACCGCCAAGGCCGGCGAGGTGACGTATCCGCCGCTGGAGATCATCCCGGAAGCGCCGGCGTCGAAGTGAGTGCGTGGGCGGGATTGGCGGTGCCTGTCCCCTTTTTTCCACAAGCTGTGAAGCATCATTCGAACCTGAAGGAGGATGATCATGATCCGAAGGCGTGGTTGGCTACAGACGGTGGCCGTCACAGGCGGCTTGCTCCTGGGCGCCGCCGGTCCGGCCTTGGCTGGAACCGTCACCGTGCTGACTCCGCCGACGGGTGAGAAAGCGTACTCGATCGCCGGCGATGCGTTCGCCGGATTGTGGGAGCAAGTGACCGGGCAACGTCCGGCTGTCAAGGTCTGTGAGGCGCGCGCGAGCACCGATCGGAAGGAGAACCTCCCGGCGGGCGATCTGGTTCTGATCGGCTCCGACGCCGTCCATCCGCTGGTCCACCAGTTGATTTACCAGGGCGCGTTCGAGTCGCTGGGCATTCAGTACGGGGGCGACGAATACCGGCTGCTGTGTGTCTCGCGCGACGGGCGGCGGTGGCTGATCCTGGCCGGCGGCTCCGGGCGGTCCACGCTGTATGCCGTGTACGACTTCTTCCGCCGCCAGGCGGGCGTGGAGTATTTCTGGGACGGCGACGTGATCCCAAAGCGGGACGCGATCGAATACGACCAGCTGGACGTGGTGGAGCAGCCGCGTTTTGCCTATCGAGGCCTGCGCTATTTCGCCCACCGAGGCCTGCACCGCTTCCAGGCCGAGCATTGGGACCTGGACGACTGGAAGCAGGAGATCGATTGGTGCGTGAAGAAACGGTTTAACCTGTTCATGCTCCGTACCGGCATCGACGACCTGTTCCAGCGGGCCTTTCCGGACGATGTGCCGTACCCGCCCACCGACGCCAAGGACCCGGACGGCGTCGACCGGTCGTACGACGACCGCACGTCGTTCTGGGCGCTGAAGTATCGGGGAGAACTCCGCAAGCAGGTCTTGCAGTACGCCCGCGACCGCGGCTTGCTGCACCCGGAAGACACGGGCACGATCACGCATTGGTACTCGCACACGCCCAGTTCGTTCTACCGCAGCCGGCCGGACTTCCCTGTCATCCGCGACCAGAAGACAGGCTATTCGCTCACGACGCAAGCGATCTGGGATATCGAATCGCCGATCACTTGGGACGCCTACTGGAAACTGACCGAGACGCATATCCGCCAGTTCGGCGAACCGCGGATGTTCCACACGATCGGCATGGCGGAACGGACGTTCGGCAAGGACGCGCACGACAGTCTGCAGCGCAAACGGTACGTGTACCGCCAGACCCAGCAGAAACTCCGCGAGCACTACCCCGATGCGCCGCTGCTGATCGCCAGCTGGGACTTCATCGGCTGGAACTGGACCGATCAGGACGTCCACAACCTGTTGGCGGAGTTCGATCCCAGCAAGACAATCCTGCTGGAGTACACCTCGGACAATCCCCGCAAGGTCAGCTATCGCGACTGGGGCGCGATGGGACGTTTTCCCTGGATCTTCGGCATTTTCCACGGGTTTGCCCGCAACGGCGACATCCACGAAGACTACGGGTTGCTGGCGCCGCGACTGCAGGAAACGGCCGCCGACAAGATGGCCCTGGGACTGGTGATGTGGTCGGAGATCTCCCACAACGACACGTTCATGTTGGAGTACCTGGGCGCCAACAGCTGGCAGCCGCGCGACGTGGAATTACCCGTGGCGCTGGCCCGGTACTGCCGCACGCGGTACTCGCCCGAGTTGGCCGGCCGGATGGAAAAGTTGTGGAGCGGCTTCCTGGACGCCTCGCAACTGCTGCACTGGCACGACACGCGGGGCGAAGGGACGACCTGGTTCGGCGAGCCGCAGTACCGTTTGCTCGCCACCTCGGCCTTCCTGAATCTGGGAGCCGAGCGGTTGCCGCGGCTGCAGGCGGACCTGGAGCGATTCCAACAGGGACTGGCGGCGTCGCCGACGGTCCTGGCAGGGTTGGCGGAGATTGCCAAGCAGCCTTCGGCCGGCGTCCGGGGGGCGCTCTGGCAGCGTGACGCGCTGGACATGGCCCGCACGATCGCCAGCCGCGCCCTGGTGGCCGCCCACATCCGGGCCGGGCTGGAGATGGAGAACTGGCGTGCGGGCAAGGCCGACGCCGACGCGGTTCGCCAGCGTGCCGAACTCACCCGGCGAACCATGGACGCCCTGGCCGGCGTGCTGGCCCTGTCCGACGACTTCTCCATGCTCGCTTCGCTGAAGCGTCTGGAACGAGCCCGGCCGCTGAACGAGGTCGCCCCGACGATCAATCCGCACAGCGAACTGACGCTGAAATCCAACGCCGAAAACAGCTACTGCCGCAGCCAGCACTACGAATTGGTGCGGCACGTCTACCGGCCCGAACTGGACGCCTACTGGGACTGGGCCCTGGGCCGGATCGAGTC
>JAAYYU010000143.1 GCA_012515235.1 Candidatus Anammoximicrobium sp.
GGCCGCCCACTTCCCCCTCGCCCCCTGACCGCCCGCGAATCGCGTTGGGGCTTTGCAAGGGGATGGGTGTTGGTCCGTCAATCCACCGTCGGCCGAAGGCGTCCGATAGAGCACCCGTACAATCTACCCGGATCGTTCCGGCCGCCGTAGAGATGCTCGAACTTGTTGTAGACGTACACCAGACAGCCGTTGTGCCACGTGATGTCGGGACTGGAGTTGTACTTGATGTCGTCGACCACGAAGGCCTCGACCCAGGGCTTGGTCCAGACCGGCTGAAAGCTCTCGTCCAACTGGCTCAGCCAGATCGTGCCGCCGCGGCACTCGGTGTAGTAGAGCTTGCCGTCGACGCTCTCGATGCTCGGGTACACGGCTGGCGGCGTCGCCAGCCGCTGGTCCGGCGCGATCTGAAAGCGGTTCCAGACGCGCCCTTCCGCCGTCTTGGTCGAGGCGGCCAGCACTTGGCTCTCCGCCCGGACGCTCCCGTCCGGAGCAACTCGTCGCACCCGGAATTCATACTCGGTTGCCGGTTCGAGAAAGATGACGTTGTGGAACCGCTCCAACACGAACGCATCGATCGGCTGCCAATCGGCCTCGCCTTTCTTCCGGCACAGCACGCGCCAGCTCTCGACACCGTCGAAGCCGGAATCGCCCAGCAGATTCGCCTACGAGGTTTCGGACGCAATCCGCACGTCGTCATACCAACTCGTTCCTTTTCCGACCTGATACGAGTCGGCCGCAGCGACTGCCGCAACGAGCCAAAGCTTGGAGACAACAATCATCGGTAGAATGATGGTACGCTTCATACGCCTCCCAAAGAAGGAACAACCGGGGGCCCCTGTCGGCCCAGCGCGGAAACGGGGTCGCGTCTCATCTATCGACTACTGAATCGTCCATGGCGGCAGCCCCGGTTGACCGCGCACCAGCGTGTTGGCCTTCTCGTCGCCGGGGCATTCTTCCTTCACGGGGTCCCACTTCAGCTTGCGGCCCAACAGGCAGGCGATGTAGGCCAACTGCACCACGGTGCTCGAACGGTGGCCCACTTCGGCGTCTTCCAGCGTCTGGGGGTTGCGCGCGCGCACGCATTCGATGAAGTCCGTCTTCTCGTTCCGCAGGAGGAAGGGGAAGTCCTCGAACTTGACGTCGGCCGAGAGGATCGACTTGGGCTCCGCCTCAATTCGATTCGGGGCGCGCCACGCGCGGACCCAGCCCTCGGTTCCCTCGAACAGCATGTACGACTCGCCTTCCTGGTAGTCCTTGCGGCCGATGTAGTGCAGTTCCACGCCGTTGGCGTAGCGGTAGCGGGCCTGAAATTCGCCCAGGGTATTGTACAGCCCCTGGGCCGGCGGCAAGTCGCCACGGCCTTCCACCTCGACCGGCCCGGTTCGCTCGGTATCGTTGGCCCACTGCACGAGGTCGGCCGGGTGATGGCCCCAGTTGCAAATCATGCCATCGCAATACAGGCGGTTGCTGTACCAGCCGGGGCGACCAAACTTCCCGCTCGGATGAACGCGGTCTTCGGTGTACGGCTGCCGCTGGGCCGGGCCCTGCCACATTTCGTAGTCCAAATCCGCGGGCACCGGCATCGGCGCCTCGTGGGGCGCAGGAACGGGGTAGATGGGCACCGACATGCGGATGGTCTTCAACTGGCCGATCTTGCCGGTGCGGA
>JAAYYU010000144.1 GCA_012515235.1 Candidatus Anammoximicrobium sp.
CCGCCCCGCCGCCGAAGTCCCCGCCCCCTACGCCGACCTGCTCGCCCAAGTCTGGCAAGCCGCCGCCGACTGACGCACCCAACCGCGATCAACGAACGAGGAACGAGCGATTCGCTTCCACCGACCCCGTGTCGGTGGAAGCAGTGATTGCGGGGCTGTCCCGATTCCGTCATGGCTTCCACCGACACGAGGTCGGCGGGGAGCGAGAACTGGCCGTGCGAGCTCGTGTCTAGCGGCCAATCGCTGCCCCGCCGACGCGGAGTCGGCGGAGGCCGAACTTAGATGCTGGAAACGGCACTAGCTCATCGAGGCCGCATCGATCATCCTGACCGAGGGCCGCGTGGTTTCCGCGTCGGGCTGCGCAGGAGCGGCCTCGGTATGTCCCACCAGGTCGGTGGCCACGCTGTAGAAGGCGTACTCGTGCCCCGGCAAGCCCGGGTACTGGCCGCTCGTCGCCGCCGTGTTCGCCAGCCAGCGCTCGTACGGGCCGCCGTCGGTCGCGACGTACACGTCGTAGCCGGCGATTCCCGAGCCGGCCCCGTTCTCGTCGTCCCCGGACCAAGCCACAGAAATCGAAGTCGCGTTGAGTTGTGACGGCAGGTCGGCCACTTGGCTGCGGGGCGCGGCGGCGTCGATCGTATGGACCGTCTCGTTGGTGACGATGGCCGGGTTGATGTCGAACACGATCGAGGCTTCATTGCGGATCTCCACGCCGGTCGCCAGGGCGGCCTGCGGCCGAATCGTGTACGTCACGAATCCCTCGCCGCGGTGCTGCTCGTCGTTGGGGGGCAGGAAACCGGCCAGCGGGCTGCGCGGAGCCTGGCCGGTCAGCGGGTCGTAGGACGAGATCTGCCAGGTGACCAGCCCGGTCTGCGGGTTGAAGTCCGCGACGACGCGGACAGGGTAGTCGTCGTACGAGACGGTCGTGTCGGCCTCGAAGTGGAACGTCGGCGAGCCGGACGCGTCGACGACGCGCTCGCCAAACGCGATCTGCCCAAACCGGAAGGACGACCAGTCGAGGCCGGCGTCCAATCGATCCGTGATCGTGGAGGATGGAGTCGTTATCGATGTCGTTCGTGGGCTGGAAGACGAAATCCATTTCACTGATGAACAAGCCAAAAAGATGCTTGGGGCGACAACGATTCACAATCGTCGATATGACACCAGCTTCTCACCAGACGATGTTCAGGGGGCGGTTACCCGCGGAGAAAAAGAGTCGCGTGTAATCAGTCCGGTTGCGGTGTAGAATATCGAACATCTTGAAGTTTCCGAGAAACGACGTGAAACGCGAGGCGGAAAGATTCGACGCGATTTCTTCAGGCTATTGAGGAAGGAAATCCCAGACCTTGACGAAGATGTTGATCCTGAAACCATCTCAGGGATTTTGCACGAGATTTGGGAATCCGTTGCGGCCAAGCAGAGATTTCGATACTGGAGGGAACAACGATGACAAGGAATCTACCAAGATCTGCTTGTCTTATCTGCCGGCATTTGTTGGACCTGGAGGCTGGAACTTGTGCCGCATTTCCGTCCGGAGTACCAGAGTCGTTGTGGTACGGGACGGTAAATCATCGCACTCCGTATCCAGGGGACGGCGGGATGATGTTCGAGAAAGGCCCGTCAAAGGCGATGGAACTGCTGGATGAGAAATACGGAGGTGACGAGGATGAAACCGACGAGGATACAGTTGCGTAACCTGGAGAAACGCCTTTATCAAAGACTCCGTGATGTACGTGGCAATCGATCTGCAGCGAGTCAGTTACGGCAAGAAGAACGGGCAATTCGTGATCGCGACATTGAGACGATTCGTAGCCTACGTGAGCCGTGCCTGGTTGTTGATGGAATCAGCGTCTTTCGGACTTGGTATATGCGGGATCTGATCAAACAGATTTGGGCCGTTCGAATGGCACAGTTCATTCCCAAGCAAGAAACAAAAAAGCCGCCATCGGGTGAATAGCGGCTGGCGGTCAGGTTCTCGGGCCGAGTGGCGTTGTGCGTAGATCTGAGTTGATAAACTCGGATGAATCTGTATGTTGGAAGAAGTCTCCGAGGTCCTGGACGAGGCCGACTGCGACCGGACAAACCGAAGTGGCCGGCTGACCGAACGGGCTTTGACGCTCTTGGCGCTGTTGATCCAAGAGGCGGAACAAGCCAAAGCCCACGGTCGTTTTGCCCTGGAACTCGACTTTCAATCCGGAGTGATTCAGCGAATCCGACGCGTGCAGAGCGTCACTGAGGTGTGATTTCCCCATCGTAGCATGGGGCAGATTGAAACGCGGGAACCAAACTCGAACGAACCCGCTGAAGCCTTTTCCTTCCCACCGTGGAGGGACTGCGCTTCAGCGGGTTTTTTCGTTGGTTCCGCGCTCCCCGTTGGGTCGCGGTTAAACGAAAGACGAACATGGACCGATTTCCGGAACACAAACGGCCGCTGGCCCTGATGATCGACGCCGCCAGGGGCTGCGACCTGGGGCTGGCGACGAACAACAAATTCGGTCGGAATCGTGCCGGCGGCCCCCGCGGACAGCGGCGGCGGCGGCAAACCCGAGGACCAGATGAAGGCGGCCTTCCGGTCGATGGTCATCGCGGCCTTCGATGATGACAAGATGGACATCAAGGCGACGCTGGCCAAGATCCGCCAGATCCTGCAAGCCCAGGAACGCCTGATGAGCGGCCGGGCTGGACAAGGCCAATCCGATGCACGTGTCGGAGACGTTCAGCAAGCAGTTGCTGGTGTGCAAATCGGTCGACGCCCGCAAAGTGCTGATCGAGGACCGCAAGGCCCTGGTGACCGCGGCCGGGAATTGGATCCCGGCGACGGAGCAAAGGGTGGACGGCAAGCCGAAGTCGGCGGCGTCCTACGTGACTGAAGAACTCACACCCGCGGAGTTCGCCCGGCGGCTGCGCACGCCGATGGCGGTGCGGTAAGCCCACCCCTGGGCTAACGCCCAGGGCTCGCCTGGCGAGCGGGGCGGCGTCAGCCCCCCGGTGATCCGCGCCCAACCCCCACCGTAACCAGAGCAAAACGTCCCGTCGCCTTGCCCAAGCAGGACGCTCAGCGCGGAATCGGAGCTGGTGGGCGTCCAGCCGTCGTGGGCGACCACGGCGTCGAGCCGGCCGTCCGCGTTGACGTCTCCCAGGCCCAGATGATCGACGGCGTGCCAGCCCAGGTGATCGGCCCCGCGGCGGAACGTGCCGTCGCCGTTGCCCAGGAACACGACCACGCCCCGCCCCTCGGTCGCCAGCAGGTCGGTGTGGCCGTCGCCATTCAGGTCTCCCGCGGCGATCGCCCGGCTGGCCATCAGCGGTTGGACGGCGGCACTGGCGAAAGTCCCATCACCCCGCCCAAGGAACAGCTCGAGCGCTGCGTCGTACTTGTGCGCCGCCGCCATGTCCGGCACGCCGTCCCCGTTGAAGTCGGCCGCAGCACCGGAGCGCACTCCATGGCCGTGGCAGAGGCGTCTCCGTCGGCAAACGTCCCGTCGCCACGGTTGAGCAGCACCGAGACATCCCGATTCCACTGCGTCACGATGTCCGGTAGTCCGTCCCCGTTGAAGTCGCCCACGGCGACCGCCGAGGTGAACTGGCCTTGAGGGTACTGGACAAACGGCGCGAGACTGCCGTCGCCGCGTCCGAGAAACACCGCGACGGCGTTCTCCTGCTCCGTGGCGACGACCAGGTCGAGCTTGCTGTCTGCGTTCAGATCTGCCAGCACCAATCGTTGCCCGTGCAGGCCCCCGGCGGCGTTCAGTCCCGTGCGATAGCTGACTTGCGCGGGAAACGTGCCGTCGCCGAGCCCCAGCCGCACGCCCAGCGTCTGGTCTCGGACATTGCCCAGGACCAGGTCCGCATCGCCGTCGGCATTCAGATCGCCCACGGCGACGGCGGACAGCCAGCCCGGCACGACGGTCTCCGCCGCGGCGCCCAGCGCCCCGTTGCCCTGGTTCAGCAGTACGGCCAGGGCTGAGTTGTCGTCATCCAGGTACTGCGTGAGCACGATGTCGGGATACAAGTCCCCGTTCACGTCGGCCGCCGCCAACCCGGTCGGACTGCGGAGCAAGGCGTAATCGGTTGGAGTTCCCAACGCCCCGCCGCCCAGGCCGCGAAACACGGACAGACGGTAGTACGAGCCGGAACTTGCCTCGGCGCTGGCCACGACAACGTCGGCCGTCCCGTCGCGGTCCAGATCGGCGACGGCCAGACTCCGCGGCTTGCCCCCCGTAGCGTAGGCAACCGGCGCGGCCAGCGTCCCGTCGCCGCGGCCCAGCAAGACGGAGATCGACTTGGACAGATAATTGGCGACCACGACGTCGGGATGGGTGTCGCCGTTCAGATCGCCGATCGCCAGCGTTTCTGGAGCCGAGCCGACGTTGTGCTTGGTCGGGGCGTCAAAGGTGCCGTCGCCGCGGCCGAGCGAAATCGAAATCGACGAGCCGCCCGTGCCGCCCCCTGCCGTGACGAGGTCCAGCGCCCCGTCGTGGTTCAGATCGGCGGCGACCAAATCGGCGTAGCTGTCGACGGCCGGAAACACCTCGTCGGGATACAGTCCGTGCGGCGCCTCCCCGTTCAACACACGCCGGGGCTCCAGCGGTTCGAAAACCAACCGGCGCTGCCATCCAGCCGACTTCCTCTTCCGCCGGCCCGCGCGCGGGCTCCGGCCGCCAGTCCGCCCTCTCCAACCGGCACCGCCGCCAAATTCGGATGACGCAGGTCCCATGGCACTTCTCGCACAGCGAAACCGGATGTGAGGAGATCGGCCGCCTCTTCCATGATACTTGCGCCGGCGTAGGCCGCAAACGGCCGCCATGCATCTTCCAAGTCGGGGTAGCGGAATTCGTGAGAAAGCGAGCGATTTCGCCGGGCCCAACGACGGCCGCCGCCGAATTCTCACGAATTCGGCTACTCCCGGTCGAAATGCGCAACTACGGTGCTACGTGTCGGGGGCACATGACGGCGGCAATCCGTTGCGTCTGGAGTGCAGAACGAGTTGCGGGGACACGGGTATCCTGGATAATAAATTGCAACTTCCGGTGTAACGTTTTCCGCAGTTAGCGCGTTAGCTGTATTGGAGGTCAGCGTGAACGACGATCTTGACGACGTTTTCTTGGATGACCTCGCCCAGCGGATGCAACAGCTTGACGAAGCCGCCTTTGAGGACTTTGCCGGGTTCTTTGGTCCCCGTTTTGAGGCTTTTTTCCGGGGCAAAGGGCTTCCGCAATCGGTCGCAGAGGATCTCGCGTTGAGTTGTGTGACGGATACCGCATTGAAAGTCAAGCGGTTCACGTCGCAAGGACCAGGCAGCTTCCCACGATGGGTTTGGACCCTGGTCCGGCGAATGCTGGTGGACTGGTTGAGGAAGCATCGTTCGGGAAAAGGACGCCCCGAAATGGTTTCGCTGACGGACGACTTGGTTGAGGCGGCCCCCAGCCACGGCGCGGTGTTGGCCGAAACGCTCGCCGAAGCCTTGTGGTTGCTCTCGGAACGGGACCGCTCGTTGGTCAGGATGCGATACCTGGACTCCCACTCTTCCTTTGCAGCGATCGCTGCCGAGCTAGGAATCACGGAAGATGCGTGTCGCGTGGCGCATCATCGCGCCCTGCGAAGACTGCACGTTTACTTGGCCGATCACCCGGACATCGAACGCTATTTCGGAGCGCCCCGGCGCTCGTTAGATGAGGCGAAATCATGAAGGAATTCAGACCGGCAGAGATTTCGAACCGCCACGATCAGGGAGCCGCGGCCTCACCGCCGGCCGATCTGGAGCAGTGGCTGCGTCGGACGGTCGAAACGGCGTTCGAGGGCGCGCCCGAAGGCTTGCCCGCCATGCCCGCCGTGTCCCAGGACCCGGCTTTCCGGGCTTGCTGCCAGCAGGCGGGCAGGCAGGCTTGGTCGATTGCCCAGTTGCGGCAACGCCGGGAGGAAGCCGGGTTTCAGCCCCTGCCCGTGTTGGAGTTGTTGCAGAGTCTGGCGGGAGGCGCGGTTGCCGTGTTGGATGGCGCGCTGGCCGGCGCCGGTCTGCGGGAATCGCCGCCGGACAGCCCCGGTTTTGCGGCCCGCTGGTCGGCGCTGGCCCACAGACTGTGTCTGGGGACGCGGGAGGCGCTGGTCGCGCTGCGGCTGACCCACGCGGTGCAAGCCGATCCCGAGTTGCTGAGTGTCTTCTACGCCCGCGCGCGGGGCGACGAACTGTCGGGTTGGCGGGAGGACCAGGTGGACGGCCTGCTGAGGGACCGCCTGTTGCGCTGGGACGCCGACCGCCGGGCGCGTCTTGCCGCCGCCGAGGAAGCGTTTTCCGCAGGTGCTTGACCGATGGCTAATCCTACTTCGACTGCCGGGCTGATCGCCAACTTGAGCCAGACGTGGTCCGCCAGCGCTGTTGAAGGGGCCAGCGGGCTAGTCCGGGCGATCGCGCGGAGTCTCACGGCGGCTGAAAGCGGAGCCGAGATTTCGGCCAAATCGGAGCACGCGATCCGCTTCAAGTTGGACCTTTCCGGCGTTCATCTTCGCGGCATGGGCTCCGACGTTCCCTGCCTGCTCATCGGCGGCGGAGTTCAGGCGGGTCAGGAACTGCGAAGGTTTTTCGCCGAGCACTCCGGCACACTGCAGATTCCCCTGGTGTTCTGCGCCGCCGCGACAACCCGAATTCTGGCGGACGACACGTTTCCCAAGCAATGGGCGGCGGTGTTCGGTCCGAGCGATCTGCGGCGGATGCTCGACAGCGACCGTCCCGGAACGGACTTTCGCCAGACCTTGTGGCTGCAGATCGGCCGCCGCCGGCTCAATCCGTACAACATTACGCGTCCTGCGCCAAACAACACGTTCTTTGGCCGGCAGCGGGAACTGGACCAGTTGCGGGACGACACCGCGCACAGTTTCGCAATCGCCGGACCGGGGCAGATCGGCAAGTCGTCCCTGTTGCTGCAGCACCGCTGGGACTTGATCCGGCGGCGGGACCCGCGAATCAGCCGGATGTTCACCGTCGATTTCTTCAACCTGATGGACCTTACGCCCGACGGCGTGGCCCGGCACATCGCTACCGCGATCGACCCCGGCAAGGCGAGCCATGAACTGAGCTGGCAGGATCTGCCCAAGTTCATCTTGAAAGCTAGTCTGCGTCTCGGCGGCCGGTTGGAGTTGTTACTGGACGAGGTCGACCGCATCTGTGACAGTCCCGCGTTGGAACTCCTGGGACACGAGGCCAAGGGAGACCAGACGCGGCTGATCCTCTGCGGCCGCAAGAAGCTGTTGGATCTGATGTTGTCTCCGAATTCAGCGCTCGGCGGACGCGTCAAGTTGATACGTCCGCAGCCGCTGGACACGAAATCGGCTCATGACCTGATCGTCCTTCCGTTGGCGGATCTGGGCATCACGTTGAGCGACGCCCATCTGAACTTGATCGTGAATCACATCCAACGCATGAGCGGCAACCTCCCCCATCTGCTCCAGTTGTACTGCCAGCGGCTCGCCGAGTTGGCCATCGAGCACGATTGGAGCGAGGTGAAGCCCAAGCACCTCGCCGAGTTGGAGTCGGGCGAGTTTCGCCTGATGGTCCTGGGACCCGTGTTCGAGCTGACGCCGGAGCGGCAAGCACTCGTGGTGCGGATGTTGCGTTCCGGCAAGCCCAGCTTTACCGTCAACGACGTGGCTCAGTTGGCGGGCGGGATCGGCACGCGTCAGGCGACGGGAATCTGCCTCGAACTGTATATCCAGAACATCCTGAATTGGGACCGCGAGGCGTTCCGGCTGGCCAACGAGGCCATCCCGCGATTCGCCAAAGAGGTTGGCCTGTTGGAATCGTAAGGGGGGCTCGCATGATCTCGTTCCAGTACACGCAAGTCAGCGACGAACTGCTGCACCGCTTCGTCGAATTGCTGGAGACGGGCGATAGCATCGTTTTGTTGGGGCCGCGGTGCGTGGGCAAGAAGTACGTCTTGGCGCGATTGGTGGAGCGTCTCTTGGAACGGGGCAGTAGTCCGATCGGCTACGTCAGGTTCTTCGAGCCGGGCCTGGAGTCCTTCGACGATCAGAACAACGCTACGCATGCGGAAGCCAATCGCCTGCAACTGCTGGCCCCTGATATCGATATGGTGATCGATTGGCTGAGGCGGGAAACCGGGAAGCAGGCCCCCATTCTGTTCGCCGCCAATGTGGACGCGCTCCCGCAGCAACGGGCGCAGCGGTTGCTGCGCGAAATCCGCAACCGGGTAAAGGACTCTTCGGCGGGCAAGCCGTGCCTGCGGGTCATTCTGACCGGGGAAGCCGACTTGACTCGCTTGGTCTACGGACCGGATTCGCAATTCAACTGCGCCAACCAATTCGTCATCCAGGGTTTCGCGCCGGACGTCTTCGGCCCGTTTTTCCATCGCTATACGCGCAGTTGGCAGCTCGCGGAATCCAGCCGGAACGACGAGACCATGGCCGCTCTGTATCAACGGACCGGCGGAAACCTCTACTTTCTCCGCATGTTCCTGTGGGCGGCCTTCGATTGGTGGGGGCACCGTTTCATGCGGGAGCCGGAGCCGATTGACCTGACGGCGGTACCCGACGACATTGTCGTCTCGCACGTTTTGGCTTCCTACGGGCCGGGCCATGCACGCTACTTGACAGAAGCCGTCGCCCGCAGGCCGCATTGCTGGGCCGCGCTGGAGAGACTGAAGCGAGACGGCGAATTGCCGGTGGAACGTCACGCTCCCGAACCCCTGGAACTGGCGGGAGTTGCCGTGCGAGCCGAAGGCCGGCTCCGCTTCGCTTGCCCGCTCGTCAAGTCGCTCGTGGATCGTTATTACACCGAACAGCGATTCGGCGACCTGTTCGCCTCGCGCGGGAACTGGGAGCGTGCCTTCGACTACTATCGGGCCATCGATCCCGCGAAAAGAATTCGCCCGGCTTCGCTGGACGACGTCGGAGATACGGAGGCGATCGTTCAGAGCCTGCATACATCCTTGCACGCCGCGGCGACACGGAATTCCGAGAAGGTGCTGGACCTGTTCCAGCAAGGATGCCTGTACGTCCTGGGCTTCAAAGCGGTGACGTTTTGGACCCATCGGGAGAAGTGGGACCGCGAACAAACCTACGGTTTGGCGCAGGACGTATCACCAGACCTGGCAGCCGCGATCCTGACGGCAGCGAGAACCGGTGAGAGTCGGCTGCTGCAGTTGGACCCGATCGCCGGCCAACAGGTGCTGGCCGCGGCCATCGCCCGGCGCCGTGACGACGAACCACGCGCGGTTATTGTCAGCGATGCGATCGGGACGCTTGCAGGATCCGTCAGCCGTCAGGAACTCGCCAAGCGGCTGCTGGAGCATTTCTTGATCGCTTTCGAGCGGGCCGTTCAGATGGAACGGGACCGGGAGCGTTTGGCCGTGCGCGACCGGTACAGTCAGATCGTGAGCGATATTTTCGCCTCGCTGGGGACGACGATCGTCAATGCGGGGCAAACGATTCAAGTGGCTGCCAGGAAGTTGCGCGACGGGGGCTACCGGCGAGTGCTGTTTTCTCTAATCGATCCTACGGAAACGTACGTCGAAGGCGTTCCCGACGACGCGGATCCGACCGCCGCAGAGATTGCCTCCAAGACGAAATGGCTACTGGCGGATTCCCAGCAGGACGTGCAGCCGTGGGTGGTGAAGCACACGCAGTCGTGCGTCATCCCCGACGCCACGATTCACCCGCTCACCAACAAGAAGATCGTGGACGCAGCCGGAATTCGGGCCATGGCCGTCGTTCCCCTCTTGAATCACAACAACCAGCCCATCGGCACGGTGCATGTGGAGCGGGCTGACGGGGCGGTCCCAACCCCGGACGAAATCACCGACCTCGAACGCTTCGGGAAAGAACTGGCCATCGCCATCGAACAGAGTCAGCGGATTCAAATGCTGCAGTCGGCGCTGGACAAACTGCCAGAGCCGATCGTCATCCTGGACCGGCGCCTGCGGCTTCGCTACGCGAACTTCCCGGCAACGAAGTACTTTCCCGTGCGTGCCGACTGGCACGATCGGGAGGACGCGACAAGGCCGGAATACGAACCGCCGTTGCCGCAACCTCTCGAAGTCGGCTGCGAGTGCCTCGCCGATGCGCAGAAGTCGCTTCAGCAAGACACACGGATCGTGCGGCACCGACGTTATCGCGAGCACGAGCTTGACCATCGCGTGGTGAGTCTGACGCAAGTCGTGCGGGACTGGCGGAAAGAGATGATCGCCGTGCTGTGCCACATCGAAGACATCACCTTTCTCGCCCGCGTGTTCGCTGCGCTGGAGTTGGTGCAGAAGGCGACGGACGTCGATTCGATTTGCGACGTGACGCTGCAAGCCATGCGGGTTCTGGGACATACCTGGGGGAGACTCTACCGGTACGCCACTCCCGACGGAAGAGGCCAGTTTGTCAGCAACCGCTGCTTTGGGCAGATGGACGAAGGACTCAAGAAACGATTCGACGGCGGCGACATCCGGCTGCCGCCGCGAACGGAGCCGGGGGAGGCGTACCTGGCGGTCGACGAGCGGCAACCTTTGGTGTTTTGCCGTCGTGACGATTTGACCGACGGAATTGTCCATGTCACCGAGTTGGGATTGGAGGCCCGTAACGTGATCTGCAGCCGTTGCCCGTCCGGCCTGGACAAGCACGTGGGGGACGTCTGGATCGACTTTCCGCTTCGCACCCGGTCCAAGATTGTTGGCAAGATCACGCTGCAGTGCCCGAAAAACTTCCCGCCCGAGAGCTTCGAGTTCATCAAGCTCCTTTGCGAGATGATCACGGGTTTGCTGGAAGCCTGTGAGTTGCGGGAGCGGGAGTTTGCGGACAAGCAACGCTGGATCGAGCAAGCCGCGGAAAACGCGATCCGCGATACGGCTCACCACATCCGCACGCGGTTGGGCTCGATGCCGTTGTTCCACGACGAATTCAAACGGATCGCCGAGGCGCTGCCCGAAGGCCAACTACGTACGGAATTGAACGAGGTCACCATGAAGTTCCAGCACTTGTGTCAATCGATCTCGCGGCTGATCGACGAGACCCGCGATCGGCTGGCTCCCGTTGAACAAGTGATCCGGGCGAACCTGCAACAGGTCGAACTTGCCCCGCTCATCCGCGGGAGCCTCAGGGCGGCCCTGCCGAATACCTCGATCGCCGTCGTCGATCCGCCAGAGCCGCTCTTCCTGCTCGCCAATGCAACGATGCTGGATCGCGTCTTCACAGAACTGGCCACCAACTCGATGACTTGCTTCAATAAGATGACGAAACTCGAAGTGGATGTAACTGTCAAGTGCATCCAGACAGACACCGGAGATCTGGTTGCCGTCGTCGAATACTGCGACAACGGGCCGGGCGTGCCAACAGAATTCAAGGAGCGGATCTTTGAGAATTTCTTCAGCCGACACCCGAACAAATTGCCAGGCACCGGCTTGGGGCTTTGCTTTGTCCGCAAGGTAGTGGCCGCACACCACGGCGATCTTCAGGAGGTCGGAACCCCCGGCCAAGGTGCCTGCTTCGTGATTCGGCTGCCGTTGGAGCGTTTGGTCCTGCAGAAGGAGACGGAATAACGATGTGCATGAACATGTTGCTGATCGAAGATGACGAGCCAACGCGAACGATGTTCAGCAAGCGGCTCGCGCAGGAGTTTCCACGAGCGGTCGTCGACACGGCGGGCACCGCGACCGAGGCTAGGGCACATATCGAACGGATGCAGCGTGCAGGCAAGCAGTACCACTGCATCGTGCAAGATTTGAAGATCCCGGAAGCGGTGGGGGAGAATCCCGAATTCGACGAGACAATTTGGCCGTTGGTTAAACGCAGCATGGAACGCTGTTTCTTCGTCTACATCACCGCCTACGCCAAGGAGGACCCCGCACGCGATCTCATGCGCCGGCAGCGGGAGGACAGTGCGGGAAGTCTCGTTCCGGGGATGGTGGTCAAGGAGGGCGACTGGCATCACGACGTCATCGGCTTGATTCGGTCCAAGGTAGAATCTCCTCGGCTGGAAAAAGAGTTTGAGCGTTGGTTCGGCGTCTCGCCGGCGGATGCGGGAGGCCGCGGAAGCAGCGGAATGTCGCGCGGCTCGGACCTGCAATTGGCTTCCGATCTGGATGAACTGTGCCTCGACTTGCAGGCCAATTGGAAATACTTGGACGATCGCTTCAAGAAGCGCGTTCGCGACAGGCTCGTGGTCGAGGAATCGGACTTGGCACACGTCCGCATCGGCCTGCGTTAAACACTTCTCACGCTTTCCAACCGGAGGCGTTCCTATGCCCGGATTCTACGATATCGCCAACCTGCTGCCAGATGGCCGTCGCGCCGGTGACTTTGCGATTCGTTTCGGCGCCCGCGACCCCCTGTCGGGGCGGGGATTAGGCGTCCACGGAGTAGTCGGCACCACCCTCATCGACTGCTACGCCGAGGGACTGGACCGCGCGACTCGGACGTTACGCGCCGCGGGCTGGGAAGCGCCCGACGAGCCCATCGAAGTACTGGTCTGCGAACCGAGCGAGGTGGTACCGTGGTATAAGACGCCGATCACGCTCCTTGACAAGGATCGCCGCCATCCGTTCGTCGTCCTGCTCAGTCAGCCGAATGAGCCAACCTGGGACGCGGCCCTGAACCGCGCAACGGTCGAAGCAGTCCACGAGGCGACGCACGCCTTTAACTTCCGCTGTTACAGCTGGCTCCTCGAAAAGAGCTGGACTTGGCTAGACGAAGCGACCGCAATGTTCCTCGAACAATTCACGTTTCCTGAAATTGGGGACCGTCTGCGATATGCTCGCTGGTGGGCCGCTAGACCGGAGCGCCCGTTGGACGCCGATGACGGCCGGTACGAGGCGGGTTTTTTCATGCAGTACCTGGTCCAACGGTACGGTGTGGAATTTCTTTCTCGGCTGTGGACGCAACGGAAGAAGGACTCCCGCGAAGACCCCTTTGCCGGCATCCAGCGGGCCCTGGGCAGTCCGCCTTTCTCGTCCGTGGATCCGCATGTGGACGACGTGTTCGGGGCCGGATATTGCGTCGACGCGTACTTCACGAAAACCATCTTGCCGGAAGTTGCGGTCCGTTACGGCGGCCGCGCTGTGAGTTGGTCTTTTGAACTGAAGTCGCCGACGACGGCCGTGCTGCCCGGCGGCGATGGCCTGGACCATCTGGCATGCAAGTACTACCGGATCTTCGTGACGCGCCCCGTGAGCGGTTTGCGAGTGACCGTGACCGAAGAGTTGGCAAGCGGCTCGAATGACGGCACAGGAGCTTTGAAGGCATTTCTGCTCCAAGTCGGGCCTTTCGGTCAACAGATCGGAGCGAAATTGCCTCTGGAAGAGACTGCCTCACCAGAACCAGAAAAGTTTCGTCCGCTGACCGCTCAGTGGCCTACGCCGATTGCCGACAGGGCCGAGTTCGTTCTGGTGGTTGCTAATTGTGAGCTGGATAAGAACGCGAACGGGCGCAGTTTCCAGATCGAGATCCAGACGCATTCTTGAGCCACGGTCGGTCCAGCGCCACCTCCCGAGGCGTCGGCACAATCCGCTTTTCTTGCTCCTCTGCGGAAACGTTAACGGCCGTTAGCACGTTAACATGGTTGGAGGGTTCATTGCCTTCCTCGGAAACGGGGAACAGGCACCTCGTCGGGGACGCTGGAGACGATTCTCGGTTTCGTCTGACATTCCGTTGCCGACTGCCTACCCGCCGGACTTGCGCGACGCTGCGCTGGAGTCATTCCCGATCCGTCTTTCCGCCTGCCGAGGAGTGTGACCATGTCGAGTTTCTTGTCTCAATTGCCGGGAGCAGAATTTCTGGCGCTCCTGACATCGCTCGCAGTTGCTGTTTGGGAGCTGTTTTGTCAAGGTTGTGAGGTGGCCTATCCCGTCCCGGCTGTCGGCTTTGCGCCGCCGTCTTGTCGCGGAACGAGTCTGCGAGCCGTATAATCGGCAGTTGGCAACGGGCTGGCTTCGGCCCCTCCGTGGCGGCGGGCGAAGGCACTAGGCCTGCAAACCCGAGGATCGCCAAGTGGCAAGACCCGCGTCCGGCGGCTGGCAGGGGAGGAGACGTCATGTTGGAACGTAAGCCGATCTTTCCGCACGTGATCGAAATGAATCATCAGGCCGGCCACATCATCGGCTCCAACGTGTACCTGATTTACGACGCCGATCAGTGGCTGCTGATCGACATCGGCTACGACGACACCGTCGAGGAGATCGTCGAGCTGATCCGCGAGCTGGATTTCCCCTTGTCCCATTGCCAGACGATCGTCGCCACGCACGCCGACGTGGATCACATTCAGGGCTTGGCCAAAGCCAAACAGCTGCTGCGGACGACGGCCACCGCTCATCCCGTCGCAGCGGACGCGCTGCGGCGCGGCGATCGGCTGTTCAGCTTCGCCGAAATCGCGGCGCAGGGGATCGACATGGCGTTGCCGCCGGTCGAGGTCGAGCACGAGATCGACGAAGGCGACTGCCTGCGGATCGGGGGCCTGACCTTGGACGTGTGGGTAACGCCCGGACACACCAATTGCCAACTGAGCTTCCGTCTGGGCGAGCTGCTGTTCAGCGGCGACAACCTGTTCCGGGACGGCTGCGTGGGCGCGATCGACGCGCATCACGGCAGCGATCTGCCGGCCTTCGTCAAATCGCTGGAACGCATCCGCGGCAGCAACGTGCAATGGCTGCTGCCCAGTCACGGACCGTACTTCCGCAAAGACGATCGGCTGCTGGACGCCGTCATCACCCGCCTGCAGCGCTACCAGCAGATGGCCGACTTCGGCACCTGCGCCGAAGAATGGCCGCTGCTGGATCAGTGGGAGCAGGAACTGGCGGCGGGCAAACGGCCCCACGCAACTTAAAACCGCTAAGCATCGTTCGAGAAATAACTGTCCCGTGTCTATTGCCGATCATCCCAGCAACGGTGGGCGAAATAACTTCCCGGATTTCGGCCACCACGCTGCTTGCCAGCGTGAAGCCATGTTCAGCACCAGGCGTCGGCGTCGGCCCAGCCCGAGCCATCGTCCAGCCACTGCATCCAGCATCTTGAACACCGCTCCACGCTGGCCAGCAGCGTGGTGGCGAAGAGGAGGCGAACGGCATCCGACCCCAAGAGCTCCGCCGCCTTGACCAAGCTAACCTTCCCCCTCCTGTACCTGACTCAACACCACCAACCGCCGACGTTCCTTCCTGCTCATCTGCAAGGTCCTCACTTACACCCTTCCAAACGGAGGCATTTGGGGACATTTCTAATGGCGCCGTAAGGGGACATTTCTCATGGCGCATGACAGGCCAAGGCCCTGGCTTCAGTTGACCAGGTTCCAACGTGAACTTAAGATGCCTGATCGCGGGCAGTCGAGGCAACGCTCGAGCCCGTTTACGCACTGGACGCCCGGCGAGAGACCGTGAACCGGCCCTGCTCGACGACGGCGAGGGGAGCAGCCGTTCGTTTTCCCGTCCGCTCCCCTCCAGCGCGACTTCCGAGATTGGGACTCCAAAGAAGGTGTAGCCTCATGATGCGAGCGATGTTTTTGGCAATCGGCTTGACGCTGGGCGTCTTCCCCCATGCCGCGGCAGCGGAAATCGTGTTCGAAAGCGCCCGCCTCCGTGCGGTGCTGGGCGACGATGCCGTCTGGCGATCGCTGGCGGACAAGACGGCTGGCCACGAGTTTCTGGCTGCGGGCCAACGGCTCCCATGCACGGTGGTCCGCGTGGCCGATGCGACCTGCGTCGCGAGTCAAGCCCGCCGCGAAGGCGACCGGCTGACGATCCAGTTTGCCGGCTGTGACACGCGTTTGGTCTACGCCGTCGAAACAGCGCCGGACTGGATCACGTTCCGGCTGGCCGAAATCGCCGGGACGCGGCCGACTCACGTCACGCTCCTGCAATTGCCCGTCGCGCTCGCGGCCCGCGGCGGTTCACGGCTGAATGCGGCCTGGGACGACCGCTACGCCGTGTGCTTGCGCGGGCTGAACTTGCAGAGCCAGGGCGTGTTCGGACGCCGCAAGGACCACACGCGGCTGTCGGTCATTACCCAAGACGCGCCGGGACCGAAACTGGAGGGCGCCGGGGCCGCGTTGATCGCCTCGCCCACCGCCGACCTGAAACCGATCCTCCAGCGTTTGGCCGTCGCCCACGATCTGCCTCGCAACGACGATGGCCAGGTAGCTTCGCGCGACCTGCCCATCGCCCGGCAATCGTATTGGTTCCTGAACTTTGGCGAGCGGGACACGGACCGCGTTCTGGACTACTGCCGCCGCACGGGGATTCGCCAGGTCATGATGGACTCGAGTTCCTGGTGCTCCAGCGTCGGGCACTTTACGTTCAATCTACAGCGCTATCCCGACGGCGCGGACAGCTTGCGGCGGACGATCGACCGACTGCACGCCGAGGGCATCCTGGCCGGGATGCACACGTTCGCCTCCAAGGTCTCCAAACGCGACGCGTACGTGACGCCGGTGCCGAGCCGCGGCTTTTGGGTGGACATGACCGCCCAGCTGGCGGCGGCGATTCCCGCCGACGCCACGGCGATCCGGACCGAAAGCGACCTCAGTCAGTGGCCCGGCAGTCCGGTCTGCCGGCAGAAAGTCTGGGAAGGGCACGTCTCGAAACACCAGGAAGTCATCATCGACGACGAAATCATCCGTTACGAGTCGGTCGGTCCGGAGGGCAAGTGGGACGCGTTTCTGGGCTGCCAGCGTGGCGCTTGGGGCACACAGTCCGCGGCGCACGAAGCTGCCGCCGAATGCCGGCACTACGCGGTGGACGGCTGTATCAACGGCTATATCCTGGACCAGGAGTCGCCGCTGTTCCAGGAGACCACGTCGCGGCTGGCCGAGGTGTTCAACGCCTGCGGCTTCGACATGGTCTACTTCGACGGCAGCGAAGACGTCGATCGGCGGCGTTTCGATTACTACTCCGCCAATGCCCACGCCACGGCGATGCGCAAATTCACCAAACGTCCGCTCATTCATCAGGGCGGCGGGTTTCATCACGGCGTCTGGCATTCGTTCACACGGAACAACACGGTGGACCAGTATCCGGGCACGTATCTGGCTTATCTTCACGCTGGCGGCACGATCGACCGCTGGCCGACCTGCAAGGACCACATCGACCGCAGCGTGCGCGGTATGCTGGCCTGCGAGGCGGAGATGACGCCTGGCGAATTGGGCTGGTTCGGCATCGGTCCCAAGAGCGGCCGGTACGACGGGCTGCAGTTCGACGAGATCGAGTACCTGATGTGCAAATCGCTGGCGTACAACGCGCCGATTTCCCTGCAGACCAGTTTTTCCCGCCTGGAAGCTCATCCGCTGACACCGGACATCCTGGCGATCATCCGGACGTACGAAGAGCTGCGTCTGGCCAGCACGGTTCCCCAGTCGGTGCGGGACAAGCTGGCGCAGACGGGCCAGGATTTTGTGCTGCTGCCGGACCGCCTCCGTGGTCCGCAATCCGAGGACAGGTTCGTCGCCGTGACGCCGCTGGAGGCCGTGGCCGGCACCCATGACGTGCGTTCGTTCGTGGGGGCCTTCTGCGGCGGCGCCGTCGCCAGCTTGTGGCATTACTCCGGCAAGGACGGCAAACTGGTTGTCGAGGCCCCGTCCGTGTCGGCCTACGACCTGCAGGGCCAGCCGGTCGAAATCACGCGTTCCGACGGCCGACTCCTGATCCCCGTGGATCAGCGCCGCATCCTGTTGCACTTTCCGGAGACGCCTGTGGAAACGGCGCAGCGCGTGTTGCGCGACGCGCGGCTGGAACTTCGGCAACCCGCGGTGATTTGGCTCCAAGCCGAGGATTATCAGCAGCAGGTGGGCGACATGGTCAAGGGCCGGGACGCGGAGGTGCGTGAGCCGGATGCGTTGGGCGACGTGGTGTTGTGCCGGGGTCCGATCGACCGCACCGGCACTACGCCCTGTTATGCAGAGTACCGCGTCGCCGTCCCGCACCAAGGCCGCTGGACTTTGTGGGCCCGAGTCCGGTATCCCACCGGCGGCGACATGTCGTTTGGCGTGGTTTTGCCCGGCGAGCCCGTCACGCTGACGGGGCGACAAGTGTTGGGCAACTGCGGGATGAACGACGCCCAGTGGCATTGGACGGGCCAGGGCGGCGGCGTGACGACGGTTCCGCCCGGTGCGCCCATCACATTCGATCTTCCGGCGGGTAACTTCGTGTTCCGGATCTATCCGCGGGAAGGCAGTCACAGGGCGAGCGGCAACCCGCGGCTGGACTGCCTGTGCCTGGCCGAGGACCCGGATTACCGGCCCAACGACGACGCGGCGCGGCGGGCGCTGACCAAGAGCCGCTGAAGTTCAGGAATCAAAGAGCGTGTTGTGGGTCCGGTGGCAGAGTACGAACGTGGTACACTTGCACAGATCCTTGAGTTGTGCCGCTCCCACGTACGCGCAAGCGCTGCGGATTCCGCCCAGGATTTCGCGGATCGTCTCGTGGACTGATCCCCGGTACGGCACCAGCACTTCCTTGCCTTCGCACGCACGATAGCTCTTGACGCCGCCCGCATACCGCTCTTGCGCGGTGCGGCTGGACATTCCGTAGAACCGCATCGCGACGCGACGGCCGTCCTCTTCGATCCAAGTGCCCGCGCACTCGTCGTGGCCCGCGAGCATGCCGCCCAGCATCACGAAATCCGCACCGGCGGCAAAGGCCTTGACCACGTCGCCCGGCACGCGGCATCCGCCGTCGGCACACACGTGGCCGCGCAGGCCGTGAGCCGCATCGGCGCACTCGATGATCGCCGACAACTGCGGGTAACCCACGCCCGTCGTGGTCCGCGTCGTACACACACTGCCCGGACCGATGCCGATCTTGACAATGTCCGCCGCTCCGGAAATCAGCAGTTCCTGGACCATCTCCGGCGTGGCCACGTTGCCAGCCATGATCGTCAAATCGGGAAACGTCTCCCGCACTCGTTTCACGCGGTCGACAAAGTACTTGGTGTATCCGTTGGCCGCGTCCACACAGGTGAACCGCACTTCCGTCTGGCGGACCAGGCTTGCCAGTCTGTCGAAGTCCTCGTCGCCGATCCCGATCGTGACGAAGGTGTGGTCGCGATCTGCGGCCTGTTGGAAGAAGGCGGCCAGTTCGGATTCCGGATAGTGTTTGTGCAGGCACGTCAGCAGTTGGGGCCCCAACGCTCGCGCCATCTCCATCGTCCCCACGGTGTCCATGTTGGAAGCGACGAGGGGAATTCCCCGCCACGTCCGAGCGCTGTTCAAAAACCCGTATTCGCGTTCCAGATTCACAGAGCTGCGGCTCGGCGCCTCGGATCGCTTGGGGCGAATCAGGACATCGTCGAAATCGAGTTTGGGATCGTTGTCGATTCTCATGGAGATTGGGGAACGGGGCCTGTGCGAACCGGCACGAGGGCTGGTCCGGAAAAAGCCTGCCTGGTTTGGGTTCAGGCCCGAGGAACGCTCTCGGACCGGCCTGAGCCACGATCTGGCTCCGCTTCGTTCGAGAAACCATTGTCCGATATCACGTGAGCGGCACGGGGGTTAGCCGCCGGCACTCCGCCTGCTCCCAAACCGGTGGCCAGCGTCCTTCCGCTCACTTGCTTCTCGAACGCTGCCAGGCCGCACCTGCGTTCAGACCAGACACGACGGATCGGCCGCCGGTTGCGGGGACACCTCGGGCGCGACCGGCAAGTGATAGGACTGTTTGAGGTACTTGGCCAGCGACTTTAATTCGGCGTCGACCGCACTCCGACAGACTTCGCGGATGGCCACTTCCGACTCTCGGCCAAAGGCCTGATGCACGACACGAACCAGGAGGCCGTCGGCCGAGTCTTCCACCGCCACGCTCAGCAGCATGGGAATTGTGTTGGCCACATACCCGTGCTGCGGCGCCCAGCGTGCGACGCCCGGCACCCGATACACGCCACCCACGCCCGGCGAGTCGCTGGCGTCCCAGTTTCCGCGAATGAAATGCACCGTCGCACCGTCGTCTCGCTGCGTCGGGTCCTCTTTCCAAACGCCGACTTCGGACGCCCGAAAGAACGCCAGCAGCGCCGCCTTGAGTCGGTGAACCAGCGGCAGGCGGATGAAATGCTCAAACCTCAACGCTGCAGACATGTTGCACCTCTCTTTTCGTGACTTTCAGCCACCGATCGGCACGAGTGTCATTGTACTACAAAGACGGCCAGCCAGTGAGTCCAAGCCGCCCAACTTCGAGCAGAAAAGTCCTTCGGCGCGACTGCGGGCGAACCGCGTCGTGATCCCGCTGGCCCTGAATTGTACCGTTTCGCCGCAACCGCGGTAGGCCGGATGGACTCAGCCGGCACATGACCGCAGTTCCATCAGCAACGCGGCCAGGCTGCAACCGTTCAGCAACAGGTGGACCACGATGCACGGCAGGACTCGGCCGGTTCTGGCGTATACGTAGCCCAGCCCTAACGCCAAGACGAATAAGGGGATGGGCGCTGGACCATGCGAAATGTGCATGGCGGCAAACAGCGCTGCACAGCCCAAAATCGCCAGGGCCTCGGCGGCCGGCGATGGCTGCAGAGCCGCCTCCACGTCGCCGCCATTGGCGGGCGCAGGACTGTCGCTCGGCGGACAGGCCGGCGCCGCCGGGCGGCCGAAGACCAACTGCGGAAACGAAGCCTGCCGCGACAGGACGTCCTGCAGCCAACCCTGCCAAAGCACGCGGTAAAAGAACTCTTCGACGATCGGCGCCGCCACGACGGCGGAAAAACAGACGGCTGCCTGGACGTACGCCTCTGTGTGCTGCTGGAGCATGGAGATCAGCGGATGACGGTAGGGAAACCACACGACCAGCAGCTTCTGAATTCCGTAGACCGGCGGGGCCAGCATCATGAAGGCCGCCAGGCCTAGCCGCAAATCCTGCGGCACGTGCCGCAGCGAGATGCCGAAGTCCCGGCAGCGGGCCGCCGTCCGCAAGCCAATCAAGGTCAACGCCAAGGTGATCGCCGCCAGGTTGGCGAGCGGCTCGGCGAAGGTCGCCACCGCCAACTCGCGCGACGCGAGACGCTCCCAGCCCTGCGTAGAATCGATGCCGCAGCCGTGCCGGAGAACGAGGACCGACAGCGCGTGAAACACGGCCAGCAGCAGGGCGGCGAGTGCCAGGTCGATCAGTCCCCAAGGCGCACAACGACGCGGATCGTGCGGCAAGACAGGCTGCTTGCGCGCGATCCTGCAGAACGCCGTGCCCCAGCCCGCACAGCTCCCGGCGAGGACGGCTACCGCGACCAGTTGCATCAGAGAATCCATGGCGGCCGGCCCTCCTCACGCTGCGGTCTGGTCCCCCAGCCCGGCTTGCCCCCCAGAGCCGGGCTTCTGTGTCTCCATTTTCTGCGCGGCAGACCGTCTCTAGCACACGAGGCAGCGCCGCGGAATCTGTTTGTCAGGAGCATCGGGCTTTCGAGTTGCGAACCTGTTTTGGACTACGGACTTCGGATTGCGGATTGGGAAGTTGAATTGCGATCAAAGGGCTGCCTTACGGAGGCGCATCCTCCGCCTTCGCCCGCTCGGCGGCGTTCTCCATTTCGGCCCCGGTCTGGCCCGCCAAGTCGGCTTTCAGGTTCTGATCGGGTTGCGGCGCCGGCAGGGCACCGCGACGCAGCTGGATCAAGACCAGCGTCCGGGTCGATTCCTGCGAGGCTTGCGGGCGAATGCTCAGGCCGGGCAGCGGCTGGGCGGTCCAAGCGATCAGGCGCAGGTCGCCCGCCCGTTGCGACGGGTCCCGGCATGCCAACTCCAGCAGACGCTGCAGACCCTGCCTCCCTTCCGGCGAAGCGCCGGCCAAGTAGGCGTCGGCGGACGCGGCGGGACGGAACTTCAACGCTCTGGTTGCCGCCGCCGGCAGACTTCCCACCCAGGCCAACTCCCATGCGCCGGCCAGCCTCCGGGCCAGGACTCCGGCATCCTCCAGGGACAACGTGGTGCCGTTGCTGAGGGACCAACCGGAGGCTTCCTGTCCCGCCAACCGACAGCTGCCTCCCAGGTCCAACATTTGCTCCGAGTGGACAAGTCCGGTCGAATTCGAGGCCACTTGAAAGCCGCTCAGCACGATCTGCCGGTCGCGGCGGAACCGCACGTGGTTGATCGGCTCGCGCAGCCCCGGCGCGTACGGCACGCGGTGCGGGAACGGCATGGCCAACGCGGAATCGTCCTCGAAGGCAAAGTCGTAGGCCGTTGCCAGCGACGTGTAGACGGCGGTGTAGCGGGTCAGGTGCGCCGAGGGGTAGCCGGCGTGCCCTTCCAACACGGCCACCTCCGTCCGGCTGCGGGCGAAGCCGATGTCCAACTGGGCCAACCGCACGACGACGACCGCTCCCGCGATGGCGATCACCGGCGCCGCCAGCCAGGCCCACTCCACTCGGCCCAACAGGCGGAAGACGAACCAATTCACGGGCACCAGCACGACCAGATAGACGACCAGCACCCGGAAGACAAACCGCGACTCGGGAATCACAATGCCGGCGGCCTCCCGCAACGTTTGCCGAGCGGCCTCCGACGCCGCACTCGTGTCGCTCCAGGCGGCGGCCTGCGCCTGGCCGGACCCGACGACCTGCGCCGGCGGCGGCGGGGCCGGCGGCGAAGTTAAAGCCGCGACGTTCGACGCTGCGTTGGACGCTGTGTTCTGGACGACGCTGGCCGCCGTGGCGTCACGCGTAAAGTACCGCAATCCGGTCACCAGGCGGCCGTCCTGCATGGGGCCGGAGCCCGGAAATTGGGCCCACTGCGCATCCGGTTCGGCCTCCGGCGAAAGCCGAAACACCCGCGCCGGCCGGCGCAGCAGACAGGCGTTGAAGAAGCTGTCGAAACTGCCCCAGTTCACCACCGGCCGGTCCGCCAGCGAGAACGCGGTGACGACGATCCGGCCGGCCCCCGCGCGGCGTTCCCAAACCAAGTCGCCGGTCGCCGGCAGCGGCGCGGCCTCCGGATGCGGCTGCAGACGCACGCCGACCAGCGTCTTGTGGGGAGGCAGGTTCAAGGAGGCCCTGACCTTCGTCCGGGAATGCTCCAAAGACCAGCCCTGATTCAGCGGGGCAAAGTCCGTCGGCTGCAGCTGGACCGCCTCGGCGGCCAGGGCCGGCAGGTAGGGTTCCAAGAAACTGCCTCGCAGCACGTCCAGGGAGTTCGGGCCGCTGACGATGATCTGCCCGCCCCAGTGCAGCCAGTCCAACAGGGCCTGCTGCTGGTCCGGCGTCAACCGATTGGGAGGCAGGCCGTCCCACAGCACGTAAGCGATCGGCGTCCAGGCCAGCGGCTGGGACGGCAGCGGCGCGCGGCGGTCCGCCTGGACCAGCACGACCCGATAGTGCATCGCCGGCTCCGCCAGATTCCCTTCGCCGACGACGGGAGGAACGATCGAATCCAGGCGTCGCAGATAGGCATAGCGGTCGGGCTCCGCCGCCAGGACGAGGAAAAAGTACTGATACGCCGGCATCATCGTGGTCGGCTCGTCGGCCGCGTACACTTCGCGGCCGCCCCGGCGCGCGCGGAGCGTGTTCCGCAACCAGACCGTGCCGGGCGACGCCAACTGTCCAGTGGGCGGCGAGTCGGGAATGAAGAACGTCGTCTCCAGCTCGCGGGTCTGGCCCTTCGGCAGCACGACCGGCCGGAACAGGCTCAGGCGAAAGGCCGTATCCGAGACCAGGAACGGTTCCCGGCTGCGATCCGTCGCCGCCGACTCCAGTTCGGCGTGGAAGTCAAAGTTATTGGCTTTCATCTGCTGCGCGGCGGTCATCCAGTGGCCCGCCTTGACCAGATTCCGCGCGCCGCCCTCGTCGCGCAGCAGGATTTGCAGCCGCCCCGCTTCAAAATCCGGCGTGGGTTTCTTCTTCTTCTCGTCGTCCTTCTTGGCAGCGGCGTCCTCCTCGGACTGGAAACAGCCGCGGCAACCCGGCACCGCGAGGCTGACCAACAGCGCGACGACGACCAGCTGCCAGCACCTCGCCATGTGGTTCATCCTCGACCCCCCAAAGGCTGCCAACCCGGATCGTCGGCGTCCTCCGAAGCCCGGCTGTCCGGACCGAGCCGGGCTTCTGGGCACGCGCCGGCCGGACCGATTACGGCTTGGCACGTTTGATCGTCAAATCGGCGTACGCCGGCAATTCGCCGACCAGCGGCCGAACATAATCCAGAAACGCCTTGGTCACGAACATTCCGTCGCGGTGGATGAACTTGTCGGGCATGGGGCGCGCCGCGTTCGCCACGTCGCGCAGAGGAATCGTCCCGAACTGACTGCGGTACGGTTCGCCCGGTTTCGACGCCCGCTCGATCGTGACCATCACGCCCTGAACGCCTTGTTCGGCCAGGCGGACGGCCTCCCGGCCGCAGCCGTACGCTTCGTCGAAGTCCAGTTTCACCGCGCGATCGGCCGCGCACATCAGCAGCGATTCCGTCACCTGGAATTCGCCTCGCCAGCCGAACCGCTGGCTGATGATCCGGTGCAGGACCATCGCCACGCTCGTGCCGCCCATCGCGCCGAACTCGACGTTCTGGAAATTGTCCTTGACCTGCGAAGCGCTCACCGGCGAGCCGTCCTGGTTGGTGATGCCCTCGCCGCACACGATGGACACAAAGCCGTACTTGCGGTGGGCCTCGGACACCGCTTCCAGGAACGCGTCCAGTTGGAAAGGACGCTCCGGCATCAGGATGATGTGCGGCGCATCGGCCGGGGACCGCTTGGCGCACGCCGCGGCCGCAGGCAGCCAGCCGGCACTGCGGCCGACGGTCTGGAAGATGGTGAACTGATCGACTCGCTGCATGTCGCGGGCCAACAAGCCGCCTTGCAGGACGCTCAACGCGACGTATCGCGCTGCGCTGGGAAAGCCCGGCGTGTGATCGACGCCGAAGAGGTCGTTGTCCACCGTCTTGCAGACGCCCACGCCGTGCATCTCGTAGCCGTGCTCGCGGGCGTACTCGACGACCCGGTGGATCGTATCCATCGTGTCGTTACCGCCGATCATGAAGAAGTGCCGGATGTCGTAACGCTTCAGCTTCCGCAGAATCGGCTCAAAGTGCTCCTCCTTCAGCTTCAGACGGCTGGAGCCCAAAGCGCTGCTGGGCGTCATGCGCAGCCCTTTCAGCGTCTGTGGCGACTCGGCCCCCAGATCCAGCAGGAAATCGTTCAGCACGCCTTCGATTCCGAAACGCATCCCGAAAATGCGGTCGATCGTCTTCGAACGGACCGCCGCGTCAATGACTCCGGCCAGCGAGGCGTTGATCACAGAGGTCGGACCGCCCGACTGTCCGACGATGGCATTCCCTTTCAACATGGCTCAGTTATCCTCTTCACTAGGAACTCGAATTGGCCGCGACGACGAGCCGCGTGCAAGTCACGAGTCTACACCAAAGCAGGCCCGCTGCGAACTCCTGGAAAATGCGTTACACTAAACCGCAGGCGGTCAAGTCGGCCTGGCTGAACCGCAACGCAGTTTGAAACCGCAGCCCCCGTCCGCCGCACGGTGAATCGGCACACCAGCGTTTTGTACATCCATGGGAACTCATTGCCCTGCAACCAGTTGCGTTGAAATCGGCGATTCGATCGAGGTCGTCAACCCGGATTTCCCTCGCGGCGGCTTCCAAGCGGCCATCTTTGATTTCGACGGCACGCTGTCGCTGCTGCGCCGCAACTGGCAAGACGTGATGATCCCCATGATGGTCGAGGTCCTGGCGGCCACCGGCACCGGCGAGACGCGCCGGCAGTTGTATGATCACGTTGAGGAGTTCGTCATGCGGCTGAACGGCCGCCAGACGATCTACCAAATGATGCGGCTGGCGGAAGAAGTCGCGTTGCGGGGCGGCCAGCCGCGGGAACCGCTGCAGTACAAGCACCAGTACCACGAGCTGTTGTGGCGGCAGGTGGGCCAACGGGTCGAAGGCGTGGCCAGCGGTCGGATTCCGCGCGAGGAAATGACCGTCCCCGGTGCGGAGTCGCTGCTGCGGGCCCTCCGCGATCGAGGCTTGACGTTGTATCTGGCCTCCGGCACCGACCTGGCCTACGTCCGCAGCGAGCTTGGCGTGCTGGGCCTGGAACCGTACTTCGGCCCGCGGATCTACGGCGCCCTGGACGATTACAAGCAGTTCTCCAAGGCCCTGATCGTCGAACAGATGATCCGCGACACGGGCCTGTCGGGCCGCGAGGTCCTCGGTTTCGGCGACGGCTTCGTGGAAATCGAAGAGATCAAAAAGGTCGGCGGCCTGGCCGTCGGCGTGGCCAGCAACGAAGACTCGCGGCAAGGCGTGAACGGCTGGAAACGCAACCGCCTGATCCGCGCCGGCGCCGACCTGATCGTCGGCGACTACCGCCAGGGCGACGCGCTGCTGCACCGCATCGGCATGGAATGAACGCCACCGACCACCGACGACAGACTCCCAATGACTAATGACTAATGACTAATGACCGATCAGCGACGCCCATGCCCTTCCCCCAATTCGATCCCGCGCAGCTGTTGATCAAGCCCCTGGCCGAGCGTCAGCACGACATTCGGCACAGCAGTTTGCTGGCCTTGGACGAACTGCCGCCGCCGCTGGATGGTTCCGCGATGCAGAGTCTGGCGGACCTGGGCCAGCGGATGGCAGCGGCGCGGCGGCGCGGGGCGGCGATCCTGATGTTGATGGGCGCTCACGTGATTCGCGCCGGCGTGGCCCGGCAGTTGATCGACTTGATGGAGCGCGGGCTGATCACGCACCTCGGGACCAACGGCGCCGGCACGATTCACGATTATGAATTGGCGCGGATCGGAGCGACGTGCGAGAGCGTCGCCCGCTACATCCGCACCGGGGAATTCGGCATGTGGCGGGAGACGGCGGAGATCAACGAGATTGTGCGGGACGGGGCGGCGGCGGGCCTGGGCCTGGGAGAGGCGGTGGGCCGCGCCATCCTGGCGAGCGATTTTCCGCATCGCGACACGAGCGTGCTGGCCGCCGCGGTCCGGTTGGGCGTGCCGGTCACGGCCCACGTCGGGATCGGCTACGACATTGTGCATCAGCACCCCAACTTCGATCCGGCGGCGTACGGCCTGGCCAGCTATCGGGATTTCCTTGCCGTTTGCGACACGGTGGGCAAGTTGGAAGGCGGAGTGTATCTGTGCGTCGGCACGGCGGTCATGGGGCCGGAAGTGTACCTGAAGGCCCTCTCGATGGCGCGCAACGTCGCTCATCAGCAGAATCGTCAGATCCGACACTTCACGACCGCCGTTTTCGACTTATTGCCCTTGCAGGGCGACTTTCGACAGGAAGCGCCGAAGTCGACGCCGCAGTACTACTATCGCCCCTGGAAGACGGTCCTGGTTCGCACCGTCGCCGATGGCGGGCAAAGCGTCTACGTCTGCGGCGACCATCGCCAGACAATCCCGCACTTGCGGCAAGCGGCGCTGGCGGCCGGGTGAGCCTCGTTCGAGCGGGTCGCCGGAGCCGACTCGCTCCGCGAGCGGACCTGCGCCGTCGCTCGACGTTCCGGCGGATCTCGCTGCGCGGAAGTCTTCAGCCGTCAGGCGCCTGGCAAACCCTCTTCAGGCCGGCGACGGCCGCTGCGGCGCAAGCGACTGATCAGCACGCCGACCAGCAGAATCGCGAGCGTGCCGAACACGGGGACCAGGAAGGCGTGGAACGGGCTCATCCATCCGCTCGCCGACTCGCGCAGAGCGAGGCCCCAACGGTAAGCCGGGCCTCCGGCGGATTGCGTCAGGAGAAAGTCGACCAGCTTGGGAAAGGACATCCAGAGAATGACCAGCACTCCGGCCAACACGCCCGCCACGGCGGCCGGGTTCTTCGCCCGGCGACTCATGAGGCCCAGCAGGAACAGCCCGCACATGCCGCCGCCAAAAATGCCCGACAGGGTCCACCAGATGTCCAGAGCGCTTTCCGTCAGCTTGACCAGCAGCAGCGCCATGCCGGTGCCCAACGCGCCCCACGCGATGGTGGCGGCGTACAGTGCCAGCAGGCATTGCCGTTCGCTCGCCTGGCGATTGAAAAACCGCCGGTAGTAGTCTGTCATGAGCAGTGTGGCCGAAGAATTGAGGCTGGTCGAAACGGTGCTCATGGCCGCTGCAAAGATCGCGGCGATCAGCAAGCCCGTCAATCCTGGCGGCAAGTGCTTGGCGATGAAATGCGGGAACACTCGGTCGCCCACGTCCGTCTCGCGGAACTGGGCGGCTCGCGCGCTGAGTTGCCGCTGGTAAGCGGCGGCCCGTGACGAATCCGAAGCGTCGGTGGAGCGCGGGGGATAGACGCCTTCCTGCATCAGCCGCTGCCTGGCGACCAGTTCCTTGACCTCCGGCAATTCGCGCTCGTGTTGCTCGGCGTGGTAGAACACAAACAGGGTCGTCCCGATCAGGAAGAAGACGGCCGAGACGGGGACGTACAGCACTGCGCCCAGCCAGAGGCTCTTGCGGGCTTCCCGGTCGCTGCGGGAGGCGATATAGCGCTGGACGTAGCTCTGGTCGATGCCGAAATTCTGCAAATTGATAAAGAGTCCGTAGAGCAGGACGACCAGGAATGTTGCGTTGGCGGCGTTGAACCACACGGTCCCCTGTGCCGCCCCGGCGCCAAACTCGCCCAGGCTGAACTTGCCTTGCGCCGCGGCTACCCGGATCACCTCCGCCGGCCCGCCTTCGACGCCGCACAGCAGCACGCCCAGGCAGATCACGGCGCCGGCCATCAGCACCAGGGCCTGGATCGCGTCGGTCCAAATCACGGCGATGATCCCGCCGACGAACGAATAGATCGTGACCGAAACCCCGGTGACGAGGATGATCAGCCGAATGTCCCAGCCAAAAATCACGGCCATGGGCAGGGCCATCAGGTACATGACCACGCCCATCCGGGCGATCTGCGTCAGCAGGTAAAACACGCTGGCATAGAGCCGGGCCCAGACCCCGAAGCGGTGCTCCAGCAGGGCATAGGCCGAGACTTCCCCGCTGGCGCGATAGTAAGGCAGGAACCACCGCACGGCAATCCAGGTGGCGATCGGAATCGAAAGGCTGAAGACAAAGGGATTCCAGTTGTCGGCAAAGGACTTGCCGGGCAGCGCCAGATAGCTGATGCTGCTCAGGTAGGTGGCGATGATCGACAGCCCGCAGACCCAGCCGGGCAGCGAGCGGCTGGCGACGGTAAAGCCTTCCGTCGAACGGCTCCGCCGCCAGAAATAGAAACCGATCGACATCGTGGCGACGAAATAGGCCGCCAACACGCCCCAGTCCAGTGCGGTGAAGTGCCGATTCATGCTTGGCCTGATAGTCCACAGATTGTGTTCTGCCGCGCGCCGTTGTGATTGACTCGTTCAGCCCGGCGCCAACGGGGACGCTCACACCAGTTGGCGCAGGTGGTCGATGCTGCGGGCCGCCTGGTCCAGCGTTCCGCATTCGACGCTCAGCACGATGTCCTGCGGAATCGAGCGGAGGATGGCGATGACCCGTTCCCAGTCGATCACGCCGTCGCCGCACGCGCAGCCTACGGCGGTGCCCATCACCTTGCCGCGCTCGGCGTCCGACTGCTCGATCGAAATGTCCTTGGCGTGCACGTGTAACAGGCGCTGCTTGATGCGCTCGATCCAGGCGATCGGGTCCTCGCCGCCAAGGTAGGCGTTGCCGGTGTCGAAGTTCGCCCCGACGACCGACGAATCGACCAGATTCAGGATGCGGTCGTACTTCGCCGGGATCAGCGAATACGTCTGATGCATCTCCAGGCCCAGCTTGATGCCGCGCGGTTCGCAGACTCGGGAGGCTTCCATGATCGAGTATCGAATCAGCACGAAATCCTCCTCCTCGGTCGTCCACGGCTGCTTATGGCCCTCGTGCGTGTTGATGACCGGGGCTCCGCATTCGGCCGCGTAGCGAGCGGCCTGTTTCAGATACTCGACCGCGATCTCCGGCTTGGAAAGCTGGCTGTGGGACGAGAGCGCGGACAGTTTCAGGCCGTGCCGTTCACACGCCTGGCGGATCCGCAGCGGATCGTCGAGCATCGACACGCTGTGGAAATAGCGGGCCTCGCTCAACAGTTCGCGGCCCCAGTGGACCATCGGCTCGATGTACTCGTAGCCCAACTCCGCGGCGAATTGCACGCCCCACTCGAACGACTTGTGCGACGTGCGAACGGCTTCCAGGTTCAAACCGATCCCGACTTTTCCCATCGATGCCTCCCTTGCTGATTGGATGCCCGCGGCAGCAGGTCCGCGGCGGTGGACGTCGCGCCCGCTTCGTGTTCGGCCCTATCATGGCAGGACGCCAGCCAGATTCAACCGGAGTCTTGCGTTGGGGAGTGCATCGACGGCGGCTCACGCTGCCCGCAAGGCGGGGGCGGCCTGATCCTCGCACCGAGTCGGGCCAAGGGCGGCGCGGGCCAGCCGCCGAAAAGCTTCGGTTTCGGCCCGAATCCGTTGGACGAAACTATTGTCTTCGGCCGTGCCCAGGACCGCCTGCATCTCCGCGTGGTTGCGAAAGGTCATCTCGCGGAAGGGATCCTCATCGTCTTTCCGGCGGGTCAGGAAGACCTGTTCGCAAAGGTACTCTTGAATGCGGATCGCCTCCTCGACCGCGGACTGCCAGCGTTCGGCAGTCAGCTGTCGGACGCCGAGCACGGTCAGAAGCGTGGCCAGCGAGTGGCGTTGCTTCTGGAGGGGATAGGCGTTCCAGAGTTCGTCATAGCGCTGATGGATTTCCGGCCAGGAACGCAGCTTGCCGGAGCGGATCTCGGCGCGCAAGCGGGTCACTTCCTCGTCCGGAACGAGCTGGCCGCCGAGATTGACCCATTCGTGCTGTGACGGCCCGCTCAGCCGGACGAGCATCGTTTCGCGGGTGGCTGCGGAGTTCGTTTTCCAGTAGTCCAGCAGGTTCTTCATGGCGTAGTAGTGCAGCATCTCGCGGTAGGCATGGTATCCCCGCCGGGCATTCAGGATCACCACGTTGCGGCGCGAGTTTTCCAGTCCCTCGCCCAGGATCTCCAGATCGGCCGTCTGGTCGTCGGCCCCCAGCAGCAGCCGCCGGCCGATGGCGGCCAGCCACGAATCGGGCATGTCGTCCGCCGCCTCGCCCCGGCGGCGCAGAGACGCCTGGGCGGTCCAGACCTCCAGCCGTTCCATCGCCTGGAGCATCTCCTCCGCGGTGTCCGGAGCCAGGGCGTCGAACTCGACCTTCTGTGTCTTCCTCAGCCGCCGGTCGCGGGCCTGGAACTTCCAGGCGTTTCGCGCCAAAGCGTACATATTGTGCAGCCACCAATAGGCGGGCCTGATCACCAGCCGGTCGCGCACCTCGTCGTTGCTGACGAGCGAAAACGGCAGCGGCACGTCGAGGTGTGCCGGATAACTCCCCTTCACAAGCAGCACAAACGAGGCAAATCGCGAAGGATGCTTCAGGCTCACGCACAGGCCGGGCCAAAAACCGCGCCCGGCCTGGATCTCGCCGTCGTTCGCGCGGCTGTTGTGGTTGGAGCCGACCGTGGCGCCGGCGGCCACGTTGCTCTGGCCCAACACCAGCGCCGCGGTCAGGAAGGAGTTGTTGTGATGCTGCTCGTGGGCGGGAAACACCAGGTTGTTGAGGATTTCGCAACAGGACACGGTCGAATTGTCGCCCAGGAACGAATGGATCAGCCGCGCTCCGTAAGCCAGCTTGGAATTGTCGCCCAGCACGAACCGCACGGCCTTACAGCCGTAGAACACCTGACAGCCCAGACCCACGATGCCGTTGACGAGTTCCACGCCTTCGCCGATCTGCGTGGGTTCCTCCGGAGTCGAATTGATCGTCAAGTTCTTGAGTTTGTTCGCTCCCTTGACATAACAGCACGGCCCGATTTTTACATCCTTGAGGATCCGCGAGTTCTTGATGACGCATCCGTCGCCGATCGTTCCGTAGAAGCCGCGGCGGCTGTCGAACTGCTGCTGCGTGATCGCGCCCAACCGGACGAGCAACTCTGCGTCGTCCCGATACTTGGCCCACAAGTAGGCGTCGGCGGGCAACATGCCGTCGAAGGGCATCACGCTGCGCCCGCCCGCCTCGTTCATCAGGTCCAGCCAGATGCGGACCTCTTCCGGTTCGCCGTCCTTGACGATTCCGTTGCCGAACTTCGCATGATTCGTCGTATTCATCTCGTCGACATTCCGCAGGATGACGTGATCGCCGACAATGAAATGCGACAGATGCCGGACCTGGTGGATCGCGACGTTATCCCCCAGGTCGCACGCGATAATCAGGCTGTCCGTGAGGCCCGCCGGCACCTCCAACTCGTGGTGCTCCAGCAGCACGCGTTCCAGGCAGCCGATGCGGACCAGGCCGTGAAAGCTGCAGCCCCGGATCAAGGCAGGCGTAAAGGGGTCCCGCACCAGAACGACGTTCCAGTCACGGCAACGGTTGCCGTTTTCCTCCAGCGTCTGCACCTCCTCGGCCCGCAGGTGCCGCCAGTAGTGCGGCGGTTTGGGATTCTGGAGATTGCGCAGGTAGTGCTCGTCGCCGTCGTGGCGAAGGTATCCGCCGGAGACGAAACCGTAGCCCAAGGTATCGAGGGGCCGGATTCTGACTGAATTCATGGGTGATCTTTGGCCTCGCAGTGCGGTGATCGGTGCCCTGAATCGACGGGGCAGAATGGTAAAGCGGGCGTCCGTTGGAGGCAATGGCAGTCTGGGCTCTGGGGATCGGACGGACGCCCCAAGACTGCGGTGCAAGTCTCCGCTACGGGAACCTCACCGAGAAATACGAAGACCGGCACGCAGCTGACAGCAGTGCTGGCACCGCGGCGAGCCGCGACCGAAGCCGCCCGGCGCCCGTACGACCGCGAGTGTCACGCACGCCCGCGTACTCGCGCCGTTCGCAAGACCCAACCGTCGCCCCGCCTCCCGCGACGTCTTCGGCCACCACGCTGCTTGCCAGCGTGGAGCCATGTTCAAAACCAGCCGTCGTCCAGACGGGCAGACCGGGCGAATCAGGCTTGGCCGAAGACAGCCGGCCGGCGCGGGGGGGATCACCGAGCGTCGGCAGGACGCGACGCACGGACGGCGCGACGGATGGCTTCCATGAGTTCGGGCGGGCGGACGGGTTTGGCGACGTAGTCGTCCAGTCCCGCGGCGAGAAAACGCTCCCGATCGCCCTTCATCGCGTGGGCGGTCAAGGCCACGATGGGCGTGCGCGAACCAGCGGCGTTCTCCAGTTCGCGGATCGCCGCCGCTGCCTCCAGGCCGTCCATCTCCGGCATCTGGACGTCCATCAGCACGACGTCAAACTCGTGCGCCTGGAACGTCGCCACGGCCTCGCGGCCGTTCTCTGCCAAGGTGACGCGATGACCGCGCCGCTCCAACAGGCTGACCATCAGTTTCTGGTTGAACACGCTGTCCTCGGCCAACAGAATCCGCAGCGGGACTTCGTCGGAGTCAGCGTTGCCGGCCGGCGATTTCGTTTCGGACGGGTCCAGGGGGCTGAGGTGCAGACAGGTCACGATGCCGTTGAACAGCTCGGAGCGTTTGATCGGTTTCAGCAGGTGGACGTGGACGTTCAGTTCCCGGCACCGCGCCGCGACCTCGGGCGTCTTGTCCGAAGCGATCATCATGACCACGGCGCCTGCCAGTTCCGGGTCCTCGCGGATCTGCTCGATCAGGGCCACGCCATCCAGGAAGGGCATGTGGTGGTCCAGCACAATCAGATGGAACGGGGCGTTTTCCCGCAAGGCGCGCCGCATCCGTTCGAGCACGCCCAGCGGGTCTTGCATCGTCTGCGGCTCCATGCCCCAGGTCCGGACGGCTTCCTCCACGATCCGGCAATTGGTGGCGTTGTCGTCGACGATCAGGACGCGCATCCCGCGCAGCCGTTGGGGTGAGATGACCGGGCGGCGCACGATGGTCCCCGGCGGAGGCAGGTCGAGCACGACAGTGAAGTGCATGATCGTGCCGCGGCCCACTTCGCTCTGGACGGCCAGCCGGCCGCCCATCCGCTGGACCAGCCGGGACGAGATCGTCAGTCCCAGTCCCGTGCCGCCGAACCGCCGCCGCAACGTGCGGTCCGCCTGTTCGAAGGCCTCGAAAATCAACGCCTGCTTCTCCTGGGGAATGCCGATGCCGGTGTCGCTGACGGCAAAGTGCAGGACCGCCTCGTGCTCGGTCTTGGATTCGCATTCGACTTTCAAAACGACCTCGCCCTGGTCCGTAAACTTGATGGCGTTGCCCACCAGATTGACGACCACCTGGTTCAACCGCGACGGGTCGCCCACGACGTCTTGCGGGACCTCCGGGGCGAGGTAGCAGGCCAGCTCCAAACCCTTGCCGTGGGCGCCCACGGCCAGCGTCTTGACGGTGTCGCCCAGCGTCTCGTGCAGATCGAACGGCACGCACTCCAGCACCAGTTTGCCGGCCTCGATTTTGGAGAAGTCCAGGATGTCCTCGATAATCGCCAACAGGGACTCGCCGGCTTGCTGGACGATCCGCAACTGCTCCCGCTGCTCCCTGGACAACGACGTGTCGAGCAGCAGTTCGGCCATGCCGATGATGGCGTTCATCGGCGTGCGGATCTCGTGGCTCATGCTGGCCAGGAACAGGCTCTTGGCCTCGTTGGCCGCTTCGGCCGCCTGCTTGGCCCGTTTCAGCTCCTCCTCCGTCCGTTTGCGCTGTTGGATCTCCCGTTCCAACAGCGTGTTGTGATACAGGGTCTCCGGAAAGGAGGCCATCGCCTCCTTGACGAGCGATTGGTACGGCAAGCGGCTGTCTTCGATTCCCAGCCAGGGCAGCGGGCGGATGGGCGCCGGACTGCCCCAGACGATCTCGAACTGTCCCGCGGCGGTGGCCCGCCCGACATAGGCGATCATCGTGGCGTGGTGGTTCGCTTCGATCGTGATCTGCCCGGCCGGCCCCGCGAATGTCTGCCCGGCCAGACGTTCCAAGACGGCGGCGATGTCGAAGGACCCCGCCGCCTCGACGGCCTGTTTCCAGAGGTGGATCTGGCAGTAGGCCAGCGCCATCGGCGCGGAGCAGACGCGCGCACGGCCGTAACGCTTCTGGAAGTCAGCGACGAAACGCCGATTGTCGGGAAGGTCCAGGCTCTGAAAATAGTTCCAGCACGCCAAATGACCCTCCGCGACGTCGGCGATGGATTCGAGTTCCGTCTCCGCAACGCTCACCGACAACACCGGGATGTCGCGCGCTGTGAGGCCCGCCGCGCGATACTGGCGAAAGAACGCCAGGTTGCCGTCGCCGTTCAAGGTGTTGAAAACCAGTTCCGGCCGCAGTCGCCGGATTTCGGCGATCACGTCCGCAAAGTCCTGGGCCCCCAGCGGCAGATAACGCTCGGCCACGACGGCGCCGCCCTCTTTGTGGCTCTCCACCAACGAACGGATCAGCTTGTTTGCGGTGCGGGGGAAGACGTAGTCCGAGCCGAGCAGGAAGAGCCGGGTGCCGACATGGGCCAGCGCCCATTCCAGGGCGGGCGAAATCTGCTGGTTCAGGCAACTGCCCGTATAGACGACGTGCCGGGACTCCTCCAGACCTTCATATTGAACCGGATACCACAGCAGTCCTTCGGCGGCTTCCACCACCGGCCGCACGGCTTTGCGAGACGCGGACGTCCAGCAGCCAAACAGGGTCTTCACACCCGCCGCGAGCAAATCGCCCGCTCGCTCGGCGAACGTGTCCGAGACAGACCCGCCGTCCGCGATCACCGGCTCGAGGCGGCAGCCGAGCACCCCGCCAGCCTGGTTGATCTCTTCCAGGGCCAGCGTTTCCGCGTCCACCAGCGGCCGCTCGCTGAGCGCCATCGTACCACTGAGCGAATGCAGCAAGCCAATCCGCGCCGACCGGCCACCGTTCGGGGAGAGGAGTGGAAGCATAGGAATGCCGGTAGTCCTTTCGGTATTCAGGATAGCCCATCTTCCGGCGGACGCAAGAGCCGTCGGCTGGGCGGCGGTGGATCGGAACGTAAGAATCCGCTTCCCTTGCCTGCCGCCTCTGGCTGTTCCGCGTCACTTTCGCAGAAAGTATTTCGCCCAGATCAGACCGGGCCGCTCGGCCAGTGCCTGCTGGAAGCGGGTCTGGGCGATCTCCCGGTCGTTTGCCGCCAGCGCCGCCAGGCCTTGGAGATAGGCGGACTGGGCCGAGCGGAGTCCGACGCGTTCATTGGGCGTGTTCTCGCCGCCGAACTTGGCGTAGGCGTCGACGGTTTCCGGACCTTCCAGCGCCGCGATTGCCGCCAGCAGCCGCTGGCGTTGTGCTGTCTCGCCCTGAGCGTCTCCCAGTTCGCGGAGCGTCAGCAGGCGGTAGTAGTTCATTTCGCCGTCGGCCACGCGGCCCTCCAGCGCTCGGCGCAGTTCGGCCTGGGTCTGCTCCGCGTCCCCCAGCGCGCGGTACGCTCGCGACGTATAGTAGTGAATCTTCGGCGCTTGCCCCGCATCGCCGGGACGGCCTGCCTGGAGGTTTTCCGGGTAGGTACTGGCCCGTTGGAAGTCCTGCAGCGCCGCCGCGGCTTGGCCGGCAGCGAGTTTCGACAGGCCGCGCAACAGGCAAGCGTCCACGAACGGCTGGTGCAGCGCGGCGGCGCCTTCCCACACGTGGAAGCGGCGCGTGGTCAGAATGGCCAGCGATTTGTCGTACTGTCCGGTCTCGTTGTACAGGTAGGCCAGCCGCAGCGTGGTCGGGTCGCTCTTCTGGACCGTCGCCAGGTGGCTTTCCAGGAACGCCAGTCGCGGGGCGGCGTCACGGTTCATTTTCTCGGCCAGCTTGTCCAGTTCCAGCACGCAGGCCACGTTGTCCGGATCGGCCTCGATCGCCGCCTCGTAGCGGGACACGGCCAACTCGCGTTTTTCCGGAATCCGCCCGTAGGCGAACCCCAGGTTGCGCAGGGCCAGCGTGTGCGTGGGACGGAGGGCGACGGCCTTTTCCCAGGCCGCGATGCCCCGCGGCCGCTGGTCGAGGTAGTAGCACAAGTTGCCCAGATAGTACCAGGTGTTGGCGTCGTCCGGTCGCAGTTCCACAGCGGCGGAAAGCGCCGGCAACTCCTCGTGCCGGAACGGGAAGCAGTAATCGGTGGACATGGCCGCGGCCTGGCCGAACAGCGTGCGGGCCGTCTCGGTCTTGCCGGTCCGCAGGTTGCAGTAACCCGCGTAGTACTTGACCAACGGACTGGCGTAGGCCGCGCTGGCCGCTTCGGCCTGGGTCAGGATCGCGAGGGCTTCGTCCGTTGCGCCGAGGGCGCCGTAGTCGGTGACCACTTCCAGCATCTGCTGCAGCGGGTCGCCCCGGTTGCGGCCCATCGCGGCCAGGACCGATTTCGATTCGCCGCGGAGGAAACAGCCTTCGGCCCGCGACCAGACGTCGAGGGGATCGAGTTCGACGGCCTGATCGAGCGCTGCCGCCGCTTCCCTGTCATGTCCGAGCTGGCGAAGGATGTAGGCCCGCAAGGTGTGCGCCTTGCTGCAGCGGCCCGCCACGTCCAACGCCTGTTCAACCCGCTCCCGTGCACCGGCGTAATCGCGCCGCAGACAGGCGATCTTGGCCAGCTCGAGGTAGCCGGCCCGCTGGAAGCTGTCGCGCCACACGGCTTTCCACAACTCGTCCTCCGCCTCCTTCAGCCGGCCGAGTTCCTTCAGCACGACGCCCAGGTAGTAGTGCGGCTCGGCGTCTTTGGCGCGGGTGTAGTTGCGAGTCGTCCGTTCCACCGCGCGGCGGAGGTGTCTTTCGGCCTCCGCAAACTTCGCCTGTCGCGCCAAGCGGATGCCGAGCGCCGTGTTGACCCGCAGGTCGGACGGGTCGCGGCGCAGCGCCTCTTCATAGTACGGCAGAGGATCGACGATCCCGTTGTGGAACTGTTCCAGCCGCAAACCGACCAGGTACAGCTCTTCCACGGTCTGGTACTCCGCCGGCGCTTTCGGATTCTCCACCGGCTCCGGCAGCGGCTGATCGGGGACCGCCACCGGCGTGTAGCGGACCAGTTCGCGGCCGTCGGGCGAAAGGAGCATCCCGGTGATCTGCTGGTCGGCAACGGCGGCGGCGATCGGGACTTCTTTCAGGTACGGCGTGTTCGGATCGATGTCGATGACTTCGGAGAACGTCTGTGGGCCGTGTTGCAGGACCACCTTGGCGCGTGCGTACCTGGCGGTCGTGTTGAATCCCAGCAAGACCTTGCCGGGCGCTCGCCGTTCGAGGTTGACGGCGGCGTCCAGCGTCGCGCATTTCACGCCGCCGATCTTCTTGATCGGATACCAGTACTGCTTGCAGGTGCGCGTTTCGTAGGGCGAGATCCAGCTGTAATCCGGCTGGTTGTCGGAATAGGCGCCGACCATCAGCTCCAGGTACGGGCCGTCGTGATCCGTCAACACCTTGTCCCACACGAAGCCGCCCGGATTGTTGCCCCAGAGGAAGAACTTCTTGCCGCACACGAGGTGACGGTTCGCCACGTGCGCCGTGCCCATCTGCAGGCCGTGATCGTAGCCGGCCAGGAAATCGTGGTCGGGATCGACGGCGAAGATGGACCGGTGATCCGACGTGAAATTCTTCCACCAGCTCAGATCGGCGATCTCGTCGATGGCCACGTTGGGCCGGCCCAGGGGGAACGGCGTGAAGTAGGTCTTGTGATGGTCCGCCCCCACGCGGCAAGAGGGCGGAAACAGGACCTGATAATCCGGGCCGCAATGCACGGAGACGTTGGCCCAGTACAGCATCGACTCGAGGTACGCCTGGCGGTTCAGGAACCGGCAATCGGCCTCCAGATAGGCGCGCCCCGGCCGCATAGTCAGGCCGATGGACCATTTCATGCGGTGCCGCAGCTCCGTTTCGCCGATCCAGACCGTCTTGCTGCCGTCGGCGTTTTCCACCAGCGTGTAGTCGACCGGCATAAAACTCGTGGCCCGGTGATGGTGCGGGAAATTCCACTCCACGCCCCCGGAGGTCCACGCGCCCAACATGCCGATCAGCGCGGGCTTGATGACCGATTGGCGATAGAAGATCTCGAAGCCGCTGTGCTTGTCCGTAAAACGGAACAGCCGTCCGCCCACCTCCGGCAAGAGCGACATCGTCAGGTACTCGTTTTCCAGCAGCACCGCGGTGTAGTCCTTGTCCACTTTCTGGTCGTGCAGAACGTCCTGCAGCGGGTACGGATAGACGCGGCCTTGCGCGCCCTGGTACACGCGGCCCGTGTAGAAGATGGGATTCTTGTCGCAGGGCCCCGGCGGATAGGTCGGCAGCCTGACCGTCGTCTCCCGGACCGTCACCTCCGCCTGGCAGAACGACGCAACCAAAACGAGCACGATTCCGGGCCACGGCCCTGCGCAACGATTCATGGCAACCTCGCTCTTCTCACGGATGTTCCCGAACGGGTCCGGGCGACGCACACGCCTGCCGCCGCCGCTTGGGTCAAGACGCCTGCCAGTTTATGGTCCGGCGACGCGGCCCCGCAATGCTGGATCGTGATTTCTGTGGTCGTGCGCGGTTCGCATCGACTCGTTCAACCGCGACCCAACGGGGACCGCGAGGCAAGCTGCCAGCCGCCGCGCTCCCTGTTGGATCGCGGTTCACCGAAGACGCGATCCGCAACGGCGGAAAGCGTGTTTTGTCGGGCCGACGACTTGCCGCGGCGCGGGGAAGCCGTCATGCTGGTGAGTGGATTTCCTTGGACTTTGTGGAGGATACGTGCATGATTCGATGGATGCTGACGATCGCGATGGTTGGACTGGGGCTGGCGGAAGCGGCCGCGGAGCAGGGGGAAGGCTTCCAGGCCCTGGTGAGCAGGGAGGGCGGCGTTCAGCTGGCGCGCGGGAAAGAGAAAATCGCCGAGTTCGGCGCGGGACTCTTCACTCCGCAATGGGACTCTGCCGAGGCCACTGCCGAGACGCGACAGACCGATTCGGCCGACCGGCGCCACCTGCGGATCGCCGTACCGGGCGGCGGCCAGGTCGCGGGCTGGGCGGCCGTTGCGGCCGACGGCGAGCAACTGAAGGCCCAGTACGAGTTCACGCCGGATCGGGACGTGGTTCTGCCTTCGCTGCACGTCAGCGTGAATTTCGACATCCCGACCCTGGCGGGCGGCCGCTGGACGGCCGACGCGCGATCCGGGACTTTTCCGAAGGAGTTCGGCGAGGTCTCAATTTTCACAGGAGCGATCCGCACGTTGGCCATCGAGTTGCCTGCGGGCGGGAGCCTGCGCTGGAGTTTTCCCACGCCGACTTCGGTCTTGTTGCAGGATAACCGGCGCTGGGGCCCCTCGTATTCCGTCCGCATCTTTCGCGCCGCCAGCGCCGAGAAGCCGTTTGCCAAGGGAGTTCCCGTGACGATCGGCTTCGCACTGGCGGCCACGGGCGGCGTGCGCGTCGAGCACGACATGCCGGTGACAATCGTCGCCGACAAGGACTGGATCCCGCTCCCGCTGGAACTGGACATCGCGCCCGGTTCGGCGTTGGATTTCTCCGCCCTAGGCCTGCAGGACGCCCCCGCGGGCAAGCACGGCTGGCTGAAGGCGAACTCCGACGGAACGTTTTTCTTCGAGCGGCAGCCGGGCAAACCGGCGCGCTTCTACGGCGTCAACTTCTGCTTCTCCGCCCACTACATCACGCACGAACAGTCCGACCGCCTGGCCCAGCGCCTGGTGCGACTCGGCTACAACGCCGTGCGCTTGCACCATTACGAAAGCGAATTGACCGAATCGCAGCGCGAGCGGACCAGTTTGAACCCGGAGAAACTGGACCAGCTGGATTATCTGGTCGCCGCCTGTATCCGGCGGGGAATCTACGTGACCACCGACCTGTTCGTGTCGCGGCCCGTCGATGTGACGCTGTTCCTGCCCGACTCGGAAAGCAGCCGCCGCGACGCGATGAACCGCTTCAAAGTGCTGGCCGCGCTGCATCCGGGAGCGTTCGAGAACTGGAAGACGTTCGCGCGAAACCTGCTCCAGCACGTCAATCCCTACACGCAACGGGCGTACAAGGACGAGCCGGGACTGGCCTGGTTGGCGTTGGTCAACGAAGGCAACCTGGGCAACTTCGTGCAGCTGGCCAAGGACATCCCGGAGTACCGCGCCGCCTGGAATCGCTGGCTGGCCGAACGGTACAAGGACCGCGCCGGCCTGGCCGCAGCGTGGGGCTCCGCGCTCAAAAGCGAGGAAGACCCGGCGGCAGGAACGGTGACGCTGGACGGGTCGGTCCACAGCGCGGACTTGCGCGGCCGGGACCTGGTGCTCTTCATGGCAAAGGTCGAGCGGGATTTTCTGATTCGCGCCACGGCCTTCCTGCGCCAGGAACTGGGCGCGCGGGCCCTGGTGACCAACATGAACGGCTGGACCAATCACGCGACCAGCCAGTCGATTCGCCGCGAGATGGATTATGTGGACGACCACTTCTACGTCGACCATCCGCGATTTCTGGAACAGTCGTGGCGGCTGCCCAGCCGCTGTCCGAACACCAGTCCGGTCGCCAGCGGCGCCAGCGGCGGCCGACATCTGGCCTTCACGCGGCTGTTCGACAAGCCGTTCACGGTCTCCGAGTACAACTACTCCGCGCCGGGCCGGTACCGGGGCGTCGGCGGAATCCTGACCGGGGCCCTGGGCGCGATTCAGGACTGGGACAGCATCTGGCGGTTCGCGTACAGTCACAGCCGCGACAACCTGTTCCAGCCCGGCAAGCTCGATTACTTCAACATGGCCTCCGATCCGCTGGGCCAGGCTGCCGAACGCGCCAGCATCTGCCTGTTCCTGCGCGGGGACATGCGCGCCGCGCCGCACAGCGCCAGTATCGTCATGACGGAAGCCGATTTCCGTCAGCCGGCGGCGAAGATCCCCAGCCTGGCGCCGAGCTGGCACTGGGCTGCCTGGCTGACCCGCGTCGGGACCCAGGTGGTGGACGATCCCGGGCAGGCCGCGGCTCATGACCTGGTGCTGCCCTTGGGCTGGGCGACCTCGGCCAGCGGTTCCGCCGCAGCCGCTGCCGCTCGGGCCGACGACCCTTACCAGATCGACGAGGAACAGCTGCTGGACCTGCTCCGCCAGCGCGGCATCCTGGCCGCGGGCAACCCGACCGATCCGGGCAAGAATGTGTTTCAATGCGAGACGGGCGAGATCACGATCGACGGGCCGCGGGACTGCATGACGCTCAATACGCCGCGGACAGCCGGCGGCTTTGCGCCGGCAGGCGAGACCATCCGCGCCTCGCACGGCGTGCAGATCGCGGTCCAGGACACGGACGCGACTGTCTGGGTCAGTTCGCTGGACGATCAGCCGATCCGCGAAAGCCGGCGGCTGCTGGTCACGCATCTGACCGACCTGCAGAACACGGAAATCCGCTATGCGGAACGGGCGCGGCAAACGCTGCTGGCCTGGGGCAAGTTGCCGCACCTGGTCCGCGCCGGCAAGGCCGAGGTTCGCCTGCAACTGCGCGATCCGGCACGCTGCCGCGTGTGGGCGTTGTCGACCGCCGGCCGCCGCCTGGTCGAAGTCCCCTGCCGTACGACTGCCGGTGAACTCAATTTCACCGCCGACGTCGCCGGCTGTGGCGACCACGGCGCCATCCTTTGCTACGAGATCGCGCGCCCGTGAAGGGCTTGCTGCGTTGCGAAAAATTGCTCAGAAAGATGAACCAAGGTAGATCCGGGGAGGCCTGACATGCTGTCTGCGTTGTTGCTCGTACTGGTGACGGCCGCTGATCCGGCCGACTGGCAGGAAGTCCCGTTTGGCGGCAAGATGATTCTGCTGCACCCGCAGGTCCAGCCGCTGCCCGCGGCGCACCTGGGGCCGTTCGTCACGCGGGGGGACGGCAAGGTGTTGGCCGCGGACAACGAACGGGTGCTGATCCGTGAGGTCGATGGCCAGACATGGTCGCCAAAGGCACTGTTCAAGCAGCCCGACCAATACCAGTGCCGCGAGGAGCGGACCTTGCTGCGGACTCGCGACGGGGTGCTGATTCTGGCTTTTATGAACCGCCGCGAACAGGTCTTTCGCTGGGATCAGAAGCAGGGCGGTCCCCAGCCCGGGTGCCGCTTGCCGGTGTACGTCGTACGCAGCCTGGATGAAGGCGAGACATGGGAGGCGCCGCGACTGGTCCAGGACGGTTACTGCGGCGCGTTGCGGACGATGATCCAGTTGCGCAGCGGCCGCGTGGTGTTGGGTTGTCAGCAGGCGGTGGCCGATCCCGGCCGGCACGTGTGCATGACGTACGTTTCGGACGACGAAGGCCAGACGTGGAAACGCAGCAACCTGATCGATCTGGGCGACTACGGCGGCTATGGCGATCACGGGGGCGGGATCGAACCGACGCTGGCCCAGTTGCACGATGGGCGGCTGTGGATGCTGATCCGCACCTATCGCGGCTGTTTCACCGAGGCCTACTCGGACGACGAAGGATTGACCTGGAAGGACATCCGCCCGTCGGCCATTGCCGCCAGTGGATCGCCGGGCCAACTGCAGCGACTGCAAAGCGGCCGGCTGGTGCTGCTGTGGAACCGGTTCATCGACCCGGTCAAGCGGACGGGCCGCCGCGAACAGCTGTCGCTGGCCTTTTCCGAGGACGACGGGCGCACGTGGACCGAGCCAGTGGTCCTGGCCTACGATCCGATGAAAGAGGGCGGCCAGGAGCCCCACCACCGCTTGTCCTATCCGCACGTCTACGAGCACGTACCCGGCGAGCTGTGGATCACGACGATGCAAGGCCCGTTGCGGATCAAGTTGCAGGAGGACGACTTCCTGCCGCGGCCGCGGAGCGACGACGCGTATCCGGCCGTCTGGCTGCCGGCAGCCCCGATCGAATTGGACGGCCGGGCTGACGAGGCGGCTTGGGCGGCCGCCAAAGCCGAGACACGGTTCGTCTTTCCCTGGAAAGACACGCCCGCGCCGGCTACGGAGTTCCGGGCGTTGTGTACGGAGCAGTTCCTGTACTTTACGTTCCGGGTCACCGACGCGGACCTCGTGGTCCTGGACAAGTTGCGGGACGAGGAGGATGCGATGTTCGAGGACCGGGTGGAGCTGTATTTCTGTCGCGACGAGCAGTTGCGGGATTACTACTGCTTCGAAGTCGATCCGCGGGGGCGGGTGTTCGATTATCGGGCTGCGTACTATCGCCGGCTGGACACCAAATGGAACTGGCCGGGTCTGGAGGCGAAAGGTTCCTCGCTGGAGGGCGGCTACGCCGTCGAGGGCCGGATTCCGCTGGCCAGTTTCACGGCCCTGGGATTCCCGGCGCTGCGGCCGGGCGTCAAGATCCGGTGCGGGCTGTTCCGCGCCGAGTTCAGCCACGATCGCAGCGGCAGGCCGGTGGTGCAGCGCGACAGCATCCACAACCGCGGCCGCCGCCCCGAAGGCCCGCCGCCGATCCAAGCCTGGATGGCCTGGGTGGATCCCCGGACGGAGGAGCCCGATTTCCACGTGCCGTCGTCGCTGGGCTGGCTGGAGATCGTCCCCGCATCCGGCGGCCGATGAAACCCGGACGCTGGCCGCCGGTCTTGCCGATCTCGGATCATTTGCTTTCGGCCAGCACGCCGGCCAGCCGCCCAAGGAGCTTCTCGAACGCTCGAGCGCGGTGGCTAAGGACGCTCTTGGCGGTCAGGGTCAGCTCGGCGAACGTCTTGCGGTATTCGGGGATCCAGAACAGCGGATCGTAGCCAAAGCCATTTTGGCCGCGGGGTTCGTGCAGCAATTGGCCGCGGCAGCGGCCTTCCACGTGCAACCGGATGGCGCCTGCCGGATCGGCCAAGGCCAGGCAGCAGACGAACTGGGCGCCCCGCCGCTCGTCGGGCACGTCGCGGAGTTGAGCCAGGAGCTTCTCGTTGTTTTGGCGGTCGTTCGACTGCTCGCCGGCGTAGCGTGCCGAATAGACGCCGGGGGCCCCGTCGAGCGCATCGACGGCCAGACCGCTGTCGTCGGCAATCGTCCAATGGCCCGTGGCGGCGGCGACCGTGCCGGCCTTGAGGGCGGCGTTTTCCGCAAACGTCCGGCCGGTCTCTTCCACCTCCGGAGCTTCGGGAAAATCGGCCGCGCTGACCAGCGTCACGTCCAGGCCGTTGAGCAGTTCGGCGATTTCGCGGAGCTTCTTCCGATTGCGGCTGGCGAGAAGGAGCGTTGTGTTTTGGACAGCATGCATGGCGTGTGTGGTCCCCGGCGGAAAACGTCAACAAACTCAGGCGGACATCAGCGACTCCAAAATCTGACACGTCTTGTCGGCGGCGCCGAGTTGTTCCAGGACCAGTTGGCGGGCGCGCCGGCCCAGGTCGTCGGCGAATTCGGGCTCGGCCAGACAACGGCGGACGAAGGCGGCCAACTGCTCCCGGTCAGCGACGACGACGGCGGCTTGGCGCTGGAGCATCAGGCCCACAACGTCGCGAAAGTTGCTGGTGTGGGGACCGAAGGAGACCGCCGCCCCGTAGGCAGCCGGTTCGATCATGTTCTGGCCGCCCCGCGTGCCCATGCTGCCGCCCACAAAGGCGATCCGCGCCGTGCCCCACCAGGCCCCCAGTTCGCCGACGGCGTCGACCAGCAGCACGCGCGCCTGGGGATCGCCGCCGCCTTCGTCCAGGCGGCTGCGCCGCTGCCAGGCGAGGCCCGAGCGTCCCAGCAATTCGGCGACTTCCTGAAACCGTTCGGGATGCCGCGGCGTGACGATCAAGCGGAGTCGCGGGTAGGCGGCGGCCAGTTCGCGGTACACGGCCAACGCCAGCTGTTCCTCCGGCTCCTGCGTGCTGCCGGCCAGGAAGACGATGTCGTCCGGCTCGATGCCCGCCGCTTCCGCCAACTGCCGCGTCTTTGAGTTGTCGCGATCCGTCTGGGCGCCGTCGAACTTGATCGAACCGGTCCGCTGGACGATTTCGGGGCGCGCCCCCAGCTGGCAAAACCGGGCGGCGTATTCGTCGTTTTGCGCGGCGATTGCGTCCAGCGACTGCAGCAGGCGGGCCACGAACGGGCGGACGCGGCGGTAGCCGCGGAAGCTGCGGTCGCTCAAGCGGCCGTTGACCACGGCCACCTTGGCGCCGTGCCTTTTCGCCGCCCAGATCAGGTTGGGCCAGAGCTCCAACTCGGCCAGCACCAGCAGATTGGGGCGGATGCGTTTCATCGCCGTCCGGACGGCCCAACTGAAGTCCAGCGGGCAGTAGAAGACGGTCCGCGGGGCGTATTTCTTTTTGGCCAGCTCGAAGCCGGTCTTTGTCGTCGTGGAGATGACGTGCACCCAATCCGGGTGCTGTTGTTCGAGCCGCACCAGGAGCGGACCCAGCAGATTGACCTCGCCGACGCTCACCGCGTGCAGCCAGACGCAGCGTTCGGCCCCCTGCCGGATCGGAACCCGGCCCAGGAGTTTGGCCCCGAAACCTTCCCGATACTTGCCTTTGCGGAGCGCCGTACCGAGGAGCCAGGGCAGGCAAACGACGAGCAGCAGCAGGTAGGCCAGGTTCAGCAGGTAAGGCATGAGGCGAGTCGGCTGCGGTGGATGGATGTCGTCGGTCAAGGATTCGCGCTGTGATGTGGGACCGGCTGCCGCAGGCTCCCCGCTCGGCATCCCGTCCGGAGCGTTCACACCGCTCCCATTTTTCTCATGCAGCAGTTCTTGTACTTCTTGCCGCTGCCGCAGGGGCAGGGATCGTTGCGTCCGACGCGCGGACCGCGATTGCGGATGGTCTCGATGACCATCTCGCCTTGGCTGTTCTGGATCGCTTGCTGCTGTTGTTTGGCGATGTCGCTGGCCGTTTCCGCCGCGGCGTGGCTGGCGGTGGTTTCCACAAAGGTGCTGCCCACGAAGCCTTCGTCCAGCTGTTCCATGCGGTAGATCAGGTCGGTCACGCGTCCGCCGATCGACTGCCACATGGCCTCGAACTGCTTCATCCCCTCGCGTTTGTATTCCACTTTGGGATCCACCTGGGCGTAGCCGACCAGGCCGACCGAGCTGCGCAGATGGTCCATCGCCAACAGGTGATCCTTCCAGGCGGCGTCGGCAATCTGCAGCAGCACCGCGCGCTCCATGCGGCGCATCTCGGGCCGGTACCGTTCTTCGACGACGTCGCTGAGCTTATGTTCGAGTTCTTCGCGGGTGAGTGGCCGGAGATCCTCCTCGGTCAATTCGCAGTCGAACGTCGAATTCATCCAGTCGGTCAGCGAGCGGAGGAGGCCGTTGTGGGCGGCCGCGGCGCCCGCTTCCAGGCCGTCCTCCGTGCTGGGGAACAGCTCGGCCACCTTCTGCCGGACTTCGCCCAGCAGTTTCTGGGCCCGTTGTTGGTAGCCCCGGCTATGCTCCAGGAGCACCGCCCGGATCTCCTCGCGCTGTTTGTGTTTCAGGTCTTCCAGCGACAACGGGGTGTCGAACCGCTGGCTGGCCCAGGCGATCAGGTTCTCGCGGTCCAGCCGCGAGCGGCCGACGCCGGACGAGAAGCGGTACAGGGCGGCCATGACGGGGTACTGGGCTTCCTTTTCGTCGTACGCCTTGACCGCCCGTTCATAGGCCAGATTCTTCAATTCGTTCGGTTCCAGCTCGCGGACTTCCTCAAAGTCCAATTCGATTCCGAACTTGTGCCTGACCCAGCCGATCGCGCTGCGCAACCCGAAGTCTTCCTGGAGAAAGGCGGCGCCGTCGTCCAGTTCGACGCGGCCGATCGCTTCCCGCGCCCGTTCGATCAGCAGCTCGGCGGCCCCTTCGCGGCCCGCCTTGCGGAGATCCCGGTCGCGGAGGTTCAAGCCCCACCGCGCATTGGCGAACTTGGTCAGCGCCAGCCAGTTCCATTCCTCCGGGTGTTCCGCGTCCTCGACCTCTGGCAAGTTCTCTTCGATGGCGTCCAGCACCTGGGTCTCGGCGAATTTCTCCGCTTCGTCGCGGGCGTAGCGTTCGGCCTGGGTAAAGTCCATGCCGCGGAAATCGCGGGGATCCAGGTTCGTGGCCAGCCGTTTGCCGGCCCATTCCGTGAACGTTTCCACGCCGAAATCGCGGCCCAGGTAGGTGCCCAGATGATGCTCGATTTGCTGCCGGACCGACTGCAGGATCAGGTCCCGGCAGCTGGCGCCGTCCAGGATCCGCTGCCGGTAGCCGTAGACCCGCTTCCGCTGCTCGTCCATCACCTCGTCGTATTCCAGCAGGTGCTTGCGGCTCTCGAAGTGGCGTTCCTCGACCTTCTTCTGAGCCGCTTCGATGCGCCGCGTGACCATGCGGCTTTCGATGGATTCGCCTTCCTTCATGCCCAGCGTTTCCAGGATCTTCTTGACCCACTCGCCGGCAAAGATCCGCATCAAGTCGTCTTCCAGGGAGAGGAAGAAGCGGCTGCTGCCGGGGTCGCCTTGGCGGCCGCAGCGGCCGCGCAGCTGGAGGTCGATCCGCCGCGCGTCGTGCCGTTCCGTGCCGATCACGTGCAGGCCGCCGATCTGCTTGACGTGTTCGCCCTCCGGCTTCATGTTCTCTTCGCGTTCGATTTCGGCGACCAGCGCATCCCATTCCTCGCGGGGTACGTCCAGCCGCGTCTCGTACTTGTCCTGCAGCCGGGCCCAGGTCATGGTTTCCGGGTTGCCGCCCAGGACGATGTCCGTGCCGCGGCCGGCCATGTTGGTGGCGATCGTGACGGCGGCCAGGCGGCCGGCCTGCGAGATGATCTCCGCCTCGCGCTTGTGGTGCTTGGCGTTGAGCACCTGATGCTTGACGCCCCGCTTGTCCAGCATCGTGGACAGCCGCTCGCTTTTCTCGATCGACACGGTGCCGATCAGGATCGGCCGGCCGCGCGGATGCAGTTCCTTGATCGTGTCGCGCGGGATCGTTTCGCGGCGGCGCGGTTCGAGGACCTGGAAATCGACGGCGCCGTCTTGCTCCTTGAGGATCGTGCCGACCAGAGTCTGGCCGTCGGCGGTGACGATCGCGTCGTAGCGGTGCATCTGTTCGACCTCGTCCGCAACCGCCTTGAACTTCTCGCGCTCCGTGCGGTAGATCACGTCGGGATGCTCCAGCCGGCGCATCGGCCGGTTGGTGGGGATGGCGATCACCTCCAGCTTGTAGATCTTCCAGAATTCGTTCGCCTCCGTCATGGCCGTTCCGGTCATGCCGGCGATCTTCTTGTAGAGCTTGAAGAAGTTCTGCAGCGTGATCGTGGCCAAGGTCTGCGTCTCTTCCTTGATCTTGACGCCCTCCTTGGCCTCGACCGCCTGGTGCAGGCCGTCGCTCCACTGGCGGCCTTCCATCAACCGGCCCGTGAACTCGTCGACGATCACGATGCGGCCTTCTTTGATCACGTAACGGACGTCTTTCTGGTACAGGTAGTGGGCCTTCAGGGCGTTGTCCAGCAGGTGCGGCCATTCCATGTTGCCGGCCGTGTAAAAGCTCTCGACGCCCGCCAGGCGTTCGGCCTCGCGAACGCCCTCGTCGGTCAAGTGCGCCGTGTGGTCTTTTTCGTTGACGACGAAATGGGCGTCCCGTTTCAGCAACCGGGCGATGCGGTCAGCCTCGGAGTACTTGCGGACGTCGTCGTAGGCCGGACCGGAAATGATCAGCGGCGTGCGGGCTTCGTCGATCAGAATGTTGTCCACCTCGTCCACAATCGCATAGTTCAGCCGGCCCTGCGACTGCTGGTACTCCTTCGGATAGCGCTCGTCGCCGCGAGCGGCCGGCCGCATGTTGTCGCGGAGGTAATCGAAGCCGAACTCGTTGTTCGTGCCGTACGTGATGTCGCAGGCATAGGCCCGCTGGCGCTCCAGCACCGACATGTCGCTCTGAATGGCCCCCACCGTCAGGCCCAGCCCCATGTACAGCGGACCCATCCACTCCATGTCGCGGCGCGCCAGGTAGTCGTTGACCGTCACGACGTGGACGCCCTTGCCTTCCAGGGCGTTCAGGTAGGCGGGCAAGGTGGCCACCAGGGTCTTGCCTTCCCCCGTCACCATCTCGGCGATCGAGCCGCGGTGCAGCACGATGCCGCCGATCATCTGGACGTCGTAATGGCGGAGGCCGATGAAACGCCGACCGCCCTCGCGGCACACGGCAAAGGCTTCGACCAACAAATCGTCCAGCGTTTCGCCGGCGCGCAGCCGTTCCCGGAAGCGGACTGTCTGTTCCCGCAACTCCGCGTCGGACATCGCTTCGTACTTCGACGCCAGAGTGCTGATGGCGTCGACCGTCGGTTGCAGCCGGCGGATGTAACGGGCGTTGGACGAGCCGAACAGCGATGTCACACCGCGCTCGACGCCTTTAAGCAGACCGCTGAAAAACAGCCCGATGAGTTCCCAAATTCGTTCCAGGATTTCCATGATCTATAATTTCCCATCTCGGGGTCGCAGACGGACGCGCCGATCCAGCAAAATCGCGCAACATCTTCCAAAGAGGCAGTTTATAGCGACTGGGGGCAGCCGGTCAACCGTGATTGGGTCACGAAGTCCCTGCGGATGGCGGGGTTTGCAGGGCCAAAATCCGGCCCGACTCGTGCGGCAACAAAGGTAATTCGCCTCACCAGCCCCCCGATCGGGACGAAAAGCCGATGGACTTTGATCTGAAGCCCGGCGCGAAACCGGGGACACCTTGGAGATTCCCTGACCAGATCCTGGCCGTCGCGAACAGTCACCAGATCTCGGTCCCCGACAACGGCCACCACCGCATCGTCATCGCCGATCTATCACCGTCTGAGTGTGGCGGACGGCATCCTGGACGTAGCAGACACGAACCGTCACGCGATCCGCTCGATCGACTTGAAGGATCCGGCGCACATGGGAACGTGAGTGGTCGCGGGACTTATGCGTCCACCAATTTGGGGAATTTCCGGCAAGGAAAAGCCCAACGCATCCGCTCTAAGTGACGAATAAATTGTTGGAATTCCCGTTTCGACCAGCTATCCTTAGTGATAGGGCATGCCGTTGGCGATTGGTTTTTGACGTCAAACCAAGGCCGCGACATGGATCAAAGAGGCAGGAGTAAACCCATGCGAATACCGGTTCGGCTTACGATGACAGCGATTGTGGCGGTCTTGAGTGTCGCGGCGGTCAGCCTTTCCGCCAGCGGCGCAGACAAGGCGGCTCGGGCGGCGAAGCGAGTGGAGCTGTTCGAGGCCATCAAGGCGGGGGATATCGCGGTCAAGTTGATTCCCAAGGACGCCAAGGAAGCCAATGTTCTGATTGAGAACAAGGCCAAACAGCCGTTGGAGATCAAGCTGCCCGAGGCCTTTGCCGGCGTACCTGTTCTGGCTCAGGTCGGCGGTTTTGGCGGCGGCGGCTTTGGCGGCGGCAACGTAGGCGGCGGCCTCGGCGGCGGCGGAGGAGGAGGCCAGAATCAAGCGATGGGCGGCGGCATGGGCGGCATGGGAGGTGGAGGCGGCATGGGCGGCATGGGTGGCATGTTCAACGTCGCTCCGGATAAGGTCGGGAAGTTCAAGGTGGCGACAGTCTGCCTGGAGCACGGAAAGGCCGACCCGAATCCGCGGGTGGCCTACGAGATTCGCCCCATTGAGTCGTTCACTCAGGATCATCGCGTGGCGGAGGTCTGCAGGATGCTGGGACGCGGCGAAGTGCCTCAGAATGCAGCCCAGGCGGCAGCCTGGCACTTTACCGACGGCCTGAGTTGGGAGCAACTCGCCGCCAAGGACCGCGTGAAACTGAGCAACGGATACACCGAGAAGTATTTCTCGCCGCAGGAACTCGCGGCGGCGATGCGAGTGACGTTGGAAGCCGCGCGGCGGGCGGAAGGCAAGAAATTGGAGACTCCCCGGAAACATCAGTCCTTGAGTCAAAACTGAGATCTGGCTTGGGTCGATCTCCCATGCTAGCGGGCGTCCTGCGGCTCTGCCGCAGGACGCTTTCTTGTGCGCGGCTTGTGCATGGGGTGACTTGGAGCCGAGCCGCGGACCGCCGACCTGGACACCCCCTTGCTGCAGCAAAATCGTCAACCGTTTCTATCGTTCGTATCAACTTTTCCAGCCGGTTCGGTCGAAATAAGACGAGCAGAGAGGCAAGGAAGGTGACCCGTGTGTCGGCTGTCCATTATCATCCCGCTGTGGTCGGATAACGACTCCTTCGAGGATACGCTCGCCTCGGTTTTGCAGAACCGGCCGGCAGAGTGCGAAGTGATCGTCGTCCATTCCCAGCCGTACGATGACCCGTACGACTTGAAGGGCGAAGTCCGCTTTCTGCCCGTGCCGCAGAACGCGGGCAAGTCGCATGTGATCAACGCAGGGTGCCGCGCGTCGGAGGGCGAAATCGTGCACGTGCTGCAGCCCGGCGTGCTGGCTACCGACGGTTGGACGGCGGCTGCTTTGGAGCGTTTTGACGACTCCCAAATCTGCGCGGTGGCTCCGTTGCTGCTGGATGCAGACGATGACGACCGCATCCTGGCCGCCGGACTCCACTATACGTGGGGCGGCGCGCGGGTGTCCCACGGCGCAGGCCGCAGGCGTTCGGACGGCCCCCGCGTCCTCCGCCAAGCGATCGTCGGTCCGGGGCTCTTCGCGGGATTCTACCGCCGCTGGATCTGGGAGGCGGTCGGCGGATTCTGCGAGCGGCTCGATGTCAGCTGGGCCGATGTCGATTTCGCCCTGTCGCTCCGGTCGCTCGGGTATCAAGCCGTGTTGGAACCGGCAAGCATTGTGCGCGGCTCGCCGGCTGCCGTGCCGGAGGCTCCGTTCTCCTTCCGCTCCGGCCTCGGCGCAGAGCGGGTCTTCTGGCGCCATGTGGCAGCCCACGGCTGCTGGGCCGGCCTCGCGTTTCATCCGTTCACCATCCTCCGAGCGCTGCTCCAGCATGCGACCTGCGGCCGGGCCTACACCCAGTTCCTGGGACGCCTGAGCGCCCTGCCGGGACTTGGCGACCATCTCACGCACGCGGGCAAAATTCGCCGTGCCGTCGAGTTTTTTCTGCTCGAAAAACCGCCTGCCACGCTGAATGACTCGCGTCGGCAGGAGTCACGGGGAGCGTCTCCGGAATTCGCTCCCCGAGCCTATCGCGACGCAGCCTGAACGGGGGTTCGCGAAAAGGGGCAGGACGCCGGCACCGCACGGCACAGCGGGTGAGCGTGCCACGAGTCGGGACGGACTCCAAGGGCCAGAGCGCGGGCAAACTCAGCGTCCCCCCGAGACGCTACCACCAGTCCAGAGACCCGCCCACGTGCCGGGCAAAGGCCATCGCCGTCGCAACCGCCAGGGAGAAAATGGCCAGCCATTTGAGCAGTTCCCAGTGCAGATCCATGTGGCGAGGAATGAACATGGCGAACCTCCTCGAAAAAGGGAACCATCATCGGGTCACGGTCGATCTCCATCTCTCCTTGGGTATTCTGCCGCGCCGCTGGCGACTTGGCAACCTGGACCTGGATCCAAGCTCCTGCGGGAGTCGAGTCGATAAAAAAACCCGGTTTCGGGGAGAAACCGGGTTCCGCGTTTCGATTGCCTCTGGCTGAAGCCGGCCTTGCCACCAGGCCTTTGTCAGGCATTGCCTGCTGGGTAAGGGCGGACTAAAGTCCGCCCTACGATCCCCCGACTCACGCGGGGCCGAGTACTAGGGCCGTCTCAGAATCCTTCGCCGCCAGGGTTTCTGGACCGCTCGATGCTCCCAGCTGGACGCCGGTGCCGCGGCCGCTTCCGGTGCGGGTGCCGCCGGTGCGGGTGCCGCCGCCGGTGCCGGTTTGGCTGCCGCCGCCGGTGCCGGTTTGGCTGCCGCTGCCGGTGCCGGTTTGGCTGCCGCTGCCGGTGCCGGTTTAGCTGCCGGTTTAGCTGCCGGTTTAGCTGCCGGCTTGGCTGCCGGTTTAGCTGCCGGTTTGGCTGCCGCCGGTGCCGCCGCCGCCGGTTTCTTGACAAGTTCCTTGTCACTGAGCGCGCCCAAGAAGGCGACGATGTCGGCAACTTGCTCTTTGCTCAGTTCGTCGCCCACCTGCAGGACCGCCATCTGGGACACGGCGTCGCTGAGCGTGGCCGCTTTGCCGTCGTGGAAGTAGGGCCACGTCAAGGCGATGTTGCGGAGCGACGGGACCTTGAACACAAACTTGTCCTCGTCCTTCTTCGTCACTTCATAGCGGCCCAAGTCCTTCTTGTTGGCATAAGGATTGGCCTGGCCCATTTGCTCGTAGCGGTCGCCGCCCAGCAACGCGCCCTGATGGCAGTCGGTGCAACTGGCCTTCATAAAGGCCGCCAGTCCCTTCTTTTCCTGGGCGGTCAGGGCTTGCTCCTGGCCACCGAGGTAGTCGTCGAATCGGTCGTGCGTAACCAAGGTGCGCTCGAAGGCGGCCACGGCTTCCGCGTAGTTGTCGTAATTCAGCGGTTCAGCGACCCCCGGAAAGACCTTCTTGAACAGGGCGTCGTACCCGGCCTTTTTCAACTCGACCAAAACAGTCTCCGCGTTCGGCATGCCCATCTCGATCGGGTTCAGGACCGGACCCTTGGCCTGCGCGGCCAACGTGGGCTCGCGGCCGTCCCAGAACTGGGCAATGTGGAAGCCGGCATTGAGCGTGGTCGGTGAGTTGCGGTCGCCTCGCTTGCCCTCTGCGCCCGGCGAGGTAGGTTCGTTGTCGACGCCTGCGAGATTGCTGTCCAAGCGATGGCAAGTGTTGCAGGACTGAGTGCCGTTGATCGAGATCCGCTGTTCGTTGTACAGCTTCTTGCCCAGTTCGATCAGGGCTGGAGTGTCTTTTTCGCCGCCCGGCATCTTGTCGGGCAACTGCTTGAACGTCTTCTGGGCTTCCGCTAGCAGACCAGCGCCTTCGCCCGCGGCCTCCGCGCGGCCCGCGGCGCTCAGCACCAGCAGGGCAGCGAGCCCCATGCAGAGGCAACTGAGTTGAAACGATCGCTTCATGATTGAGTCCTCCCGTGCGTTGTTGAAAAACCGTCCCGGATGTCAGAAAGGCACCGGAATTTTAGTCTGTCTCCAAACGTCATGCACTAGCCCATCCGCCTGAAACCCGTTTTTTTGCCGCTCGGCCGCCATGCGCGACTGGCGAAGACAGGAAAACTTTTCCGAAAACAAAAGTTCTCAGGATTGCGGCGATTGTAGCCGATATATGGGTCTACGGATTCTCGGTCCCGAGAACTGCGCGCCGATCGTTGCCAGCAGCAGCCAACTGCTCGCGGCTGAACCGGTTCGGCGCCGGATGCTTGGGCACCGGGAATCCACGCAGGGGGGAGCCATGAGCGCAGGAAGCAACCACGATGATGACGACGGCCTCCCCCCGTGTCCACGGCCTGACGGTCTGGCGGTCAACGAGTTTCGCGATGCTGGTCTTCGCCGGATGGCTGGAATGCTATTCGCCCGCCGTCGCTCAGACCGCGCTGCCGCCGCCAGCGTCCCAGGGGCGGGTGCTTGTTCCTTGCGGCCCCGAATTGGATTTGCGTGTGGGGGTGCGTGCCGAGTATCTGCTCTGGTGGACCCACTCGATGCACGTGCCGACGCTGGTCACGACGAGCGTTGCGAATACGGACCGTGACGACGCGGGCGTGCGGGGACTGGCGACGACCGACGTTCTCTTTGGCGGCGGGGGCCTGAACGGCGACGCGCGATCCGGCGGACGGTTTGCCGTCGACGGCTGGTTCGATCCTCAGCAGAGCCTGGGATTTGAACTGGGCTATGCCTTCGTCGAACAAGAGGGCGCGACGTATGCGGCCGCCAGCCAAGGCAGCCCCATCCTGGCTCGCCCGTTTTTCAACGCCGACACCGGCCTTGAAGATGCGGGGTTGATCGCCTTTCCGAACGTGGCCGAGGGCCGCATCGAGATCGACGCCGCGACGCGATTTGGGACCGCCGAAGCCATGCTGGTCAAAACGCTGCTGGCCGGCTGCGGGCGGCGAGTCGCTTTTCAGCTGGGGTACCGCCGGGCCGAATTGGAGGACGATCTGGCGCTTCACGAAGTGATGGTATCCAGGCAGACACCGACGGACGGGACCACGCTCAGCCTGCTCGACCGCTTCGACGCCAGCAACACGTTCAACGGAGCACAACTGGGCCTGGTCACCGAGCAGCGGATGGGGCGTTGGAGTCTCGAGTTGCTGACGAAGGTGGCCCTGGGGACCGTCCATTCCGACGTCGGCATCCAGGGATCAACAACGACGACGACCACCACGGGCGCCAGTTCGACGGCTGAGGGAGGATTCCTCGCGCTACCGACGAACATCGGGCACTACGAACGCGACACCTTCAGCAGTCTGGCGGAACTGGGCCTGAAACTGACCTACGCATTCGGCTGCCATTGGCGGGCCTCGTTGGGCTACTCGTTCCTGTATTGGCACCACGTCGCGCGGGCCGGCGACCAGATCGACAGATCGCTGAGCGCCGGCGAGTTCCCGCCGGGACAAGACGACGCCGGCCTGCATCCCAGGTTCCCCTTTGCGGCCACGGGCTTCTGGGCGCAGGGAATGAACTTCGGCCTGGAGTATCGCTTCTGACAGCGCCCGCGACGTCGCCGGCGCAGAAGGCGGCCCGTTGGCTCCCGGCAACCCCTGGCGTCCACAGTTCCCGGCACGGCCCTCGCGCGTCCACTCCGTAAGACGCCTGACTCTGCAGACGTCTGACACCGCAGCGGCAGCGGGCGCGTCATCTTCCGATCCCGCACGCGGTTGTCATCGGCGCGTTTGATTTGGAGCCGGCGGCGACGGTAAAGCACGCTCGCCGTCGCCGTTGGTTCCGGGTTGAATGATACTCTGATTTGTGCCGTCCTCAGCCGTGTGCGGTAGCGCGTCCTTCCGCGGCCGCGGACGATTTGGCAAAGGGCAGTTCCGTCCGTGCAAACTCGGCGTATCATGGAGAGCGGACTCGCCAATCGACTAGGGAGGAAACCATCATGAGGCCGAGAAACTGCAGCCGAGCCGGACGTCTGCCGCTGTGCCTGCTGTGGACGGGATTGTGCGCGGCCCTGCCGAATTCGGCCGCCGCGGCCGACGCCGAATTCACGATCGAAGCGCGGGACTTCGACGGCGGCAACGCGCGGGTGAGCCTCACCGGGCAGGCGTATGCCGACGGAGCGTCCTGCATCTGGAACGCGGGCGAGTTGCCGAATTGGGCGGAGTACGAGATCGAATTCCCGGTCACCGCCGACTATACGCTGTCGGCCTTGTTCGCCGCCGCGCAGGCCCGCCGAGTCGAAATCAGGCTGGACGACAAGCCGGTCCATACCGGATTCCGAGGCGTCACGGGCAGTTGGAACACATCGTCGGCCCAATGGGAGGAGCAATGCACGCTGCCCATCACTCGCGGGACTCACACGATCCTGCTGCGCTGCGAGGGGCCCTTTCCGCACATCTGCGCGTTGCGGCTGAAGTCGTCCGCGCCGTTTCCTGCCGGTTGGCAGTTGCCGCGGCCCACGCCGGAGCAGCGGGCCGACCGGATCCGGCGTGCCGCTCGACGGGCGCAGATCAAGGCCCAAATCGCGGCTTTGGAGAGCGTCGATCTGGAAGCCGTGCGACTGGCCGTCGACGACCTGGAAAAGGAGTTTCCGGGCCGCTACGACGCGGCGACCCACCGCCAGGCTCTCGTCCGATTCGAGCGTGAGCGGGCGGAACTGCTCAAGGCGCTGGCCGACGGCACGGACGCGGCAAACGTGCCGGTCGAGGCGGTCTTGACCGGCGTCCGCACCGCGCTGCTGGCCAATCCGCTGCTCGATTTCGACCGGCTGCTGGTCGTGCGGCGGAACTTCGGCGGCCCGCGGGCGCGGCACGTGGCCAGTTCCGACGCCGGCTTCGTGGCCCACAACTACCAAAATCAGACTGCGATGCCTCGCGGCGGCTGGGACAACGAGATCGCCGTGCTGTCTGAGCTCCGCGGCCGCCCGCGGATTGAGCGTCTGTACAAACCTTCCGGCGACCAGATCGTCCGCGACGTCCGGCTGGATTTTTCGGCCGACCGCATGTTGTTTTCCAGTATCGACGCCAACGGCCGCTGGGCCATCTTCCAGGTGCGGAGCGACGGCAGCGGCCTGACCCAATTGACTCCCGCCGACTACCCGGATCTGGACTACTTCGACGCCTGCTATTTGCCCGACGGGCGGATCGTGCTGTGTTCCACCGGCGCCTACATCGGGCTGCCGTGCCTGAACGGCCACGGACAGGTCGCCAGCCTGTACCTCTGGGACCCCGCGACCAAGTCGCTGCGGCAGCTGACGTTCGACCAGGACAGCAGCGCCGATCCGACCGTGCTGAACGATGGCCGCGTGCTATTCCAACGCTGGGAGTACAGCGACATCCCGCACTACTTCTCGCGGCGGCGGATGACCATGAATCCTGACGGCACGGGCCAGTTGGCTTTTCACGGCAGCAATTCCTGGTTCCCCACGGCGTTCCGCTTTGCCAAACCGGTCCCCGATCATCCGACGCGGCTGGTGGGCGTCATCAGCGGGCATCACGATTTTGGCGACTGCGGCCGCCTGGCGATCCTGGATCCGGGACTGGCAGGGGCCTATCCGTTCCGTTTCCGCCCGACGTCCAAGGAGTGGGGAGTGGAAGGCGAGCCGATCGCCGTGACGCCGGACATCCTGCCGGCCGCGCAGACCGGCTTCGTGCAATTGATCCCCGGCCGCGGCCAGACCGTGGCCGGCACCGTGTGCGACGCCATCATCGGGCACGTGTACCGCAAGCAGCGGCCGGCGCTGACCACGCATCCGCATCCGCTCAGCAGCAAATACTTCCTGGTCTCGATGAAACCCACGCCGCAGAGTCTGTGGGGCATCTACCTGGTGGACGTCTTCGACAACGCGACGCTGATTGCGGAAGTCGAGGACGTGGGCCTGTTCGAGCCGCAGCCGTTCGTCGCCCGCTCTCGGCCGCCGGTGATTCCCGACCGGGTCAAGCTCGAGTCGCGGACCGCCGACGTCCACATCGCGGACATCTACAGCGGTCCGGGCTTGCTGGGCGTCCCGCGTGGCACGGTGAAGAGCCTGCGCGTGTTCTCGTACCACTTCGGCTACAATGCCAAGGCCGGCTTCCCGCTGGTCGGCACCCAAGCGGGCTGGGACATGAAGCGCGTGCTGGGGACGGCGACCGTCGAGCCTGACGGCTCGGCCTTTTTCCAGATCCCGGCCAACACGCCGGTTTCGATCCAGCCGCTGGACGCCGAAGGCCGAGCCGTGCAACTGATGCGCAGCTGGTTGGTGGGCATGCCGGGCGAACTGGTCTCCTGTGTCGGCTGTCACGAAAGGCGGCGGGAGACGCTGCCGATCCGTCGCAATTTGGCTCACGACCGGCGGCCGGAGCGGCTGCGGCCCTGGTACGGCGCCCCGCGGCCGTTCGCCTTTGCCCACGAAGTCTTTCCCGTCCTGGAGCAATACTGCCTCGGCTGCCACGACCAACCGCCGACGGTCGGCCCGCGGAGCAAACCCTGTTTCCAGAATCCCGACACGGCCTACAACACACTGCACCCCTACCTCCATCGGCCCGGCGTGGAATCCGACATGGCGCTGCTGCATCCGCTGGAATACCATGCCTCGACCAGCCGGCTGATCCAGATGCTGGAGAAGGGCCATCACGGCGTGAATCTGGCCGAGATGACTCGCGAAGCGCGGGACCGGCTGTACACCTGGATCGACTTGAACGTGCCCCGCGCGGGCCATTGGGACCCGCCGCCGTTCCAGGACTACGACCAGCGGGCGCGGCGTTGCGAATTGGCCCGAACGTTTGCGAACAACGGCGACGATCCGGAAGGCGAGTACGCGGCGGCGGCCGAACGGTTCCGCGACCGCACGCCAGTCCCGTTCGTCGCTCCGCCGCCCGAACAGCCCGTACCGCCCGACGGTCTGAAGGCAGCCGGTTTTCCTTTGGCGACGGCGGAAGCCAGCCGGCGGCAACAGGCCGGTCCCGCGGCGTCTCAGCGGACCATCGACCTGGGTGAGGGGGCCGCGCTGAGCCTGGCGTGGATCCCCGTTGGCCAGTTCGTGATGGGCAGCCTGGACGGCGCTCCGGATGAGCGGCCGCGGTCGGTGGTGCGCGTGAACCGGCCCTTCTGGATGGGCGTCACCGAAGTGACCAACGGGCAATATGCCAGGTTCGATCCGCAGCACGATACGCGGTACGTGGACATGCACTCGCTGGATCGCGTCGTGCCGGGACACATCGCCAATCACCCGAATCAGCCGGTGGCCCGCGTGTCCTGGTCGGAAGCCATGCGGTTCTGCCGTTGGCTGAGCGTCAAGACGGGTCTGGAGGTGACGCTGCCCAGCGAGGCCCAGTGGGAATGGGCGGCCCGCGCGGGCTCCGAGACGCAATTCTTCTACGGCACGCTGGAGACCGACTTCGGCCGGTTTGCCAACCTGGCCGACCAGGCGCTCCGCTGGTACGCCATGGGCTATGACGGTCCCAGCGCCCTGCAACGGCGGAACCCCTATCCGCCGGAGATGAATTTCCCCTTGCACGACCAGCGGTTCCGCGACCCCTGGTTCGTCGTAGACTATGTCGCCCAAACCGAGGCCAATGCCTGGGGGCTGAAAGACATGGTGGGCAACGTCAGCGAATGGACGCTCAGCGGCTATCGGCCCTATCCCTACCGCGACGACGACGGCCGGAACGCCGGCGGCACTTCCGAGCGGCGGGTCGCCCGCGGCGGCTCCTGGGCCGATCGTCCCGCCGACGCCGGCTCCTCCGTCCGCCGCGCGTACGAACCCTGGCAAAAAGTCTTCGACGTAGGCTTCCGCGTAATCGTGCCAGACGCCGCCAGCCCGAACGAGATCGCGTCGGTGCGGTAGGACGCCTCAGCCCATGCGCGTTTCGGACAGCACGCAGCCAACGAAGGCTTGGAGACGTTCCCGTCCGTTGCCGCCGGTCCTGCCTCCTACCGCGATCCGGCCGAACTCAGCCAGCGGGCTTTGTACAGCCGCTCACCCGACAACTGGATCGTGCCCGTCGGGGAAAGCAGGCTCAGCGAATCCGTCCACCACGCCTTGTCGCTGGCCTGGACAAAGGCCGTCCGGCCAGTGACTGGATGGATGCTCACCGACTTGACGCGGGCTTTCTGTCCGAGCTCAGGATGCAGACGGAATTCGCTCGCGTCCCGGTCAAACAGGTAGACGTGACGCCCTGTGGTGACGACCAGATCGTGACCGCCGGGAACTGGCTGAAGGTCGTGGCCGTCCGCGTCGGGCAGCGGATGCTTGCCGTTCACGGCCAGCGAGGGCTGGTCGCTGTCCCAATCCTGGAGTTGGTAGCTCCAAAGGTCATTCAGTCCCAGCGCCCACAGAAGCTGCCGTCCTTCATCCCAGACGACGCCATGAGCCGAAACCAGCGGCGCGTCCCAGATCGGCTTGTCCGACCGGGCAAGATCGAACAGGATCAGGCGGTTGCCGTTGGCATGCACCGAACTGGCGACGGCGATACGGCCGCGGGGCAGGAGTTCCGGCGAATGCGCGTTCGGCGCACGGGCGTACCAGATCACCTTGCCGGAGGGACGCTCCACCAGGGCACAGCCGCCCGACGACGAGGAGACCAGAATTCGGCAGCCGCCGTCCACCGGCTTGCAGTCGTCGGTGGTCGCGAACGTGCCGCGCATCACTGCGGGCAGTTGCTCGCACTGTTTCGCCTTCCAGGTCCACACCTTCTCGATCGTGTCCTGGGCCGTGTCCACAACGAACACGGTGTCGTCGCCGCACAGAATCATCGGCTCGGCTCTCGCGGCCGGAGCCAGACAGACCAGCAGGACGGCCACGAGATGCAGGTTGCGGGTCATGGCGGAGTTCCGTCAGAGTGAGGTTGCCATTACGGCTCGCATTGTATCGGCAACCGCGTCGCTCCGATACCGTTGGCTGCGAGGAGCTGCCAAGTAACGATTCGTGGGACGGGGATTCGCTCGCAGCTCCAACTCGGCCGCCGTGAGGCGGCGGAGAAGAACGACTCAGGGGTCCTGGGTGCGGAAATCCGAAGGAAACCTGATGACGATTCCTGACGCTCTTTCTGGGTCTTTTCTGGATCTGGCACGTTTTGCGTTGTGAAGAGACCCGGCGACGACGGGAATCTGCTCCCGGTTCACGCTCTGGCTGACGCACCCGCACCGTTGGTATGCGCAGCGCCACCGCGTGGGAACCCGCGACGTCTACCACGGCCGGGTGAAGTCTTTTCCGTGCAGGATGAGCACTTCTCTACGCGCGGTGTTGGACGTGGAGCAAAGGGTCCGCCGCCTGGGCCTGGAGGGCACGCTTCACCCTCAAGCCCGCCCCAAAAGCCAAAATGACGGCTCCTGACGCCTCTGCTGGATCGAACCGTCTGCATCGACAACGCATATTTCTCAGTCCTCCTATTTTTACTATCCGGAAAATCCGCGCAACTTGGCTAAATCGAAAAACTCGAGACTACCGATATTAGCGGCAGACTTCATCAGATTTCGTGCGTAGTGGTTGGAGTCCGGCCGGCCAACGTTGCGCTGGGAGTCAGGCCGGATTGCGATTCCGGTTGCCTTTTGTTTGCCGTTTTCCGGCGTCCTCGACATCTCGCAGGAAAAAGCCATGTCTCGCCTGATCCCTGGTACGGTGTCTGTCATCGTCATCGGTTGTGTCGTCGCCGCGCTGGTTCAAGCTCAGGAGTCTACGCGGTCTTGGTCCCCTGCCAAAGGCACCTCGTCCGACACGTCTTTCGGCGCTAGTTCTCAGTCGCTTCGAGACTTGCCGGCGGAGCGCGGCGCGGCAATTCTGTTGGTTTCGAACGAGGCTGCGTCGGCAGGGACCCTGCGGTCGGTTCTGAAGCGAAATACGATGCCGTCCGCGGTTTCCGCGCCGGCCGCGCCGGCGGCGGGGGCCTCGGCGGCGGTCGCGAGGACTCCCGCTTCGGAGATAGATCCTCCGGCACCTCCAGCCGGCCTGAATCATTCGCCCTCGGCCTCGACGAACGTCGCGTCGCCGCCGGTCACGTCGCCACCGGTCGCGACCGAACGCTCGTCGTCCAACGGGGGAGTCTCCGCGGCGAGTCCGCTGACCGGGCCTGCCGCTCCAACGGTGTCGGGAGGTTGGACCGCAGACGGAGCGAGCGGGCCGCGGATTTCGTCACGGCGCACCCAGCGTTCGCAGACGACGGACAGTGCGACGATGAGCGTGACCGCCAAGCCGGTGCCCACCCAGCGCGTGGATCCTGCGCAACGCGTCGACAGTCCCGTGCCGGTCGTGAACGATTCGCCCGTGACGCTGGTCAAGAGCGTTGGCCCAGCCTTGCGTGTGGACGTCGTCGGACCGACGGCGGCCATTCTTGGCGAGGAAGCGACCTTCAAGGTCCATGTACTCAATCAAGGCGAGAGCGATGCGACGGGGGTGACGGTGCGCGTGGGAATTCCCGACGTCGCCCGCGTGGTGGCCAGCGAAGCAGGAACCGGAGACGCCCGCGTCCAGACGGACGGAGGCCCGACGCAAGTCGTGTGGAGCGTCGAGCGGCTGCCGGCGCAGGCCGCCAGCGGAATGACGCTGAGACTGATTCCGACCGGCAATCGGCCGATCGAGTTGTCCGTCGATTGGTCGACGCAGCCGGTCGTCGCTACGGCGCGCATCGAGGTCAAGCAGGCCTTGCTGGAAATGACCCTCAGCGGTCCCCGCGAAATGGTCTACGGCGACACGAAGGTGTTCTCCATCGTGCTCTCGAACCCCGGCACCGGCGACGCCAAGGACGTCGCGGTGAACGTTTCGCTGGGTCCCACGACGTCCGACACGATGACCGTCGGCACCATCCCGGCGGGAACGAGCAAGAACTTCGACTTTGAAGTCACGGCTCGTCAGACGGGCACGATGCAGATTGCCGCGATTGCGACCGGCGCCGGCAGTTTGAAGAAGGAAGCCGCGCATCCGGTGTTGGTCCAGCGAGCCGAATTGGCGGTCGAGACTGCCGGTCCGGAGATGGAATTCGCCGGCTCGGTCGCCAGGTATGGCGTGCGCGTCGCCAATCAAGGCAACGCGGCCGCCCGCAACGTGAACGTCCTGGTGCGCATGCCTCAGGGGGTCCGCTATCTGCAGGGCGAAGGCAACGTCCGGCCGGAAGCGGCGGGCATGGTCTGGCAGTTGGGGGACTTGGCGCCGGGGACCGAACGCGAGTTCCGTTTTGACTGCGAGCTAGCCGTCGATGGCGAGATGCAGTTCCAAGTCGCCGCTCGTGGCGATGGCGGCCTGGAGTCGACCGACGAATTGACGACTCGAGTCGAAGCCGTCGCCGACCTGAAGTTGACGGTGAACGATCCCAAGGGTCCGATTCCGGTCGGGCAAGACGTCCTGTACGAGATCAGCGTGTTCAATCGGGGAACCAAAGCCGCCACCCAGGTGAACGTGGTGGCCCAGTTCTCGGAGGGCATCGAGCCGGTCGCGACGGACGGGATGCCGGGCGAGATTCAAACGGGGCAAGTCGTCTTTCAGCCGATCGCGCGGATCAATCCGAAAGAGACGATCAAGCTGTCGGTCAAGGCCAAGGCGTTGGCCGACGGGAATCACGTCTTCCGAGCGGCCGTGCAATGCTCCGATCCGGACACGCGACTGGTGGCAGAGGACACGACGCGGTTCTATGGCAGCGGCCTGATGCGTCGCCCGGATAGCCCGGCCTTGGCTTCGCCCAGCGACCGCAACCAGGACGCACCGCGCGTCGGCGAGAAGCCGGCGGCGCCGGGTGCGGGAATCGAACGCTGAACCCGATTTCCCGAGCTGGAAACAGCGCCCTCAGACGCGAAGCGGCTCACGGTCTTTCTCAAGATCGCAGACAAACTCTTATAGTCCCTCGTAACGGTGGACGCCATCCTGCGGGCCGCTCCCAAAGCCCGGCTTTTTCCAAGAGCCGGGCTTCTTTGTTTGCGTTTGCGGCCCCGTTGATCTTTTGACGGTACCCACACCAGGCGGGCGAGAGTACAATGCACTGAAGGCCGTGTCCCTCATCCGTCTCAAATTCCGGGAACCCGGATAGGCCAAGCGTCCGGCAGACGCCGAACAACGACGGATCGGGGCTGACAGCCTGCTGAATAATGGGAACCGGCCCCGCGCCGCGTTGGAGAAACCCAAGCAAGAACGACCACCGCGGGGTGCCGGTCGCCTTTTTCAACAGGCTGCCAGGGAAGTCGGAATTCCGGGCGGATTTCGGGAAACAAAAGAACCCGAGAACCGTCAAAAGCGTCAGGGAATCGCCCTAAATTCACTGTTATGGACCTGAATATAGTTTTTTATTCGCCGTACAGGATCCTGGTCCGAGGCTGCTGGCTGGAGTCAGTGTGAAGGAATCGCCATGAGTTCGTGGTGGCGGAGTCTGTGCATGGTTTCTGCGGACCGCCCGCGTCGGAGGCGACGGGAGGCTTGGCGGCGGGTGCGGTCCGGCCTCGAAAAGCTTGAGGATCGCCGGTTGCTGGCAGGGCTGGCTATCGTCGAGTCGTTGGACTTGACCACGGTGAGCGAAGCCGGCATGACAGATACATTTACGGTCGCACTGACCGCCCGGCCGGACAGCGACGTGGTGCTGCGCGTGACGAGCGTAGACGTGACCGAAGTTACGGTCGATCCATCGGTTCTAGTCTTTACTCCGGACAACTGGTCGACGCCCCAAACGGTCACGGTGGCGGGTGTCGACGACTGGCGGATTGATGGCCCTCAGGCAGCCTTGCTGACGGTGAGCGTGGACAACTGGCTTTCCGATCCGGCCTTCTACATGCTGGAGCGGACGGTCAACGCGACCAATAGGGATGATGACTTTGCGTCGTTGCAGGTCAGCAAGACGTCTGCGACGGTCTCGGAAAGCGGCACGACGGATGCCTTCACGGTCGTGCTGAGCGCACAGCCGGACTTCAACGTGGAGTTGAGCGTTACCAGTGACGACACCGGAGAAGTCACCGTCAGCCCGATTTGGCTGACGTTCACTCCGGCCGACTGGAATCTCCCTCAGACGGTCACCTTGACAGGCGTCGACGATGCCTGGATTGACGGTTCCCAATCGTCGGACGTGGCGGTGACGGTCGACAGCGACACGTCCGACTTTCACTTCGCGTACCTGGCGGAGTCGATCGGCGTCACGACGATGGACGACGACGTCGCGGGCTTCACGGTCAGCCCCGCGGCGGTGATCGTCTCGGAAGGCGGCACGAGCGACGAATTCGCGGTGGTGCTGACAGCCCGGCCCAACGCCGACGTGGTGCTGAACGTGAGCAGCGCCGACGCGGGGGAGGCGACCGTCAGTCCCGGCGTGTTGACCTTTGCGCCGGAGGCTTGGAATGTGCCCCAGACGGTGACGGTTACGGGCGTCGACGATCCCGACCGCGATGGGAGTCAAGTCACCGCGGTGACGGTCGGCGTGGAGGCAGCCGGTTCGGACGGCCAGTTCAGCGGCGTCGGCAGTCAGACGGTTTCGGTGACCACCATCGATGACGACATGAATTGGCAGAATCCCGGAAATGCGTTCGACGCAAACGGCGACGGCTCGATCAACGCGGCGGACGCCTTGGTGATCATCAACTATATCAACACGCATTCTGGCGACGGGACGTTGCCGCCGCCGCCGGCGGAGCCGCCGCCTTACTACGATGTGAATGGCGACGGCCTGTGTGGGGCGATTGACGTGTTGCTGGTGATCAACTGGATCAACACGCATGGTCTGCCCCACACCAGCGACGCCGAGGGCGAGGACGCCTCGCGGGCGGCGTCGTCCGGGCCAGTTGAGTCCAGTGCCGCTCTGTCCTCCGAAGCTTATCCCCTCCCGGCCACTCGGTCGGCGGCGGTATCGGCATCCGCACTGCCGCAAGAGGCCGACGGCTTGTGGATTCCGATCCCGCCGAACCGGCTCGCGCAGCCTGGGCTCGAACTGAGGCGACGAACGGCCGATGCGGTCTTCCGGGCCTGGCCCGATAACTCTGATCTTGGCGACGAGTTGGCGGACTCGCTGGCCCCGGACCTCGGTCGCGTTGTCCTCGGAGCCTGATTTGCACTTGGAACATCGCTCGGCGAATCGGGTTCCGATCTTACGAGAGCGTCGCGGTCGTCCGTCGCCGCCTCTGCCGTCGAACCGGAGTGAGGGGGTCATGTCCATCGGCTCACGCGTTTCTCCGACGGTGCGGAGCGACTTCGAGCCTGGCTGTCCGCTCCTCTGGCTTGCTTCCTGCCTGCGGGCGCGGTAGCTTCAACGGTTGAACTCCCGTGGCGCCCTGCCAAGAAGAAGGGTGCTCGACTCGCCTTTCGACGGCGTGACGGGAGAGACGAAACCGCCCCACGATCAATCCCGATGAGGCCCCCGCGATGAAGACCAGTCTACTTGCTTTGTGTCCCTTTCTTGGCCGCTCGCCGGTCCTGTCCGGTGGAGTTGCGTTCTGTCTGGCTGTCATGCTTGTTTCGCAACTGGCGGCGGCCGCGCCGGATTCCGGGCTGCTTGGCCACTGGCGGTTCGAGCAAGGCCAAGGCGACGTGCTGGAAGACAGCTCCGGCAAGGGCAATCCTGGTGACCTGCTGGGCGGGGAGTGGGCCCGAGGCGAATTTGGCACCGCGTTGCACTTCACTGGGGCGGACTCCTGCGCCGTAGTTCCGCAACTGGACGGGCTGGACGGCTCCAATGAACTGACGGTCGAAGCCTGGGCGCTGTGGGAGGCGGGCGGGCGATACCCGAACATCCTGACGGCGGGGCAGTGGTGTCCCGGCGGGTTCATGTTCTTCGTGAGCGACACCAGTTGCTCCTTCCGCATGGGGCGGCCTGGAGCGGCGGCAGGAGAACCTGCACCGCCCTGGCAGGAATGTTCGGCTCCGTTGATCGGCCGTTTTGAAACCGGGAAATGGTATCACTTGGCGGCCACGTTCAAGCGGCCCGCGATCACGACCTATGTGAACGGCCAGAAAGTGGGTTCGGCCCAATGGGACTATCCGGTCGGCTACCAGGGCGACCTGGTGATCGGGCAGTGGGGCAGCAGCCAGGTGTGCCACCAGGGGCTGATCGACGAAGTTAAACTGTACAATCGGGCCTTGTCCGCCGAAGAAATCGGGGCGAGCTACACGGGCGAATCGCCGCGCCGTTCGGCAGCCAAGCCGACCGCCTACCAGCGAATCCCGGCCACGCCTCAAATCGCCGTGACGATCGAGAATCCGCTGGTCAAGCTGCAGCTTGATGCGCGGGGACGCGGCATCGCGTTGATCGAGAAGAGCACGGGCCGGAACCTGTTGGCCAAGGCGCTGCCCATCGCCACGCTGCAAGTGCCGGGACGCACGCTGCGGCCGACGGCGTGTACGTTTGCCGACGGCCAGTTGCGGCTGCAATTCAACCGTGGCGAGGCCCAAGCCTTGATCGGATGCGCCGCCAAGGACAAATACCTGACGTTCACGGTGCAGGCGGTCGAGGGCCGGGACGTCGAGTCGCTCTCGTTTTTGACGCTGGTCGTCCAACCGGGGAAGTATGCCAGCGACACGTCGGGCGCCGTGACGGATGACGACTGGGGCGTCTGCCTGCGTGCCATGAACCTGCAGACCGAAGTGCGGGTCAGCAGCGGGCCTCCCACGCTCCGGGCCAACTGCGCCGCCGAGTATGGACTGGTCGGCAGCAAGGCGGGATTGGTGGTGGCGGCGGCCGCCGATTTGCGTCCGGCCCTCCAGGAATTGGTCCGCGCCGAAGGCTTGCCCCAATCCGCGTTGGGCGGTCCCTGGGCGCTGGACGCGGAGGGCATTCGCGGCTCCTACCTCTTTGCCCATCCCTCCGAACGGGACGCGGAACGCTGGATCGACCTGGCCAAACGGGGCGGGTTTACGCACCTGCATTACGACGGTTGGTACAAGTCGCTGGGGCACTACGAGCCGAATCCGAACCTGTTCCCCAACGGCCTGGAAGGCCTGAAGACGATGATCCGCAAGGTACACGAGGCGGGCCTGAAGGCCGGCATGCACACGCTGACCGGTTGCATCCAGCCCACCGATCCCTGGGTCACGCCGGTGCCCGACAAACGGCTGGCTGCCGACGCCTCGTACACGCTGGCTGCCGACATGGACGAAAAGTCGGACACGATCCTCACGGTCGAGAAGCCGCAACCGCACGATGTCATCTGGAGCTACTCCGGCCGCGGCAACGCCATTCGGATCGGCGACGAAATCATCCAATACGCCGCGATCTCGTTCACGCCGCCCTACGGCTTCCTGAAGTGTACCCGGGGCGCGTTTCAGACCAAGCCCGGCGCCCACCGGAAGGACGACCGGGTCGATCACCTCCGGCAGGTGTACATTGCATTTTATCCCGAGGAACGCTCGACGCTGGTCGACGAGGTCGCCGAGGCGATTGCCCGCGTCTACAACGAGTGCGAATTCGACCAGATCTACATGGACGGTTCCGAAGGCATGGGCAAGCTGCACGCGATCCAGACCATGCGGAACGCGATCTACCAGCGGCTCAAACGCCCGACCGTCGTGGAGGCCAGTTGCTGGGATCATTGGAGTTGGTACTACCATTCCCGGATCGGCGCCTGGGATCATCCCAAATGGGGTTTGAAGCCGTTCACCGACATGCACTGCGCGGCCATCGCGAATTACCGCCGAGGGGCCCTGCTCCAGGCGCAGCTGGGCTGGTGGGTGGTGCTGGGGCCAAGCGCCGCCAGTCGGGCGGAGACGCCCGACGAGATGGAGTATTTCTGCTGCAAGACGCTGGCTTTCGACGCGCCGTCTTCGACTCAGGGAATCGGCTCGCTGACGGCTCCCGCCAACGCCCGCATGCAGGAGTATCTGACCAGGGCCGGCTGGTACGAACGGCTGCGGCTGGCCAACTACTTCCCCGAATCTGTCAAGGAGCAGCTGCGGCAGCCGGGCAAGGACTTTCACCTGGTCCAGGACGACGACGGCCAGTGGCAGTTCCTGCCCACGGACTACCTGGCGCATAAGGTCACGGGCCTGGACAACGGCACCGGCGTTTGGACCGTGAACAATCAATTCCAGGCACAACCGTTGAAGCTGCGGCTGGAAGCGCTCTACTCGGTGGCTCCGTACGACAGTCCCGACAGCGTGCTGGTCGCGGACGCGGCCAGTCTGGATCAGTTCACCGTCCGCCGCACCGCCAGCGGCGTGACGCAGACGCTGCAAGGGTCTACGGAGCAAGTGAAGGCCGGCGACGCGAGTCTGCGGTTTGCGGCCACGAACCAACGTCCGTCGGCCCGAGGGGCCTGGGCGCACGCCGGCATGCGGTTCGAGGCTCCGTATTTCAGCATCACCCCCTGCGATGCGCTCGGCGTGTGGATCCATGGCGACGGCAAGGGCGAGGTTTTGAATCTCCAACTGAGCACGCCCCGCGAGTACATGCAAGCGTACGGCGAACATTACGTGACGATCGACTTCACAGGCTGGCGCTACTTCGAGATCCCGCTCCGCGAGCGGGATGCGGCCCGGCACCGGGATTATGAATGGCCCTACGCCAGCCTGGGCGGCATCTACATGACGGCGGTCAACCGGAACCACGTCGGCGAAGTGAACCTGTACCTGAACAACGTGCCGCCCGGCGAGACGGCGACGGTGTACCTGAGCCCGATCAAGGCCCTGCGGACGTCCCGCGTCCCACTGGCCAACCCGGCCATCGCCCTGAACGGCCAGCAGCTCTCGCTGCCGGTCACGCTGCACAGCGGCGATTATGTGGAGTTGGCCGCGCTCGACGACTGCCGCGTGTACGATGAGCGCGGGACGCTGCTCCAGCGGCTGACGGTGCCCGGTGAGGCGCCGGTCCTGAAAGCCGGCGAAAACCGGCTCGCGTTCACGTGCGGCCGTCCGGAGGGCTACTCCGCCAGGGCCGAACTCACGGCGATCGCCTGCGGCCCGCCGCTGGCAGAACGCGCCCCGGCGGACCAGATCCAGTGGCAGCTTTTGCGTGACGAGTATGACGCGCCGCGGGTCGTGACGAAGCTCGACGGCCACGACAACGCCTGGGAGGTGCGCTGCCGGAAGGGCGAGAAAGCCGTGCCCTTCGGCGTTGAGATCGACGTGGAACAGATGCAGGCCTCGGATGCGGCCTACCTCAGTTCCGACACGCTGCCGCTGGAGGGTTTCGACGACGAGGCCTTTTTCGGCGACGCCTCCAGCCAGCCGGCCGCCGCGGGCAGGTACGAGGAGAAGAACCGGAGCAGCGCCGTCCTGCCGGGCGTGACCCAGACGTTGGAACGGAGCACGGAGCAGGTGAAATTCGGCAAGGCCAGCGCCCGGTACTCGGCGACCAGCACCCTGGCGAACAACGGCGGTTGGTCCGTGCGCGGGGCCCGTTTCCTGAAACCGCTGGATTTGTCGCGATTCCAGGCCCTGGGATTCTGGCTGTACGGCGACGGCCGGGGCGAAGCGTTCAAACTGCAGTTGCACGACAAGGCCGGTGGCTGGTGCGACATGGTCACCCACGTCAACTTCACCGGCTGGCGCTATCAGCAGTTCGAATTCTCCGGCCCAGGCAAGCTGGACCGTGCCCAGGTCACGAGTCTGCTCATCTACTACAACAGCATCCCCGCGAAACAGACGGTGACCTGTTATGTGGACGAGATCCGTGCCGTGCCGGAACTCGCGGGATTGCGGAATCCGACGCTGACGATCGGCGACCAGCGGCTGGTGTTCCCGGCCGAATTGTCGAGCGGCGACCGTTTGGTGTTCGACGGCAGCCGGTGCCGTCTGCACCGGAGGGCCAAGCCCGACATCGAATGGATCCAGCCCCAGGGCGGACCGGCAACGTTGGACCAAGGCCGGCATCGCGCCGAACTGTCTTTCGACGCGGACCTGTTGCCGCACTTCCGCGTGGCGGTCTCGCTAGTCAAACACTACGGCGCCGAGTATAGTAAAGCGGCTGGCCTGCGGTAGCTGCTCCTGATCGGGCGCGATGGCAGTGCCGGCAGGCCAAGATCACGTCCCGACCGGATCGGGACGGAGTCCCAACCAACCCCTTCGCTCCGTACGGAACCGTTCATCTAGCCACAGGAGATACGTTGATGACATCCTCGTCTCGATCCGAACGACCCTTGTTGTCGCGCCGGGAGTTTGTCTGCCAGGCCGGGGTGCTCGCAGGCGCCGTGACGTTGGGCACGCCGGGGGCCGCGCCGGGGGCCGCGCCGGCTGCCGAATGCCCGCTGCCGAGTCTGCCGCCCCTTGCGCCCGGTGGTCTGCCGCGGCGGATGCTAGGCCGCACCAACGTGCCGGTGTCCATGTTCACGCTGGGCACCGCGCCCTGCGGCTTTCTTGAACCGCCCGAGATTGCGAAACTGGTCAAGGCCGCCCTGGACGAAGGCGTCACGGCGGTCGACACGTCCCAGAACTACAACAACTCGCAAGAGGGCGTGGGCCTGGCGCTGGGCAAACGCCGCAAGGACGTGTTCCTGTCCACCAAGGTGTTCGCCAACAACCTCGCCGACGCGGAAAAATCGCTGGCCAAGTCGATCAAGCTGCTGAAGACCGACTATTTCGACATCCTGTATTATCACGGCCTCGGCAACCTGGACATCAGCCGCGCCTGGGAACCGGACGGGGTGTTCACGTGGCTGCTCAAGCAAAAGAAGGCCGGCAAGTGCCGCTTCGTGGGCGTGTCGGGCCACAACCTGGCAGCCCGTTTTGCCGCGTTCCTGGAATCGGGCGAAGTGGACGTGGTGCTGGCCATCGTGAATTTCGTCGATCGCCACACGTACTACTTCGAGGACGAGGTCCTGCCGTTGGCCCGGAAACACAACGTGGGGATCGTCGCCATGAAGGTCTACGGCGGGGCTTTGGGCATGAAGTACAAAGACTGCAAGCGGGCGGAACTGGACAGCCAGCACGTGCCCCTGGCGTTGCGGTATGCCTTGAGCGTCCCCGGCGTCGCTTCGGCCAACCTGGGCTGCCATTCGGTCGAGCAGATTCGGCACAACATGGAGATGATCAAGAACTTCCAGCCGCTGTCGCCGGACGAGACCGCCCAAGCGATCGACCTGGGCCGGAGCCTGGCTTCCAAGTGGGGCGAGCACTTCGGGCCGGCTCGCGAGAAAGCGACGGCGTGACGCTGCCCTGGGCCGGCACGCCAAGCGAGTCGTACTAGCGGGCGGCGCCAACGCGGGCCGCCAGCCGCGCCAGACGCCCTGCCGCCGCGAGCGGCAGGCGCGTCGGGCGGGACGTCCCGGAAGCCCGCGGTGGGGTGATCGCTACGGTCCATAACCCAGATTCGGCGCCAACCAGCGTTCGGCTTCTGCCAGCGTCAGGCCCTTGCGGCGGGCATAGTCTTCGACCTGGTCCCGTGTGATCCGGTCCAACGCAAAGTAGCGGGCCGCGGGATGGGCGAAGTACAGCCCACAGACGCTGGCCGGCGGCCGCATGGCGTAGTTCTCGGTCAGGGTCACGCCCACCTGCCGCTCGGCCTGCAGCAGGTCGAACAACGCCCGCTTTTCCGTATGGTCCGGCTGCGACGGATAGCCCGGCGCGGGGCGGATCCCGCGGTATCGTTCGGCGATCAAATCCTCCTGGGACAACGTCTCTTCGGCTCCGTAGCCCCAGTCGCGGCGCGCCTGGGCGTGCAGCAGCTCGGCGAACGCCTCCGCCAACCGGTCCGCTAACGCTTGGACCATGATCGCGTTGTAGTCGTCCAGCGCTGCGCGGTACCGGGCGGACAACTCGTCCGCGCCAAAACCGGCACTGACCACGAACGCACCGAGGTAGTCTTCGCGGCCGGAGTCCAGCGGCGCGACGTAGTCGGCCAGCGCCCGGAAGCAGTCCTGGCCCTTGCGTTCCCATTGCTGGCGGAGCGTGTGGAACCGGGTCGCTTCCCGCTGCCTCGTTTCGTCGGCATAGACCACGAGATCGTCGCCGTCCGACGCCGCGGGCCAGAAGCCGTAGACGGCTCTGGCCCTCAGCAAGCGGTTGCGGAGGATGCCGTCCAGCAGTCGCCGGGCGTTATCGTACAGCTCTCGCGCCGCCGGACCGGACTCGGGATCGTCCAAGATCGCGGGGAACCGGCCCCGCAGTTCCCAGGCCAGGAAGAACGGGGACCAGTCGATGTAGTCGAGCAACCGCTCCAGCGGAAAGTCGCCCAGCACGCGCAAGCCCGTGAACGCGGGCCGGTCGATGCGGACCGCGCTCCAGTCCGTCGCAAATCGCCGCCGGAACGCCTCGGCATAGGGTACCAGCCGCGTCTGGCGCTGCTGGAACGAGGCCACCAGTTGCCGCTGCAGCTCCGCGTTTTCGCGCTCGATCTCCGCCCGCTGCGTGGGACTCATCAAGCGGTCCACCACGCCGACGCTGCGGGACGCGTCCAGCACGTGGACCGTCGGCGCGTGGTAGCACGGCGCGATCTTGACCGCCGTGTGCTTGGCGCTGGTCGTTGCGCCGCCGATCAGCAGGGGCTGGCAAAAGCCTTCCCGCTGAAGTTCCTTGGCCACGTGGACCATTTCGTCCAGGCTGGGCGTGATCAGCCCGGAGAGCCCGATCAGGTCGACGTGCTGCTCGCGTGCCGCCCGCAGGATTTCCTCGGCCGGCGTCATCACGCCCAGGTCGATCACCTCGTAGTTGTTGCAACCCAGCACGACGCCCACGATGTTCTTGCCGATGTCGTGGACGTCGCCCTTGACCGTGGCCATCAGCACGCGGCCGCGGGCGCGTGGGGAGTCCTCCCCGGCCGCGGCCTTCTCCTGCTCCATGAACGGTTCCAGGTAGGCCACGGCTTTTTTCATGACGCGGGCCGACTTGACGACCTGGGGCAGGAACATCTTTCCGGCCGCGAACAGGTCGCCGATCTTGCTCATGCCGTCCATCAGCGGCCCTTCGATGATCTGCAGGCCGCGGCCGTACTTTTGCCGCGCTTCCTCCGCGTCCTGCTCGACGAACCGGTCGATGCCCTTGATCAGGGCCTGGATCAGCCGCTCCTCGACGCTGCCCGCGCGCCAGCCGAGGTCCTCGTCCGCCGCCTTTTTGCCCTGCGACTTGACGGCTTCGGCGAATTCCACCAGCCGTTCGGTGGCGTCCGGCCGCCGGTTCAGCAGCACGTCCTCAACGCGTTCCAGCAGTTCCGGCGGGATGTCTTCGTACACCGCCAACTGGCCGGCGTTGACGATGCCCATGTCCAGTCCCGCCCGGATCGCGTGGTACAGGAACACGGCATGGATCGCTTCCCGCATGGCGTCGTTGCCGCGGAACGAGAACGAGACGTTGCTGACGCCGCCGGAGACTTTCGCGCCGGGGCAAGACTGCTTGATCTGCCGGGTGGCTTCCAGGAAATTCACGGCGTAGTTGTTGTGCTCTTCGATGCCCGTGGCCACCGTCAGCACGTTGGGATCGAAGATGATGTCCTCGGGCGGAAAGCCGATCCGTTCGGTCAGCAACTGGTACGCGCGGCGGCAGATCCGCACTTTGGCGTCCGTCCCGGTCGCTTGTCCCTGTTCGTCGAAGGCCATCACGACGGCGGCGGCGCCGTAGCGGCGGACCAGGCGGGCGCGGCGGAGGAATTCGTCCTCGCCGTCCTTCAAACTGATGCTGTTGACGACCGACTTGCCCTGCACGCATTTCAGCCCGGCTTCGATCACCGACCATTTCGAGCTGTCGATCATCACCGGCACGCGGGCAATGTCCGGTTCGGCGGCGAGCAGGTTCAGCAGTCGCGGCATGGCGAGTTCCGCGTCCAGCAGATCGGCATCCAGATTGACGTCGATGATGCTGGCCCCGTTCTCGACCTGGCCCCGCGCGATCTCCACGGCCTCACCGTACCGCTCTTCCTGAATCAGCCGGGCGAACTTCCGCGAACCGGTCACGTTCGTCCGCTCGCCGATCATGATAAAGTTCGTGTCCGGGCGGATGGTGAGCGGTTCCTGGCCGCTGAGTCGCGTGAGCCGCTCGACTTCCGGCCGGCGGCGCGGGGGGCGGCCGCGGACCATTTCGGCAAACGCGCGGATGTGCTCCGGCGTCGTGCCGCAGCAGCCGCCCACGACGTTCAGCCAGCCGTTGGCCACGAACTCCTGCAGCACGGCGGCCATCCGCTCCGGCGTCTGGTCGTAGCCGCCGAACTCGTTCGGCAAGCCGGCGTTGGGATGGCAACTGATGAAGACGGGGGCGATCTCCGACAGTTCCTCGACAAAAGGCCGCATCCGCTCCGGGCCCAGGGCACAGTTGATCCCCACGCTGAGCAGCGGGAAGTGCGAGATCGACGTCCACAGCGCGGCGATGGTCTGACCGGACAAGGTGCGGCCGCTGGCGTCGGGGATCGTCACCGAGGCCATGACGGGCAGCCGGACCTGATGTTCCTCGAAGTACTTGTCGATGGCAGACAAGCAGGCTTTCAGGTTCAGCGTGTCGAAGGCGGTCTCCGGAAAGAGGATGTCCACACCGCCTGCGACCAGCGCCGCGACCTGCTCGTAGTACGAATCCACCAGTTGGTCGAAGGTGACGGCGCGGAAGCCGGGATCCTCGACGTTGGGCGAGATCGACGCGGTCTTGCTGGTGGGCCCGATCGAGCCGGCGACGAACCGTGGCCGCTCCGGGGTCCGGGCCGTGTACTCGTCGGCCGCTTGCCGGGCGCACGCGGCGGCTGCCGCGTTCAGTTCGTGGACCAGGTGTTCCAGCCGGAAGTCGCCCATCGCCACGCGCGTCGCGCCGAAGGTATTCGTCTCGATAATGTCCGCGCCGGCATCCAAGTACCGGCGGTGGATGTCCGTGACGATCTCCGGACGGGTCAGGCAGAGGAGGTCGATGAAGTTCTTCAACGGCTTGGCGTGATCGGCGAACCGGCGGCCGCGGACCGTGTTCTCGTCCAGTTCCAGCGACTGGACCAGCGTGCCCATGGCGCCGTCCAGAACGAGAATCCGCTGCTCCAACAACGACTCCAGTTGTTGGCTTGCATTCAGGTGTTGGGGATCAAGCATCCAGCAAGGCTTTCCAATCAATTCGCGAGAAAAAGGGGGTTGTCAAAGGCGTCTGCCGAAGCCCGGCTTTTCGGGAAAGCCGGGCTTCGTTGGTGACGCTCAGACCTGGTCCGGCGTCGGGTGGACCCACGGCGCGCGGTAGGGGCGGGCCAGCAGCCGGTTGGCTTCTTCGTCGCCGGCCACCACGCCCTGGTCGGCATCCCAGGCCAGACTCCGGCCCAATTGCAGCGACAGGTTGGCCAGCACGCACATGGCCGTGGACGCGGCCCCTTCGCCGATGTCGGCGACCGGGCGGCCGCGGCGCTCGCTGCACTGCAGCAAGTCCTTCATGTGGGCGCGGATGGCCGGCGCGACGTGGTACTCGATGCCCTTCTCGGTCTTGTCCTCCGGGAATTGGTCGCTGTCCACCGGGTACTTGGCGTGGGCGTCGTTCCACTCGCGGTGGAGCGGCTGGCCGCGGTCCAGCGGGATGAAGTCGAAGCCGTACACGCTGGCCTTGAGCGTGCCCTTCTCGCCGTAGAAATTCGCGCCCCACCAGTACTTCGGGTCCGGCTTGTCACCCCAGTGGCGATGCTGCCAGGTCATCTGCAGATCGCCAAAGTCGAACGTCGCGATCTGCATGTCGGAGACGTTCGGCTTGCCTTCCTTGTGGAAATAGTTGCCGCCGGTCGAACTGATCCGCTTGGGCCAGCCCACGTCCAGCATCCAGCGTGCCATGTCGATCATGTGGATCCCCATGTCGCCGATCGTGCCGTTGCCGTATTCCATATAGCTCCGCCAGCCGCGGGGATGGATGTTCTTGTTGAAGGGCCGCAGCGGGGCGGGCCCCGTCCACATTTCGTAATCGAGTTGCGGCGGGGGCGTCTCGTCGGGCGGGTTGCTGATGCCGCGCCGGCCGTAGCAATACGTCTCCACCAAGCCGATCCGGCCCAAGCGGCCTTCCTGGATCAGTTCGCGGGCCTCGACCAAGTGGTGCGTGCTGCGCCGCTGCGTGCCCACCTGCACCACGCGCTGGTGCTTGCGGGCCGCCACCACCATCGCCTGGCATTCGACGACGTCCACGCCGATCGGCTTCTGGACGTAAACGTCGGCTCCCGCCTGGACCGCCGCAATCATCGGCAGGGCGTGCCAGTGGTCCGGCGTGGCGATCAGGACGAGGTCCAGGTCCTTTTCCTTGAGCATTTCCCGGTAGTCGCTGTACGTCCGCGGGGTTTTCTTGGACAGCTGCCGCGAAGCCACGATTTCGGCCGCCTCGGCCAGCAACTGCTTGTCCACGTCGCACAGCGAAACCACCTCAACCGGCGCGACCTGGATCAGACGCAACAGGTCCACCTTGCCATACCAGCCGGTTCCGATCAGCCCGACCCGCTTCTTGACGTCGGCCAGTTCAGCCGCGAAGCCCTTGGATTTCAACAGTGCCGCGCCGGCCAATCCGGCGGCGCTCGCTTGCAGGAATTTTCGGCGATTCATTATGCTGCTCCTGGTTGTCATGTCCGACTGACTGAGGATTTTGTGGATCGTCTCGGACCAGCATAACAGGTATTCGCCATTTCCCAAGTAGCCCACAGAGTGCGGCCGGCTGTCGCGCTGACACGACCGTGACAACAAAGCCATCGCCAAACAGGTCCGCCAGATTCACGTCGTCCGAAAACGTTACCGCCAGGGGCTGAACCACGCCGCACTGCCAGGATGGCAAGTGCCCATCACAGCCGCGTCGCCTCTCTATCGTCGAACTGCCAGCGGTGAGCCGCGATAGTGCGCCCGGCGCACCGCATTCCCGTAGACGTGCAGGGGTCGATAGGGCCGCTCCAAGATCGGGGTGGCTTCGATGTGTCGGCGCATTTCCCCGCGAGCGATGATCACAGGTGACCAACCCGGTTCCTGACCGAAACCGGCGGAAACGAACAACGGCAAACCAACAACCAGGCTCAGGATCGCCTCACGAAGTTTCATTCGGTTACTCCTCAAGGAAGATAGTCTCCGGATCCCCGGACGATTCAGATTGACCTTCAACTCGACTCGCGGCAAGAGTCTGCTTGCGGAACAAATCGCAACTCCGGTGCCGTGAATTTGGCTGGTAGCCAGCAATTCAGTTCTGACCACCAAGATCTCACGCACAGAGACATGCGACGGCGGCCCTGCGTCCGTCGCTCGCCGTCTCGTCGAGCCACGGTTCACCGTCGTCGGAATCGTCGCCGACCGATTCCAGGCCGCTCATGGCGGGAACACAGCCCCGCTCTGCGGCCACCGCTGACCAGCGTCTTCTGTCCTCAAGGTTCTTCCCGACCAAAATACTGCGGTCGCCCGGGTCGTCGTAATAAAGAGCCGGGATATATCCTTCGTTGCTGAGATCATCAAGCCACAACATGGCCCCGGTCCTCCCCTGCGGTGAAAGCGACTGCCCCACGTTCCTCGGACGAGTAGGGGCCGGCTTTTCGTCATGCAAAGCGATGGTTTGCAACCCCTGCGCCAACGTCAAACGATGGCGGTTCTTTAGAGAATCTGGTCAAGACTTCCACGATCACCCGTGATTCGTGGTTGAATTCCAGCAAATATTCTGGAGTCGCCCGTCATATTCGATAGGGGTGGCCCGGAAATTTGCGGGTTTCCGCGCCGCAAGACCCGTCGGCATTCACGACTCGCGGGGCGATCATACGGGCGGGCCGCGAAGGATCACGGGAGGTGAGGGGCTCCCGGCGGCAGCGGCGAGCGGAAGTGGGACCAGTCGACGCCGAGTTTTCGCATGCGGGCGCGGAGCGTGTGGGGATTGATTCCCAGCAGTTTCGCCGCGCCGTTGGGGCCCTCAATCCGGCCGCGCGTGGCCGTCAGGGCGAGTTCGATGTGCTGCTGCATGGCTGCGTCCAGCGTCACGATCTGAGACGTGGCCGGACGCAGCCCGCTGACGGCTGCGGACGCAGCCGGCGACCGCGCCGGTGCGGCTGTGGTGCCAAGCGCCGTGGCGATTTCCAGCGTCTTGCCGTCGCCCAGGATCGCCGCCCGATCGATGACCGCCCCCAACTCGCGGATGTTGCCCGGCCACGGGTAAGTCATGAGCAACTGTACGTGTTGCGGTGTCGGCTCGACGTACGTCAGGCCGAAGCGGTTCGACGCCCGCTCCGCGAAGTGCCGCGCCAAAGCCGGGATGTCCTCCAACCGCTCGCACAGTCGCGGCAGCAGGATTGGGAAGACGGCGATGCGATACCAGAGATCCTCGCGGAACGTGCCGGTTTGGACCATCGCCGGCAGGTCGCGGTGCGTCGCCGCTACGATCCGCACGTCGACGTGAATCGGCTGCTGACCGCCGACCCGTTCGATGAATCCGTCCTGCAGCACGCGGAGCAGGCGGACCTGCGCCGGGAGAGGCAACTCGCCGATCTCGTCCAAGAACAGCGTGCCCCCGTCGGCGCGTTCGAACCATCCTGTGCGCGTGTCGGAGGCCCCGGTGAAGCTGCCGCGTTCGTGACCGAACAACTGCGAGTCGATCAACTCCGGGGGGATTGCACCGCAGTTCACGCGGATGAATGGGCCGGCCCCCCGTGCGGAACGAGCGTGGATGGCCCGCGCCACGACCTCCTTGCCGGTCCCTGTCTCGCCAAAGATCAACACCGGCACGTCCGAATGGGACACCAACTGGACTCGGTCCATCACGGGGCTCAGCCCGGAGTCGGCGCCGACGATCGTCTCGCCCATCTCCCGCCGCCCCAACCGCGACAACAGCGAGCGGCGATCCGCCTCGGCTGCTTCGCGCAGGGCCGCTAATTCGTGTAGGCGGCGGTCGTTCTCCAGGGCGGCCGAAAACGGTTCCAGCAGCGTCTCGACCATCTCGCGGTGCTCGTCGCGGAACGTCCGCTGAAGACCCGCGTTGACCACCAGCACGCCTGCCGGCTGCTCCGGTCCGGGCAGCGGTCCGACCAACGTCTCGCCCTCGACTTCCGCTGGCACGAGCAGTCCCAGCTTGCCCGTGCGACGATCCGACCGCCGATCGCGCAAGACGCCGCCGGCACGAGCCCACTGAAGCAGCCGCTTCATGTTTGCGTCGCCGCACGACGTCCGCGACATCGCGTGCAGCGGCCCAGCGCCGGCGTGGCCGATGGCGACCGTATTCAGGCACGAGTGCTGCAAATCGAAACGGCGGACCAGCAGCACCTCCAAGGGAAGGTGCTTGGCCAGCATCGCCGCGATCTTGGCCGTCGATTCGCTGATTTCGATGTGGCGGCAGGCCTCCCGCCAAACATCCAGCAATACTGCTCGAAAACGTTCCACGTCACTTGACCCGTTAAATGGCACGGAAAGCCACGCTATGTCACGGACGCTAGCCAGGATACTTCATGGAGGACGCCCGAGCAATCGGTGGATACTCGCGCCGTTGATCGCGAGTAGGTGGGAGTCCACGCTCGATTGTGCAATTCCCATTCCTTGGCACAAGCGTTGCGTACGGTAGGTCAACGAAGCCCAGTGCGCTCCGCTCGCCTTCGCCGTTGCGGCGGCCAGAGATTCTGGATGAGAAACATAACCACAAAGAGCACAGCACGAAGCACAGGAGTACGCCATGCATCGTATTCGCAAGGTTCGCGAAACAGGTTTTACGTTGGTCGAACTGCTGGTGGTGATCGCCATCATCGGCATCCTGGTGGCCCTGCTGCTGCCGGCCGTCCAGTCGGCGCGGGAAGCGGCGCGGCGGAGTCAGTGCACCAACCACCTGAAGCAGATCGGCGTGGCCCTGCACAACTACCACGACACCTTCGGCAGCTTCCCGGCCGGCGTCATTCATTTCCAACGAAACGGCAATCAGCAGGAATGGGGCTGGGCAGCCTTGCTGCTGCCATTCCTGGAACAGCAACCGCTGCACGATCAGCTGCAGGTCACTACGCGGCGGCTTCGCGCGGTGCTCAACAGTCCGGCGGACCGGTTGCTGGTCCAGCAGCCGCTGGAGGTCTTCCGCTGCGCGTCGGACACGACCAAGGAACTTCTGGAAGGCACGCCGCGAGTGCGTGACTTGGACGGCTGGGCCGCCGTGGGCACGGATTTCTTCGGGGCGACATCCAACTACCTCGGCGTCGCGGGGATGTGGGAACTGAATGAACCCGTGGTCAACGGCCCCGATCAGAATGGGGCGCTGTACGCCAACAGCAACGTGCGCCTGGGGGATGTTCTCGACGGCACGAGCAACACGTTCGCGGTGGGAGAGCGCAACTTTGCGTGCTCGGCCGGCACCTGGGTGGGGACGCGCAATTCGGACGGCGGTGGGCCGCGCGGCAACGACTACGTGCTGGGCCGCGTCAGCATCCGGCCCAACGCGTTCTGGAATGCCAACTGCAGCGACGCGTTTGCCAGCTATCATCCCGACGGAGTCCAATTCGTGATGTGCGATGGAGCGGTCAAGTTCGTCAACGACAGCATTCAATTCAACAACACCGCCGTGTTCGACGCTAAGGATCCATCCGCCGGCTACAACCGGAAAAACATCGGCCTGTACCAACGGCTGGGCATTCGCGACGACGGCAACATCATCGGCGAGTTCTAATCCGGCCTGTGGAGCGGATCTCGACGGCAATTCAAGAGAAGAAAGGAGTTCGTGATGACAGGGCAACAGAGACTGGCCGCGGCGTTGGGCGTGGTCGTCGCGCTCGTGCTGAGCCTATCGGGCGGCTGCGGCGAGAACTCGGACCTGGGAACCGTGGCCGGGATCGTGACTCTGGACGGTCAGCCGTTGGCCAACGCCACGGTTGAGTTCGTACCCGCCGACGGCGGTGAAGAAAGATCTTCCTACGACGGCACCACCGACGCGTCCGGCCGTTACGAACTGTATTTCTCAGCTTCCAAGAAGGGCGCGACGCCGGGCGCCTATACCGTCCGCATCTGGCCGCCTGACTCGGAAGACGAGCCGGCCACGGCCCCGGTGCCGAAGCGCCCGCCCCGGTACAGCACGCGGAGTGAACTCACCGCGACTGTCGAGGTCGGAAGCAACTCCATCGACTTCCCGCTCGACTCCCAAGGGCAGATCCTCCGGCGGTGATCGCCACGTTCGCGATGACAGCGATTTGGCGCCGCTTCACAAGTGACGTCGAGTCGTCTTCATCGTTTGGGTTGCCCTTCCTTCCCGTCGATGGCGCGGCGGAGCAGGTTGTGCGTGATCTGCTGCACCCGCGAGTCGGGACCGTGAGGGCGGTTCCCGTGCGACCACGGCAGCGTGTAGCCCGGCGGCATGGACAAGCCCTGCGCCCAGAAGATGGTGGCGGCGTTGAACACGAAGTTGTTTTTCCGACCCGGGAAGATCGTGGCGGTTCAGTGCGCGGGCGTCACGCCGCAGGCCCAGGCAGTGCCCTTCGCGACGACCTCCGGGCCGGGCAGCTTGGCGGGCGAACCGTGATGCTCCCAGCCCACCAGGCCGGGGATGGCATCGCCCTGCCCCCTGCCCGTGCCGGCGAAGATCCAGTGGTCCGGCTTGACGCACTCGTGTACGCGGTAGTCGCTAGTCGGGGCACCGGAGGACCACGCGAGCACTTCGCCATCGCCAGAGAAGGCGACTTGCGACACCTGCTCGCGTTTTTCAGGGAGATTGCCTGGTTTCTGCCGATCGATGACAGGTGCCTGGATCAACTCGGTCTCCGACGCGTCGGTCCATCCTCGGCTACCATCCCAAATCCGGATCGCGTTGACCGATTGCCCCGCTGCCAGAGCACGCCCATCGGGTGAGAACGCAAGACAACTCACAGAGCCCTTGGCAACGGGCAATTCGGCCATTATCTGGCGCGTCGAGATGTCCCACAGGACGATTTTGTCGTGCATCCCCGCAGCGAGCCAGCGGCCGTCGGGCGAGAAAGAAATCCCACGTACGACTTTCACGCCCTGGCGGCCTGGTTGGCAACGCAGCGCAATCGGATCCTGCGCCTGCGACACAGCTGCCGCGACCGTGAGCAACATGCCCGTTGTCACGCTCAACAGTCCAAAACAAGTCATCTCGCGGCGGTCACTCACTTCCTGGGCTCCGTGTGACGAGCAACGCGGAAAGGCGTCAGCCATCTCAAGCCACCAACCGCCTTTGCCGGCCCCATTGCAGCCAAGACTCCGCGGCATCGCTGACGTTTCCGCGGGCTTCCGCAGGCACCGGATTCTCGCCGGTAATCGCCTCCAACGCCCAGAACCCGTGGTCGGTTTCACGCCGCAATTCGGCGAAAATCAGCGACACGGCAAGAGACCCCTTGCCGATGATCTGCTGGTAAGGCCAGAGTCGCGCGAAAGGGGGTCAGGCTTACAGAATTCAGTTTTGGCCGAGCAGAGTCGTAGGACGTGGCGGGCACCAAACTCGGCCAAAACTGAATTCTGTAAGCCTGACCCCAGCACCGAAACCGTGACTTCATCAACGACGCGGAAAAGTGTCGAAATCCCGTTTGGTGCTGGCAGTTGCCCGCCCGATTGCCGGGTTGCAGCTCACGGCTACTCGTACGCAAACGTCGCCGTCGCCCGGCAGGGCTTGTCGGCCGCGACGCGGACCCAGTGCGCGGCAAAGCCGGCGGGGAACTCGTGCGTCACACGCTGGCCCGCCGCGACGGCAAACGCCTGGTACACTCGCCAGTCGGTGTGATCGAAGTTCACCTCGACGGTGATGGTCACCTCCTCGGCCGCGTCGTGACTCAATTCGACCCGCTTGCGGTCGTAGCCGTTCATCAGATAGGGCTCGGAGGAGCGATTCGGCGTGACGGCCGTGTTGCACCAGGGGCCGCCTCGGCCGACGGGCTTGCCGAGCTTCCACAGGTCGTCGATCCCGCCGTACCAGAGACCGGCGCCGTCGGCGCTGCGGAAGTACTGGCCATCGCGACGCGCGTCCGGCCTGGTGCCGCTGAAGACCAGCAGCCCGCGCCAGGTGCAGAAGTCCATGATCTGCCGGCCGTGACTGGCTACGGGCTTGACTTTCCATAGACCGCCCTCACGCGGCTTCTCGTAGAACGTGCCGTGGATGTTCATCAAGTACCGCTCGGACACGCACTCGCGGATGCCGCGCGGCCAACCGGTGGCAAAGGGCTGATCGTAACACGGATCGCCCTTGGGCAAACGGAATCGGCGGCCCTTGTCCGTCATGATCACCGACGCCTCGTCGACCGCAAAGTCCTGGGTGACCTTGGCAATCTCCTGCACTTCGTCGGTGCGGTCCGCCGCGGGCTTCGCAAAGGCCAGCTTCTCGTCCACCTCGTAGTACGTCTCGGACACCTGGCCGTCCTGGCCGATGCGCCGTGCGACGTACTGCAAGTTGCGGTTGTGTTTCGCCGGACGGATCAAGCCCGCGACGGCTTGGCGGTCGTTCACGCCTGCGATGGCCGTAAAGAGCTTGGCGTTGTCCTGCGGATCGTGCCCGAGACCGCTGTAGTGGAAGAAAGCGGTCGCCACGCAGTCGTGATCCACGGTCACGCGGATCCACTGGGCCGCAAAGTCAGCGGGGAACAAATGGCAGACATACCCGCCTGCCGGCACCGTGATCTTCCGGTACTTTGTCCATTTGCCGTCGCCTTGGACGTCGGCCTCCAGGGAGAAAGTCACGGGGCCAGCAGAGACAGCCGGCGCGGGTTTCGGTGGCGTGGGTTCAACGCTCGCCGCCGACACGGATGCCGGATACGAAGCAAGTCCGTTCAGCTTCGCCGGCAAGTCCGTGATCTCCAGTTTTCCGGCGTTCGCTGCGGCCGACTGGACGAACGCCGTATGCGGCACGCCATAGTCGCCGGGCTTATGCTCCAAGGGGTGACCGGGGATTTCCACTCGGCCCTTCTTGAACGGCTTGCGGTAGATGTCGTCCGTGAAATCCCGCCAGCTGAGCGTCCACTCGGTTTTCTCCCAGCCTTCGCCGAGTTCCGCCTTCGGACGACTATCGACGGCCAGGTACACCACGACATCCTGATTGACCGAAAACGAGTAGCCGGGCGCAGGCTGATGATAGTCGCCCCGGCTGATCGTCACGCGTGCCAAGTCGCGCAGCGCATCCGGCATGTCCGTGACGGGAAAGACGCCCGTGCAGCGATAGATGGCTGTCCCGGAGCCATCGTCCGTTACGCCGTCCGAACTGCGGCCCCGACCCACGGCCAAGTGGACACACCGCCGGTCGAAGCCGTTGATGTGGAACGGAACCGAGGGTTCCCCGGCCTGGACCGGATCGTTGCTCCACGGTCCGCCCCAGGCGATCCGCGGGCCCCACGTCGCCAGGTCCTCGACTTTGCCGAACCACACGTTCGATTGCGACTGGCCGGCCATCGGGTTGGCCATGATGGATGTGTCGTCGGAGGCCAGCACGACGCGGCCGTTCCAGCTGCAGAAGTCGGGGATGTAGCGGTGGTGCGTAGCGATGGGGCTCAGTCCGGCCGTGTTGGCGGCGGTGAACGTTGCCGGAAAATCCCACAGCATGGCGTGCATGTCCAGCATCAGCTTGCCCGGCGCGATCTCGCGGATGCGCGGCCATTCGGTGTACCAGCCGCCGTAGCCGTCGTAGGTGTGACTGGCCTTGGGCAGGCGGAACGTGTACCACTGGCCGCCGTCCAGCAGCTTCAGCAGGACAGAACGCCGGTCCCAGCCGACCGCCCAGACCGGGGCGTTGTCGTCCGGCGCGCCGAGGACGCCTCCCGGCCCGGTCACTTCGGTGAATTGACGCCGTTCGATGATCCGCCACTGTTGCCCATCCCACTCGGCCAGCACGCCGTTGTCCTCCGGGCCCTGCGCAGGACCGCCGACGAGCAGGTCGCTCAGCGGATGCCCTTGGACCTCATTCTCGCCGTTGTTGGCGATGATGTACCGGCCCTGGCCCGTGTAGCCGCCCTTGCCGTGCCAGCCGGGCACCGGCTTGGCGAACAGCAAGTTCACGGCCAGCGAGTGGACGTCCACTTCATAGATCCGGCCCTCCATGTCGAAGTAGTACACCTTGTCGGCCGGTTCGCTCACGTGCCGCGAGACGGCCGTGGGCCGGCCGGGCATGACCGTGTACGGGATCACGCGGACCTTGCCGGCCTTGTCGATCGCGTAGGGCCCGATGAACAGCTGCTCGCTCTCGCGATGAATCATCCGGCCGGCCGGCGTGCCGCCGATGCTCTCCGGGCGGATCTCGACGTTCAAATCGTCGTCGATCGCGTACAGCTTGTCCGTGCTGCCAGTCGGACAGTGTGGCGAATACGTGAGCATCCACAGCTTGCCCGCCCACGGCACGACCGCCCCGATGCCGCACTCGCCGCCGCTACGGTACGTCTCGCCGTCGTCCTTCACCACGCTGTTGAACACGGCCAGGTGCGGGTAGATGCCGCTAACGCAGAGGCGGTCTGCGGCGACCGTTGCCGCGGGCTCGGAATTCTGGTTCCTGGCTGTCGCGGCAGATCGCTCCGCTGCTTGTCCCAGCGCCGCCGCGACCAGCGTTAGCGCCGTCGTGGCCAGCAGGATCATGGATCGGCACTCAGATCGAGGGCCGCTGAAAACTCTCCGGGCAACGCTCATCATCGGTTCAATCTCCCAAGGCCGGACAGGGGCACGTGTCCCGTTTGCGAAAAAGTCCACGATCAGCGGAGTATACCGCATCGCAGCCGCCAAAAAATGTAGTCCATCCGGGGTCTTTGTGGGTAGCCCCCTTCCATTAGGCGTGCTTTTCACTTGCCCCGAAGGGGCCGAACATACCAGCCCAGGGCAAGGCGACGCGAGCCGTTCGAGCGTCGCCGTCGCCCTGGGAAGCGAATCCGTGGAGGGTGACAAGCCCTGAAAGGGCGAAACAACCGCTGCTGCGGTGTGTGTGCCGCCCTTTCAGGGCTTCGGTGGCAATGCCTCCGCCCCCCAGGGCGGCGCTGCGCTTTGCCCTGGGCTGATATGTTTCGGCCCCTTCGGGCCGACAGAAATCATGCACCATAGTTCCTGGTGAACCAAAAATCTCCGCTCCGAGTATTGACAGATATTCGGAGCTTGCGTACTATCATGCTAGTACGCTGATACTCATGACAGGCGGTGGAGCGTGGCGGATGTTTTTTTCCATTGATCCCCAAGGCGGCGTGGCGATTTACGATCAGATCGTGCGACAGGTCAAGTTCGCGATCGCCGAAGGGACGCTCGGTCCAGGCCAGTTGCTGCCCAGCGTGCGGATGCTCAGTCAGCAGTTGGCGATCAATCCGAACACGATCGCGCGGGCTTACCTGCAATTGCAGGCCGACGAGGTGGTCGAATCCTTGCGCGGCCGGGGACTGGCGGTCTGCGCGGGAGCGCCCCAGCAGTGCCGCGCCGTGCGCCGGACACTGATCACCCAACGCCTGCGGTCCGTGTTGGCGGAGGCGCTGCACGGCGGTTTGAAAGCGGCGGAGATCCGCGAGATCGTGCGGACTGAATTGGAATCGCTGTCCGGAACGGTGAATACGATTTCGTCCAATCCGGGCGAGGCCGCGTCGTCCTGATCGGCAGAGTAATGTTTGTATTTCTTCGTTGGTTGACGGAGTACTTTCCCTTTCGATTCGAGAGCAAACGCCGATGTATCACGTCATTTCGGCCCGCGGCCTGACGATGCGTTTTCCCGGTTGCCAGGCATTGAGCGGAATCGACTTGGAGGTGCCTTGCGGCAGCGTGTTTGCCTTGCTGGGCGAGAACGCCGCCGGCAAGACGACGCTGATCCGGATCCTCACCGGGTTCCTCCAGCCGACCGGCGGCACGTGCCAGGTGCTGGGCCTGGACCCCACGCGGGAAGCCCTGGAGATTCGCCGTCGCATCGGCTACGTGGCCGAAGCCCCGGCGCTGTACGATTGGATGCAGGTGGGCGAGATCGGCTGGTTTGCCTCGGCGTTTTACCCGCCGGGCTTCCTGGACCGGTACCGGGAAGCGGTGTGCCGTTTTGAGCTGTCGGCCGAGTGGAAGCTGCGCCGTCTGAGCAAAGGCCAGCGGGCCAAAGTGGCGCTGGCCCTGGCTCTGGCTCCCGATCCGGAACTGTTGATCCTGGACGAGCCGACCTCGGGCCTCGACCCGCTGGTGCGGCGCGAGTTCTTGGAGAGCATGGTGGACCGGGCCGCGGTGGGCAAGACCGTGCTGCTGTCCAGTCACCAGATTGCCGAAGTGGAACGGGTGGCCGATCACGTGGCCATCTTGCGGCAGGGGAAGTTCTGTTTGATTCGGCCGCTGAGCGAACTCAAAGAATCCGTCAGCCTGGTCACGATCAACCTGGCAGACCCCCTGATCGCTTTGCCGACGCTCGAAAGTCCTGCCGAGGTGCTCAGCGAACAGGCCTCGGGACGACAGCGGCAATGGATCGTGATGGGGCTTACGAGCGAGCATCAGCAGCAGCTCGAACAGCATCCCGGCGTGGTCGGCGTGGCCGCCCGCAGCGCGACGCTGGACGAGATTTTCGTCGCCTGCATGCGGCCGCAGCATCAGGTTGTTTCCGGGGCCGAGGTTGAATCCGAGCCGGCCCCCTGCGAGGTGCCCAAAGCATGAACCGCAAGCTTGCCCTGCGTCATTTGTGGTGGAAGGAAGTCCGCCAGGTGCTCCCGCTGGTGTGGATGCAGCTGGGGTTGGGCGTCTGTTTTCATTTGCTGTTCCTGCTGCATCCCGACCGCACGTACGCGCCTCGCTTCCTGGTGTTTGCCGGCATGCCGAGCCTGTTCGCCGCGGGGGTCGGAGTGCTGCTGGTGGGACAGGAAAAAGAACATCGCACCTTGGATTGGCTCCGGTCGCTGCCTGTCGCTTCCCAGGACCTGGTCGGCGTCAAACTGGCGGCGGGCTTCGTCGCGCTCGCCGCTGTCTGGTGCTTGAACTCGTTGCTGCTGGCGATTCTGGTCCTGCCCGCCGGCCGCTGGCCCGTGCCGAGTCCGGCCGATTCCTGGGTGCTCGATGCCGGCTGGGCATATCTTTGGCCCTTGCAGAGCGTGTTCCTGCTGGTGGCCGGGTTTGCGACGGCCTGGTTTTTTCGTTCGTCGCTGGTGGCCCTGCTGGCATTGGTCCCGCTGGCGCTGGTGCCAGGCGCGATCAGTTTCGGACTAAATGACTTGGTCCGCTGGTCCAGCGGGACCAGTTCGATCTTGAACGTTCCCGCGCCGTGGATGACGGCCGTCGCGCTGATCGTGTCGAGTTTGCCGCTGCTGGTTGTCGGCTGGCGACGCAGCATCAGGTCGCTGGCCCCCGAGCGGGTGTTCGAGAAGCGGTTGTCGTGGAATTGGGTTCGTGGCCGCCGGTGGGGCGAAGCGGACATTTGGACGCGTCCCTGTCACGCCCCTGCGGCGATGCTGAGTTGGCAATTCGCGCGGCAGAATCAAACCGTGTTGGCGGGGATCGGCCTGATGCTGCTGGCCGCGTTGGGATTGCTGGCGACGACGTCCTCCCTTGCCAGCGCCCAGCCTGTGTGGGCGGCTCTCTTGGCATTGTTGGCGGCGTGCTGGCTGGGCGTGCTGGCGTTTGCTGGCGACGGCGTGCAGGACCGCATCCGCTTTCTGGCCGAGCGGGGTGTTTCTCCGGCCAAGGTCTGGTGGACCCGGCACGCGCCGCCGCTGAGCTTGCTGGCCATGGCCCTGGCGCTGATGGCCCTTTGCCTGCCGGCTCACGTGCGTTCAGCGCAGCTGCCCGCGACAGGCGTGTTGTTGTTCGCCGGTGCGGTCCTGTTTGCCTATACGGTTTCGCAGGCCATCGGCCAGGTCTTCCGCAGTTCGACGCTTGCGGCGATCGCTGCGCCGGCGGCGGCCTGGGGGCTGGCGGCCTACGGCGCGGCGATGGTCGCCGTGCTGGGTGTGCCCTATTGGCTGCTGGCGCTGTGCGCGGTGCTGCCCTGGTTGGCGACGTTCCTGCTGATGCGGCGTTGGATGGACGGCCGCTGGGGCTGGGGCTTCTGGGGCGCCCACGCCGGTTTTCTTGCCCTGGGCCTGGTTCTGCCGCTAGTGCCCGCCGGACTGGCCGTGGTTTCCCGGCCGACGATGCCCGCGGACGTGCGGCGACAGCTGACGGCCGAAGCGGAGACGTACGGCACGGGGTACACGACCGAACCGCGGGAACTGGTGCTGCGGTTTCACGATCCGGAGTTGCCCAAGGCGCCCGCTCAAAACCGCCGCACCGAAGGACGGATCGTCTGCGAGCAACTCGCCCACGACTTGGCCATCGCTCCCGGACCGATCCGGTTCGTGCCGCGCGTGATGGTCTACCTGCTGGGCGAGGCCCGCTTGGCGCGGATGGCGCTCGAACAGGACGGCGACGCCGAGGCGGATCGGCAGCGGTATCGGCGGGTAGTGTCGCTGATCGAAACGGTGGTCGAGCGGTTCCGGCTCAGTTGGAGGCTCCTCGACCAGGACGGCGCCGACCTGATCGAGATCTGGCTGGTGCGGGAGTTGGCCGGGTCTGAGGTAGCATCGTGGCTGGGACGGGAGGTGTACGAACGTTCGGTGCGAGCCCTGGGCGACGATACCGCCAGGAACGCCGCCCGGCGGCGGGCGTTGGTCATGAGTTGGGCGGCCTATCGATCGCACCCAGACGCGTTGAACGGGCCGCTCGGCGGATATGCATGGCGGGGCGAAGGCACTTCGATCCTGTGCCGAGTCAGCACTTTTCTTCGTCGCCGGGACGCTGACTATCTCGCTTGGCGGATGTTGCAACGGTTGGAGGGGAGCGAACCGGCGACGGACGTTGAGCGGACGCGGGAACTGGCCCGGTACTGGGGCGTGCCGGAATTACATTATGGTTTGGGACCCGGCAGCGACACCATCCAGGGCGACAAGCTGGCAGCGTTCGCGATGCCGGGGGAAGGCTCCTTACGTTCCGCCCCCGGCAGCCAATGGCACGCGAGTTGGGAACGAGCAGCCCGCGAACTGGCGGATAGACTGGATGACTAAGTCAAAGAGGAGTCTCCGAAGTCTCTGCTTCCACCGGCCTCGTGCCGGTGGAGCAACAACTGGCAGCTACGTGCCTGCGAGACCTCGAAACCGATCGCTCACCACCGACCTCGTGTCGGTGGAAGCCATGATTGTAGGCTCTGCGCCGCGTAGCCGGTCAGTCACCACTTCCACTGACACGAGGTCGGTGGGGAGCCAGAGGAGGCAGCCTCGGTGCGCTGTAGCTGTCAGGCGTTGCCCCACCGGCGCGAGGCCGGTGGAGGTGGGGCTGTCAGGGAGACCAACGAAGATTGTCGGAAGGGATCGCAACGATGAATGATCCTGCTTCTCCTCGAGAACTGCGTCCGTGCCGCCGCAGGCGGTGGCTGTTGCTGTTGGTCATGTTGCCGCTGGTCACGGGTTTGATCGCCGTGGCGGTGCTCGGTTACGGCGAGTACCGCAGCCATCGCGAGGTGACGGCTGAGATCGCCCGTTTGCGGGCCGCGGGCGAGCCGGTGGACAACGAAACGCTGGCCCGCTGGTTTCAGGCCGCCACTTCGCAGGAAGGGACCGCGGCCTGGCGGGACGTCCTGTCAGCCGTCGAGCAGGTTTCGTCCGGCGAAACGGCCAACTCGTTTCCCTTCATCGGCCTGGGCAAACTGCCGGAGCCCCTAGTTCCTGGCGGTCCGTGGCCGGACGAGCCGCGGATTGCGGAGTTTTTGCACGAGGTCCGGCCGCTGATCGCCCGGATCGAGCAGGCCGGCCGCTATCCCGCGCCGGTCTGGCAACCGATTGCCTTTGACGGTTTTTCCACGTTGTTGCCCGAACTCCAAGGGGTGCGCGGAATCACCCGACTGCTGCAGTTGGAAGTCGAGCACGCGTTGTACCAACGCGATACCGGGCGGGCCTTGCGAGGCTTGGCCGCGATGCAGGCTGCGGCGGCGGCCTGGGATTGGGACTTTTGCGTCGTCGCCGATTTGGTCGACCTTGCGCTGCGCCGCATCCATCGCAGCGCAATCCGCAACTCCTTGGCGCACACCGCCTGGGACTCAGACGAATTGGACCAGTTGCTGGCGCAGGTCCAGAAACCGCGTGAACTCGCAGTCCGCTGGCGGCAAGTCTGTGCGAGCGAGCGCGCCATGGCGCTGACCATGCTGCAGGGTAGCCGCAGCGATCTGGATGGAATGCTGCCTCCAGACAACTCGCCTTATGTTCCGGGGTTGCTGCTGTTTCCCAGCGGCGTGAAGAAGTACCTGGACACACTGGCTGCCTTCCAGCAGATCGGCGAGCCGGGAGTGCTGGGAATACGGGACCGCGCCCAAACGTTGGAGCAAAAGTTGGTTCATTTCGACCAGAAAAGATTTGACGAACTTCTGATCCATCTTCTTCTGCCTGCGATGACTGCGCTAGCCGCGGCGCACGAGACGGACGAACTCGACCGCCGCCTGACGCGTGCGGCCTTGGGGATCAAGCGGTACCGCGTGTCCGAGGGGCGGTGGCCGGCGCGGCTGAGCGACTTGGCGGCCATCGGGCTGGACCCGAAGGACTGGACTGCCCTTCAAGCCGGACCGTTCGGATACAAGATCGAGGGCCAGGACGTCGTCCTCTGGGGCTACGACATCCACGACCGCGGTTCGCCCTCCCGCGTCCGCAGCGAACCGCCCGGCGAGACGGATGTCAGTTCCGGCAGCTCGCTCTGGCACGTCACGCGCATCGGCCACGCCGGGCACGGGCCGTCCAACTGAAAGGCAAATCGGGGACCGATTCCATCGCCTCACAGCAGGCACAGGTGCGCCACCATCACGGCTCCCACCGCCGCCAGCAGCATTGCGCCGGCAATGCCCATGCGATACCCGGCGCCGAATCCGCCCGGCACGTAGCGTTGTGCGCGCAGGAACCGCAGATGCTCCAGGCCGGCGGCAAAATTGACGGCCGCCCCCAGGACGACCAGGGCGACGCCAATCCACAACGACCAACTCGGCGCGTCGGCTGGCGGGTTTCCCTTGAGCATCGCCATCTCACGCATGAACAAGCCGAACTTGGCCACCAAGAATCCAAAGCCCATCATCGCCAGCCCGGTGCGGATCCAGGCCAGCAGCGTCCGCTCGGCGGCCAGGATGACTCGCGGATCCTCGTCCCCCAGCGGCCGTGCGGCAGCCGCCTCCGCGCACCCACGATCCTGCTTGACGCCCATCTTCTTTTTCCTTGTCCGGCAGTCCAGATGACCTGCGGCCGCGTCGGCAGGGCTGCGCGGGCCGCCTTGGGATACGACAGACTGAGGGTCTGCAGCCGCCAGTGTGCCGTACTATAGTGGCCTCCTTCCGCGACCGCCAGCCCGCGGCAGTCGCGGTTGTCGACGCGGGACCCAAGTCCCAGAGTCGTACTCAGACGAGGCAAGGTCAGAAGACGGACGACCAGCGGCCTCGAAGGACCATCGCGGGGCGCGGCGCAGGCGGTGCTATCGCCGTTGCATCCTGCCAGGCTTGGCCCGTTTTCGCGGTACGACCGCGACACGCCGCAAAATCGAAAAAAACCTGCTAATTGTCACTGCCCGCAGCCGAGAAGTAATAGCAGGGAACAGCAGACTTTCTAACTGGCGGGTGGTCCGTGCGAGGACGCGGTGCGATGGTGCCCCGCGGCCGTTCATTCCAGCATGGCCCGGAGTCCGCCGCAAACGTGAAGGGCACGGCGAGGGCCGCTGCCGAGACCGTAAAACAGAAACGACCGGCGTCCCGCGACGCCCGTCCGTTGGCGGGCCGAACCGACCGCGCCGGGATGGCGTCCAGGCGGATCGTTGCCGGGACAGCAAAGAAGCAGAACGAGACAGGTAAATCTGGGGAGGGTACTCATGAGACGTCGAGTTGAGTCACTGGCATTGCTCGTCTTGGCTGGCATTGCGTTTTCGTGGTCGGCGGCCGATGGCCAAGAGACGGTCCGGGCGCCCGCGGCGGCTGGCAATCAGGCGGCTGCCGTCACGTCGGCCCAGCCGCCCGCAGCTGGCTACGTAGTCGTCCCTGCGACGTTCAATCAGCCTAGCCAGCCCGGCTACGCGTGGCCGAACTACGCGCCCCAACCAAACTATGCGGGGGTCACCGATCCCAGACAGTATTCTCCGTCGGCTTGGCCTTATGTCAGTCCGTTCTACCCCTATCCGCAAGCTCCACTGGGCTGGCGGAACGCAACGCTGAAATGGGATGACGGATGGTGGAGTCTGGATTTCAAAACAAAGTAAGTGCCGGCCCGATGTTCGCCTCCGCCGGGGACCCCGGCGGAGGTCTTTGATGCTCTTGAGGCGCCGCTCCTGGGGCCGCTGTCGTGGACGCGGAAGCTGCTTTCGCCGCTTGGCCTGGCACGACGTCCGGACATCGCGTCAGGTTGCAGCTGACAACCGGACCGCGCCGGCCGGGCATCACGTGGACGCTTCGCCGGCTTTTTTGCCGCCGATCAACTCGTACGTATCGGCTGCGATCACGCCTTCTTCGTCGGTCGGGATGACCAGCAGCTTGACGCGGCTGTCGGCCGCCTGGATTTCGCCTTCGCGCCCGACGACTTCCGCGTTGCGTCGGGGGTCGAGAGCGATGCCCAGCTGTGGCAAGTTGGCGCAGCATTGGGCGCGGATCTGCCAGCCGTGTTCTGCGATGCCGCCGGTCCAGACAATGGCGTCCACGGTCCCCAGGACGGCGACGTAGGCCCCGAGGTACTTCTTGACGCGATAGCAAAAAACGTCGATTGCCAGTTGTGCTCGCGCGTCGCCTCCGGCCGCTCGTTCGCTCAACGTGCGCAGGTCGTTGGACGAGCCCGAAATGCCGATCAGCCCGCTCTTCGTGTTGCAGATGCGGTTCAGCGTCGCGATGTCGTAGCCGTTATCGCCCAGATAGAAGAGGATGGCCGGGTCCAGGTCGCCGGTCCGTGTGCCCATCACCAGACCTTCCAACGGCGTCAAGCCCATCGTGGTGTCGATGCTGCGTCCCCGCTGGACAGCGGCCATCGAGCAGCCGTTTCCCAGGTGGCAGGTGATCAGATTGACGGACTCCCGCGGGACGCTCAGTATTTCGGTCGCCCGTCCGGACACGTAGCGGTGCGACGTGCCGTGGAACCCGTAGCGGCGGATGCGGTACTCCTGGCACAGTTCGTGCGGCAGAGCGTAGGTATAGGCCACGGGCGGCAGCGTGCTGTGAAAGGCCGTGTCGAAGCAGGCCACCTGGGCCGCCTGGGGCAGCGCCCGGTGCGCCGCCCGGATGCCGGCCAGGTTGGGCGGATTGTGCAGGGGCGCCAGATGGGCTTCCCGCTCGATGGCCGCCAGGACGTCGGCCGTGATCAACACGGACCCCGTGAATTCGTCGGCGCCGTGTACGACGCGATGACCTACCGCGTCGATTTCTTCGCTTCGCTCCAAGAGTTTTCCGGGGCCCTCCGTCAAGGTGCGCAGGGCCAATTCCAGGCCTTCTTCGTGCGTGGCGACCGCCGCAGGCCGATGCTCGGTCCGGCCGTGCGAGGTGTAACTCAACGACGACGCCGGCTCGCCGATCCGTTCGACGAGGCCCTTGCCCAGCACCGACCGCTGGGGCATCTCGAACAGCTGATACTTGACCGACGAACTGCCGCAGTTGACAACCAGGATCTTCATGGCCCGAACCTTTCGTCCGTTGGCTTTCGCCGGGGGGCCGTGGTCGTTCGTTTTCAAACGCTCTCTGCAACGGGCACGGCCCGGGGGCCGGCCGCGCCGCCGCGTTGTCACGCGCCGTCGGACGGCACCTGCGCCAAGCAAATCGCGGCAGCGTCCACGATGTCGTCGACGCTGGCTCCGCGCGACAGGTCGCTGACCGGCTTGGCGAACCCTTGCAGAATCGGACCGATGGCGTGCGCGCCGGCCAGGTATTGAGTCAACTTGTAAGCGATATTGCCGGCGTCCAAATCGGGAAAGATCAGCACGTTGGCCGCGCCGGCCACGGCGCTGGAACGTTTCAGCTTCTGGGCCGCGACGCGCGCACACAGGGCGGTATCCGCCTGGAACTCGCCGTCGATGCGAGCGTCCGGGCGACGCTGCCGGATCAGCGCCAGAGCGCGGCGGACCTTGTCGGCGTCGGCGTGCGTGCCGCTGCCGGTCGTGGAAAAGGACAGCAAGGCCACGCGCGGCGGTTCGTCCAGCAACCGGGCGGCCGTCGCTTCCGTGGTCAAGGCAATATCGGCCAACTGCTCTGCGGTGGGCTGGACGTTCACGCCGCAATCGGCGTAGATCAGCGGCACGTCCGTCTTGCCGCCGTACGACGGCAGGATCATCAGAAAGAAACTGGACGCCGTCTGGATTTCCGGCGCGTAGCCCACGGTCACCGCCGACGCCTGGATCACCGTGGCCGTCGCGTTCAGCGCGCCGGCGACCATGACTTCGGCGTCACCTTGGGCGAGCATCATGCCGCCGTAGACCAGCGGTTTTCGGACCAGTCGCCGGGCCACGCACGGTTCGACGTTCCGCCGCCGGGCATAGGCGGCCGCATACGCCTCGACTTGCGGCGAGACGGCGGGGTCGATGGCCGTCAGCCCGTCCCGCGAGAGGCCCGCGTGAACGGCGGCCTCCGCGATCCGCTCGGCGCTGCCAAGCACAATCGGCCGGGCGATGTCCTGATCGAAAAGACGGCAAGCCGCCGTCAGCACGCGCTCGTCCTGGCCGTCAGGCAGAACGACGCGAGCCTGCTTCTGCTTGGCCCGATGCAGAAAGCGAGCGATGATGTCCACGGCCAACTCCGCGTCCTACACGCCGCAGTTTCAGAACCCACAACCGTTTCTGTCGTACCATAAAACGAGCCCCGGATCAAGATTCCGCAACGGAGGCAACGGTGTTGCGGACTCCAGATTTCGGGAGCGGCTCGGTTTCGGCTTGCCTTGCACCGGCGGCCTTGTCATCTGAAGCCGTCGGCCTGGCCCGCATTTTGTGGCGGCCGAATCCTTGGTCACTACTTGCTTCCGCGCGAGCCACCCGTCACAATCTTTCCGCAGTGACGACGCGGCGTATTCTGGCCAAGCGAGAAATCCAGTTGGGGAGCCTGTTCCATGCGTCTGATTCTCCTGGACTGCCACATTCCGGCCCGTGAAAACTTCTATCCGCTGGCCTTCAGTCGGCCGATTTGGGAGTTGCGTTGCGGCATGACCACGCTGGGCGAGAAACTGGTGGCCAAGGTCGGGGCGCGCGACGTGGCCGGATTCCTGCCGGAGTACATGGCGGACGCGTATCGCGAGTCGGCCGCGTGGCCGGTCAATCAGCTTTCGGCCCTGGGGGGCGACGATCTGTTGTTGATCGATGCCCGCGTCAAAGCGGAGACGTTCGACGTACCGACGGCAGGGCCGAGCCAGGTCGCCGTGGACGCCCAGGGCAACCTGCTGTTCGCGCGGATCGTTCGCGAAGACTTGGGCAAGCTGAACGGCGACTCACTCGAAGCGTTTCTGGCCAGCGCCCGCCAAGTGTTGCCGACGGCGGCCAGCGAAACGGCCGTCTGGAACTATACGTGGGATCTGATCCTGGCCAACCCTGAACAACTGGCCAAGGACTTTGCCGCGGCGGGACGCAGCGGCGTTGAGGGCGTCGTCGAGGAACCGGCGGCCGTTCGCGGCAGTCGCTCGGACGTGTTCATTGCGGCCGGGGCCAGATTGCACCCCATGGTCGTGATCGACGCCGAGCACGGCCCGGTGTACATCGACGAAGGCGCGCAGGTCCATCCGTTCACGCGCATCGAAGGGCCGTGCTACGTGGGCCAGAAGAGCATCTTGTTGGGCACGAAGTGCCGGGAAGGGAACTCGATCGGCCCGATGTGCCGCCTGGGCGGGGAAGTCGAGGAGTCCATCATCCAGGGTTACTCCAGCAAGTACCACGACGGTTTCCTGGGGCACGCTTACGTTGGGGAATGGGTCAATCTGGGCGCCCTGACGACCAACAGCGACCTGAAGAACGACTACACGACAGTGGCCGTGTCGCTGGACGGCAAGAACTCGATCGACACGGGCTCGCGCAAAGTCGGCTCGCTGATCGGCGACCACACCAAGACATCCATCGGCACGCTGTTGAACACCGGCGCCTACGTCGGGTCCATGGCGCTGCTGGCCGCGACCGGCAAGCCGCTGCCGAAATTCATTCCTTCGTTCGCCTGGTTTCTGGAAGGCGTCGTCACCAAGGGCTTCGGCAAGCGGGCCCTGTACGAGACTGCCAGAACGGCGATGGGGCGGCGGCAGCGTCAATGGACGCCCGCCCAACAAGCCATGTGGGACGAGATCTTTCGCCTGACCGAAGGACCGCGTATGGAGGCCGTCCGCAAGGGCCGCCGCGCGCTCCGTCAGCAATCTGCCTAGGAGGATTGAGCAATGGCAAGTGTTTTGGATCGTGTGATTGAAGTGACCGCGCGTGTCCTGCGACTGGACCCGGCCGAGATCAAGCCGGAACACAGCTTTACCGCGGATTTGGGAGCGGAGAGCGTCCAGTCGATCGAACTGGTCGCCATGTTCGAGGAGGAATTCGGCATCGAGATGGACGAAGACGCAGCGTTGTCCGTGCAGTCCGTCGGCACGGCCGCCGAGTTCATCGAGGGCGTCTGCAAGCAGCAGGGCGTCGCCGTCTAGTTCCGCCTCTTGGCTTTTTCTTTTTTCCTGTTTGGCGTCCAGCGTCGAATCCGGCGCTGGCCGGCGCGTCCTTTCCTGTTTCCGGAGGAGTCTCATAATGCCCCCTGACCAAGCCCGCAAAGCCCATACGCTGGTCGATTCCACGGCCCCCAATCTGCTGGCAGACACCTTTGATTACGACCTGCCGCCGAAGATCTGCTTCGACGGTCCGTTGGTCGAAGAGATCGACGGCCAACGCGTCGAGTTCGATCCCAACTCGGTCAAGACGCGGGACATCTTCATCACCGACACCACGTTCCGCGACGGCCAGCAGGCGCGGCCTCCGTACAGCATCGAGCAGATGGTCCACATCTACGATCTGCTCGGGCAGTTGAGCGGTCCGAACGGCGTCGTCCGGCAGACGGAGTTCTTCCTGTACACCAAGAACGACCGCGAGACGCTGGACCGCTGCCGGGCGCTGGGGCACAAGTACCCCGAATGCACCGGCTGGATCCGCGCCGTGAAGGGCGACTTTCGCCTGGTCAAGGAAGCCGGTTTGAAGGAAACGGGCATGTTGACCAGTTGCTCGGACTACCACATTTTCAACAAGCTGAAGTTCAAGAGCCGCCAGGAGTGCATGGACTCGTACTGCGAAGTGGTCGACGCGGCGTTCGAGGCCGGCATCCGGCCACGCTGCCACCTGGAGGACGCCACCCGCGCCGACTGGGACGGCTTCGTCCTGCCCTTCGTGGACCGGCTGATGCGAATGAGCGAACAGGTGCCGGAAGAGCGGTCGGTAAAGATCCGCATCTGCGACACGATGGGCTTCGGACTGCACTATCCGGGCGTCGCCCTGCCCCGCAGCGTCCCGAAGATCATCTACAAACTGAACCGCGAGTGCGGCGTGCCCAGCCACCGGCTGGAATGGCACGGCCACAACGACTTCCATCGAGTGCTCGCCAACGGCGCGACCGCCTGGCTGTACGGCTGCGACGCCCTGAACGGAACCCTGTTCGGGTTCGGCGAACGCACCGGCAACCCGCCGCTGGAAGGCGCGATCATCGAGTACATTTCGCTGAAGCACGACCCGTGCGGGATCCGCACCGAAATGATCACCGAACTGGCCGACTACATGCGTTCCCTCGACTTCCCGATTCCGGTGAATTACCCGTTCGTCGGCAAACAGTTCAATACGACCAGCGCCGGCATTCATGCGGGCGGCCTGCGCCAGGACGAACGGATCTACAACATCTTCAACACGGCCAAACTGCTGAACCGGCCGCCGCGCGTGTCGCTGACCGACAAGACCGGCTCCGACGGCGTGGTGCTGTGGGTCAACGAGTTCTTCGGCCTGAAGGGACACGACCGCATCAACAAGATCAAGTGCCACAAACTGGCCCGCTGGGTGATGGACCAGTACGAAGTCCATCACCGCATCACGTCCATCAGCGACGAGGAGATGGAGACTCAAGTCCGGGAACTCATGCCGGAATACTGGGAGAAGTACAAGGGAGCCCAGCGCTAAACGGACTCCCGGAGCGCGTGCTTCGCGCAGCAGCCCGGCTGGTCGGCCACGCCGGGCTGCTCCACGTCCCGGCCCCGCGTTCCGGTTCGCCGCCCAGGTTCAGGTCGGGCTGCCGACGCGGGATGCGGCGGCCGAGGCGGACCCGGGCGGAGTCGCGTCACAGATAATCCTCGCGCATCGGACAGAACACGTCCAAGGCTTTCGCGGGCTTGGCTCCCGCGACCACGCGGTGCCGAGTGCCGCCGGGAATGCGCCACATCTGGCCGGGTTGGACGAGGTAATGCTCCTCATCGATGAAGAATTCCAACTCGCCCTCCATCAAAAAACCCATCTGCTCGTGGGGATGGCTGTGCCACTCCACCACCGCGCCCGGTTCGAATTCTACGTACGCCAACATCATCTCCTGGCCGGGCAACGCGCTGAGCGTCACGCCAGGAAAAATCTGGTGCTGCCTGCATTGCTCGCGGCTGGCAACGTATTTTGACATCATCCCTCCTGCCCCCCCGTGAGAAAGGTTGTTGACGGGATTCTACCGCCTGGTGCCGAGGCCGTAAACGGCAGGAAAGAGAGGAAGGACGAGAAACGGAAGGGAAACACGGTCCCCTGCCAAAACCAAAAAGCCCGGCTTCGAGCGAAGCCGGGCTCCGTCACGCCGACGCGCCTTACTTGGAGGCCGTCCGCTGGGCCAGCCGGCCGTCCATCTGCAGGATGCCCATCGGGTGGTCGCCGACCATTTTCAGCTTCTCGACGATCCCCAAGGCATGGGCTTCCTCCTCCACCTGCTCCGCCACAAACCACTGCAGGAAGTTGACCGCGGCGTGGTCGCCCTCCTTGGTCGCCAAATCGACCAGGGCATTGATCTTGGCGCTGATCTCACACTCGTGATCGTAAGCCTGCTGGAAAATCTCCAGCGGCGTCGCCCACTCCAGCGGCGGCTGGTCGATCTGCTTCAGCATGACGCGCCCGCCGCGGACGCCGATGAAGTCCAGGAACTTCATCGCGTGCTCACGCTCCTCTTCCGCTTGCAGACGCATCCAACCGGCCATCCCGTCCAAATTCTTGGCCGTGAAACAGTTGGCCATGGAAAGATACAGGTACGCCGAATAAAACTCTGCGTTCAAGTGGTCGTTGAAGGCTTGCTCGATCTTCTTGTTCATGAAACTCTCCCTTTCTTCAAAATCGGTTGTCCAATCGGTTGTCCAATCGCTTTGACGTTCCAAAACTCTATTTGGATATACCGGAAGCCAGCCCGATGACAAGGGGTTCAAGACTGGGTTTCAGGGAAGAACCCGCCTGGACCCGATTTTAATGAGAACGAGTATCAAAAACAACGTCTGATTCCGCTATTATCGCCCGCGTCACTGCCGCCAGGACGCCCATACGACTTGCTTGACGCCGTTCGAGCCGCGGTAGTACTGCATTTCTACTTGGCAGGCGATACGCCGGATGCGGCGAAGTGGGCGGCGATTTCTTCCGGGCCCAGCGGGCGGTCGTAAACGGCTACCTGGTCGATACAGCCTTGGAAGGGGGCGAACCGATCGTTGCGGGCTCCGACGAAGATCTGGCCGCAGCTGTCCGGAAACGTCGGCATCTGGCGTCCCTCGATGTCCGGTTCGGCCGCGCCGTTCAGGTACACGCGGACCTGGTCGCCCTGACGCACCAATACGACGTGATTCCAGGAGTTCAGCGGCAGCAGCGTAGCGCCGGTGAGCAGTTCGTTCCGCCGGTTGCCGTTGAAGACGATCAGGCGGGCGGTGGCAACATTGGTCCCGCCGATCCCCACGTGCTCGCCCGGCGCTTCGGCGGCGCCGTCCTCGCCGCGCGAGAAGAAGTAGCCGGTCACGGCCCGCGAGTTGACGGGCAGCTCGTTCCAGATCCACATCTCGGCCGAGTAGTCCCGCGGCAGTTCGGCCAGAACGGATTTCAGCCGCCCGCCGGAGAAGTTCGCCGCTGCCACGTCCGGGCGACGGATCTCCGCACCCTCTTCCAGCACCGCGGCATGCTCGTGACCGCTGGCATCGGGCACGCTCCGCCCGTCGGCTTCGTGCAAGGTCCACCAGGCCAGCGGCCGGCTCTGACGGATGGCGGCTGCATAGCATTCCAGATCGGCCGGGGCGCTGGGGCGGCTCGTCTGGATGGGCGCGGTCGCCGGCGGCGGCAGCGGCCGGGGCGGAGTCAGGCCGGAAGCCCGGTAATGCGCGGCGACTTCGTCCGCCGTCAGGGCCCGCGTGTACACGGCGACGTCGTCCAGTTTGCCTTCCAGCGTGCTGTCACGATCGTGACGGCCGCCGAAGAACAGGTGTCGTCCCGGCAGCGGTTTGACGTCGGCTTCGCCCGCGATTTCGGGCTCTGGCTTGCCGTTCAAGTACACGGTCACGGTGCGGCCGTTGCGGACCAGCACCACGTGGTGCCAGGCGCGCATCCGTAGCGGCGTCTGGCCGGACAGTTCCGCGTCCAGCCCGTTGGCGAACCGCAAGACGCCGTCGCCAGCCGCCACGCCGGCAATTTGCAGCTGGTCGGTGGACAGGCCCTCATCGCCTTCCAATCCCACGGCGAACAAATGGCCGCAGACGGGCCGCGCGTCGGCCGGCATGCCGTTCCAGAACCAGAATTCGACGCTGTAGGCATCGCTCCAGTCGGGGGCGGCGGCCTTGATGCGTCCGCCCGCGAGGTGGACGCCGCGGTTGGGCGTCTGTTCCGCGAACTCGAGCTCGTGCGGGCTGCGGCCGGGCAAGTAGAAGGCCACGCCCAGTTCGTACTGGCCGGGCCGGTTCTGGCCCGATGCGTCGCGGGCTGTCGAGCCCGCGAGTTCGTCCAGTCGCCAGAAGGCGGCTGGTCGGGATTGCTCGACGGCGCGGACGTAGTCGTCGGCGGGCGGTTCGCGCAGCGTGCGCCGCCGGCCGGAGATTTGCTCCAGGAGCGTCAGCAACCGGTCCACCATCTTCGGCTCGGCCTCGACTTCCAGTCCCGCCGTCCGCGCGGGCCACGTCGTGTAGCCGCCCAGGAAGTGCTGCTCTGGCGGCGGGATGTAGCCGTACGCGCCGTTGGCCAGTTCGATGTTGAACGTCTGTTCGAGCGGGCTTTGCGCTTTCAGCTTCAGCCCCGTGATCCCGTAGACTTCGTTCGGCAAAGCGGTGATCCCCAAGTCCCCGATCCGCACGGCCTGCAGCTTGATTTCGACCTCCGGCCGCTCGTGCAGGTACAGGGCTTCCAAGGCGTAAACCTCCTGCTGGTTCTTGGGCAGCCGGTCTTGGATTCCGGCGACGATCTCTTTGGCCCACGCCAGGCGTTCGGCGTCCGGCGCTCGCCGCGCCAGCGTCAGACACGACTCGGCCATCGCCAGCGGCACCCACTCGTGATAGACGATCTGCTGGTACGCTTCGTGGGCGATCTGAGTCAGAGCCATGGTGTAACCTTCCAGCCCCGGATCGTTGGCCGGTTTGGCGTAGTCCATCCACATACTGTCGCCGCTGGTGCCCTGGGACATCATGCCCACGAACTCCGGCGAGACCTTGTCCGCGCCGATCAAGCCGGCTAACGCGTCCCCGAACCGCCCGCAGAAATCGCTGGAGACGGCGGGCGAGCCCTTGTAGTGCATGGCGTAATTGCCCAGCACGGCGATCGGCCGCCCGTCGGGCGACTGGACGGACAGCAGCGTCAGTCCCTGATCGGCAGGCCCCGCCGGCCCGACATGATTGGGACTCTGGTAGCCCGGGTGCATCATGGCCCGCACGGTCCGGTTGCCAAAGGGATCGTTGGTCATGCGGTCCGGCCGGTAGACCCAGCGGCGGCAGTGGTTGTGGGCATAGTTCTGGACGCTCGTCCAGCCGACGCGCGCCGCTTCGAGCTTGTCCGCGGCCAGGACGATGCTTTGGACGATCTGTTGGGGCAGGAACTGGGTGTAAGCCGCGTCGGCACGGCTGCCCAGCGCGCCCATGACCGAGGGCGCCGAATGCGTGTGCGTGGCGGAGATCAACATGCGATCCGTGGGGATGCCGGTGGCCTGGCTCGCCTGACGCTTGACCTCGTCCAGAAGCTCGCGCGTTATCATCAGGTTGTCGACGACGACCAGCGCGATTCGCGTGGTCCCGTCGTCCAGGATCAACGCGCGAGACATCAAGCGGTCGTTGGCGCGGCTGGCCGTGCGCTCCAGGAACCCGCCGCTGTTGATCACCGGAAAACTCGTAGGCGTGACGTCCACCTGGACGGCGCCGGCGCGAAAGGTCTTCCCATCGGCAGCGGAAACGCCGGTAGCAAGGGCGGCGAACCAGGGGGCGAGCAGAAAGCAAGGGAGGATTCTCATCAATCGGGCCTCCGTGGGAGTTTTCGGGTTGGGGTCAGGCTTCCAGAATTCTACTCCGCCCCGTTCTTGGCGCCAGCCATAGGTTAGGAACCTGCTCGGTCAAAATTGGCTACGGTGCCTGTTCCGCTTTTCCTCATTTCTTTCCCCGCCAAACTGCCTTTGATTTCCAGGACAGAGACCGAAAACGCTTTCTGCACCCGTCGCCACCACGCTGCTCGCCAGCGTGGAGCGATGTCCAACACCAGAGATGTCCCCGAAAAAAACCGCTTGCGTCGCCACCACGCTGCTCGCCAGCGTGGAGCGGTGTTCAACACCAGAGACGTCCCCGAAAAAACCGCTTGCGTCGCCACCACGCTGCTCGCCAGCGTGGTGGCCGAAGAGGTCGTGGGACGGGTGGTTCTGAACAGCAATCAACACGGGACAGTCGCCATTTCCCAGGCTCGTGAGGAATCCGTGCAGGGACCTTCTTGCTGCCGCGTTCAATCCGCTTTGCGCCCGCGACTTCCGGCACACGGTCACTTGGGGTCGCGGACCTCCGCCACCATTTCCAGCAGCGTGTCGAGCAGCTTTTCCGAGGCGTGCGGCTCGAAAGCGCAGGAGCCGAGCCAAGTCTCATAGCCGCCCCATTCGAAGTGCTTCGCGGTCGGAATGTAGCCGAACCCGCCGTGGGCCCATTCGACCAGGACCGCCGGCTGCATCCCCGCCCGCTGACGGAACTCCAGACCGATCTCGCAAAACGGCTCGCCGGGCATCGTGCCGATGCACGCCGGGCCGATCCGCAACACCTGCAACGGCACCGACACCTTCTGCTCGCGGTCGATCATCCCCATGATGCGCCGGGCGTAGCTGTAGGGCAGGTTGACCTGATCGGGCTTGGGGGCCGGCTTGGTCAACGTCTGCTTGGCCCAGGCAATTTGTTCGGCCGTGGGACTCGGACGAGCGACGATGGTCTCCCGAAAGCGGGCGGCCAAAGTGACCTGATCGCGATACTCGGCCTTGGCCAGCGCCGCGTACACTTTGTCGGCCAAGTCATGGGCTACGAAGCGGATCTGCTCGTAGGGCTTCTTGGCAGGGCGCGGCTGGCGGAAATTGACGTTGTTGATGTCGCCGCTGGAAGCGTTGGCCATCAGGGCCACCAGCGGCGGACCCTGCTCGTCGCCGCCGAGCAGCCGTTCGAGCCGGTCGCAGTACACGCCGTAGTAGTCGGCCGAGATATCGCCCTTCGGCACGCCGCCCACATAATGCAACGAGTAGGTCGAGTAGACGGCGATCGGCCGCCCGTCGGGCTCGCGCAGGGCCAGGATCGTCACCGTGGGATCGGTTGGCCCGGCCGGCTTCACCAGGTCCGAACTGCCTGCTGATGGATTCATTTTGACCTGGTCGATCCCGCCGAAGGGATTGGGCGGCATGGTGCCGGGCTTGAGAAACCAACGGCGGTTGAACACGTGCTCCGGGGCCTGAGTGGTCAGGCACGCCAAGTGGGCCGGACGCAACCGGTTCGCGGCGCAGCGCACGCCGTCGACGATGCGCCGCACGACAAAGGCGCGGTAGTCGGCGTACTGCGGTTGCTCAGCGGCGGGTGCCTTGCCGCCGACGCTGCTGGCTGAATGGGTATGTACGGCGGAGATCAGCACGTTGGCCGCCGGAATCCCGACCTGCTTCTCGATCAGGCTTCGCGACTCGGCGCACATGCCTGCCTCGGTTCCCAGCAGATCGAGGACGACCAGGGCGAGCTTCGTCTTTCCGTCGTCGAGCACGAGGCATCGAGCGTGCAGTTCATCATGCACGTTGGTCGACAGCGGGGCGATGAAATTGCCGACAATCGGCCGGCCCAGCGGCGGCGTAATCACGCTTGTGGCCGCGCCGGCCCGGAACCCGGGCGCCGGCGGGGCCGCGCACAGCGTCGCAGCAATCAAGGAACAGGCAACGAAGGCGAGCACCGACGATTTCATAACATGAGTCTCCGGAAGTTTGCGGTCGTTCAAGGCTTGGCGTTCGAGCGGGCCAACGAGGCTATTTGGCAGCGGTCGAGCGCACCTCGGCCGCCATTTCCAGCAGGGCGTCGAGCAGCTTCTCCGAGGCTTTCGGCTCCAAGCGGTTGGTGGCCAACCAGGTTTCGTAACCGCCCAACTCGTGCTGCTTCGGCGTCGGCAGGTAGTCGAAATAGCCGTGGGCCAGGGAGACCAGGAAGGCCGGCTGTACAGGGCTCCGCTGGCGGAATTCGAGGCCGATCTCGCAGAAGATCTCGTTGGGCAAGCTGCCGATGCACACGTCGCCAATACGCAGCACTTGCAGCGGCGTCGGGACCGAGGCCGCACCGCGGGCCAGGTCCTCGAATCGCTGGGCGTAAACGCGGGGGACGTCCGGCTTGCCCGGCTTGGCCAACGTTTCCTTGGCCCACGCCAGCTGCTCGGCACTGGGCCGGCGCGTGGCGATCACCGGCTCGCGGTAGCTTGCGGCCAGCGTCAGCCGGTCCGAGTACTGGACCTTGGCCAGGGCCGCCCGGACCTTCGCGGCCAGGTCGTCGGCCACGAACCGCATCTGCTCGTACGGTTTCTTGGGCGGCCGGGGGTGGAGGAAATTGATGTTGTTCACGTCGCCGCTGGTGCCGTTGGCCATCATGGCCACCATGGGCAGATCCTGTTGGTCGCCCTGCAGCAGGCGTTCCAGACGCTGGCAGTACATGCCGTAGTAGTCGGCCGAAATGTCACCGTGTCCCACGCCGCCCACGTAGTGCAGCGAATAGCAGGAGTACACGGCGATCGGCCGGCCGTCAGGCTCGCGCACGGCGAGGATCGACACCGTGGGATCGGTCGGCCCGGCCGGCTTGACCAGGTCCGGGCTGCCCGCCGCGGGATTCATCTTCACTTGGTCGACGGTGCCGAAGGGACCGGGCGGAATGGTGCCGGGCTTGAGGAACCAGCGGCGGTTGAAGACGTGCTCCGGCGCCTGCGCGGTGGTGAATCCGACTTGCGCCGGACGCAGCCGATTCGCGGCGCATTGGACTCCGTCGGCGATCCGCCGGGCGACGAAGGCTTGATAGTCGTCCATCTTCTGCGGGAACTCGAAATGCTTTTCGCCCAGCGCGCTGGCGGCCGAATGGGTGTGGACCGCCAAGATCAACACGTTCGTCGCCGGGATGCCCGTCTCCTGCTCGATGAACTTGCGCGCCTCGTGGCTCACGTTGTAATGGAAGCCCAACAAGTCGACGACCACCAGCGCGAGCTTCGTCTTTCCATCGTCGAGCACCAGGCACCTCGCGTGCAGCTCGTCGTGGACGTTCGTGGCGGGAAAGGGCAGAAAACCGCCGATGATCGCCGAACCCAAGGCCGGCGTGATGTTGCTCGTGGCCGCACCGGCGCGAAACGTGGACGCGGGCGGGTCCGCAGCCAGGAGTATGGTGCTCAGGAAGCAGGCAACGATGCCGAGCAAATAGCGTCTCATGAAGGTGGGCTCCCAATACAGGTCAACGGAAGGAAGTCGCTGGCAGGTCCTCCAAGGTACCGCATCGCCTGACACAATGCCATCCCGGTTCGCGACATCTTGTCCCGATGCGTGCGCCGCCAAGGTGATGGAGTAGCACAGGACATTTCCGGATGGTATTCTTGTCAAAAAATCAGGGGAGAGGATTTGTCATGCACCGACAGGCGACGCTGTTGCTCGGCCTCCTGCTGGCCGGGTTTCCGTTTCTCAATTCGCGCACTGCCGCGACTGCGCAGGATTCAAAGCTCGAGCGGCTGAAGTACAACCATCCCGGCTTGGTCGTCGATTTGGGGGCGAAACGAAACGAAAAGGACAGGCATTACTTGGCGCGACCATGAATCCACTGCACCCTCGAGGCGTTGGCTGACACATCGTTTGATTCCTCGCTTGCCGCGCCTTCGTCTACGAAAATGGCGGCCATCACGTTGTCGCAGGTCTCGGACTTTTCTATAGTGTTAAACAGATTACTCGTAGTCGCTTAGCAGCGTTGGAGCAGCGGGTGTTGCATGGGCAGGAACGCGTTTGCTTCCGGTTGGGAGAATTTCTGGCTGGCGACGGCCGGTTGATTCCAAACTGCGGTTGCTGTTTCTGGAACGCTGCCTGGCGAACCGTGCGACTTTTACCCAGAGCAGAGGTTTCGTGGCACCACACGGCCGATCCGCAATGCGTCGGGCCAGCGAGATCAGCGCAGCGATTATTCTGGCAATCGCGTTGGGGCTGTCCGGTTGCTCGCGATCCGCGCACGAGACGTCTGGTTCGACGGCAGACCGCTCCGAGGGGCCCAAGCTGGGCACCGGAGGAGCCGGGCTACTGTTTCGAGATGCAGGAGCTGCTCCGGGGTACACCTTGATTGCTCCGACGACCTCGGCCAACGTGTATCTGATCGATCTGCAAGGACGAGTCGTACGGTTGTGGAAGACCGGGTTCGAGAACACTTCTTGCACTGCGACGTACTTGCTCGAAAACGGCCACCTGTTGCGGCTTGGCCTGGTGGAAGAATCGCAGCGGCACTTTGGGTCCCGCGTCGGCGCCGGTGGCCGGGTCCAGGAGTTCAGTTGGGAGGGCGAACTCGTTTGGGACTTCACCCTGTGCAACGACAAACAACTTTCCCACCACGACTTGGAACGGTTGCCCAACGGCAACGTGCTGCTGGTGGTGTGGGACAGAAAGACCGCGCCACAAGCGATCGCCGCAGGGCGCGCCCCGGAAGCGTTGGGCAACCGCGATCTGCTGTCTGACAGCGTCGTCGAAGTCAAGCCGACGGGAAAGACGACCGGCGAAATCGTTTGGGAGTGGCACATCTGGGACCATCTGATCCAGGACCACGATTCCTCCCAGGCGAACTTTGGCGACGTAGAAGCTCATCCCGAGTTGATCGATATGAACTACCGCAGCGTCAGTCTGCTGGCCCCCATGCTCGCGTCCCGTGCCGGCGTGGACAAACTCAAGTCCGTGGGGTACCTGGGTTCTTCAGCCGCGGCCGACCAAGCCCAGTTTGCCGCTTGCGATTGGCACGTCAACAGCGTGGCTTACCAGGCCGAGTTCGATCAGATCCTGCTGAGCGCCAAGGGCTGCAGCGAGATCTGGGTCATCGATCACGGGACCACGTCGGCGGAGGCCAGGAGTCACGCGGGCGGCCGCAGAGGCAAAGGAGGCGACCTGCTGTACCGCTGGGGCAATCCTCGCGCGTACCGCGCCGGCATGGCCGCAGACCAGCAGTTGTTCGGCCAGCACGACGCGCAATGGGTGAGCCGCGGCCCGACCGGCGAAGTGAGCGTTCTGGTGTTCAACAACGGCGACGGCCGGCCCGCCGGAGATTACTCGTCGGTCGACGAACTCGTTCTGCCGGTCGACGCCCAGGGCGAATACTCGCGCCAAGCGGGCACCGCGTACGGTCCGCCAGCGCCGGTGTGGAGCTACACCTCGCCCAGCAAGACGGACTTCTTTTCGTTGCTCATCTCCGGCGCACAGCGGCTTCCCAAAGGCAACACGCTCGTTTGTGCGGGAATGGTCAGTACGGTTTTTGAGGTGACGCCGCAGAAGGAACTCGTCTGGGAATACGCGAACCCCGATCCCGGTGCTCTTGGTCATCTCGGACCGACGCCGATCGGCGCATCGCTTTTTGCGGCCCGTCGCTACGCCCCGGACTATCCCGGTCTGGCCGGCAAGGACCTGACGCCGGGGAAGACCATCGAGGAGTTGCTGGCGGGCGCGACTTTGGGGAAGGGGCCCCCGCATGCACGCAAGCGGTAAGCGGTTGCTCCTGGCGGCTTTGCTGGTGCTGCTGGCTCCCCGTCCGGCCTGCGCCTACATCGGACCCGGCGCGGGCTTTGCGCTGGCCGGGGCTTTCTTTGCGGTGTTCGTCGCGCTGTGTTCCGGAGCGCTGTTGCTGTGCAGCTGGCCCGTGCGTGTCCTGTGGCGCTTGCTGTCCGGGCGACGGGCCGCGCGGCGGGGCGGGGTCCGGCGAGTGGTGATCCTGGGCCTGGACGGCCTGGACTACGGCCTGACGCAGAAGCTGATTTCCGAGGGCCGGTTGCCCCACCTGAAGGCGCTGGCGCGGGAGGGTTGCTTCAAGCCGCTGGCCAGCACGGTCCCGCCGATCTCTCCGGTCGCCTGGTCGTCGTTCCAGACAGGGGTCAATCCGGGCAAGCACAACATTTTCGACTTCCTCGCGCCGGACGCGCGGAGTTACCGGCCGGTGTTGAGTTCTGTGGAGATCAAGCCTCCGCGGCGGTCGATCCGCGTCGGCCCATGGCGCTGGCCGCTGGGCAAGGCCCGCGTGCGCCTGCTTCGCAAGAGCAAGCCGTTCTGGAGCGTGCTGGGCGACCACGGCGTGTTCAGTTGCATTCTGCGGGTTCCGATTACCTTTCCGCCGGAACGCCTCCGCGGCGTGCAACTCTCGGCCATGTGCGTCCCCGATCTCCGCGGCACCCAGGGCACGTTTTCCTACTACACCACCCGGCGGCAAGCCGGAACAGAACGGATCGGCGGCGAAGTCCGGAGCGTGGTCCGCCGCGGCAACCTCATCCAGGCGGAACTCGTCGGACCGGAAAACCCGCTGCGCGCCGACGGCCGCACGCTCCGTATCCCGTTCGCGGTGACGATCCGGAACCAGGAGCAGGCGGTGCTCGCGATCGGCGGCGTCCGGCACGAGCTGTGCAAGGGCCGCTACAGCGACTGGATTCGGGTCGGCTTCCGCGCGGCCCCGGGCGTCAAGATCCGCGGCCTGTGCAAGTTCCTGCTGCGAAGCGTGGACCCCGAATTCGAACTGTATGCGACGCCGGTGAATATCGACCCGGAAGCGCCGGCGCTGCCCATCAGCTATCCCGCCGCGTATTCGGCGTACCTGGCCAAGCGGCAGGGCCCCTTTGCCACCTTAGGCTTGGCCGAAGACGCCTGGGCACTGTCCGAGCACGTTTTGGGCGACGAGGAGTTCATCCAGCAGTGCCTGGCGGCGGACCGCGAACGCGAAGCCATGTTCTTCGACGCCCTGGACAAGGTCGACCGCGGGCTGGTCGTGTGCGTGTTCGACGGCGCCGACCGCCTCCAGCACACCTTCTGGCGGGACATCGACGAACCGCATCCCGCGCACCTGAAAGATGCTCGACGGAACGGGCGCACCGTGATCGAAGACCACTACCGGCGGCTGGACGATCTGGTGGGCCGGACCGCGGCCCGCTGCCGGACCACGGAGACGCGGCTGCTGGTCGTCTCCGACCACGGGTTCAGCACCTTTCGCCGAGGGGTCGATTTGAATCGGTGGCTGGAACAGAACGGCTACCTGAAATTGCACGAAGGCCGCCGCGGCGAAGCGTATCTGGCCGGAGTGGATTGGTCCCGCACCCAGGCGTTTGCCGTCGGCCTGGCCGGGATCTACCTCAACGTCCGGGGCAAGTACGCGCAAGGGATCGTGGAGCCTGACGGGGAAGCAGGCCGGATCGCGGAGGAGATTGCCCGCCGGCTTGCTGAGCTGGTCGATCCGCTGACGGGCCAAGACGCCGTCAAACGGGTTTACCGGGCGTCACAAGTTTACCTGGGGCCGTACAAGGACCGCGCGCCCGAACTGATCGTCGGCTACCAGCGCGGCTATCGCGCCAGCTGGGAAACGGCCCTCGGCCGGACTACGAACGAAGTGTTCCACGATAATCGGAAGCCGTGGAGCGGCGACCACTGCATCGATCGCTCACTCGTGCCGGGCGTGCTGTTGTGTGACCGGCCTGTCGAGGCCGACGCGCCGCGGTTGATCGACATCGGCCCCACGGTACTGCAACTGTTCGGCGTACCGGTTCCCCACTACATGGACGGCCGGCCGCTGGCGATCGCCGCGGACGCGTCCTCGTCGCCACAGCCCGCCGACGGATCCCAGGAGGTCTGATGGCCGGAATGCCGCCGCGAAAACTCAACCGCCGAGCCTTGCTGAAGCGTTCCGCCGCGGCCGCCGCGGCGTCGGGAGCGGGAATGGGCTTGTCCCAACTGGCCTGCCGACACCGCGTCGCGAGGGGCGGCGGAAGACGCGTGATCGTGATCGGCATCGACGGCCTGGACCCCCGGCTGTCGGAAAGCATGATGCTGGCCGGCCAGCTCCCGCATTTGGCTCGGCTACGCGCGGGCGGCGGGTACCGCCGGCTGGGTACAAGCATCCCTCCGCAAAGCCCTGTGGCCTGGGCCAGCTTTATCAACGGCGCGGGACCCGGCTCCCACGGGATCTTCGACTTCGTTCACCGCCATCCCCAGCAGCCGTGCGTTCCGTTCTACTCCGGCGCGGAGACTGTGGCCGGCGAAGGCTCTTGGGAGGTTGGGGAGCACCGCATCCAGCTCGATTTTTTTCCTTTCAATCACCGTTCGGCGGCCACCCTGTTGCGGCGTCAGGGCGTGCCGTTTTGGGACCATTTGGATGCCGCCGGAATTCCGTCGACGTTCTACGCTCTGCCGTCCAACTATCCGCCCAGCCCGTCGGCTTACGGCAACCATCAATGCCTTTCCGGGCTGGGCACGCCCGACCTGTTGGGGACCTACGGCACGTACCAGCACTACGCCGACGACGGACCTCCGCAACCCGTGGATGAAGGAGGCGGGAAGCGGTCCCGGTTGACCTTCCAGAACGAGACGGCCAAGGCTCAGATCGTCGGCCCCGAACACGCCTTCCTGAAACAACCTCGTCCGGTCTCGGTCGAGTTCCTCGTCCACCGCGACCGGCAAGCCGGCGCGGCGGTGATCGAGGTTCAGGGCCGCAGGATTCTGCTGAAGCCAGGCCAGTGGAGCCCGTGGATCCAGCTGGATTTCGAACTGACCATGCCTGCCTTCGTGCCGGACCGGCACGTCAGCGGGATCTGCCGGTTTTATCTCCAGAAGGTGACGCCCGACTTCCGGCTCTACGTCACGCCGCTGAACGTCGACCCCTCCGACCCGGCCCTGCGCATTTCCGAACCGGCTTCCTTTGTGGAAGACCTGTCCGAGCGCCTCGGACTGTTCTACACCACCGGCTTCCAGGAAGACCACAAGGCCCGTTCCAGCGGGGTGTTCAGTGACGAGGAATTCCTCCGCCAGGCGGAGATCGTCCTCCAGGAGCGGCTGGCGCTGTTGGAGTGCGCGCTGGAGAACTACGACGATGGCCTGCTGTTCTTCTACTTCTCCAGCACGGATCTCCAATCGCACATGTTCTGGTGGGACTCCGACGCCAGGCACCCGGTGCGAGTCCCCGCCGAGGCGAAAAAGTGTTTCGGACACATCCGGCGGCTCTACCAGAGGCTGGACGCCGTGGTCGGCCGGATCCTGGACCGCTACGGCGACCGGGCGACCGTTTTCGTCATGAGCGATCACGGCTTTGCCAACTTCCGCAGACAGTTCAACCTGAATTCCTGGCTGCGCGCGGGCGGGTATCTCGGCCCGCCGGATTGCACGTCCATCCTGACCGACGTTGACTGGCGGAGGACCGCGGCGTACGGTTTGGGAGTCAACGGGCTGTACTTGAACCTGAAGGGGCGCGAGCGCGACGGCGTGGTCGAGCCCGGCGAGCAACAGGAAACGCTCCTGGCGGAATTGGCGAGCAAGCTCGAAGCCGTGCGCGACGTCGACGGTCAGCCCGTAATCCGCCGCGTTCACCGCGCGGACCAGGTGTACCGGGGCGCCGCAACGGCGCTGGCGCCCGATCTGATCGTGGGGTACCGCCGCGGCTACCGCGCATCCTGGGCTACCTGCCTGGGCGACCTGACCGACCAGGTTCTGCTGGACAACGACTCCGCGTGGAGTGCGGACCACTGCGCCGACGCGGCGGAAGTGCCCGGAGTGCTCTTCAGCAACCGTCCGATCTCGGCCACCGCCCCTGCCCTGGTCGATTTGGCCCCGACAATCCTGGGCCAGTACGGGCTTGCCGCCCCGCCAGTCATGGAAGGAAGAAACCTGTTTGCGGGCTAGCGCCGCGTCCACGTGGGAGAGAATCAGACCAATGACAAAGATCAAGATCGATCCTGACCTGCTGGAGCGTGCGACGCGAGCCGCCCACATCGCCGGCTACAGCAGCGTCGAGGAGTTTGTGGCTCACCTGATCGAACACGAGTTGCAGAAACACGAAGCCGAGGAAGCGGAAACGCAGGTCTCCGACCAGCTTCGCGGCCTGGGATACCTGGAATGACAGACGTGGCAGCGCACCTCGCAGTCTGGCTGAACGCCGTGGCCAACGCGGTGGGCAGGTTCCTGTTGGCGCCCGTCGCGATCCTGCCCGGCTGGCTGTC
>JAAYYU010000145.1 GCA_012515235.1 Candidatus Anammoximicrobium sp.
AAGCCGTATTCCATATCCCAGACAACTTTTCCTGCGAATCCAGGAAGGGCCTGATTCTGCAATTTGGCCGAGTGCTGAGACGGCCATTGGGTTCCGTGAGCAATGGCGTTGGTTAAGGGCGAAGATCTTGGCGTGAGACAAGGACCAACGGTCCCAGTGGCAATCACCGATGTCCAGCCCAACTCCATGGTTGTTCAGAGGCGACGTGGGAGCCACGTACAGATGCTTGACCCGCCGAATGAATGGCGGCAAATCCACAAGACTGCTTCGCGGAACCAACGCCAACACGCCGCAGTCGTTCGCTTCCCATCCCCGTGAAAAACAGGCATTCGCCGCTCCAGGCGAGGTTGCCGACCGTCGCTTTTTCGATCCTTTTGGTAGCAAGGCTGCCTGCGGCAACACGTCCGGGGTTGGCTCCCGCAACGCGATGTCGCCGGAAGGGTATAAGCAGAAGAGGGTTACGTCGAGTTCGTCGCAAAGATCAGGTCTCGCATAGTCGTAGCCACTACCATGCAACATTCAATCTTGCAGACAATATATACTGTGCTGTGCCGGTACGGAGCCGACGTGGGCAGTCTTGTTGATGGTTCACCCGGCGATGCAGCGGCGTGGACGGCCGCCCTGGGATCGCGGCGGCGGGCCATGGCCTGACGGGTTCGAGCCCGCCAGTCTGCCAGCCCAAACGTGGCAGCACATCACGTCGCAGCGCCTAACAACCGCCCGCCTGGGTCGCGACGCCTAGCCGTCCAGTCGGTAGACCTATTCCGGGGACCGGGGAACGACTTCTCCTTTCGATGGCGGCTTTCAGCACGGATCGCATACCGGACGGCGGGAGCGACGGGACCGATCGCTTGATAGAACGTTGCGGCTTACTATTAAGGATTTGACTTCGCGAGGAACGAGCCGAAGTTCAAGTCCTTGGTTCAGCACTTGCACCGAGATCGCCGCAAGAATCGAATGCGCAATCGTTGTGGGCACCACCGCCCAGCATTTCATCTTGCGCAGACAATGGACGGTCCACCCCAGGCTGCCGACGCACGAGCCCGCCGAGGACGTGCTGGCGGCACCATCAGGCTCGCATGCCTCGACCGCCGATTCCGACCACATGCCCTTCTAAGAAAAGACGGGGGCTTCATGTTGCCTGTCCGTCATGCCACCCCTGACACGGCCTCATGCCGGCCGAGTCGCAATCCTCTGGGCTCCAGATGGCACCGTTCGCGACACCAGCATGGCCGTGGGAACGTCTCTCTAATCGCAAAAGGCCTATCGGGGCAAGTACTTGCGTCAACTTCGACGTGATGATTCAATCTTGCGTAGTTGTATCCACAACCACGCGACATTCAATCTTGCAGACAATATATAATGTGTCGGTCGAGAACTGGCTTGGGCCGTCTCGTTGATGGTTTTGCTCGGCGATGCAGCGGCGTGGGCTCCCGCCGTGGGATCGCGGGGGCGGACCATGCCCTGACGGGTTTGAGCCGTCACCAGTCTGCCAAGACTCGAACCTTGCCGCAGGTCACGTCGCAGCACCAAGCAACCGCCCACCTCGCTCCCAAAGCCTGCTGGCGCAGGTCCAGCAGTCGTACGACCTGGAAGTTCGGGCGAAGATGCGTATTCGGCGGACCCCCGTCTGGCTTTGCAGCAACCGGTAGCGGCGCCGATCTAGTCGACGATGCGTGGGTGGCTGCACGGCGACGCGGAAGCGCCGGTGTATGAAGCCCTGCGTCCGGACATCTGGAAGCAATCACACCCGGAAGTGGTCCGAGCGTATCGTGTTCAAGAGCATCGCGACCGAGCCGACCGGCAACGCTTCTACCGCGCGCAGCGGCGGATCGAGGCCCTGCCGCACAGCCGATGAGCGCCGTCAATCACCCTTCTTCGGCTTCGCTCTCGCTGGTCGCCTCCGGCCGGCGTGCCCGATGCGCAGGCCGCGACCGCCACGCCCAAACGCGGCCTACGCTCGGAGAACTTCTCCTCGCATGGCAGCTCCGAGCTTGCGGAGTAAGGTCTCAATGGCGGCTCAGCGGCGGGACGACACCGGCCTACGTGGCGATCGCCGCTTCGGCGTGCAAACTGAAAGGTGTCGGCTCAGTGACACGAGCCGACCGGCAGGAAGCGTCCCCGCCGGCACCCGGCCCATTGCTGGCGTGATCTCAGACGAACGGCTGTTTAGTCAATTCCCAACGTCAGGATTGTGGGTCACCGGATACAGCGGAGACGAGTCGCCGTGAGCCATCCCTTCCGGTCGTTGAGCGAAATGATCTGGCACGGACCAGACAACTCGAAAATCCTCCGCGGAAAAGTAGATGTTGTTCATTCGGAGAAGCGTTCCCATCCGAAACTGCAGGTCTGCCTGGGCCTGCGCGTACTGCACAAGGCTCGACGCCCGTGCCAGCTCTGCCTCGGAAACGGATCGCTTGGCCCGAGCGAGAGCGATCAGCGTCTCTGTGTCCCCCTTCACACCGAATTGGGTCTGGATTGCTCCGGCACGCGTACGAGCGGCTTCGAGCCGCATCTGGTTGTACGAGAAGTCCATCCATGTTCGATCCAATTCGCGGAACACGTCGGCAAGTTCGTGGCTGATCTCGACTTCTTGCTCACGCAGGATCGCTCGCGCCTTGGCTAGTTGCAGGCGGATGTTCCGAACTCGCGTTTCCGCCAGTCGATCCCCGAGCGGCATCTCGAACTGGAATCCCAATTCCCAACCAGTCTGGCTGCCGCGAAGCAAGGCGTGATAGGCACTGTTGTAGCCTTCGCGAGTGAGCCCGTCGAACGATTCATCACGGAGCAAATGGTCACCGAATCCGTTGGTGCGAATCGCCGAGACAAAGTCGAGCCTCGGCATTGTCAGGTTCCTGGCAGCCACAAGCTGCAACTCGAGGCTTTGAATGCTCTTCCCCTGTCGACGCAACTCCGGGCGGCTGTCGAGCGCCATTCCGAGCGATGCTTCCCAGTCTGCGAGCAGTTCCGCCTCCACCGGCCTGTCGGCGGGACAAATCAGACGACATCTGTCCAGAGGCAGGCTCATCAGGCGGCGTAACTGCGATTCGGTCTTGTAGATGGAATCCAGAGCATTGTTCTTCTCGATGTTGATTTGGTACACAATGCTCTTAATTTCTGCTTCGTCGGCGGTGCCGCCGCCACCCGCCTGCGCTCTGACGCGCGTTTGGACATTAGTAAGTAACCGTTCCGCATCGAGCAAGTCGCTGGCGGCCTGTTCATAGGCAAGATAGGCCAGACTCAGTTGCCAGTACGATGATTCCACGTCGCGAAGCAACTTGGTTACCTCGAGTTCGAAATCAATCGCCGAGATATCTGTGTTGATCGCAGCGATCTTCACGCCCTGCGAGACGCCGGTGACGCCCTGCAACGATGACGACATGGGCCCGGCGATCCCCGTGTACCGAAAGCCGCCGCCGGCCAAGACGGGCTGGCGAAACTCAAGTCGCAGCGTGCCGTCGAAGACCGATGGAAACAGCAGACCTGTCCGATTGCTCTCGTTGTAGTCCCAATCGTGAATCAAGGCGAATTGCCCACCCGACCGTATCGGTTTGCGGAGTTGGGCCGAGAATTTCCCCGTATCTTCAACTAAGGTCTCGCCCGGCAGCAATCCGCCTGAAAGAAAGCGGTTGTTCTGTACGCGTTCGTCATGCCCCCAGACCGAACTCAGAACGAATTGCGTGTCGAAATCGGCCAGTGCTGCCTGTTCGCCGCGTTGCCCGTACAGAAAACCGGAATCCTGAATGGCGGGATCGAACACTGACGGGACTTGATCAGGATTCGCAAGAAGCGGGTTGCTGGTGGACAGGAACTGAGCGTTGGAACGGATGAAGCGACAGTTGGTCAAGGCAAGTTCTATCACCTCCCCGAGTGTCAGAGTCCACTGCTCGAAATCTGCGTTGTCTCCCACAGTGCGCGGTCGAGGCGCGAAACGCACGCAGCACGAGCCAATCTCCGAGTCAAGCGGTTCCCGCCCACATTCCGAGACCGCACAACTCGCAGTTTGGTACGTGACCTGCCGAATGCGATCGCCTGACGCGGCTAGACATCGGTCGACATCGGCAAATGGCTGCTCCGTCGAAACGGCCTGAGCGCCGGGGGCAGAATCCACACTACGGCAGCCTGCCAACAACAGCACAAGCAACGCTGCCGATGCGGCCAGATACATCGGACCGGCAGGTGAGCCAAGTCTCAGGCTCTGGACCGGAACCGGAGACTCCGGGGACCGTTCGTTCTGCTGCGGCAGCGGCCTTGTGGTTTCGCGCATCGAAACGACGTATCCCCTTGTGTATTACAGGTTCCGACAATCGGTCCCGAGTACACGCGCAGCTTTCAACGATCAGGACATTCAGCCGCGACAACCTTTGCAGAAGGAGGACTGTTTGCACCTTGTCCAGCCGGTATATCCGCAACAACTAGTCCATCCATACTACCATCGGCCGTTTCGACGCCTTTGTTGCGAGATTCCGCGATTCTGCTTCAGCAGCCGCTCCTTTCTCGACCTTGCAGGCATGTGATCAGCGTCAGGACGACAGCATTGCTGGCTTATTGGCATGCGTCGCCGTGCTCCGTATCTCCAGTGAAAGTGAACGGGACCATGATCGAATACGCAAAATGCACAATCGGTGGCGTTCCCCGTGAGTCAGGCACCAGCGATCTCCGGGGTTTTCCTGAGTCCCAGGGCATTGCCGGTACCCGCGCTGTGAGCCACGACTGGACTGGCCGCGAGGCTTGCCGTATGACTAACCTCCTCAGAAGTACACACCTCACGGCGTCGGGCTGCGGTCGATCGTGTTGGCGGTAACTCAGCCGGGGCAGCCGCTTCGCAACGGAGCTTGACGGAAATCGTGATCGGCACCTCAATCGTGGTGTTCCCCTCGCGAATTGTCAGCGTCCGCCCGGTGGCTCGTTCCGTGAGCGCGCCGGTTGCCGGGTCGATCGTTGCCGTCCCTTCCCCCATGACCTCGATCCGGGGTTTGCCCTTAACGGTGCTGACCGACTTCAATTCGTAGCGTTCCACGAGCTTCAAGCCCTTGTCGGCCGACTGCATCACCTCGAAGGTGACCGTCTCGTCGGCACGGAGTCGCTTGGTCGGCTGCGGCGGAAAACCTGCATGCGGAAAAGCCGAGGGGTTCGCGTCCTGGACCGAAAAGCTGATTTCGCGCGTCAGCGACCACTTCGGCTCGTTCGCCTCGGGAAAAGGCGCCAACAGCAGGTGGGCCAGCCCGTCGAGCATGAACGGCAGTTGTTCGCTGCCCGTCTCGCCGGCGATCCGACCGCGTTCGGTGATCGTAAGCTGATTCTCCGCACTCCGGCGAGCAAACGGATCGCCAGCGAACGGCGGACGCACGTCAAAATGCGGGCCGAAAGGGTCAGGCCCAGCAGGCTGCGGTTGCTTGCGTTGTCGCTCCGTTTTCAGTCCTCCTTCTAACTTTAGTTCGATTTCGCCCTCTTGCAGAGACGTGACCACGAGCGTCGGCGCACCGGCCAACGTCCTGACCTCGTCGCCCAAGTCAATCACGATCTTGACGTCGTAGGAGAACCGGTCTCCAGGGTTGCACCGGTAGCGAGGCATGGGTGGCTGCTCAGCCGTCGCGGCTGTTCCGAACAGTAGAGCTAAAACCACAGAGAGAACACATCGCGTAATCCCAGGTACAGACATGAGAAGTCCCCTTATCTGAGCAGTTGACCGTTGGAGCTTGGGTGATTGGTCAGTCCAGTTTCCACAGCCGTTCGGCCGGGTGAGCGGGGCGATCTGCTTGCGGCACCCAGGGTGGGCCAAGACCGCGTCGGGCATTGCCGTCAGCATACCGCTTGTAGAGGCGGTAGGCCTCGGGGTGATTCTTTTCCAGTTCCTCTGTGTTTTTCGCGGTAACTTCCTCGGCGATCTTGGGCTGGTTCTCGCCGCCGCTAATCTCGATTGTAATGTTATTGGGCTCTTCGTGAATCTTGATCTTCTTGCCGTTCTCGTCAACTTCGACGACCTTGATGCCGTTGTTGACCTTGATCGAAATGTTGACACGGTGGTGGACTTGGATCTGGGCGGGCATGATGCCGAATGGATCTTCGGGAGAATGATGCGGGTTCGGATGGAGCGTTTGCTGTGCCAGTCGGGCCGCCTTGGCGTGGTTGCTCTTGGCCAGCGATTCCAGCGCTTCGCGAGCTGCCTTCTGCGTCTGCTCGCCACTGCCCTCCAGGTGCCGACGAAAGATCTCGATCGCGCGCGTCGAGACTTCGCGACTATCGCTCTTGACGGCTTCGATCAAGGCTGGAAAAGCAGCCTGCCCCGCGTCGTAAAGCTGTTCACTGGCCTTCTGGCGATCCGCAAAGTTGATTGAATCGAGTTGTTCCACGAGTGTCTGCGCCTCCGACTTATCGGCACCAAGGAGTTCGTCTGCGAACATACCAAACACGTCGGAGAATAAAGGAATAACCAACAACAGACTCACGGCCTGCTCCTTTTGGAAAAACATTCCAGAGAGGTAATGTCATTTCATGGTATCCGCTCGCACAACCAAGTGAAAGCAAGTCCTTGATGGCCCGCCAAGTAACCTGTGGCCGTTCCGCTAACCGTTCGCGGGCTACGGGTACAACGTATTCGGGTCTAATGGACCGGATTGGCTCCATGGTGCTCCATGGTCCACTAAGAGGACTACTGGAGCGATATGTCGATCGACACAATTCCGGAGCCAACTATACGAGGGCGTCATCGAGGCTACCGTGTCAACGACTTGCTGGTTCACTTGCTATTTGGCTTCCGCACCATGAACATTTCTCTCACATTTTGCGGGAGAATCTCCCATCTCAACTTTCTCCCGTCCACGAGACAGACTCCCGCCCCCAACGAATCACGACTGGCAATAGTCGGCCGCGACCAATCGTTTACGGACAGTGCCGCGTCGTCCAACGACAAATCCTTGGGTTCTAGCCATGGAATGTTGGTCCCCGCTGTCTCCACGAGAAGAATCGTATTGGCGGGATCAGAAACCTCCTGCATGGACGCACTCTGTCCGGGAGAGAAGACCGCTCCGTGGCCCACGACGACTACATAGCTTGTGAAGCCGTCCGTCGCGGCATCGGGATCGCTCGGACAGGAGTAAGGACGCGGCATACGATAAGCGAGCTTGCGATTGTTGGGACCGTCCCACGGTTCCGAGAAGTCGTACAGTTGGAAAAGGTCCCGGTCCACGAACTCCAGAATCAGTGCTCGCCAACTGTGCATCGGGCGGCCCTGCCTATCGACGATCTGGGCTGGAGGGAATCGCCCATTGCGGTCGTGATACTCATGCAGCGCAGTACAGATGAACGTAAGCCTGCCGGCGCAAACCGACCGATTTGCGGCTGCGCGTTGCCTTTGGACGGCAGTTACGAATAGGACCACAAGAATAGCAAGGATCGCACCACAAGACCAAAGGACTAAGCGCCTCTGGCGAGGGAAAGAGAATCGCATGAATTAGCCTCCGTGGCTAGTCGATAAACTGTCCTTGCCACTCATTCATAGGCCAATCAGGAACAGGCCGCTGCTTGGAAGACGGCCCTGGAGGGCTTAAGTCTCGCTCATAATCGGAAGTGCGAGTGCCGTCCGGAGTTCCCCAATACACGTTGCCTTGATCGTCTACGTACATGGCTACACCCGGCACGTAGCCCTCAATGCTGTAACCGTGGTCGCGAAGCCAGCCGACAGCATTGGTGAGCGTGTGTAGTCGCTGTTCGTTATCGCTGGGCTCCTTATTCCACTCATTTCCGCAGATGTACGCGACGTAGCCCTGTGCGTTCAGCGGTGCATTCAGTTTCTCAAATGCCTCAGACACATCTGTTCCACTCGAAAAGTGGGATACGTACGTCGGCATACCTGCTTTGGGCGGCACCAATATGACACCTACACAAGGGCCAGTCCCCGTTGGCCCGACGAACTCGCCAGGCTTGACAACGCCTACCCACCCCATGTCCCCTTCCACGCCCAGCGGCTTAGCGTGTGTTGGGAGTCTCAATGTGTCTTTCTAGCGGAGGACTTTGACGCCGCGCAATAATATCCACTTCTGAGATGGAGGGATAACCGTCCTCCAAAGATCGGTGCCAAAACCCTTGGGCGGCAACTTCACTTTATGCTCGGAAGGTCCGGCTTGCTTTGCTGTTGCAGGAGGCGACCCTGGAGCGACTTGGCCGGGCTGGGTGGATTTCGGCGCCGCCCGCGTCCCCAAGATCCCTCGTAGGGAAAGCCGCCGCTTCGCGGCGGCATCGTAGCCGAAGGCGGACTGCCTTGCGCGGGTCCTGAGCTTGGATTTCGAGTTCCCTGCGCCGGCTGCTGGCCGGAAACGGGGCCTTGCGGGTTGCTGGCAGGCTGCGAGGGAGCCGCGGGGCTGCCACTGCTGCTGGCACCGCCGCTGCCACTGGCTGCGGGTTGATCGGTGCTGCCCTCGGCGGCGGCGTTGCGGTTGAGCGTGGGCGAGAGGGTTTGACCGCCGTCCTGCTCGCCGCCCGTGGGCGTGTAGTTGGGCACGTACCCACCACCATCGCTGCCGCTGCTGCCGCCCGTGGTCCCGCCGCCCGTCTCGCTATACCCCACACCGAAGTACCCGGCCAGCGACTCCGTCCCGCCGTAACCGGCCGCCGCGCCCGCGCCGCCTAACGACTCCGCCCCATACAGGCTGCGCGGCGCTGGGCCGCCTCCGCCTCCCGGACCGCCGCCCAGGTTCGGGATGGCGACCGGGCTGGGCACGCTGCCGCCTCCCGGACCGCCCCCGGCACTGGGCCGCTGGCCTTCCACTGGGCCGCTGCCAGCGCCCGCCGTGCCCAAGGTCGGGATGCTTCCCCGGCTGGCTCCCCCGCCGCCCGGCGAGCCGCCTCCTCCCACCGCGCCGCCGCCCTGATAAAAGTAACCGCCTCCCAGGTACGCGTCCCAGTAGTACCCCGGGCCCGATTTCACGCTTAAGTCCAAATTGCCAAAGATCTAATCTAATCCGTCGGAGGAGTTTTTTTTGACGCGCAAAACGCATGCATTATCGGCATCCTGCTCTGCCGCCGTTGGCGTCGACTCTTGTTAACTTGCGAAGCACTTCCGGATCGATTGAGTTGGACATGAACTCCACGTGTCCATCATCAAACAACACGTTAGCCCCTCCTCGATGGACACTACTTATGCTCCTGCGATCCGGATTATTAACCCGGAAGCTGATGTCGCCGACGCTGAAATCTCGCGGCTCAGCCCAGTGAATACCCGATTCAATTGTCTCGATCAGGAGAATGGCTGCCGAGTTTGTGGCGGCTTGATCATCTTGAACTTCGACCGGCTGATCGCACTCTGTCCCTGGCGGAAGAAGGAGCACGTAATTGGCGTTGTTCCGGGGGGATGCATTGTATGCCCAGCACCGAAATACTGCTCGTGCAGAAGTGTTGTCGTTCTCCAGCACGGCTCGATTGAAATCGCTGTCCCACGGCTCGTTCAGTCGCAATTCACTATACAATTCTACGTGGTCCAAATAAGGCAACAACGTCGCTCGCCAACTGAGCAAGCGCCGGCCGTCCTCGCCGGTTATGCAGTTTGGCGGAAAACGACCGTGTTCGTCATTATACGCGCGCAATGCCATGCCCACGTCTTTCATACCATGAGCGCATTGTTCTCTCATTACGTGGTCACTTATGCCGTGTGGCAATGCGGGCAGGATTACAGCCAGTGCCAGGAGAAGAAGTGGAACCCCCCAGTTGTGTAGTCTTGCTACTGCGAATTCAAAACCGTCCGGAACTCCTCGTGCGAGGCGTGTCAGACATCCTGCGGCAATCCAGCATAGAAAAACTAAGAAGATGCCCAAGAACGCGAATGACGCCGCAGGATACCTTTCGCTCGGCAACATCAGGATCGTCAACGCAAGAAGGAGAAGCAGCGGCGGCCAAAGCCTTAGCCGCGGAGTCGACGCAGTACCCATGGCCACCTCTCTCCGATGAACGCCATTCAACTCAATGCTGAGTAAACGACACCTTTCACACCGGCCATACAGCGACGTAGGCCTCGAAGTCAGAACCAGCACAGCCGTGTTCTGAACGCAGACCCTCAGACTCTCCAAATCAGTGCATATTGGGGTGAAACCGACTCCAAAAATCCTGCCAGACACCCCACCTCCTGCTCCCCTCCTTGTTTGTCACGTCCCGAACTTCATCATTGTTAGCACCAATCGCATTCACACGATTGAATATACCCCAAGGCAGAGTGAGAAATATATAGCTGGTTGTAGTATACACACCGGGACGAATGTTGGGCCACGGATCGAGAATGCGGATAACAGAATCCGATTCGAGTCCTGGATGCTCCGGGGGGGAATATCCCTTAGGGTACAGGACCATGAAATTGTGCTGGCCCACTTTCTGCGCCGGGAAATTCGGTTGAAGTGGAGCCCAACTCTGCCCGTACTTCAACTCAACTACGTCTTTCAATCTTATTTCCTGTCCGCTAGGCAATTGCACCGTGTGTGTCAATCCGCCATCAAAGACATTGCCCAAGTAGTTTTGCATAGCTTGCATGACATCTTCACAAACAGGCGCGGCTCGTCTGTCGTCATCTGATACGTGCGTCTTGACCGCGTCTCTCCATCGAATTCCTTTCCACGGCTCTGCGCCCCAATGATCTTTCAAGAATTGCACTACTGCGTTGATGTATTCGTCGGCAAGCGCGTCAGCAATTGCCCTTAGATCTGCATCAGTGAAAGATGAAGGCAGGTTCTTTCCAGTTGGGGGATGGCTCTTTAGCATTTTGAAGAAGCTATCCGACGCAAGTTTCTTGTAGTTACTGCGATTTGCTGAGATGTCCGCAAGTGCTTGATCGCGCGGCGAGAGGTTGGAAGCAATCACTGGCGTCGGCCCACCACGACTGCCCATACGCCAGTTGTACTCATAGCCGCTTGGGTATTGGCCAGGTTGAGCATCTTCGCCCGAAGGCGTAGATGCTCCGGGCGGACTCCCGCTGGGCGGTGTTGGGCTCGGAGCGTGAGCCCCTTGCGCCGGCTGCTGGCCGGAAACCGGGCCTTGGGGGTTGCTGGCAGGCTGTGAGGGAGCCGCGGGGCTGCCGCTGCCGCTGTTTGCACCGCCGCTGCCACTGGCTGCGGGCTGATCGGTGCTGCCCTCGGCGGCGGCGTTGCGGTTGAGCGTGGGCGAGAGGGTTTGCCCGCCGTCCTGCTCGCCGCCTGTGGGCGTGTAGTTGGGCATGTACCCGCCACCGTCACTGCCGCTGCTGCCGCCCGTGGTCCCGCCGCCCGTCTCGCTGTAGCCCACGCCGAAGTAGCCGGCCAGCGAATCCGTCCCGCCGTATCCGAGCGCCGCGCCCGCGCCGCCCAAGGACTCGCCTCCGTACAGGCTGCGCGGCGCTGGGCCGCCTCCGCCTCCCGGTCCGCCGCCCAGGTTCGGGATCACGACCGGGCTGGGCACGCTGCCACCGCCCGGACCGCCCCCGGCGCTGGGCCGCTGGCCTTCCACCGGGCCGCTGCCGTTGCCCGGCGTGCCCAATGTCGGCATGCTCCCCCGGCTGGCTCCCCCGCCGCCCGGCGAGCCGCCTCCGCCCACCGCTCCGCCGCCCTGGTAAAAGTACCCGCCTCCCAGATACGCGTCCCAGTAGTACCCCGGATAATTCACCGTCTCCGCATATGAACTCCCGCTCGACGAACCGCTGCTGCTGGTCGAGCCCGACGTGTAACTATAGCCCGAGCCGCTGCCGCTCGCGCTCCCCGAACCCGAACCGTAGCTGTACGTCTCCGACCAGCCGCCGTTCCAAGTGTTCGAAGTCGTCTCGTATCCGCTGACGTTGTTCGTCCCGCCCGAACCCGAGCCGCTCCCACTTCCCGATCCCGAAGCACTGCCCGACGCCGAACCCGAGGCCGAACCGGAACCGCTGCCTGAAGCCGAGCCGCCCCCGGTCGTCTCCGTGGACGTGTCGTTCCACATGTGCTTGTAGTTGTAGTCGTCGTGCGCCTGGTACGTGCTCGTGCTGTCATACCAGTCCGACGAACTGTAGCCGCTCCAGTTCTCCCATGACTGACCCGAACTGCTGCCGAAACTGGTGTACGTCACCTGCCCGCCCGACTCGTTCGAGCCGCTCTGCGACACCGTCTTCGTGGTGCTGCCGTCCAGATATGTCGTGCTGCTGGTGGAGTTCTCCCAACTGTTCTGGTACTGGCCCGTCTCCGTGCCCGCCCACGCACTGAAACCGTTGCTCTTCCCGCCCTGGCTCGTGTCGCCCCACGTCCAGTCGCTGGTCGTGCTGCCGCTGCCCGAATACGTGAACCCGCCCTGCGACACCCCGCTGTTCAGACTGGACGTGACCGTCGTCTGACCCGCGTTGCTCGAACTGTAGCTCGTCGAGTTCTTCGAAGACCACGTCTCGCCTCCGTGTACCTGCAGGAACTCGTCGATGGTCGTCGTCGTCGAGCCGCCTGAACTGCTGGTCGTCGTCGCGTTGGCATACGTCCCGCTGCCCGAATACGAGTACTGCCCGTGCGAGTAGTTCATACTCAAGCCGCTGCCCGAACTGACCGTCACCCCGCCGGAGGTCACCGTCTGGCTGGAACTCTCGTTCAACCAGCCGCTGCCGCCCCCCTCTTTCAAATCCCCGCTGAGCGTGATGTGCCCCACCATCACCGCGTAGCTCCCGCTGCCCGAAAACGAAGAATTCCGGTGGCTGTGGTTGTCCGTGTAGCTGTTGCTGGACATCGACCACGTGCCGCCGCTCAGCGTCTGCAGGCTGTGCGAGCCATTGGACGAATTATCCGCTCCGTCCTCTTTCACCGTCCCGCCGACGGTGCCCCCGGAGATCGCCCGCGAATACGTCCCGCTCCCCGAATACGACCACTGCGCCGAGTAGTCGCTGCCGTTCTCCACTGTCGCCGTCGTGGTCTGCCAGCCTCCGGCACCCAACTCCACTTCGTAGCCGTACTCGTACGAGGTCCCCTCGCCGCCCCCTTCTTCGATCGTCCCCGAGATGCTCACGCCGCCGCCCGAATAGGCATACGTCCCGCTGCCCGAATACGAGAAACCCCGGGATGAGTAGTTCGTCCCGCCACCCGTCCCCGACGTGGACCACACCCCGCCCGCCGAGAGCGTCGAGGTCGTGTTTCGACTCTGCGACCAGCCCTGACCGCCCCCGTGCGCGGTGATCTTCCCGTTGACCGACGCATAGCCCGCATTGTACGAGTACGTCCCGCTGCCGCTGTACGAGAAGTCCTGGTGCCCCGAATCCGCCGTGCTGGCCGTCCCCGAATTCAGCCACGTCCCGTCCGCCTGCAGCGTGGCCCC
>JAAYYU010000146.1 GCA_012515235.1 Candidatus Anammoximicrobium sp.
ATGCGATGATATAAGCGGTCATGCACCTTGGTAGACATGCGGGGGCTGTAACCTCGCAACATCTGCGGCGTCTCTGGCGTGATGTCGACCTTGACCACCGCCGCGCGAAATTCCGCGGCCTGCAAGCTGCCGAAAGCCGAGAGCACGAGGCCCAAGACGTGCAACAAAATCCTGGATGAGCTGCGGTTTCGCATAAAAAAGGTCGCCTTATCGAGTGCGGTGAACGGAAGAAGTCCCTCCGGGTGACGGTCGTCGTCAGCATACCGCCCCTGATCCCAATCGATGGGAGTTCTTGCCTCAGGGGTGGGCTGCGCCGGATCGCTTTTGCCATTCTGCTAGCCTCGAAGCCGTTTCGCAAGTACGGCGCACCGCGGTTGGTCGCCCCATCGGACAAACGTTGTCGATTGCTCTGGTGGCCGGAGCAAAGAAACCGGGCGGGCATTGGCCAGCGGCACGACGGCCTGCTAACATGGTGGGCGATGTGAACAAGATCGGCAACCTCTTTGTGATGTACCGCACCAAGACGTTTATCAAGGTTTGACAGGCCGGTGATGCCGGCAGGACCGCCGCCGCCAATAATCAGAAGGAGTCAGCCGTGGATTCTCGAACTGAGCGCGTGCGAATCACTCGCCGAGTTGCAGTTCTCGTGGTTGCTGTCGCTCTGTCCGCCGCCGTCGCAGAAACAGACGTGGCGCAAGCACAGATGGTGAATCCCTACGCCGGGATCGACTGGGAAAAACGTGCGGACGCTGCACTCGTTTTCGCACCAGCATGGAAGAGATCCCAGGGTCTTCTGGAATTTCCCGCCTTCACGATCGGCTGGGCCCCTTCACGATGAGCGATATCGACCCTTCGGGAACGGCCCCCATTCCCATCGTGGACATGATCTTCTCGCAGCGGATCCTGGTCCGGAAGGAACCAGCGGGGCCACACGTTGATCGGGCTGCTTGCGCTGGACTACAATAGGCAGCGCCGGTCCGTCCGGCACCGCCTGCTTGATTCACCACCCACCTCAACCACGCAACCGGAGGTAAGTTCTATGAAGTTCCTTTTGTCCCGCTATGTCGTTTCGGTCGCGTTGACTGTTTCACTTGGAACGTTGCTTTGCACGGCCCGCGGCGCAGAGACGAAGTCGCTTGAAGACTTTCCCTCGACGCCTCACTTCTGGTATCGCCCCCAGCCGCCTGGGCCGTATATCGACTGCCAGCGTAGCAACAAGGCCTTCGGCTACCTCGAAGGCAAGGTCCTCCTTTCCGAAAACAACGCCCGCACCTGGCCGCACAGCGTCGCCTTTCCCGACGCCAAGAAGATCACGTTCAGCCACATCCTCAACAATGGGAACATCCTCTTCGCCACCGGTGCAAATCTGTATCTGAGCACCGACAACCTCAAGTCCTACAAGCCGATCACCGTGAAGGATGCAAAGGGCCGCGACTATCTACCGCACACGCCGAAGAATCCCGAGAACCCGGGATGGTACTTCCACACGCTGCCAGGCATCGTCTCTTGGGACATCGGCGGCAAAGAGATCATGGTTTGGGGCAACTACTGCAACGTGATCGGCGGCGCGACGCCCGTCAATATCTACTATTCCACCGACAGCGGGCAAACCGTGAAGCTCGCCTACACGTTTGGCTGCAACCCCAACTTCAGCGATAACGGCTCGGGCGGCGGCGGGAAAGGGGGCAACCTGTTGGGCGATCCCGACAACCCGATCATCGCCCGGCATCTCCACGGCGTCTCATACAACCCGGTGGAGAACGCGTTCTACGCCTGCACCGGCGACGGCGATCGCCCGGAAGGCAAGGAGTGCCATTGGCTCCGCGGGACCTACGACGCCGCGAACGACCAATGGCAATGGAAGGTGATCGTCACCGCCAGCCTCAACACACGTTACAAGTGCGGCGGAATCAGTTTCGTCGACGGCAAGTGCTACTGGATCAGCGATGCGAACGGCCCCCCGCCCCACGACCGCGGCATTTTCTGCTGCGACCCGGCCGACATTCCGAATCCGGAAAAGCACACGATGTTGTTCAATCCGGGCGTGGAGTCGGGCAACATGATCATCCAGGACGGCGTGATGCTGGCCACCCACTGCGCGCCGGCCTCGCCCATGAAGAACGGAATCATCCTTTCCACCGACATGGGCAAAACCTGGGCCCAGTACGACCTGGCGGAGTTCGGTCCGAGGTCGGGGACCCGCTTCCACGAGAAAAACAGCGAAGGGTGGTTCCGCCTCGACCTGCGGACCGGCTGGGTGACACAGGCCGACGTGATGTTCATCAAGCCCAAGCCGGCAGCCGCGGCGCGAAACAACTGATTGCTCCAGATACTTCGGGACCGCTTCACTCCCCTGCAACTAGGAGATGTTCGGATGGTAAGGCATCTGGTAGCCTCATTGACGGCGCTGAGCCTGGCGGTTTCTGTTGTCCCGGTCTCGGCGGCATCCGTGGACGCGGACTTGGTTCTCCAGGGCGGGACGATCCACGACGGCTCGGGCGGAGAGCCGGTGGTGGGCGACGTGGCTGTCCGCGCGGGGCGGATCGTCGGCGTGGGCAAGTTCACGCCGGGAAAGGTCGGCCGCAGCATTGACTGCCGCGGCTGTATCGTGGCGCCGGGGTTCATCGACCTCCACACGCACACCGACGGAACCTTGGCCCAGCCGGGAGTCCGCCCTTGCTTGAACTATCTCCTGCAAGGGTGCACGACCATGGGCACCGGCAACTGCGGCGGCAGCCGCAACGTGGCAGAGTTTCTCGAGGACGTTGAGCGTAACGGCGCCGGCACGAATATCTTGCACCTCATCGGGCACGGGACGGTTCGGGGCAAAGTGCTCGGTTCCGCCCGGCGGGCTCCTACGGCCGAAGAACTCGAGCGGATGAAGGCGCTGGTCGACCAGGCGATGCGCGAGGGGGCCTGGGGGATGTCCACGGGGCTGATCTATGCACCGGGGTCGTATGGCCAGGCGGACGAGATCATCGCTCTGGCGAAGGTGGTGGCCGCCCACGGGGGAATCTACGCGAGCCACATCCGCGATGAGGGCGACCGTGTCCTCGAAGCGGTGGCCGAGGCGATCCGAATTGGGCGCGAGGCCGGCGTGCCTGTCCACATCTCGCACTTCAAGTCGATGCAGATTCCGAACTGGGGCAAAATCCGCCAGGCGGCGGCGATGATCGAAAAGGCCCGCGCGGATGGCCTGAGGATTACCGCCGACCAGTATCCCTACACCGCCAATTCCTTCTCGCTCATGGATGCTGCCTTGCCGGAGCCGCAGATCGAGTGGTGTAAGCGCGCCGAGCTGGCGAAGCGGATGGCGGCCGAGCCGGAGTTCGCCGCCCTGGTGCGGCGGGTGGTTGCCGACCAGCTCGGGCGAACGGAGAAAATCGTGATCTGCGCGAGCAAGAAGTTCCCGGCTTATGTCGGCAAGAGCCTCCAGGAAATCGCCGCCGCCGAGAAGATCGAGGCCGTGGACCTGGTCCTGAAGATCGTGGCCCAAGAGAACCCGCAAATCGTCAGCCATTCGATGTCCGAGGCCGACGTGCGGTTCGCGATGGGACTGCCCTGGGTCACAACGGCTTCCGACGGCGCCGCGCGGGCGCTCAATCCCAACGAGCACCACCACCCGCGGAACTTCGGCACTTTCGCCCGCAAGATCGGCCACTATGCAATCGAAGAGAAGATCCTGCCGCTGGCCCAAGCGATCCGAAGTGCCACGGGACTGCCGGCCGATATCTTCGGGATTCCTGAGCGGGGCTACCTTCGCGCCGGTTATTGGGCCGACATCGTGGTCTTTGATCCGGCGCAGTATCGCGACCGGGCCACGTTCGACAAGCCGCAGGAATATGCCGCCGGCGTCCGCTACGTCTTCCTTGCCGGACAGGCCGCGGTGGACGACTCGAAGCCCAGCCCCCAAATGCCAGGTAAAGCGTTGCGACATCCTTTGGTAACATCGTCTGCCGGTAGCGCGACCAATTCGGCACCGTTCAAGGTCCAGGTCGAAGCCGAGGAGATCGTCTGCGAACTGCCCCCTTACGAGGCGACCAATAACGGCTCGGGGATGTTTTGGAGTTCGGGCAGTGCGCAGATGGTGCGGATGGGCGACCGGCTTTTTGTCAGCGCCTTTGAAGCCGTGCCTGAAGCGGCGCCCTTGAACAACGCCCGCTGGGCCCTGTACGCCCGCAACGCGGAGGGCTGGAGACTGTGCCAGCGCGACGAGAAGGACCGCACCCGCGAGCCGTGCTCCCTGGCGACCAGCCACGCTGGCCGACTGGTGATGTCGGCCAATCCCACGCTGGCTCCCTTCGTGCCCGCCGGGGGCAAGACGGCGGGCGGGCCCGCCCGGCCGGAGTTCCTCGAATTCGACCCGGCCCATACCGAGCAAGCGCCGGCGCACCTGGTGCCACAATGGAAAGAAGAGCAGCTGTTTACGGAACATACGTACCGGGCATTTAGCGCCGACGGTGCGCGCGGCGAGTTCATCCTCTTCAACAAAGTCGGCAACACGCACACCGCCTGGGCCTTTCTCGACGCCGACCGAAACTGGACCACGGGGCAACTGATCTGGCCCAAGGGCGAAGACCCAAAGTATGCGGTCTGGAACGGACCCCTCACGCCCGTGAACTACGCCAACGTGATTCTCAAGGATCGCCAGGTACACTACCTCGGCCTCTCGCCAATCAACATATGGAACCGGATCGACCCGCTGAAGAAAGAAACCTGGGGCCGCGACAATTGGGGCTGGAGGATGCGCAAGCTGCATTACGCCTGGACGCCCGATATCAAGAGCCGGCCGTTTGGCGACTGGATCGTGTTGGACGACACGATGGACGACGGCGGCACCGTGGGCTTGGGCGATTCGTGGCTGGCGCCCGACGGCCGGCTGCACGTGGTGTGGCAAAAGGAACCCATCCACCCCAAACTTCGCGACCTCTATTTCCCTGACATCAAACGCAACTCGCACCTTTGTTATGCAATTGTGAAAGACGGGAAGCTGGTCGCCAAGCGCACGCTGCTCTCCGGTGGCGAGACCGCCGGCCCCGTGCGTCCGACGGGCTACATCGGGCATCCGCGATTCCACATTACCCCGGACCACCAGATTTACATTCTCTGCAATCTCGTCGGCACGACGGCCGAAACCAAAGCCCAGACCGGCAACTATGCCCTGCGAATCGAGGCCGACGGATCCGTTTCGACACCCGTCCAGATGGCCCTGGCCCGGCCGATCCCCGGAATCTTCTTCACCGCCACGCCCCGAGCCGGCAACCGGCTCACCGAGGCCGCCGATCTGCTGATCGCCGACACGATCGACGGCAAGCCGGTGGCCCGCTACGCCCGAATCCGCTTCTCCGCGGGAACGTGACATACCGGATGCGAAGTAGGGTCGGTGCCGGCGCTGTCGTGGCCAGGCAAGGAGTCACCAATGAAAAAGTGTTTACGACGTTTGCTTTCCGTAGTTGTGTTCTGCTCGCTGTTTACGGCGGGGGCTTCCGTTTTCTCCGCGGAGCCGGATTCTTTTGTTTTTGAAACGGAACACCTGAAATACGTCCTTGGCAGCGACGGTACGGTGCGGGGGTTTGTCGATAAGCGTGACGGGCGCAATTGCCTAAAAGAGAATCAAACCCACCATTTTTGCCTCCTTCAGAAGACGGCCGGTCGATCGGATGACTTCGCCGATCATGGAGTTCATGCCGGTTTTCATTCTCACGGCAGCGGAAAGGAGAAGGTCTCTTTCGTTTCCAATCGCCTGGAAAAAAAAGGCGATCATTACGTTGTTTCGTTCTCCGACCCGAATTCTCAGGCGCAACATCCTGTCCAACTGACGCTCGACATCCGAGCGGAGGCACACGGCATCGCCATCAAGGTTGTTTCCGTGGCCGGCGACGATTTCTTTTCCATTGAAATGGCTCGTTCCGTGATGGCGGCGACGGACGACGGCGCCGATCCTTTTGCGGGAACGGTCATGCCGTTGACGATCAACGTGACCGCCTTGGAGTTTTGCGGACGTTCGCAGCGTCTGGGAGGAGTCGTCTATCGGAAACTCGGCTACGACAACGCCGGCTTGGCGGTTCTGGGCGCGCCCGCTTCGATCTTGCGTGACGAGATGAAGGCCATCGCGGCCGGGTTTCGCAAAGGAGAAATGCCCGTTCATGCGGCGGGAGGCCCTTTCGCCCTGGACGATCCCCGCACCCGCGGCACCTACATCATCACGTCCACGCCGATCCGGCGGGGAGAGGTTCAAAGCTGGTGTGCGCACCTGTCACGCTTTGGCGTTGACCAGGTCTATTTTCATCAGGGCCGGCCTTTTCGGCAGGGAGATTTCGTCTTCAATAAGGAGTATTACCCGAACGGCATCTCCGATTTCCGCGAGGTCTCGCGGGATTTCAACAAGCACGGGATCACGACCGGAATTCTGACCTATGCCCACTTCGTCCATCAAAACAGCCGTTTTGTCACGCCTGTCCCGCACAAGGATCTCGATGTCATGCGAGTCTTTACACTGGCTGGCGATCTGGATGAAAAGGCGACCTTCGTGCCGGTTGGCGAGTCAACTGCCGAGGTCTCGAACATCGTCGGGTTTTCGATCACCAACAGCGTCGTTTTGAGAATCGGCGATGAGTTGATGGTTTTCGAATCGGCCAGCGACCATGCGCCGCACGGTTTCACCCACTGTCGTCGGGGAGCGTACGGAACCAAAGCGGTTTCTCATAAGAAAGGCGCCGTCGTCGGGCACGTCACGCAGCGTTATGGCCTTTTCTGTTCCCGGCCCGGAAGCGACCTTGTGCGCGAAATCTCGCGCGAGACGGCTCGGGCCTACAATGAAGGCGGGTTCGGAATGATCTACCTCGACGCGCTGGACGGCACCAGCGCTCTGACAGAACATCGTGAGTACGTTCCGTACTACGACGCGTTTTTCATCAACGAGATTCTGAAATACACGCAGACCGTTCCAGTGATGGACTATTGCTTTCTGTGGTATCCCATGTCCCGCGTCGGAGAGTGGGACTGCCCGCGCCGAGGATTCCAGCAGTACTTTGACCGACATGTCGATACTCTGAAGAGGCTGTCGGATCGCTACTACCTTCCCGGCCAGTTCGGCTGGCTTGCCCTCTGTCCTTCGGCAAGCGAATCGCTCAGTGCGTTTCAGTGCCCTCCCATGCATGTCGAGGACACTCGTTATCTGGCGGCCAAAGCGTTGGGCCACGATTACGGACTTTCTTTTCTCGACGTTTCGCTCGGTCAGACCCAGCCTTTGGCATTCAAGAACGGCGCCATCCTTGCCGACTATATTCGTCTCCGGCGGGAAAAGTCTGTTTCGCAGTCCATCTTGGATCAGCTCAAGACACCCGGCGCCCATTTCGTCCTACAAAGACACGGCGAAGATCCCAATTGCTGGGACTTTCACGAGGCGGACTATCAATACGCGGTCGCTTTTTTCCCGACCTCGGACTCAATGACCGATTTGGCGACCCCGATTGTGGTACCCAATCGTTTTCAAGCGGCCAGACCAGCCATTCGGATCGAGAATCGGTATTCGGCGGAAGATTACGAAACCGCTTCGTCCGTCGAGTTGATACGCCTCGACGAAACACAACCTGTGGGAAACATGACGACACGCATCTTTGATCCCGCCATCGATCTGCGGGGGCATCTCGCGATGGGGCTCTGGGTCCGCGGCGACAACGGTGGGCAGAAGATCAATGTCCGGGTGGAAAGCCCGATCCAGTATGTTTCCGGACACAACGACCATTTCATCGACGTCGATTTCTCCGGATGGAGGTACTTTTCGCTGATCGAGGCGGAAAACGGAACCCGCCCGCCGGTGGAATGGCCGAAACCCTGCGGATCCTATCTTGACGAATATCGCGAGATCGTCCACTACGAGCATGTTTCCGAAATCAACCTGATGATCGTCGGCGATCCGAAGAATCTGAGGTTCCGAACACTGAAGGCGGTTCCTATTCGGAAATACGATTTGATCGACCCGTCTTTCGTCTTGGAGGGCCGAGAGTTCCTTTTCAAAGGAGCGATCGCAAGCGGCCATTATATGGGGTGGGAAGGCGGCGAGACGGCATCCGTCTGCAATCACACCGGCCAGGAAGTGGGCAGGATGAAACTCGTCGGAGATGTCCCGGCTCTTTCCAAAGGCGAAAACCGCTTGACGTTTTCCTGCGGAAGAAACGTCAATACGTCGGCACGGGCACGGATTGTCTTCGGACTCATCGGAGACAAGCTGAAAGACAGGTGAGGATCAACTGAACAGATTGTGATCTTCGTGCCGCTTTCGCCGTTGTCGAGCGTTTTCGCCGCCGATCACTTCCGATGGCGCTGCCGGATGATGAGCGCGAGGAACTTCGCCGTCTCGTCGGCGATGACATGGTAACCCGCCAGGTTGGGGTGCCGGTCGCCGAACCAGCCGTTGAGGTGGCCGAAATGGGCATCCAGCTGGTTGTCGAGGACGACCACGTGCGGCTCGCGACCTTTGGCGTCCATCACGAACGGCCGGACGAAGTCGTGGAAATCGCTGGGGATCTTGGCCAGCGGGCAACGGCGGTAGTTGTCGGTCCTTACGGCTTGAGCTGCTTCAGCAGCCGCACGGCGGAGGCGACGAGCATTTCGCCTCCGCCCGGTTCCACGCAACTGCAAACGGTTTCATAACTGCCTTCGGCGAAGGCTTTGCGGGTGGGTACGTAATCGGGACAGTCTTGCGACAACTCGATGACCATGGTGTTGGCGAATGGCGAAGCCTGCTTGATGGCCAGCCCCAACTCGACGAACACCTCGCCCGGCAGGCCGACCAGCGCGGTGTCGTCGCCCAGACGGATCGCCTGCACGAGGGCCGCAAGCTCGTCGGACTTGCGCCACTTGAAATTCATGATCTCGTAAGCCTTGACCAGGTCCATGGCGGGCTTCTCGCCGGTGCCCAACGTGTCCATGGCCTTTTCGGCCAAGGCCACCTCGTCGGGCGTGTAGGTGCGGAGCGGGAGTTGGGCCACCTCGCTGCGGACCGCCAGTTGGGGCCGGGTCACCGGGTTAAGTCCGGGCAGGCCGGCCTTGACGGCGGCGGCCAGCGTCTCGCCGATGTATTGCGTCTTGAGCGTCTGCCGACCGGTGACGTCGAAATGGTTGATATCCCCGCAGGCGCCGTTGGCAAACACCGACACCAGCCGGTCGCCCAAGGACTGCCGCAGGGCCTGTTCCAGGTAGTAGGGGTAGTCGGCGCTGTAGAGCGTGCCGCCGGTCGTGTCAAGGTGCAGGGCAAACACGGCGAGCGACGCCACGGGCCGGTTGTCGGCCGCGTCGCGGACCAGCACGACGCCCACCTGCGGATCGATCGGTCCGGCAGGACGAACGATGTTGGGATTCCGCGAGCCCGGATTGCAGCGTACCGATCCGTCCTTCATGTGGAACCGGCGATTGAACGACAGATTTTGCTGCTCGGCGGTGCCACAGTCGATCCGCACCGGCCGGGCCGCCGCCTGGGCGTTGGCGATCACCTGGACGAGCCGATCCGTCAGTTGGGCCGGGTAGTCGACCATCTCACAAGGATCGCTGCCGCCTTTGGCCACGGCCTTGTTGTGGAAATGCTCGCGCAAGGCGTTGAAATAGAGCGGTCCGGTGTGGCTGTGCGTGGCGGCGATCAGGATGTGCGAGGCGGGAATGCCCGTCTTCTGTTGAGCCCGCGTGCGGGCCGGCTCCGTCACGGCGGCATACACCGCGCACAAGTCGCAAACGACCAGCGCCGCCTGCTCGTCACCCTGCCGCCAGACGATCGCCTTGGCCTGCAAGGGATCGTGCGTGCCCGTGCTGGGACGTTCCGAGAAGTATCCTGACATGCGATAGCCGATCGGCGGTGTGATGTCGGCTACGGCCACGCCCGCACGGATCGCAGACTCAGCCGCTTGTGTTTGTCCCACGCCGGTCAGCAGCGCGGTTGCTCCACAGACGAACCACGGAACAACTCCCCACGCAACCACAGCACGTCTCATGAGAATTCTCCCCTTCTTGTCGTTTCGCTGGTGATCGACCGCTACGCCGGGATTATCGGGCCGTGGGCGCGTCGCGTCAAGAATCTCCTGGGAAGAACGGCCGCTTGAAGAACGGTTCTTGGACGCCGATACTGGTGAGGGCCGCTGCCACAAGCCAGCTGCGGTCCGTTTCTCTGTTGTGATGTCGGATTCGCTGTGCGAGCCCCACCAAGGAAGACCAGATCATGCAATCCCATCTGCTTCGCGCGTCGTCGGTCCTGCTGCTGGTATGTTCCACAAGCACGTCGGGCGAGCCGCCGGCAACAACGCCGGCGTACAAGATCCGGCCGGAGGCGACAGTCGGCGCGTTCGGCGTGTTGTCGACGGATGCGAAGGTGTATCGGCCGCTCGATACGGTGACGATCGGCGTGCGCGGCCGGGCTGCTGGGGATGCGAAATGCCGCATTCGGGTCTGCGACCCGAACCAGCGGCCCTATTTCGAGACGGAATTGGCCCTGACCGACAACCGGGCGGAAACGCAGTTCACCGCCGCGGGACCGCTGGGCGCGCACTACATCTACCTGTTCTGGCCCGAGCAGAAGCGGCACGCGCGGTATCTGAACTTCCAACTGGAGGCTCAGACGGGCGTCGAGACAGGCGACCAGGATTTTGACGATCTGTACCCGTTCACGCGGGAGAGCATGCGTTTGGGCCGCCGGCAATACGAGACGCCCCGGGGGCGATTCGTGGGCTACATGTCGGCCGACACAAACCACTTCGACGGCATCTGGCTGCGCGACTGGATCTACGGCCTGCCGGCCTATAAGTTTTGGGAACTGGACATGACCTGCGGGTTGGATCGGTTCCTCGAAGCGCAGACCGACAACGGCATGGTGCCCGACGGCATCGAGCGCGACGGCCGCACCTGGCGAGTGGGCCTGGAATCGGACGTCGAGTACATCATCACCCTGGCCGTGTGGCAGACGTGGATGGCCACCGGCGATGATCGCTGGATGGAACGCGCCCTGCCGAAACTCGAGGCGGCCTTGAACTACATTCGCAGCGATCCCAAGCACTGGGACGCGAAGCATCGGCTCATCAAACGCCAGCACAGCTGCGATACCTGGGACTTTGACATCGACGGGGCCAGCGACAAAGGGCAAAGCCGGCACGTGGTCGCCACCTGCGATCAGAGCGGATATTTCTTGGCGTTCCGCGCGATGAGCCGGATGTACGAGCATCTCGGCAAGCCGGCGGAGGCCGAGCGCTGGAGCAAGGAGGCCGACGAGTATCGCCAGCGAGCCGTCGAGTTGCTGTGGGACGGCGGCAAGTTCCTGCATCACGTGCATCTGGAACCGATCGACCACGGGAACTTCGATGAGCAGAACCAACTGGCCATGGGGAACACCTGGGCCATGACGCGCGGCTTGGCGACGGCCGAGCAATCGCGGCAGATCGTCGACGAGTATCGCCGCCGCCATCGGGAGACGGGCGACGCCTATCCCTGGTGGAGCCTCCAGCCCGGCTATCCCGATGAACTCGGCTATTTCGGCCGGCCGTACTGCAAGCAGGGCGGCTATGCCAACGGCGGGCTGATGCCGTGGGTGGGCGGCGAACTGTGTCGCGGGGCGTTCTTCTCCGGCCGCGAGCGTTACGCGGTGGAACTGCTGCGGCAGTATGCCGATCACCTGCGCCGCACGGGCGGGGCCCAGGTCTGGTACTGGCCCAACGGCGAGCCGGGGCACCGCACGCCCAATGAAGTCCCCTACGCGTCCTGGGGCATGGCCGAGTGGACGTCCGCGCTGGTGGAAGGCCTGGCCGGCATCCGGGACCAGAGCGGCCAGATGCGGCGCGTGGAGCTGGCTCCCCGCTGGACCGCCACGCCGCTGCGCAAAGCGCGTGTGACGGCCCGCTACGCCGCCTCCCAGGCCTACGTCGCCTATCGCTGGCGGATGGACGAAGCGGACGGCACGATCCGGCTGACGTGCAGCGGTTCCGGCGAGCAGGCCGAAGTCCGCGTGCTTCTGCCCGAGAGCTGCGAGCCGGTCGCCGTCCGCGTGCAGGAGAAGCCGGTCGCGTTCGAAGTAGCCTCTGTGGACCAGAGCCGCTACGCGGTCTTCTCGGTGCCGATCCAGGAGGGCGGCGAAGTCATCGTCACCTGCCGGCGAGCGGCGGCGAAATGACGTCTCGGAGGATTAGCCAGACCACATCCTGAACGAGGCCAGAAACATGACTCGATTTTTCCCGTGGATTGCGACGACCGCGGCGTGGTTCGTGATGGTGTCGGCCGGAGCCCCGTGGTGCCACGCGGCGGATCCGGCCCGAGGGCCCGCCGATCTTCACCTCGCTTTTGCCTCCCCCTTTGACGGCAGCCAGCAGCCTTACCGGCTCTACCTGCCTTCCGCCTACGATGGTTCGCAGCCCTTGCCGCTGCTGGTGGCGCTGCACGGCACCGGAGGCGATCAGAACAAGTACTTCGATCACGAGACCTACCAGGATGGCATCTACAAGTCCGAGGCGGAGAAACGCGGCATCGCCGTGGTGTGTCCCTTCGGCGGGGATGCCCAGGGGCGCCCCACCGAGTGGCGGGGGGTGGGCGAGTTGCACGTGCTCGCCGCTTTGGAGGATGTGCAGCGACGGTTCCGCATCGACCCCGACCGCATCGTCTGCACCGGTCAGTCTATGGGCGGTACGGGCACCACCTACCTGTGCTGCCGTTACCCGGACGTGTTCGCCGCCGGCATTCCGCTCGCCTCCACTTACGGCCACATCAGTCTCGTCACCAATCTGCGCGACGTGCCGATGTTCTACGTCCACGGCGGCCAGGACTGGCCCATCTACGCGAAGACCGGCCCGCTTCCGATCACGGACGAAATGCGCCGCCTCGGCTACAACGGGAGCTTGTGGATGATTGCCGAAACGGGACACAACACGATGAGCGTCAGCACGGAGCGGGTGCTGGAATGGGCCTTGCAGCAGAAACGCGTGGCGCACCCGCGTCGCATCACCCACCGCGCCTATTTTCCGCCGCACGGCCGCGCTTGGTGGGTGGAAATTCAGGACATCGAACGCCCCGGCTGGTTTGCCGAGGTGGATGCGCGCATCGAGGAAGGCAACCGCATCGTGGTGGCCTGCCGGAACACCACCCGTGTCGTGTTGCGGCCCGATCCGGACTTGCTGAATCGGGAGGAGCGGATCGCCGTCCTGTTGGACGGCCGGGTCGTGTTCGACGACGTCTGCGGCGGCCAGCAAGAGATTGTCCTGAGCCGTCATGCGGGCGATTGGAGCGGCGTGTTGCAGCCTGTCCAGATCGCCTCACGCACCGCTTTTGGCTTATGTGTTCGAACACATAATCGCAATTATGTTAGCAAATTGGTTATGTGGTGTTGGGCTGAGCGACGGCCGTTCCGTCGTTCCGGGCACAGCCCGAACGCCACATAATTGATGGGGCTACAGGGATCGCAGGAATTCCATCACTCCCTTGTCCTCCTTCCAGGGAGTGCCTTTCTTCTTTTTCCCTGCAACTTCACAATTGGCCAACGCCTTAGCCTTCATCTCCAGATCTACTTCGGCGTAGACGTTCGTGGTGGCCAGCGACACATGCCCGAGCCATGCCCGAATCGTGTTGATGTCCACACCGGCCCGCAGTAGGTGGGTCGCCGTGGTGTGACGAATCATGTGCGGACAGACGCCTTTGGCCGCCAAAGACGGCACCTCCTTCTCCGCCCGTGCGACGGAACGTTTCACCAGGGCATAGATGCCAAAACGCGTGATGGGACGACCGCACCGATTCAGGAACACATGCTCGCTGGGATCGCGACCTTCCACCAGGAGCGCCAGTTCGCGGACCGTCTCCGCCCACAGCGGACACCGGCGGGACTTGTTCCCCTTGCCGCGGATCAGGACGGAGGCCAAGTCACGGTCGGGTACCAGGGGCAACGTCAGGTCGCCAATGCGAACTTGGGCCGTTTCATCGGCGCGGGTTCCCGCGTTGTACAGGAACAGCAGCAACGCGTGGTCTCGACGGCCCTGAGCGGTCGTAGGATTCGGTGCAGCGAGCACGGCGTCCATCTCCGGCTTTTCCAGGTACGTGACCAGCGCCTGCGGGGCCTTCTTGAGCGGCACCGTCCGCACTTGTCCGCACCAGGCGACTAACTCCGGGGCATGTAGGCCGATGAATCGCGCCAGAGCATGGATCGCAGCCAACCGCTGGTTGCGGGTGGCGATGCCGCATCCTCGTTTTTCTTCTAACTCCATCAGGAATTGACGCACCCGGTCCGCCGACACGTCGGTCACGGCCAAACGATCAATCGGTTTGCGGGCGCGCCGGGCGACGGCCGGGAGAAGTAGCTGGAAGGCGTCGCGGTAACTCCGCTGGGTATTTGGGGCGAGATTTCGTTCGCTGACCAAGTGCTCCATCAGGAACCGGCGAACCCACGGTCCCAACAAGGAAGCGTCACGCATGATGGTCCTCCCCGCGGGCGTACCGCTCAAAACGCCTTCCGGCCTGCTGGAGTAACTCCGGCGTCATGGTCAAGTAAACTTGGGTCTCTGTCAGATGGGCGTGGCCGAGGTAAACCGAGAGGGGATACACCAGCCGTTGCACATCCGACCCCTGGCGATACCACGCGGTCAAGCGGTGGACGGCAAAGCTGTGCCTGAGGTCCTGCAGCCGCGGCTGATAGCGACCGCCATCGGAACGCTGCACCCCGGCACACTTCCGCAGCCGCTGGAACGCATGATACAACGTCCACCAGCCAATCGGCGTCCCATCTCGGCCGAGGAAGAAGCGACTGTCGACACCGGCCGCGGGATGTGTCTCGGCCCGCCAACGCGCGTAGCCGCTGAGCACCTGCGTCAGATCCCGGCCGATGGGAACCAGGCGTGACTTGAAGAACTTGGTATTCCGGATGGTGAGCAGGGCCTGGGGCAAGTCCACGTCCGCGAGCGCCAGGTCGAGCACTTCCTGGCGGCGCAGCCCGGCCCCGTACATCGCGAGCAGCATCGCCCGCATGGTAGGCGGCTCCAGCCGCTGGGGGATACGCAGGCAGGATGGGATGGCGTCGAGCAGACGCCGGAGTTCCGCAGGCGAATAAATGTACGGGACGAGCGTCGGGGGCCGCTTGGGCAGTTGCGTGGGCAGCGGGGCCTTGTCGAGGTACGCGTGACTGACCGCGAACTGGAAAAATCCGTTCAGCGCGGAGTACTTGGCATGCCAGTTACTGCTGATTGGTCCGGTGCCGGCCAAGAACGTCGCTACCTGTCGGACGCGAACTCGGGTGACCCGCGTCTGTGGCCCGACGGCCCGGCAGAAGGAGCGGAGGATAGCTTCGTTCGTTTTGCACTTCTCGCCCAAGGTGCGGCGGAAGTCCACATACTGCGTGACCAGATCGTGGATGTTCATAGCAGGCCCTCCAGAGCGAAGTCGCCGACGAGGCGTAGTGTGGCCAGATCGACTTTGGCGTAAATGCGGGTGGTGTCGGGCGATTGGTGTCCGAGGTGGTCGCCGATCTCCTTCAGGGACAAACCCTGCGCCAGCAGATGACTGGCGCAGGCGTGTCGCAAAACATGAGAACCATAGTGTGGCAAGGTCAGGCCCAAGGCGTGCAAGCGGCGGC
>JAAYYU010000147.1 GCA_012515235.1 Candidatus Anammoximicrobium sp.
GACTTCCAGCCATCACGACTGGAACGAAAGAACCAAACCAACTTCCGGACCGGGCTTCTCAATTCTTTGGACTCCATCCCTGTTCAACTCCTGCGAGAGAGACCAGAAAACCGATCGTCGCCCCCCCCTCACAAAAACAGGCGACAATAGAACAAAAATGCCCGTTTTCACAAATACCGATCTTCCCGCCGCTCGCCGGGATTTTTGGCGGGCCAGCCTGCGGGTCTCCGTCTTTTCGTGATCAACCCTACTCAGGCGGGCTGGCTGGTTCCGTGATCCGGTCGATGCGTTTCTGGCAATCGATGAGGCTTACGGCGTATCGTCATTTTTTCCCCGCGTCCCGGCGCCTGTTTGTTGCGGCGAGGGAGCATTCTTTCTTAAAGGGTATTGCGATGTTAAGACGAATCCGAGGATTTACGCTGGTCGAACTGCTGGTCGTGATTGCGATTATCGGGATTCTGGTCGCGTTGCTGCTGCCAGCCATCCAGGCCGCCCGCGAAGCGGCTCGTCGCACGGAATGCAACAACAATCTCAAACAATGGGGTGTCGCGCTGCACAACTACCACGATGTCATCAAGCGGTTCCCGCCGGGCGCTGTTTTCTACGGCGGCACCAACGATCGTGGTTCGCTTCACGTCCGGCTTCTGCCGTACATGGAACAGATGGCCTTGTACGAGCAGTTTGACTTCAGCACCTCGACGGACGGTCAGCGGACGGCCGCGCTGCCGGACGGAAACACGCTGTTGCGGTCCGTGACCGTTCCGTCGCATCTGTGTCCGAGCGACGGCAGCACGATGGCCAAGTTGGGCAGCGTGCCGGACCAGACTCAGGTCTCCAACTACTATCCATCCAGCGGTCCGACGGCGGATATCTCCAACAGTCCGACGTGTTCCTGCAGCGAACACGCTTTGTGGCAGAGTTACTCCTCGCCGGGGACCAACACGGATCGTCCTGCGGGACCGTTCGCCCGTCGCGGCTGGAACTACTGTTGCCCGATGGCCGACGTGACGGACGGTCTTTCGAATACGATTTTTGTCGGGGAAGTGCGCGGGGATTGTTCGAACCACGTGCGAGTCGGTTGGAGCCACTCGAACAAGTGGGGCTGCTTCACGCAGATTCCCATCAACTATGACTCCTGCGCCGTGGATTTGGCTGCGGCGGGCGGGAATGGCTGCAAGGCCCGCTGCAACTGGAATACGGAAGTCGGCTTCAAGTCCCGGCATCCCGGCGGAGCCCAGTTCGTCTTTGGCGACGGTTCCGTGCATTTCCTCTCGGAGTCGATCGATCACTGGACGTATCAGTACCTGGGTGACAAACAAGACGGGCGGGCGGCGACCATTCCCTAAGGAAAGGAGAATCTGGAATGCCGAGGTGGAATCTTATCAGAACTGCGTGGACGCTCGCGGTGTTGGCAACGCTGGCGGCCTGGGTCGGCTGTGGTTCGGGCGGCCGAGAGACGATCGAGGTCCAGGGCGTCGTCACGCTGGACGGCCAGCCGCTGGCGGATGCCGGCGTGATGTTTTCGGGGCCGGAGGGGGGCAGTCCTGTCGCGACCAGGACCGACGCTTCCGGCGCGTTCACTGTCCGGGCCGTACCCGGTTCGAGCCAGGTGGCGGTGTCCAAGACCGAGACCAGCGGCGGCGCGCCGCCGCAGGATGACGGGACGATGCCAGCCGACGGCGGCAAAGTCCAAGTCAAAGCGTTGGTGCCTGCGAAGTACGCCGATTTCCGCACGTCCGGCCTGACGGTGGATGTCGCCTCCGGAATGGAGCCGGTGCGTCTGGAGTTGACGTCGAAATGAGTGTTCGGACGGCGGCGTTGGGGGGGGGCTGGCGGGGCTGGGACGGCCAGCCCTTGGAAGCGTCCCGCGACGGCCTCGAAGGGCCGTTGCAAGCGGGGGGAATCGCCGTCGGTTGCCGGACGATCGCCCCGGAGCCGGTTTCCCGTTTCGCCCCGGAGCCGGATTACAGTTTCGGCGGTTCGCGTTTTGGCGGCGTGACGACTCGCGGCCCGCCGCCGCCGTGGCCTCCGCCTTCGCCGTGGCCGCCTCCGTGGCGCGGCGACGCGGTGACCTCCTCGGTCCAGGCCCAGCCCAGCGGGGTTTCGAGTTCGTGTTTGGCCAGCAGTTCCCAAGGCGTTCCGGGATGATAGTTCATCACGCCTTGCAGGTACTCTTTGGCTTTCGCCGCGGGCGCGGCCAGGCGGCTGTCGAACGAGATGTCGCTGGAGGGCACCAAGACCCAGGTATTGCTGTTGGCGTTCTTGAAAGGCATCCCGCGGTTGGCTTCCGCCACGCGCGCGTTGTACGCCTGGGTGCGGACCAGCGAGGCCAGCACGCGGCCCATGGCCAGATCATAGCCGGCTTGCCAGCGCGGGGTCGTCTCCCGCGCTCGATCCGCCTCGCCCTCTTTGAGGACGTTGTACAAGTCCAGCAGCGTCGCTTCCGCCCGGGCGCCGATTTTCTGCGCCTGGGCCAACGAGTTTGCCGATTCCGGACCGCTGCGGCGGACGAATCGCAGCACCGGTTCGCCCAGCGTCTCGACCCATGACTTCTTAGCCGCCAACAGCAGCGCCGCGCGGGCGCGATTGGTTTCCGCCTGCTTCAGATACTCCTCGGCCGGAATGTAATCCGGGCGATAACGGCGCATGATCTGGGGATCGAAGAAGTACTTGAGGTGCGCGGTCAGGGTAGGCGTCTCGTCGCGCGTCACCTCGCGATGGACGTTGCGGTTGGGGTGGACCGAGAAGTAGATGCCTCCCGTTTCGTAACACATCCGCGTCAGGGCGAAGGGGCCAAATCCCGAGTCCATCGGATCAGGGCTCTCGCTGCGGGGGTCGGTGAAACCAAGCTTGATTCGTTCGGGGAACAACGTTTCGGGGCCCTGGTTGACGCGTCCCCACTGCGGCGTTTGATCGTACTTCGGGTCGGGATCGATCCACTTGACGAAGGTCTCTTCCTGGCCGAACGGGGCCGGCACGCCGACCACGTACACGGGGACGGTGTAACGGCGGCACATGGAGATCGTCGTCTCCAGGCCCTCCAGATCGTCGCCGCGTTCGTCCGTGAAAGCGATCAGCATGACATTCCGTTCCGGCTCGTTCTTGGCCGGGTCGCGGATGCGGAACGACTTGAACCGCTCCGCTGCCAGGTAGACCGACGAAAAGATCTTCTCGATGCCGGAGTTGTCCTCCGGAATGGCCGCGACCGCCGCCTTGATTTCCTGCAAATCGTCCGTCGGTTGCTTGGTCATCAGCTTGACCTCTTGACCGAAGGCCATCACGCTGGTCAGCAACGGTTTGTCTTCGTGTTTGCTGAACGCCGGGTTGCCCGCCGCTTCGATGACGCCCAACTCTTCGTAGATGCGGTCGAAGCGTTCGTTGATCGAGGCCCGTTCGCGAGCCAGGCTGGGCGACTGGTCGAACAACCAGACGACCAGCGTCTTGCGTTCCTCCAGCGACCGCAGGATTTCCTCGGTCAGACGGTCGATCGCGCCCGAGGCCCCGGTGACGCCTTCGCCAGTGGCCCCGCGGACGGTCAGGTTCTTGTTGAAATTCAGCCCGGTCGCCACACTGACTTCGACGTTCACCGCGATATCCGACGTCGGGTCCATGGGCAAATCCATGATGCTGGGGACGACCGACACATCGGAGACAAGCTGCGCCAGGGACATCGCCATCCCGATTTCACCCACGCTGTTGGCGCCGATTTCGTCCGCAACCAAAGGGCTGGAGGCAACTTCCTCGGGCATCAGCTTGGGTTCTTCGAACTCCTCCTTCATCGGCGCCGCGATCGTCAGGGAGACGTTGGGATTGTCGAAAACAAGGGGCACGAGTCCCATGATGAGCAACAGCAGCATGTGGAACAACAAACTGGCGAAGAAGGCCGACGAGTCGCCATCGAAGGGCGTCTCCTCCTCTCCGGTCTTCTCTTGCCACCACGTCTGCAGGTTCTTGATAAGGGCCACGAGCATTTCTCCTTGCCGACCGCAAACCCAGAAACGGCCAAGTGATAACGCTGAGTTTAGCGAAGATGCACCGATTGTGCTATTCGAGCCTGCCCGCCATTCTATTGCATAAACGCAGAAAGTCGCGCAATGTACTCGGTTTTCGTTGACGCCGGATGCCGGCCGACTTAGGATAAACCGTGAAATGGCTGAGGCTTGTGACTCGTTTCTCGTACTACGCAACGATGGTCAGAACGATGAATCCAGCAAACCAGAACCGTGCAATCCGTGGGGAGCTCCCCGTGTTCCTGGCCGCCGCCGCCGCGGGGCTTGTTCTGTTGGCTGCCGTCTGCGACCGCGCAGCCGGTCAGATCGCGGCCGCGGCGGCCCAGCCAGCGGCCAAGGCTGCCGCTCAGCCGGCGACGAAGACGCCAGCCCAAGCCGCGACGAAAGCGGCCTCCAAGCCGGGGGCAGCGGCCCCTGCCACGCAACCCGCCAAGCCCGCCGCCGCGCCGGCCGCCCCCGTGCCGCCTGCGAAAACCAGCGCCGCTGGAAAGGAAAAACCGAGGGAGGAACCGCCTCCGGAGCCGGAGAATTTCTACCTGCGGACCAAAGACGGGTGGAGCATTTTCTGCACGTATTACGGGCCCAAAAAGGGCGTCCGCAGCGGCAAGCAAGTAGTGCCCATCATCATGCTGCACGGCTGGAAAGGACAGGGCAGCGAATACGCCGACCTGGCGACCGTTCTGCAGTCGTGGGGCTTCGCTTCCATCGTCCCGGATCTGCGCGGCCACGGCCGCAGCGTCAGCCGCAAAAAAATGGACGGAGAGGATGAAGTCGTCAAGGTGGACGACCTGAAGCCGCAGGACTTGGAAAACATGATCCTGGACGTCGAATCCGTAAAGAAGGTGCTGGTGGACAAGAACAACGCCGCCGAACTGAACATCGAAATGCTCAGCGTGATCGCCGCGGACGTGGGGACCATCGTGGCCGTCAACTGGGCGGTTTTGGATTGGAGTTGGCCGATGACGGCGGCCTACAAGCAAGGTCAAGACGTCAAGGCGCTGGTGCTCCTGAGTCCCCAACAGACCTTCCGACGCCTGAACTGCAACAAGGCGCTGTCGACCCCGGTCATCAGTCAACGGCTGTCCGTCATGCTGGCTGTCGGCGACCAGCAGGCCAGCGAGTTTGGCGAAGCCAAACGCATTCACAGCCGGCTGGAACGAACGCGGCCTCCTGTCGAACGGGAAGACATCATGCGGAAGCAGGACTTGTTCCTGATCGTGGCCCCGACACCGCTGCAGGGCACCAAGCTGCTCGACCGCGCCTTGAAAGTCAATGCGGCCATCATGACGTTCTTCAACTGGCGCCTGTTGATGAAGCTGGAGGACTTTCCCTGGACGGAACGTAAGAACCCCTTGGGCGGCAACTGAATTCCTGTTCGAGAACCTCGCCGGAGTCCGGGCCTCGCCGCCCGGCCCGAGGCGTTCGGCCGGGCCGCGAGTTTTTCCGATCGCGGGCTGCCGAACGAAACCTTGGTCGGCGGGCTCGGTTTTGCAGGCGGCAGGCGGATCGGCATGTGGAAGAAACCTGGCATCAACCGGCGACCCCGCTGGCGCCGAACGGTGCGTCAAGCCGGCATGGCGGCGCTGGCCCTGCTGGGCGCAGGCTTCCTGGCAGCCGCTCCGGTCCGCGGGCAAGTTTCGCGTTCGCTCCAAGGACACCCGGCTGCCGTTTACTCCTTGGCCTTCGCGCCCGACGGCAACGTGCTGGTCTCCGCCAGCGCCGACCGGACCCTCCAGTTCCACCGCCTGGCCGCGCAGTCGGCGGCGGACGAGGAGTTGGAACGTCGCCGCAGCCTGGTGGCCGCCTTGGACCACGAACGGTTTGCCGTCCGCCAGCAGGCGTTCGTGCAGCTGGCGGCACTGGGCGACGAGATGGCGCCGGACCTGCGTCGGGAGTTGGAGCGTCCGCGTTCGGCGGAAGTCCGTCTCCGCCTGCTGCGGCTGCTGCAGCTGCTGGCGGTGCCGGCTGGCGTCGCGCACGAGGCCGATGTGCGCAGCGTGGCGTTCGCTCCGGACGGCGCCACGGTCGCCTCGGCCGGCCGCGACAGCCGCGTGATTGTGTGGAGCGTCTCGTCGGGCCGCCCGCTGCGGATCCTGGAGGGGCATTCGGAAGGCGTCTGGAGTGTGGCGTTCGATCCGCGCGGAGCGATCCTGGCTTCGGGCGGCGGCGACCAGACGATTCGCTTGTGGTCCGCCGCTTCCGGGGGTTTGCTGGCGGTGCTCAACGGCCACGCCAGCACCGTGCACCAGCTGGCGTTTTCTCCCGACGGCAAGACGCTGGCCTCGGCCGGCGGCTTCGACAAGAGCTGCCGCCTGTGGGACGTCGCCACGGGACAACTGCAGGCGGTCCTGGACCGGCACGCCGACGCGGTCCTGTGCGTCGCGTTTTCGCCCGACGGCCAGCGTCTAGCTTCGGGCGGCTACAGCGGGTCGGTTCAACTGTGGTCGCTGGACGGCCCTCGACTCCAGACCGAATGGAAGCCGGGGCGAGACGTTATCCGCAGCGTCCGCTTTTCCCCGGACGGACGACAACTGGCCTGCGCGGGCGACGACCCGCTGATTCGGCTGTGGGACATGGCGACCGGAAAGCAGGTGGCCTCGCTCCAAGGCCACACCAACGCCGTCCACAGCCTGGCCTTTGCACCCGACGGCACCCGCCTGGCCAGTGCCGACCGCGACGGCTCCGTACGGTTGTGGGAACTGAACGGTCCGTCAGCCGCCGTCAGCCGCAACACGGGCAAGCCGCCGGGCCAAGAGGCTCCGTCGGCACCGAAGTGGCCAACGTCCACACGGGCTCCGTTGCCCGGCACACGGGCGCGAAGTTGAACGAGCAGGTCGCGAAGCAGTAACGAGCGAACAAGAGGCCGACCGGAACAAGTCGCGGAGCGGAACGAGGCCGCAAGCGGGAGGATGAATCATGGAGTTTGAAAATCAGGTCGCCCTGGTCACGGGGGCGGCCGGCGCGATCGGCAAAGCGGTTGCGGCGCGGTTGGTCCAAGAGGGCGCCAGGGTGTTCATCACCGATCTGGATCAGACTCGCCTGGACGCCGCCTGCGGCGAACTGGGACCGAACTGCCGAGGCCTGGCGGCGGACGTCACCGTGGAGGAGCAAGTGCGACAGGTCGTGCAGGCGGCGCTGGCGGCACTGGGCGATCGAATCGACGTGCTGATCAACGTCGCGGGCGCGGTGGGCAAAGGCGGGCCGGTCGACGAGATGACGCTGGAGAACTGGGAGTCCGTGTTCGCCGTCAACTGCCGAGGCACGTTTCTGTTCAGCAGGGAAGTCGTGCCGGTGATGAAACGCGCCGGCCGCGGCAGCATCGTGAATTTCTCCAGCAAGTCCGGCAAGACCGGCTCAGCGCTGATGAGCGCCTACTCGGCGGCCAAAGCCGCGGTGATCGGCTTCACCCAGGCGCTGGCCTTCGAGTTGGCGCCGGCGATCCGCGTCAACTGCGTGTGTCCGGGAATCACGGAAGACACGGGCGTGTGGAGCAACGTCTCAGCCGACTACGTGCAAAACCTCCAGCTGCCCAGGTCGCAGGTGGTCAAGAAGTTCACTTCCAAAGTGCCGCTGGGCCGCCTGGCTCGCATCGAGGATGTCGTGAACCTGACTTGTTTCCTGGCCTCGGCGCGGGCCGACTACATGACCGGCCAGGCGATCAACGTCACCGGCGGCCGGGAGATGCATTGAGATCGTTTAACCGCGACCCAACGGGGAGCGCGTGGAGCGGAGCCTGCACCAGCTACTCGCTCCCCGTTGGGTCGCGGTTAAACGATGGCCGCGGAGCCAACCGTTTCGGCTGCAGGCAGCAGCAAACCCAAGGAGAGTAATTCGCCATGACTCGTTGGACCAAGCGGCAGATTGCCGCCACGATTGACCATGCGGCGTTGAAACCGAACCTGACGGATCAGGACCTCGTGGAGAACTGCCGGCTGGGCAAACGCTATCACGTGGCCAGCGTGTGCGTGCGGCCCAGCGACGTGGCGCTGGCGGCCCAGGAGTTGGCCGGCTCCGGCGTCGTGCCGTCTGCCGTGATCGGTTTTCCTCACGGCGCCCATCGCCCGGAAGTCAAAGCCCTGGAGGCCGCCCTGGCGATCGAGGACGGCGCCAGGGAACTGGACATGGTGATGAACATCGGCAAGTTTCTTTCCGGCGACGAAGCCTGGGTCCGCCGCGACATCGAGGGCGTGGTGGCCGAGGCCCGGCGGGCCGGCGGGGTGCTGGTCAAAGTGATTCTGGAGACCTGTTATCTGACGGCCGACCAGATCGCCCGAGCCTGCGAGATCGCCCGCGACGCCGGGGCCGATTTCGTCAAGACGTCCACCGGCTTCGGCGACGGTCCCGCGACGCCGGAAGCCATCGACGTGATGATCAAGACCGTCGGCAAGACACTGGGCGTGAAAGCCTCGGGCGGCATCCGCAGCTACGAAACAGCTTGCGGCTTTCTGGACCAGGGCTGCCGGCGTCTGGGCAGCGCCGGCGGCACGCCAGCCATCCTGGATGCGGCCCCAGAGGATGCCGGCTGAGATCCAATGCCGGCCGGAGCGGCGTGTGGCCCGTCAAGCCCGGCTGTTTCGTCTTTGGCTTCCGGCCCCGTCCGGCAGTTCCGGCAAATTGCGTTGCAGAATTCCACTCGCGTGAATCGGCCGCCGTCGGTACTATCTGGCAGGGGCGGCGGCCTGTCGCCCCTGCTCGCTTTGCGCCCGAAGCCTGTACGCAGTCCGTGCTAGCACCGGATCGACGAATTCCATGAGTTTTCGCGTGGCCTTGGACATCTTTCGAGGACCGTTGGACCTGCTGCTGTACCTCGTGCGCAAGCACGAGTTGGACATCCTGGACATCCCGGTGGCCACGATCGCGCAGCAGTTCCTCGAGTATCTGGAAGTCCTTCAGGAACTGGACGTGAACGCCGTGGGGGATTTCATCGAAATGGCCAGCACGCTGGTGGAGATCAAGTCGCGGATGGCGCTGCCGGCAGGCGAAGAGGAGGCGGAGGAGATCGAGGATCCGCGCGAGGAACTGGTCGAGCGGCTGTTGGAGTACAAGCAGTTCCGCGACGCGGCCAGCCTGTTGGAGGAGCAGGGGCGGGCGTGGCAGGAGCACCTGCCGCGGCTGGCGAACGACCTGCCGCCGCGGCGGATCGACCCGGCGGGCCAGCCGATCCAGGAGGTCGAGCTGTGGGACCTGGTCAGCGCCTTTGGCCGGATCGTGCGGGACAGCCGGGTGACGCAGGCCCGCAGCATCGTGTACGACGACACGCCGATCCACGTGTACATGCAGCGGATTCACGAGCGGCTGGTGCAGGACCGCCGGGCGGCCTTCTCGCAGATGTTCTCTCCCCACATGCACAAGACGGCCATGATCGGCGTCTTTCTGTCCATCTTGGAACTGGTCCGGCACCACAGCGTCCGGACGGAACAGGAGGACATCCACGGCGAGATCTGGATTCTGCCCGGCGAGGTCTTCAGCGAATCGCTGGACCTGTCGAACGTGGACAACTACGGCCAGCGGCCGGCGGAGCATTCTCCGGAGGAACTGACCAAGGCCGCCTGACCGAGTCGCTCGGCTTCGCGTCGCAGGGGTTTCCGAGCCGGGCGCCCGGCAAGCACGGCCAACCCAGTGGGCCGTGCCACGCGGCTTCGCGTCGCAGGGCTATCGGAGCCGTGCATCTGCCGAATTTTCGCGGCGCGAGGCGGCCTCGGACGGCATCGTTGTGGGCCTATCTTCGTTTCCGCTGCCGGCGTTGCGAGCGGGCTTTGTCGGAATCGTCCACGGGGCCAAATCGGGCGGCCACGCGCTCCCAAAGGGATGACGGCTGGGGGCCGGCGGCGGCCGGCTTGCCGGCCGGTCCCACCGGCGGCAGCATCTTCCGCTCGGCGACGCTCCACAGGCTGGAGGCAATGAAGTAGATGCACAAACCACTGGGGACGCGGAAGAACAGCAGGCCCATGAAGACCATCATGTACTTCATCATCTGCTGCTGCATCCGCGTCTGTTCGTCGGTGGCGGGCGGCATGAACATCTTCTGCTGGAGCAGGAACAGGATGATGGTCACGATCGGCAGCACGTTCAGGTACGGCCCCAGCCAGCCGTTTTCGCCGGCGAGAAAGGCCGGCAGGTAGGGCTTCCAGTACCAGAGCATGTCGGGGCCGGCCAGGTTGGAGCACCAGGACAGGCCGGGGATCAGCGAAGCCTGGCGCAATTCGATATCCACCGACAGGGCGCGGTACAGGCCGATGAAGATCGGCAACTGGAGGAACATCAGCAGGCAGCCGCCGAAGGGATTGTAGTTGTGCTTGGCAAACAGTTCTCGCTGGGCCGCGGCCCGTTTCTGCATGTCGTCCTTGTGCTTTTCGGCGAGCCGCTTCATTTCGGGGGCCAGTTCCTGCATCATCTGCGCGTTCTTGGCCGCTTTCCGGCTCAGCGGAAACATACAGCTGCGGACCAGCACCGTCAGCAGGATGATCGCCAGGCCGTAGTTCACGCCGGGCAGGCTCTCGAACACGTGCAGGATGGCGCCCAGGAATTTGGCGATCGTGCGAAACCAACCGTACTCGATGCACCGTTCCAGATTGTAAGCGGTCAGCAAGGCCGGTTGCTTGGGGCCGGCAAAAACGGTGAAGGCCTGCTTCCAAACCCCGCCGGCCGGAACGGTTTGCGCCGGGCTGATCAACCGGAACGAGACGTCGGTCGTCTTGTGTTTCGACTTGTCGTCCGGATCGGTCTCGCCCACGGGCAGCGCCAGCGCCTGCTTGAACAGCAGCGGTGGCTCCGTCTCGCTCGGTTGGGGCTCCAGCACCGTGGCGAAGTACTGCGTATCGACGCCGACATAGTTCAGCGGCTGGGGCTGGGGATCGGCCCACAAGGGAATGTTCACCGGCTGGCTCTTCTCCAGCGCCGCCTTGGCGTCGGAAAAAATCTGGGAGCCGCCGATCAGGCCGTGTCCGGTCGCGGGCGTGTTCCAAATCACGTCCCGGGCTCCGGCGGCGGCGAACATGCGGGGGTGGATTTTCGCGAGATACCACCAGCCTTCCAGCGGCAGGCCGTTCGAGCCGTCCAGGCGATAGGCCACCTGTTGCGGGTTGTCGCCCAGGTTGCGGATTTCCAGCTCCAACTGCAGGTGATACGAGGGGAACGACGAGTTGGCCAGTTCCTGCGGGGGCGTTTTGGCCAGGCGGTAGCGCTTGACGAGTTCCAACGAGCCTGCGCCGCCGATCGCCTGCAGGTCTCCGTCGGTCAGCACGAATTTGAATTCCACGCCGGGGCCCGTCGGGTCGTCGTCCAACCGGCGAACCTGCCAGTTGCTGTCGCGCAAGGAAGTCAACTTGTCGATTTCCTGGCCGCCGCGCGGGATCGACGCGTCGCCAAGGCTCTCCAGCGTCAGCAGAAAAGACAACGGCGCCGGGAGTCCTGATTTCGGCTGGATTTCCGGCTGGACGAGGGTCAGCGGCGCGGAGGTCAACGTGGCGCTCAGCGTCAGGTCTTGAGCCTGGCCGGCGCCGGCGGCGCGCGTGACGGCGATCCGCACCGTCTGCTCCGGTTTCGTGTCCGCGAGAAAACGCCCCCAATCGATCGTGTCCCGCACGGTGGTGCTGTCGATGCGTCGGATGACATCGCCGGCGCGCAGACCGTCGCCCGCGCCGGGGGTTTCTGGTTTGGCGGTGCCGGCGGGCGTGCCGGGGCCGACGACATTGACGCGGCACCCCTTGCCCTGCGGTTCGTCGCTGAGCGCCAGGTAGCCCACATAGCCGCTGGCCTGTTCCAGGTCCTGGAAGCGGAACCGGCCCGTGGCGGTGCGTTGGACCAATTCGATCCGTTCGACTCCGGCGCCGCGATTGTGGAGCGTGACGAGCAGCCGGTAAGGGCTGTCGGACGCCATGGACCCCAGCGTAAGCCGTTGATCGGGGACCGCGACCGGCGGGGCCGACATGGCGGGCGGCTTTTTGGCTGCGGCGGGCTGGGCGGGAGCGGCCTGGTCTTCGCCGCCGGCGGGGACCGGCTTGACCTTGGCCGCCGGACCGCCAGCGCCGTCTGGCACCGGTTTGGCCGCCGGTTTAACCGCGTCGCCCTCGGCAACCTCCGCGGGTTTTCGGTCGGCCGGCTGCGGCGGGTGCAACAGGCTCTGCACGGTCAGGTGCATGAAGAGAATCAGCGCGGAGAGGACCAGGAAGAGGGCGAAGCGTTTTTCCACAATTCAAGACCTTAGGCAGGAGGCAGCGATCATCGCCCGTCACGCAAGCGATCGCCGAGGAAATCATCCAATTCCGGAATCGCGTAGATTTTCCGGGCCGTTTCTTCCAAGGGGTACTCCACACGGCGGAAGCGGACCGCTCCATCCTCCCACAGCACGTAGCAGGAACGGCGGTCCCCGTCGCGCGGCTGGCCGACGCTGCCGACATTGATCATCGTCTTCTGGCTGCCCAGCGGATAGACGTCGTCCAACTGGTCCGGCCGCAGGAAACGGCCGTCTTCCGTCAGCACGCCGGGAACGTGGGTGTGGCCTTGGAAACAGAACCGTTCCACGGCACTGAACAGCTTTTCCAGTTTCCGTGGGTTGTGGACGTCTTCCGGAAAGACGTATTCGTTCAGCGGACTGCGCGGGGAACCATGCACGAACAGCATTCCGTCCTCGCGGATCGTCCGTGGCAGTTCGCAGAGGAAATCCCAGCGCCGCAGGTTCTGGGCGGGCGAGTCCGGCGGGGACTCCAACTGCGACCGCGTCCAGAAGATGGCCCGTTCCGCTCCGGCGCTGAACCCTTCCGGATCGAACACCGCCCCTTGGTCGTGGTTGCCCAGCACGCAGGCGTCGAACTGCATCACCTGATCGACGCATTCACAGGGATTCGGGCCGTAGCCCACGATGTCTCCCAGGCAATAGATCTCCGCTGCGCCTTGCGAGGCGATATCCGCCAAGACGGCCGTCAAAGCTTCCAGATTGGCGTGAATGTCGCTGACGATGGCCCGTTTCAAAATCGCATCCCTTCTGGCTGGCGACGGCTTCAACGGCCGGCAAGCAGCCGATCGCCGAGCATATTGTCCAATTGCGGCACGGCGTAGATCTTCTTGGCGACGACTTCGACGGGATAAGCCAAGCGGCGGAACACGATGCGATCCCCGTCCACGATCGTATAACAGGCGCGCGGGTCACTGTCGCGCGGCTGGCCGACCGAGCCGACATTGATCATGGTTTTCTCGCCCGTCAGCCGGTATTCGAAACGGCACTCCTCCGGGGTCAGAAACTCGAGGTTGGACGTGAACACTCCCGGAATGTGCGTGTGCCCTTGGAAGCAGAGTTGGGGAATCATGCCGAACAGAGATTCCATCTTGCGGTGGTTGTAAACATCTTCCGGGAAGACGTATTCGTTGGTCGGCTCGCGCGGCGATCCGTGGACGTAACACGAAGAGTCTTCGCTGTGCATCCGGGTAAGCTCGCCCAGGAAATCCCACCGCGAATTGACTCGCGACGCTCCTCCCGGCCCGTTGTCCAATTGATCGCGCGTCCAGTAGACGGCCCGCAAGGCAACCGGGTTGAAGCCTTCCGGGTCGAACTGCGCAGCCTGATCGTGGTTGCCCAGGATGCAGACCTTGCACCGCTTCATGATCTCGTCCAGGCACTCGCAGGGGTTGGGTCCGTAGCCGATCACGTCGCCCAGGCAGTAAATCTCGGACACCTGCTGCTGCCGGATGTCGTCAAGGACGACCCGCAGGGCTTCCAAATTCGAGTGGATATCGCTGATCAGAGCGCGTTTCAATCGACCAAACCTCTTGATGGAGACAGCTTCGAGACAGTGACCACGTCCACGGACAAACCGTGCCGGCGGGCCTCTTGTCGGGGCACATTGTACCCTGACCGCAAGGTAGACCGCAAGGCTTGCGCCATTCGCAACTTGCGCAATTCTGCCGCCCCGGAACCCGGTCCTTCAGGCCGGCTTGAAAGCCGCGGCGGAAAGCGGGAAGGAGCTAACGCAAACGTCTGCGCTACAACGACTTGTCGCGTTGCCCCCGCCCGCGTTCGGCGACGGCAGACAGTGGCCAGCCGGCCCGTTGGCCGCGGGCCCGCTACGCTGCCGATTGCGGCCCGCTCGACAAAGGCGTCCCGGCTTCAGCCGCTTGGCGTCGGTTGGCCGGCTCCCGGCGCGGCGGCCAGCTCTTCGTCCCAGACAAACCACTGCGCGACGACCGACAGGGAGCCGTCCAGGAAATTGCTGCGGCAGGCATACCGCTGGATCTTGCCGCTGGACGTCTTGGGGATGGACCCAAAACGCACCAGCACGACCCCGTCCGGAGGCAGCTCGTGCTCGGCCGTCACGACGCGGCGGATGGCCGCAATCACGTCGGACCAATCCTTGCGGCGGACGCGTTCGACTTCGCTCACAATGATCAGCCTTTCGCGGCCGCGCATGTCCACGGCAAACGCCCCCACCGCGCCGGGCTGCAGATGGGCGCTGGCCTGCTCGACGGTGAGTTCGATGTCCTGCGGGTAACGATTGACGCCGCGGACGATGATCAAATCCTTCAGTCGTCCCGTCACAAACAACTCGCCCTCGTGGACGAATCCCAGGTCGCCGGTCCTCAGGTATGTGCCCGACGTGCGATCGCTCAATTTGGCACGGAACGTCTCTTCCGTCGCTCCCTCCTTGTTCCAGTACCCCAAACCAACGCTGGGGCTGTCCACCCAGATTTCGCCGACGCGGTCTTCGGGCATTTGCCGGTACTGGACCGGATCGACGATCCGCACATCGACGTCCGGAAGGACGCGTCCACAGCCGATCAAGGGGCGGGAGTCTTCGTCGCCCTCGTCGACGGGGACAATGCAATGCTGGTCCAGGGCCTGGCCGCCGAACGAGCGGACGACGGGCGGTTCGCGTTTCTTGCCGCCGGTGACGATCAGCGTCGTTTCGGCCATGCCGTAACAGGGATACAACGCCTCGCGGCGGAAGCCTGCGTGCGCGAACCGCTCCACGAACGCATCCAGGGTCTTCGCCCGAATCGGCTCCGCCCCGTTGTAGGCGACGTTCCAGGAACTGAGGTCCAGTCCCTGCAGCTCCTCGTCCGTGATCTTTTGGGTACACAAATCGTAGGCGAAATTCGGTCCGCCGCTGATCGTCGCGCGGTGCCGCGCGATGGCCCGCAGCCAGCGGATCGGCTTTTGCAGAAACGCGAGCGGCGACATATGCACGCAGTGACGGCCGAAGAACACCGAGTACAACACGCCGCCCACCAAGCCCATGTCGTGGTACGTGGGCAGCCAGGACACGCCGACGGACTGGCGGTCGGGCTCGAAACCGTACGTGATCAGCGACACGTTGTGCAGCAGGTTCCGGTGCGCCAGCATGACTCCCTTCGGCGTGCCGGTCGATCCCGACGTGTACTGCAACACCGCCAGCATCTCACCGTCGATCTTCGGCGCCCTCCACTGATCGGCCATGTTCTCCGAAATCTCGTCGGTAGCCAGCCACGTCAGTTCCTTCAGGTGCGGGGCTTCGTCCAGTTGCTTGCCCGCGCGATCGCAGACATCGTGGACGGACAAGGCGGCGGTCGCCTGAGCGTCATCCGAGATCGCCTGAATCCGCAGCATGTTCCGGTTCCGGCGCGGCGGATAGGCAGGAATGGCGATGGCGCCGGCGTACAAGCAGCCGTAGAAGCCGGCCACGAAATCCAATCCCGGCGGATACAGCAGCAGGACGCGTTGGCCCTGCAAGCCCCGCGCCTGGAGCGTCGCGGCCACGGCCCGCGCTTTGCGGTCCAGTTGGGCGAACGTCCAACGGATCTCTGCGTTCTCCCCGTCCTCCAAAAAGTAATACGCGGCCGCGTCCGGAGTCTCGCCGGCCCAGAACTGCAGGCAGTCCACGATATTGCTCGTGGTGGCCCGGTACGGCTGAAAGAAATCGTCGAGGTTCACGGTGGTGTCTGCTCCTCTAGGGCCCCAGAAGTCGCTTCTAAGGTATCACGCCACCGACGGCACGAAAACGGGTCTAGCAGCCTGTTAAGAAAAGAGGCCAGGCACCTCGCCGTGGTCGTCTTCCTTGAGTTTCTCCAACGCCGCTTAGGGCCGCTCCCCCTTTTCGGCAGGCTGCCGGGCAAACGGGCGACGGATGCCGCAGTCACGGTGCGCCGTCCGGAGAGCGACTCCCGCAGGAGACTTCCGGCGCCTCGGCGCAAAGAAAAACGGCCTGTCCGGAGTCAGTATCCAGACAGGCCGTCGAAACGTCAGAGCCGATCGGCTAGGCCAACTTAGCGGACTAAACTGGTGCTGGCAGTAATCACTCGACGTTGAGTCTTCAGGAACGCGGAGGGATCGACAACGGGAGCCGGCGGAACCGGAGCGTCGGCGGTCGCGGGGGCCTTGTCGCCTCCAACCGCCTTGTCGTCGCCCTTGTCGCCTCCGCCGCCCTTGCCGTCCTTGCCGCACTTGGATTCGCAGCAAGCGTTACGGCGGCAAGCGAAGATCCGTTCCAGCAGCGTCGGGCCACAGCTCTTCTGGGCGCAACCCTTCTGAGCGCAGGGGTCCTTGCAGCCGTCCTTCTGGCACGGGTCTTTGCAACCGTCCTTGCAGCCGTCCTTCTGAGCGCAGCCGCCCAGCAGGCCGCCACCGAACAGGCCGCAGCCGTTCTTCTGGGCGCAGCC
>JAAYYU010000148.1 GCA_012515235.1 Candidatus Anammoximicrobium sp.
ACGACCGCAACTCCGAGCGGGATTACTATCTCTACCGGTACCGTCAGCGGCGACATCTCGCTGGCGGGGCCGGTCGAAGTCGCGACCGGTGGAAGCTTGGCAGCCACCAGCAGCGCCGGCGCCGTGACGGTGGACGCCAAGATCACGGGCAGCGGCGCGTACAGCTCCGTCTACCTGACCGCGTTCACGAATCTGACGATCAACGCCCCGATCGACCCGCCGGCGACGGTGATGCTCACGTCGGGCGACGACGTGATTGTCAACGCGGCAGTCCAGGCGACGGACGGGATCACTGTCACAGCGGGCACCGATGGGACGGGCGGGATAAACGTCACGGCGACGGGCAGCCTGGAGACCACGGTCGCGGGGTTCTCTCAGTCTGGAGTCTCGATTTCGACCGGCGGCACCAGCGGCGACGTTCTGTTGACCGGGAACATCACGACGGCGGACGGGTCGGTGTACGTTACGTCCGTCAAGGGTGACATCACGATGGCGGACGGCAGCGTGATCGATGCGGGGAGCGGCTTCATTATGCTGACGGCCACGGGCGATCCAAGCCTCGGGTTTGGCGACATCACCTTGGGGTTGCTGACGACGACTTACACGGACTCCTACAGCGGCGATACCGCAATCATGGTTAACGCCATGGGAACCGTGATCGATGCGGACGGCGGTGCGGGCCTGGACCTGGTATCGCCCAACGGCGGGCTGTTTGTGGTGGCCACCAACGGCGTCGGAACTTTGGCTGACTCCATCGAGTTCCGGGCCTCGACGCTCTATGTCTTCAACCAGGGCTCGGGCGACATCGCGATGTGGACGGACCGGTCGGTGACGGTGCTGTCCGCGTTTCAGACCGCCAGCACGGGCAGCATTTACCTGACGGCGTCCGACCCGGTCGCTTCGCCGACGATCACGGTCACCAGTTCCGGAGTGCTCATTTCGTCGGGTCCGGGCGACGTGAAACTGGTCGCGGAAGGTCCGACGGCCAGCATTCTCTTGAATGCGCTCGTGGCCACCGACACGGGCGATTTGCTGCTGTGGGCCGACCACGACATCATCGGGGGGACCGACGTTTATCTGCAGGTTGGGGACCTGGGGGCCATCGAGGTTTGGGCGAACAAAGACAACAGCAACAATCCGGGCGATGATGACGACGGGACGATCCAGTTTTCGGCGACCGACCCGACGACAAAAATTTCGATCCTGGCCGGCAACGACAACAAGGTTTCGTTCTGGCTGGGGGATTGCGATGGATTCATCGACGGGAGTATTTCCGCGGCGAACGAGGTCTCGAAGCGTGGACGGGGGATGTTGCGGCTGAACGGAACCCAGAACAACTACGTCGGCGATACGCACATTTACGACGGCGGGTTGCTGATCAACGGAGCGTTGACCAACACCGGGGGTGGGACCAGTTTGGGGGTGATCCACGTGTGGAGTTCGCTGTCCAGCGCCGATCCGGGCGCCGGTGCCGGCTTGCTGGGCGGTTCGGGTTTGATCCAGGACGACGACGTGGCCCCAACCGCCGCCGTCCGCGACGTGTTCGTGCATGAGGGCGGGACGCTGGATCCGGGCGATATCACGTTCGCGTGCGAGCCCCTGCCTGGGACGTTGGAGATCTGGGGCGACGTGGTGTTTGAGGCCGGTTCGACGTACCGTCTGCAGTTGGACGGCTTGTTCCCGGGCGACGGGGCCGGGTTCCACGACCAGTTGGTGGTTTACGGGGCGGTGAGCTTTGCGGGCGACTCCGTGGGCGCCGGCGGGGCGAACCTGGTGGGCGAGATCACCTATGACGCGCCGGTCGGCAGCCGGTGGGAGATCGTCGAGAACGATTTTGTGGATAGCGATTTGATCACGACCCGCTTCGACGGCATTCCGGAACTCGGCTTTGCCGTCTTCAGCGGGCGGCTGGTGAACGTGTCGTACATGGACGACCTGCAAGGCGCGTTTGACAACGACGTGGTGCTGACAGCGCCCGGCCGTTTCGACTTCAACGGATTTCATGAGGTGACGCAGTCGAGTTTGCCGTACGACATGTGGGAGGGCGTGTCGCCGTTCCAGACTTATCCGGAAAACATGGCTGGTTGGGTGGGGACCCTGCCGTGGTACTTCGAGCGGCTCTCGGTGACCAATCCGGACTGGGACGCGCTGCGGTACGACGGCCAGACGACCAACCCGATGGGCGACCCGGTGAACTTCCGGGTGGACGTCATCGCGGGCCAGACGTACGAGGTGATGATCCTGGCGGGCGACGCCTCGTGGAACCAGGACGACCAGGGCTACACGGTCGAGGGGACGCCTGGCGGAGACAGCGACTCGACGCGTCCGGGCGGGATCGATACCTGGGGCGCCGGGGCGCCTGACGGCACCGGCGTGCAGGTGCCCTGGGGCGGCGGCACGGCGAACCCGACTGCCGGCTACTACCGCTGGATTCACTTGACGGTGGACGTCGCCGGCACCTACGGCGACCCCGGCAACATCACTCTGACGATGGAGGGCCTGGCGGACCTGCTCGGCAGGACGGGCACGGCGTCCATCCTGGCGATGGACATCCGGCCGGCGGATGCGGTGGGCGAGATGACGCTGGAGCGGATCGAACCTGCGGGCACGTCGCCGTTCAGCGCCTTGCCGGCCGACGGGACGACGCTGGACGAGTACAAGGGGACGGGCGCTCCGCCCAACGCCGTGCTGACAGTCACCGTCTCGGCCGGCACGCCCGTGCAATACGCCACGGTAACTCCCGACTTGGTTGCCGCGGTGAGTCCCAACGGAGACCTGGCGACGTTCGGCGCGCAGATCCAGGCCGATGCGAACGGGGACTTCGTATTCTATGTCCAGCGGCCGGCGACGCTAACGGTCAACGCGGAGACGGAGGACTGGACGATCCTGGTCGAGGAGTGCGTCGGGCTGTCCCGCGGCTCGGAGATCCAGCCCTACAAAGCGCCCGACGCCGAAGAGAGCGCTCCGCTGCGGTTCGACTTTGGGGCGACGACCAGTCCCGTGCAGAAGTACGGCGCGTCGATGGAGAAGGAATTCCAGCCGGTGTATCCGCAGACGATTTACAACGCGACCCGCGGGTACGGGTGGGCGAACCGAGTTGCGGCTGGGGACCGGCGGGACAACTACACGACGGTCGGTTATGTTGCGAATCCTGACCCGTATTCTACCCCCCCTCCAGCGGGAACGCACGACACAGCCAGCCCGTTGCGGACGGACTTCAATTCGGGCCGCAACGCCACGTTCCGGGTGGATTTGCCCGATGGCGATTACAATGTGCGGCTGTACCATTCCAACCCGCTGTACTTCGGCCGGGTGCCGTACACGACGCAACCGTTCGATGTGATTGTCGAAGGCACGCCGTCGTACGCGGTGCCCGTGATCGCTCCGGGCACGACTTTCATCAAGGAAGTGAAGGTGACGGTCAGTGGCGGGACGCTGGATATCTTGTTCGGTTCCGGCAGGACTCCCTTTATGATCGCCGGGATCGACATCTCCAAGGGTACTCTGCCCAGCGACATGCCCTTGGTGGCCGCCGGCAATCCGCAGGACGCGGGTGGGACAATGATCGGCCTGGCAGAACTGCAGTCGGTGGCAACGGAAGCCGCCGCACTGTGGGCGGCGACGGGCTTGACGGATCAACAAGCGTCCACGCTGGCGAGCGTCCAGTATGCCGTAACGGACCTGGGCGGCGCGTATCTGGGCCTGACCAACGCGGCCACGAACACGGTGCGGATCGACGACGACGCGGCGATGATCGGCTGGTCGGCCGCCGGTGAGCGATTGCTGACGACCGATCCCCGTTCACCAATTGCCGGCATGGACCTGCTGACGGTGGTGATGCATGAGTTAGGTCATCTGCTGGGGTACGCGCACAGCGACGAGTCGGGCGATTTGATGGCGCCGGTGTTGTCGTCGGGGCGGACCGCGGGTTTGCAGACCGGCAAGGGACTGGCCCAGGCCGAGTGGGGGTTGGGGACATCCTCGCTGTTTGTGCCCTCGGCGTCCTTGCTGTCTGATTCCTCATCGCGTCTGGACGGCGCTTTCGCGGACTTGGGGCGGGAGGAAATGCCGGAACCGGCGGACAGCGACGACGGCGCATGGCCGCTGCTGGCCTCGCAGGACGGGGACGAACTGCCGGTCGCGACGGTGAAAGCGGCTCAGGAAGTCGCGCAAGCCAATGTCCCGCGCCGCAGCCGGATGGAGCAATTCGAGCGCGAACTGGACAAGTGGTTTGCGGAGTTGGCAACGGCCGGCGTGTAGTTCGGTGGAATCGCTCCGCCTGGCGAACGGCGGGCGTCTGCCAACGCCACCACGCTGCTCGCCAGCGTGGAGCGGTGTTCAAGACCAGAGACGCCCACGAACGAATCGGCGGATTCGCCACCACGCTGCTCGCCAGCGTGGAGCGGTGTTCAAGATCAGAGACGTCCACGAAATCGGCTGCCTCGCCACCACGCTGCTCGCCAGCGTGGAGCGGTGTTCAAGATGTTGGACGTAGCAAGCGGACGCCGGCTGGTGTTGAACATGGCTCCACGCTGACGAGCAGCGTGGTGGCCGCAGACGACGCGGGGCGCGGGGAAACGCCGGCTGGTGTTGAACATGGCTCCACGCTGGCGAGCAGCGTGGTGGCCGAAGACGTCGCGGGGCGCGGGCGGACGCCGGCTGGTGTTGAACATGGCTCCACGCTGACGAGCAGCGTGGTGGCCGAAGACGTCGCGGGGCGCGGGGAAACGCCGTCTGGTGCTGAACATGGCTCCACGCTGGCGAGCAGCGTGGTAGCCGAAACGGAAAGGACCGCGAGCGGCGGGACAGGGTGGGCCGGTTGGGGAAGCGAATCAGCGTTGCACGCGCCCTGTCGCTACACCGCCGGCCAGGGCGGCGACTTCGGCGACGGAGACGTAATTGAAATCGCCCTGGATGGAGTGTTTCAGACAGCTGGCGGCGACGGCAAAGCGGATGGCCTGCTGGGGCTTGCGGTACGTGTCCGAATTCAGGGCGTAGATCAGCCCGGCGGCGAACGAATCGCCGCCGCCGACGCGGTCCACGATATCGCGGATTTCGTACGGGCAATAATGGCCGCGGTCGTCCAAGGGAGCCAGGAAGGCCCGGTCGGCGTCGGCGTCGAACAGCATTCCGCCCCAGTTGTTGTGGTCGGCCGAGATGCTTTGCCGCAAGGTGATCGCGACGCGACTCACGCCGGGGAAGCGGCGGACGATTTCGCGGGCCACTTTTTCATAAGCCGCCGCGTTGATCGTACCCCGCTCGACGTCCGTGCCCTCGGCGCGAATGCCCAGCACGTCGGCGGCGTCTTCCTCGTTGGCGATCACCAGATCGACGTGCTGCAGGACCTCGGACATGCACTCGCCGGCCAGCGTTTTTTTGTCCGTGCCGGGCCGCCAATTCCAGAGTTTTTTACGGAAGTTCAAGTCGCAGGAAACGGCCGCCCCGGCCTGCTTGGCCCGCCGCACCAGGTCCAGGTTGGACTGGCAGGCGGGCTCGCTGATCGACGGCGTGATGCCGGTCACGTGCAGCCAGTGGACGCCGGCCAGGGCCGCGTCGAAGGCGTACTCGTCAGGCCCGGCCAGGCTGATCGCCGAATGCTCGCGGTCGTACAGCACGGTCGAGCCGCGCTGGTTGGCGCCGGCTTCGACAAAGTACAATCCCAAGCGGCCCTGGTCGCGCCACAGGATGTGGCCGGTGTCCACGCCCAGGCCGCGCAAGGTGGCGGCCAGACTTTCGGTAATCGCGTGCCGCGGCAGGGCCGTCACGTAGCGCACGCTCTGGCCGAACATGGCCAGCGACGCGCACACGTTGGCTTCACCGCCGCCCCACGTCACTTCAACCCGCCCCGGCACGGCTTGCCGCCAGCGCAAGTGGCTTTCGGGAGCGATCCGGGCCATGATTTCACCAAACGCCAAAAACATCTTCGCGTGACCTCCTGCAAGAAGGGCCAATCAAGGGAGAACGACTGCGTAACCGCCGACGACCAGGTATTCAACCTTCTCCGAGTTCAACAACCTCAAGAACTCTTCGAAGTCGGGCGGTAGTTGGATCGTAGCCATAGCAGATCATCCGCAGCAGTTCCAGGGCTTCCATTCTCTCCTGTGGCGTGCGCGATGCCCAGTACTCGCACGCCTCGTCATCGTCGAAGGTGCCCACCGTCAGCAGGCTCTTGTCCATCTTGGCAGCGGCCAGAAGATCGTTCGCCATCGGCCCTGCTCCTGGCTCTTGTCCACGTCTATCTTCGCCGCTGCGGACACGACGTTCAAGTCCCGCTCACATGTTCGTCAAATCATCTTCGCCGGGGTAGCCGATCAGCGCGTCGAGCGCGGCGGCCAACTCGGCAGCGTGCTGCCGCGAGTGGGCGTAGATCCGGCAGATCCGCTGGCTGATCGGCAGCCGCTGGAACAGCTGGTTGGCGGTCAGCGGCCGGATCGCATCGCGGGCGGAGTCGTACAGGAAGTTCTGCCCGGCGGTCGGACCGCCCGTGTGCGGGCGGAACAGGGCCCGCGCGATGTCGACCCGCAACGGCACGTCCGCCAGGCCGGCGGGCAGTTGCTGCCGGAGCTTGCGGTCCACAAATTCCGCGTCGCTGAAAATGCTGCTGCGTTCCGCGTCGTCCTCGGCGAATTCCAGATTCCGCTGGCAGACCATCACCCAGGGAATTTGCCGTTGCAGGAACGGCTGCCAGGCCGCCGCCAGGGAACGCTTCTCGGCGTCCGCGTCGTGCGTCCAGCGGGCTACGTCGACCAGCAACGAGGCTTCGGTGAAATGCTGGTACTGAGGCAGCATCTCGGCGGGATTGCCGGGAAACAGGTGCCGCTTGCTGTGCGCGAACAGATCGGCCAGCGTCAGGTCGATGGCCCGCACGGTGCGGTGAAAGTACACGGCGCGGAACAGGTGCGCGCGGGCTTCCATGAACCGCAACAGGGCGTCGATGCCGCGGTCGTGGATGGTCAGCCCGGAGGGGCTGAAGAACGTATAGTGCAGCAGTCGCTCCAGGTCGTACGCCCGCTGGCTGTAGCCGGACATGTACGCATCGCGGAGCACGAAATCCATGTTGTCGACCGTGTAGATGCCGCTCAGCAGCGCCCGCAGGAACCGCAGCCATTGCGGCCGGTCGCTTTCCTCCTGGCGCTGCGGCCGCATGATGACCCAGGCGACGTGGTCGGGATTCAGTTGTTCGCTGGCCGTCAGTTGGCTGTTGGGATTCCGACGCAACCCGCGGAGCAGATCGCCCAACTGGTCGCAGATGATGCGGGCGCCCAGCGTTTCGTGGGTCAGGCCGTACGAGCGGAGGAAGTGCTGATCGAAGAAATGGCCGAACGGGCCGTGCCCCACGTCGTGCAGCAGTCCGGCCATGCGCAACAGCGTCTCGACGTAACCGCGGCTGGGCACGTCGGGGCACACGGCGCGGAGGCTGTCGTACAACACGGCCACGGCGCGGCTGGCCAGGTGCATCGCCCCGATCACGTGCTGGAACCGCGTATGTTCCGCCGTCGGATAGACGTACCAGGCCGTTTGCAGCTGGTGAATGTACCGCAGGCGCTGGATCCAGGGGTGATCGATAATCTGCCGTTCGCACGTCTCGGCGTCGCTTAGCCCCGCGTCGGAGGTGAACGGGATGTAGCCGTGGATCGGATCGTGGCACAGGTTTTCGCGTTCGTAGGGTCGCATACGCCGGATTATGAGAGTTTCGCCACGTTGCGTCCAGCGGTCGCCCGGCAGCCGGCGCGAGATCAAGGCATCCAGACGTACGCCCGGCGCGGCGTGCCATGTTGACAGCAAAATGCCGTCGCAGAACAATGGGGACCAGCCAGCGACACGGGCGGTTTTGCTCGTTGTTTCGGTCCGTCGGCGGTCCGGCAGTCCGTGTTTCTGTGCGGTCTGGAAAAGGAAACGATGAGCCATCGCATCTTGATTGTCGGCTGTGGCAGTATTGGCGAGCGTCATTTGCGTTGTTTCCAGCGCACGGGCCGGGCGGAACTGGCCGTCTGTGACGTGAACGATTCGCTGTTGGCGACCGTGTCCCAGCGTTACCAGGTGCCGGGCTTTCGCGACGTTGGGGCCGCGCTGGCGGCCGGTTCGTACGACGGCGTCGTGATCTGTTCGCCCGCTCACACTCATCTCGGGATCGCCGTCCAGGCGCTACGGCACGGCGCGGGCGTGTTGATCGAAAAGCCGCTGAGCACGCGGATCGACGACGTCGACGCCCTGCGTTCGGCCGTGGCGGCGGCGGGCAAGTTCGCGGCGGTCGCCTACGTGTACCACTTCATTCCGGGGGTGGCGGCGATGCGCGAGTTCCTGCGCGGCGGGTCGCTGGGTCGGCCGTTGCAGGTCAGTGTGGTTGCGGGGCAGCATTTTCCCACCTTTCGCCCGGCGTACCGCGAAATCTACTACACGCGGCACGAAACGGGCGGCGGGGCCATTCAGGACGCGCTGACCCACGTGGCCAACGCGGTCGAGTGGCTGGTCGGCCCCACCGGGCGGCTGTGCTGCGAAGCGGCCCACCAGGCGCTGGAGGGCGTCGAAGTGGAAGACACCGTCTGTGTGGCGGCCCGTAACGGCGACGTGCTGGTGAGCTATACGCTGAACCAGTTCCAAGCGCCGAACGAAGTCACGATCCAGGTCCATTGTGCGGACGGCAGCGTGCGGTACGAGGGGCACGAGCAGCGATGGAGCGTCTTCCGCCGCGGCGATTCCGGCTGGACGCACTACGCCGCGCCGGTGGCGGAACGGGACGCACTGTTCGTGTCCCAGGCGCACGCGTTCCTGGACGGCTTGGAAGGCAAGCCGACGGCCTTGTGTACCGTCGAGGAGGCCGTGCAAACCCTGAAATTCAATTTGGCCGCGCTCGAATCGGCGCGGACCGGTAAGGCGATGACCATCCCATGAACACCACACGTGAACTCCGCCTGGCCATGCTCGGCATGATCCAGGGCAACGGCCATCCCTATTCGTGGTCGGCGATTGTCAACGGCTACGATCCGGCCGCCATGGCCGGGTGTCCTTATCCGGTGATCCCCGTCTATCTGGGCAAACAGCCGCTGGAGTCCGTACGCATCCCCGGCGCACGGGTCACGCACATCTGGACGGACGACCCGGCCGATGCGCCGCGCGTGGCGGCGGCCAGCAAGATCGAACACGTCGTGGACCGCCCGGAGGACGTGATCGGCCAAGTGGACGCCGCCGTCATTGCCACCGACGACGGCGACGACCACGTGCGCCGCGCCCGGCCGTTTGTCGAAGCCGGCTTGCCGGTGTTCGTCGATAAACCGCTGGCGACCAACTTCGCCGATTTGCAGCAGTTCGTGCGCTGGCATCGGGAGGGCCGGGCGATCCTGTCGACCAGCGGGCTGCGTTATGCGCCGGAGATCCGCACAGTGACTCAGCAGGCGGACGAGTTGGGCGAGTTGCGGTGGATCACCAGCTTGACCTGCAAGACCTGGGAGCGTTACGGAATCCACGCGCTGGAGGCCGTTTATCCGCTCGTCGGGCCGGGCGTCACCGACGTGCAAACCGTGGCTCAGCCTGGCTCGGACCTGGTCTGTCTCCGCCATCGCAGCGGGGTCCAACTGACCATCGCGGCGATCCACGACGCGGCGGGCAGTTTCGGCACGGTCCACGTGTACGGCACCCAGGGCCAGTTGCCGCTGCGGCTGACGGACACCTACACCGCGTTTCGCGAGCAGTTGCTGGCGTTTGTCGAATTCGTCCGCACCGGCCGGCGGCCCTTTTCCTTCGAGCAGACGGCCGAATTGATGGCGATCCTGATCGCCGGCATCCGCAGCCGCGAGCAGTCCGGGCGAGCCGTCGAGGTGGCCGAGATCCTGCAGCAGTTGGACGGAGCAAACTGACACCTGCCAAACAGATTCCACTGTTTTATCTCGGCGAACGACGGCGCGACGAGGAACCGGACTTCTTGCCTCCCGACATGACGAACCTCCTGCGACGGCCAACTCTCAATACCCAAGAACGAGTCAATGGAAAAGACTCCCGACCCTTTTCCGGGCAAACCAACTAACATCAGAGATGAACACGCAACTACCCAAACGGAGACCGTAAACGCAATGCCAATCATCGCAACTTGGCTTTCAGATCTTTGCATTGGCATCTGGTCTGTTGTCGGTGCCTTCGCGCTTGTTTTCGGACTGCTGTCGTCGCTGTCGATCGCTCGGAAATTCGTCAAGGGCGTGGTTTCCGAAGCACTCAAAGACCCAAGCATACTTGCGTCCGTCGCCGCACTGGTCAAGCCCGATCTCGTATTCGATGAAAACGGCGCGGTGCTGTCAGACCGCGGAGCCTGGGCGGCGATCAAAGAAGACGGGATCAAGATCACCAAGGATGACAGCGACAACGATGTAACAAGAGGGCTCCCGGTTACGATTCGCATCGCCTTCACAAAACACCTTCCAACCGCTCCACTTCTGACGCCGATTTGTCCTGATGGCATTTTCGTTATCTCCACTCGTGGGCAACAATTTGAATGGGTCTACACCTTGAAATACTCGATGCGATGCGACGTGGACGATGGACCAATCGTCCGCACTTATCGCCTTGAACTACTATGACTAAAAACGGACGAACCGGGTCGTTACCTCCTGGACCCGTGTTCCCAGCGGCAGTCTCAGCCGCGTGTGGTTGACAGCCGTGCGTCAACGCGCGAAGATGGTCCCAGGCGACTGAACTGCGGGGACGACGATGGACGTCGAGTGGGATGACGCGAAGGCGGAAGCCAACGAGCAGAAACATGGCGTGTCATTCGCCGAGGCGTTGACCGTCCTGGCCGACCCGCTGTCGCTCACGGGGTTTGACCCGGATCACTCAGACGACGAAGACCGCTACATCACGATGGGTTTGTCGGCCGCTGGTCGATTGCTGCTGGTGTCGCACACAGATCGTGGCGAAAAGGTGCGGATCATCAGTGCCCGCAAGGCGAGCCGACGTGAGCGGAGGGACTACGAAGATGGCAACTTCCCCTGACGACACCGAACCGGTTGACGACGAACTGCGCCCGGAGTACGACTTCCGCTCGATGCGCGGCGTGGTGCGGGGCAAGTATGCCGCGCGGTACCGGGAGCGACTACGGGTGGTGCGGTTGGCTGACGACGTCGCAGACGCATTTGCCGATGAGGCGGCCGTCAACGACGCCCTTCGGGCGTACCTGCGTGGCCACCCAGCGGAATCTGGGCGGACTTGACCATCGATTGCAGCCGAGCGGCGGATCGGGTCGGTCCTGAAGTCAGACCTTTCTGGCCGCCGCGGGTTGAATCGTGTCGTTCGTGCGGTCTCGCGGCGTCGAGCTGAATGGCCCGCAAATGCGGCTCGTGTGTCGGTGCGTCGCTGGCCCGGGTGTGGTGCCGAGGTTGGCCGGTCGTCGTCTATTTCCGGGGAGGAAAAAAATGTCGGGAACCGTTGTCGAGGTTGCTGGAAAGTACTTGCCTGGCTTGCCGGCTGCGCGGTACAGTGGCAACCAACACGAAGGGCGACGACCGCGGATCCGGAACCGCACGAACCAAGCGGTGAACGGGAGTCGCCGATGACGCGGGTTTTGAAATCATAGTGTTTTGGCGGCGGCCCCGTTGCCGCCGTCGTTCGGGCTGCCAGTTGGTCGGGCCTTTACCCAGCCGTTGCCCCGATGCTACGATGGAAGCAGTCAGGTAAACGACCGGGGGCCACTATGACCGAAGCCGTACAGGAACTGCTGCACACATTCGACGCATTGACCAAGGCCGAGAAACAAGAAGCAACGGTCCAATTGCTTCGTCGTGCTGTCGAGGAAGAGTCAGGCGACGTCCCGGAAGAGGCGCTGATCGCGGCGGCCGAGGAGCTATTCCTCGAGTTGGACGCTCGGGAGGCCGCCGATGGCCAATCCTAACCGTGGCGAGGTCTGGCTTGTCGATCTCGGCCTGGCCGCCAAGACGCGGCCCTGTGTGATCCTCAGCGTGCCCGCGAACGGGCACAACGATCGCGTTTTGGTCACGCTGGTGACGCACACGACCAGTCCACGCGGTTCACAGTTCGAGGTGGCGTTGCCAGTGCGGTTCCTCAAGGCGGGCGCATTTGACGCCCAGAACTTGGTGACTGTGCCGCACGCGAAATTGGTCCGGAAACTCGGAGCGCTATCGGCGGAGCAGTTGGCCGAGGTCGTAGCCGCCGTCCGCCGGTGGTTGGACCTCTAAGTGGGCCGCAGGCCCGAACAACCGATCGGGATAGGGGTCCGGGTTGCCCCGGAGCCCCTCCCACATCACGAGAGCAGGCGGGTCCGCACTAGGCGGTTCGGCTCTTGGCAGTAAGCGTCTTCCAGATCCCTAACAGACTCGGCAAACCTCGTTCTTCCAAGAGTGCCGCCCTACGCCGTTAACCTCAATTCCTGCTCGCCTTTCACCTCGCGGGCGAGGCGTTGTTGCGCTCGCGTGGCGTGCACGATTTCCGGCGGCCCCGGCGGCGGGCCGTAGTCTTTCTTCTTCGGGTAGTCGCGACTGGCTTTGGACGTGCGAAGGTACCCCCCCTCCAAAAAATGTTCATGCACGCTTGCAGAAAGGACACTAATCGCGCATGGAAGCCCTGTCCGGTGGCCGTCTTCCGCTGGGGCCGCATCCTTGTTAGACTGATTCCCCATGAATACACGCTCCAGCCGCTTGTTGAGGAAGTTTCGCGCGGGCCAGTCGGCCACGTGCATGAAGATGAACCTGGGCGATCCCCGCATTGTGGAACTGGCCGGACTGGCCGGCGTCGACGCGGTGTGGCTGTGCAACGAGCACGTGCCCAACGATTGGCTCAATCTGGAGAACCAGATCCGCGCTGCCCGGCTGTACGACATGGACACGATTGTGCGCGTGGCCAAGGGCAGCTACAGCGATTACGTCAAGCCGCTGGAGGCCGACGCGACCGGCTTGATGGTTCCTCACGTGACGACCGCGGACGAAGCGCGGCACATCGTCCAGATGACCCGCTTTCAGCCGCTGGGCCGGCGCGCCTGGGACGGCGGCAACATCGACGGGCGATTCTGTCAGGTGCCGGTGGCGGAGTATCTGCACCACAGCAACACCGAGCGGGTATTGATTTTCCAGATCGAATCGCGGGAAGCCTTGGCCAACGTCGAGGAGATCGCGGCGGTGCCCGGCTTTGACGGCCTGTTGTTCGGTCCCGGCGATTTCAGCCATCTGATCGGGTGTGCGGGGCAGATTCGCGAGCCGGAGGTTGTGGCCGCACGGCAGCGCGTGGCGGCGGTGGCCCGGAAGCACGGCAAGTTTGCCATGTCCGCCGGGTTGTTCGAGCCGCGGAGCGTGCTGGAGGCCGAGGGCTATGGCGTGTTCAATGTGGGCGCCGACGTGATCGGTTTGGGAGACTACTTTCGGGCGAAGCTCGCCGACTTTGAGAAGCCATGACAATCCTGGATCAATTCAGCCTGGATGGGAAAGTAATCGTGCTGACCGGCGCCGCCGGCCTGTACGGCCGCGGTTTAGCGGCGACGTTGGCGGAGGCGGGACCTGCGTTGGTGATCGCCTCGCGGAGTCTGCCGCGTCTGCAGCAAGTGGCGGACGAGGAGACGGCCCGCGGCTTTGTGGTCGTCGCAGAACCGCTGGACCAGGGCGATGAGGCCTCGGTGCTGGCCTTGCGCGACCGCGTGCTGGAACGGTTTGGACGGGTCGATGGCCTGGTGAACAATTCGGTGCTCCGTCCGATGCGTTCACCGGACGCTCCGGCCGCGGCCTGGGAAGAATCGATGCGCGTGAACGCCACGGGCGTGTTCCTGATGACGCGCGCCTTTGGCGAGGTCATGTGTTCGCAGCAGTCGGGCAGCGTCGTCAACATCAGCTCGATCCAAGGCATGGTCGGGCCTAGCTTGGAGTTGTACGCCGGCACGGACATGGGCACGCCGCCGCCGGACTATTTCTTTCACAAGGCCGGCATGTTGAACCTGACGCGTTTCTATGCCAGCCTGTTCGGCCGGCACGGCGTGCGCGTCAACACGGTCTCGCCCGGCGGCTTCTTCAACCACCAGCCGGAGCCGTTCCTGTCCCGTTATTGCGAACACACGATGCTGGGCCGGATGGCCGACAGCAGCGACTTGGGCGGCGCTGTGGTCTTTCTCCTCAGCGACGCCTCGCGGTACATCACGGCCGCCAACCTGGCCGTGGACGGCGGTTACACGGCCAAGTGAAGGCGATGGAACTGCGTCCGGATCAGGATTCCCGGGGGGAACCGCACCGATCCATCACACGAGTGGGCAGTTGGCTACGATACCATCGCGCGACACGGACTATGTGGTTCTCCAGAAGGCGACCTTTCGCGGCCCCGCGGGTCCCGTCTTTGTGAACACGGATTTCCGCTTGCCCGCGGGCGAGCGGTGGGCGATTCGCGGGGCGAGCGGTTCGGGGAAATCCCTCTTCGTGGCCGGCGTCACGGGCCGGTTGCCGCTGCTTTCGGGTTCCCTCCGGCATCCGTTTCTGGCGGGCGATCCGCGCTGTGTCGATTCCGTTTACGGTGTGTTGCCGACGCGGTCCATCGCCGTTGCGTCGATGGCCGAGCATCGGGCGCTGATGGCAAGTCGCGCCTTTCACCAACTTCGCTGGCACGGTTCCCTTTCGTCCCAAGCCGCCACGGTTGCGGACTTCCTCTCGCAGGGCGAGGTCGAGAAACGCAACCCGTTTTCGGTATCGACCCCTGAGGAAACGGCCAGGTTTTTTGCCGCGTACGCCCGCGAAGTGGAGCGCTTTGCGCTTTCCCCTTTGCTCGATCGGCCGCTGGTTGCCCTGTCGAACGGAGAACTGCATCGGCTGCTGATCGCCCGCGCCCTGATGCTTGATCCGCGTCTGCTGATCGTCGTCGATCCTTATGCGGGAATCGACGCCCCGACGCGTGACCGGTTGACCGCCCTGTTTGCCGCCTTGCCCGACGCCGGCACCGCCGTGCTTCACGTGGCGGCGCGCGACGAAGACGTGGCGCCCGACGTCACCCACGAAGTGTGGCTGGAAGCCGGCGCCGTCGCGCATGCGGGTCCGCGGACGACACCCGGCCGCAACGAGACGCGGCGCGACGGAACGCCGGCGAGCAACCTCCTCGGCCGCGTTTGCGAGGCGTCAAGGCCGGCGGCCCAGGCCGTCCTCGAACTGCGCCAGGTGACCGTCCGCCACGGTTGCGTGACGCTCCTGGACCGCGTGGATTGGACCATTCAACCCGGCGAGCGGTGGGCGCTGGTCGGCCCCAACGGCGCGGGGAAGAGCACGCTGCTGAGCCTGGCCCTGGCCGACAACCCCCAGGCTTACGCCAACCACGTGGTCGTGGGCGGCCGGCGACTGGAGCCCGGCACGAGCATCTGGGATTTGAAGCGGCTGGTCGGTTGGGTGTCGCCCGAACTCGACGTCCACTACCCGCGGGCAACCCCCGCTGTCCAGGTCGTCGCGAGCGGTTTTGCTTGTTCGCTGGGGCTTCACACGGCACTCGCCGCAGCGCAACGGGCCGCGGCAGCGCTCTGGATCGACCGTCTGGGGCTCCGCGACCGTGCGGAGACTGCGTACGGGTACCTTTCCAGCCTCGACTGCCGATTGACTCTGCTGGCGCGCGCCTGTGTCAACCAGCCCTTGCTGCTGCTGCTGGACGAACCCTGTCAGGGACTCGACGGGGCCGCTCGCAGGCGATTCGCAAGCGCGCTCGAATCCGTCCTGGCCCAACTCCCGGCGGCGCTCGTGTACGCCACGCACGAAATGGCCGAGTTGCCGGCGAGCGTCAACCGCGTGCTGGAACTCGCAGGCGGCCGCGTGGTGCGGCGGGTGTAGCGGGGCCGGGCGGAGAACTGCCGCACAACGTGTCCGGCGGTCACGAGCAGCGGTCAAGCGGCCCCGATGGTCCGTGGGCGCCTTCTTGCTGGCTGCTCCAAAACCGGCTCAGCCGGGCGAATTCGTCGAACATGATCCGCGGCGCTTCCGGCTGGACGCCCACGGCGTCCCAAGCGCCGTAGTCGAACGCGATCATGCCGCCGGCGGGCGTGCTCCAGTGGCGGACCAACTGCCTCGCCTCCTCGCGGATCTCCCGTTCGTCGCCTCGCGGCAGCGTCGTTTGGATATCCACGGTGGCCAGGAAACAGACTTGCCCGCGGAACTGCTCGCCGAACTCGACCAGCCCGTAGCTCCGCGACTGCTGCATGTTAAGCACGTCGACGCCGAGTTCGAGGAAGGTCGGCACAAAGGCATTGATGCGGCCGCAACTGTGCAAGATCACGTGCCAGCCGCAAGCATGGATCGCCTCGAAGATCGTCTTGTAGCGCGGCGCGAAGAAATCCCGGAGAATGTTCGGACCCACGAAAGTTTGTTCCTGAGTGCCCCAGTCGTCGGCGACGAACAGCGCGTCGATCCGCTCGCCGAACCGGCGATGCAGTTCGGCGCACTGCTGGACCTTGAACTCGACGATCATGTCCAGCACGCGGCCCGTCTTTTCGGGTTCCAGGTAGAAGTCCTCCAGCGTCTGGGTGAAGCCTCGCAGCTTGTGCAATCGCGAGAACAGCAGCGAATGGGCGGTGAGCGCCACGTAGCGGTCGCCGGCCTCGTCCAACAACGGCTCCAAGCGTTCGTAGTAGAACGGATTCCGCGGGTCCGGCGGACGGTAGCCGTCCAGCGCGGACCAGTCCGACAAGGGACAATCGGTCACTTGGCCGATGTTCTTCAACTCGGTCGTGCTCCAGCCGCAGCCCCAATCGTCGGGCCCTGGACGGTCGAAGAACCAGCCCGCCTGGGCCCGGTCCATCTCCCAGATGTTGCACACGTCGTCCGGAAACTCCGGCAGCTTGTGGTTCCAGTGCTGCCAGAACGGCAGACGCGGCGGATGCTGAAACTCGATCGCACGGCGGACCAGTTCGCGACGTTCCATGATTTGTGTTGCCGGTTTCGGGTTACGGGTTGCGAAATACGGGTTGCGGAATACGGAGGTCCCAGTTAGGGGGCGCGGGATTAGGGCGTCCGGGCTGGACAACGAGGTTCCATCGCCGACACTGTCATCACTCGCCGGTCTGCAGCGAGCCGGGTTGCGAACGGCCCTCTCCCGCCGGCCGCAACTCGTATTCGGCGTCTGGCAAAGTGCCTCCTGTCTTCCGCCTTCCGCATCACGCCAACGGCAACGTCACCGGGCGGCCGCCTTCCTCCAGCGAGCGGTCAATGGCCAGGCACAGCTCGTGGCTGCGGTAGGCGTCGGCGACGTTGCAGTGCGATGGGCGGTCCTGGAGGATGCAGTCGACCAGGTGGTTGATTTCGGCGTCGAACGGATGATGTTGGACGTCGCCCGAGTCAGGCAGGATCGTGGGGATCGTCATCCAACCCGTTTGCCCCGGCAGCAGCCGCTTGGACCACAGGCGGTTGTCGCGCACGGTCCCTTCCGTCCCGGCGACGTCGATGTTGAACGCATACGGCATTTCACAGTCGAACAAGGTAGACGTCTTGGCGATGATCCCGCTGCGGAAGCGGATCAAGGCGACCACGTTGGCGGCGTACTCGAACAGTCCCCGCTGGTTGTTCGACACGGCCGACGCCTCGACCGCTTCGTCGCCGGTCAGCCAGCGGAGCATATCGACGGCGTGGCAGCCGCCCAGCAGCATGGCGCTGCCGCCGGTCTGTTTGCGGCTGTGCAGGTCCCAGGCGTGGTGCGCCGGCTTCATGCGGTGCCAGTAATCGACCTCGACGTAGAACAACTGTCCGAGCGTTCCGCTGGCGACCAAGGATTTGATCGTCTCCACCGCCGGGTTCCAGCGGAGCACAAAGCCGGCCAGGCTCTTGACTCCTGCCCGGTCCACCGCGTCGCGCAGGGCTTGATTTTCCGCGAGGGTCAGGCCCATCGGCTTTTCGACCAGCAGGTGCTTGCCGGCCTGAGCCGCCGCGATTCCCTGGGGGGCGTGCACGTGGCTGGGCCCGGTGATGTCCACCACCTCGACTTGCCGATCGTCCAGGACCTGCTGAAAATCGTCGCGGACGGCGCAATCCAGCTGAAATTCCTCGGCGAATCGTTGCGCCCTCTGGCGGTCGACGTCGCTGACGGAAACGATCTTCGCGTGCGGGTTCTTCAGCCAGCTGGCGGCATGGGCGTGGGCCACCCAGCCCGCGCCGTGAAGGGCGATTCCCAGTGTTCGATCGGCCACGGTATGGTCTCCCCAAAGGTCTCGGCGGACGGGATCAACATACGTCGGCGGCTTGCCGGATGCAAGGCACGTCCGCGGCCGTTGGCCCAAGCAGGCGGCTTTTCGGAAAAGCCGAGCGGCTTCCGGTCCCCGTGATTGAATTTCCTGCCGCGAGTCCGCGACAATAGTTCGGTTCTTTCCCCCAACCCGACTGACGACAAGGATCTCCCATGCTGCCCGCCGATCTCGACCGGCTGAGCGACGTCTATCGCGACGGATTGCTGCACGACACGCTTCCCTTCTGGATTCCCCGCAGCATCGACCGGGAGTGCGGCGGATATCTGACCTCGCTGGACCGGGACGGCTCGATCCTGCAAACGGACAAGCCCGTGTGGGTTCAGGGCCGGTTGGCCTGGCTGTTGGCCACGTTGTACAACACGGTCGAGCGGCGGCCGGAGTGGCTGGAGTTGGCGCGGCACGGCCTCGACTTCATCAATCGTTACGGCTTCGACACCGACGGGCGGATGTTCTTCTGGCTCACGCGCGACGGCCGGCCGCTGAGGAAACGGCGGTACCTGTTTTCGGAGGCGTTTGCGGTCATCGCGCTGGCGGCGTACGGGATCGCTGCCCAGGACGACCGCGCGAAGCAGCAGGCGCTGGACCTGTTCCGCCTGATCCTCAAGTATCACACCACGCCCGGCCTGCTGCCGCCCAAGGTGGACCCGGCAACGCGGGGCATGAAGGGCCTGGCCATGCCGATGATTCTCATGGTGACCGCCCAGGAATTGCGCAAAGCCGTGAACGACCCGCTGAGCACGGAAGTGATCGACCGCTCGATCGGCGAGATCGAGCGAGATTTCTTGAAGCCCGAGTTCCGCTGCGTTCTGGAGACCGTTGGGCCGCGGGGGGAGTTCTGGGACACGTTCGACGGCCGCCTGGTCTGTCCGGGCCACGCCATCGAGGCGGGTTGGTTCATCCTGGAAGAAGCCCGCTTGCGGAACAACGATCCGCGACTGGTCCGCCTGGGCACGACGATCATCGACTGGTCGCTGGAGATCGGCTGGGACCCGGACTACGGCGGCGTGTTGTACTATCGCGACGCCCGGGGCCTTCCCTGCACCGAGTACTGGCACGACATGAAGTTTTGGTGGCCGCACAACGAGGCGATCATTGCCACGCTGCTGGCCTGGCAGTTGACGCGCGAGGTGAAGTACGCCCGCTGGCACCAGTTAGTCCACGACTGGGCGTACGCTCACTTCCCCGACCCGCAATGCGGCGAGTGGTTTGGCTACCTCCACCGCGACGGCAGCCTCTCTACGCCGCTGAAGGGCAACATGTGGAAGGGACCTTTCCACCTGCCGCGGATGCAGTGGTATTGCTGGCAGCGGTTAGCCGAGATGCAGCAAGAACGGTAGCGGATTCAAGAAAGGGGCGTGCGAGCCATGCTTTGGCAAGGCCTGTTCGGAGATCGCCGTGCAAAGCCGGCGGGCGCGTCCGGCTCATGATTCCGGCCGCTCCACGATTCCGGCCCGCGCGCAATTCAGGGGGATGGAGCGTTACCGGAGTGGCACGACGCCGCGTCGCGTTGCATAATCAGGCCTGCGGCCAGTTCATGTCCTGATTGCGATCGGCACCATTTTTTAAAGGGACTCCCATGCAAAGACGGGATTTTCTTCGCACCGCGGCGCACACGGCCGCCGCCGGCGTCGCCGCCGCTGGGTCGCCGCTTGCCAGAGCGGCGAGCGCGGATCCGCCGCGTCGGCGCGTCAAGGTGGGCCAGATTGGCACCGCGCACGCGCACGCGGGCGGCAAAATGGACGCCTTGCGCAGGCTGACCGACCAGTACGAAGTGGTGGGAGTCGTCGAGCCGGACGCAGCTTTGCGCGAAGCGGCTCAGCGGCAGGCGGTCTATCGGGATCTGCGCTGGATGACGGAACCGGAGTTGCTGGACACGCCGGGCTTGCAGGCGGTGGCGGTCGAGACGGCCGTCCGCGACCTGATTCCGACTGCGGCCCGCTGTATCGCGGCGGGCATGCATTTGCACTTGGACAAACCCGCGGGCGATTCGCTACCGGCTTTCCAGAGAGTCCTGGACGACGCGGCTCGCCAGCGGCTGACGATCCAGATGGGCTACATGTTCCGCAACAATCCGGCTTTCCAATTCTGCTTCCGCGCGGTCCGCGAAGGCTGGCTGGGCGACGTCTTCGAGGTGCACGCAGTGATCAGCAAGAAGGACCCCGTCAGCCAGCGTCGTCGCTTGACCGAGTTCGCTGGCGGCACGATGTTCGAACTCGGTTGCCACGTGATCGACGCCGTCGTGGCCGTGCTGGGCAAGCCCGAGCGGGTCACGCCTTTCCTGCGCCGCACTCGTCCCGACCTGGATAACCTGGCCGACAACACGCTGGCCGTGCTGGAATACCCGCAGGCCACATGTACCGTGCGCAGCAGTCTGGTCGAGGTCGAGGGAGGCCAGCGGCGGCAGTTTGTGGTCTGCGGCGATCAAGGCACGATCGACATCCGGCCGCTGGAGCCGCCGGCCTTGCGGCTGGCCCTGCAACAGCCTCGGAGTGCTTTCCGGCGCGGCTATCAGGAGGTGCCGTTGCCCAAGATGCCGGGCCGCTACGACGACCAACTGGCCGAACTGGCAAAAATCATCCGCGGCGAGATGGAACATCCCTATCCGCCCGAACACGATCTGGCCGTCCAAGAGACGGTGTTGCACGCCAGCGGAATGCCTGTCGAGTGAGGCCGACGCCGCGGGAGGCCGTTGCGAAACATCTCGGAGTCACGCCTTTGTGTAAATCATCCTGGCTCATGGAAAGGAGCATCGTCATGCCTGCCCTTTGGAACCGACGTCAGTTTCTTCGCGCGACCGCCACGGCCGCCGCCGCCGTACCCTGTGCTGCGGGAGTGTTGCCAGCGGCGGAGCCAGCGGCGTCCCGAGCCGCCGGGCTGACAATCGGAGTCTCCACCTTGGGGTTTGCCGATTCCACGAACAGCCAACTCGCCAAGGAGTTGAGCGAGCAGGGCATCCGCACGATCCAGTTGTTCCTGAGCCAGAAGGACAGCCGCTACTGGAAGTACAACGGGCGATCGGACGTCTCGGATTTGACTGCCGAACGCTGCCAGGCGATTGCGGGCGTCTACCGCTCGGCCGGCATCTCGATTCACAGTTTGGGCGTGTACACCAACCTCATTCATCCCGACGCGGCCGAGCGTGCCGCGAACCTGGATTACTTCGAGGCGATGATCAAGATTGCGCGGGCCATGGACGTGCGGATGCTGATCACCGAATCGGGACATTTCCGGTCGAACGAGCCGGAACCGCCCGTGCCGCACCATTTCCAGGAAGAAGTCTGGAAGACGATGGTGGCCACGGGCAAGGAATTGGCGCGGCGGGCCGCAGCCCACGACGCGGTGGTCCTGTGCGAGCCGTTCTTCCGTAGTTTCTTCGCCAGCGCCAAGCGGACGCGGGTGTTCCTGGAAGAGGTCGACTCGCCGCATCTCAAGGCTTTGTTGGACCCCGCCAACCTGATCGAGATCAACGACTTGGACGAGATGTTCCAGCAGTTGCAGCCGTGGATCGAGTGCCTGCACGCCAAGGACCGCAAGCTGCACGTCGACCGCGGCGTCCCGGCGGGCCAGGGCGACTTGGACTACGAGCGTTTCGTCACGCTCGCCGCGGAACGTACGCCGAACGCCCCGCTGATCCTGGAATACGTCGGCTCCCAAGACTACCAACAGGCCCGCGCCCATCTGGAAAGTGCGATCCGGAAGGCGGGCTTGTCGGTGAGGAGTTGAGGCCGCCGTCGGCACGTGCCGGATTCAGCCTCGCCCCGGCCCCCGGAAAGGTCCGGCTTCTGCGGAGACGCCGGGGCTGTCGCAAGGCAATCAAGAGGACCGCCTCGACGGGTCGCTCAACGCTCACTGGGTTGCCGACGACGACCGTTGGGGCTGGCGAGCCTCTTGCGGTAGGGGACGCGAAGTGAACTGGAACGACTCGACCAGCGTGCGGTCGCCTTCGGCAAACCGCTCCTGCATCTCGGATTCCATCGTGAACGACACAGCGGCCTGCCGGCCTTGATCGTTGGACACGTGGTAAAACAGCCACACGATCGGGACCTCGGACGCCACGCCGACGGCTCGAACCCGCAACACGCGCTGGCCCTCGTCCGTCGTGTTCTGGGAGGCTTCCGAAATCTGGCCGGCGCTGCCGGTCAACGACTGCAACACCTGTTCCTGGAACACCTCCAACACCATCCGTTTGCCCGGTTCGGCGTCGGCGAGTTCCGAGATGTTGCACTGCGCGATCAAATCCCCGCGGTCCACGCAACGCAACACGCACACGTCGTGGCGATCTACCATGACACGCCAGCGGCGGTCATGGATCAGCCGGAAACCGCCGCGCTGCGGATGCAGTTCCAACAACGTCGAGCCGGCGTCGGCCGTCAACGTCAACGAATCCAGCGTCTGGTCGTCCAGAGCGTCCGAGTGGCTCTGGGGTGACAGGGCCAGCCGCAGGCGGGCAATGACCTCGAATCCCGGCTCCGCTTGTCCGATCTCCCGCCGCTCGCGGACGTTGGCTGCCAGCCAAGTCACGGCGCGGCGTGTCAGGTCGAAATTGGCCTTTGCCCGGATTTCGACCTTCGAGACAACGCCTTCGGCCCCCCCCTCCGCCGTCCCCTCGATCGCCAAGATGGCCGTTTGACCGTCTACTTTGTCCAGCGTCCCTTGAACGTCGCGTTGCGTGATCACATCCAGGCCCAGCAACAGGGCCAGTGGATCGCGGTCCAACGTCCAGCTTTCTCCGATTTGGAGCGGGCGATTGGGGAGTACTCCGGGCAGTGCCAGACTATTCCCCAGGATATCGACAAGATCCAGATCGTCTCGGCTCAAGGGCCCCTGTGGCGAAAACAACAGGGGCGTTCCGTCCTCGTCGGTCTGGGCGACGATGAGGCGACGTTCCGGATTCAGTTTCGGTGACGCCAGCCCTTGACCGACCTTGATCTCGGCGGTCGCCTCGTGGTAGTGGCGGATCGCGCGACGTGCCTTCTGGGACGTCGAGACGGCCAGGAGTCGTTCGTCGTAAGCAACCTTGCCTGTGACCACGATTGGAAGCTTCTGCTGGCCGCCCTCTTCCGCCTTGACCAGCAAGTCCCCACGCACTTCAATCGCTGCTTGCACCTGCTGGAACTGTCCCGTTTTCAGCTCCGGCGTAAGATCGTAAGTCTCTGCCGAGTAGACTGTTGCAGCCCAGACGATACTTGTCCAAGCGATCAGCAGACCGATGGCCAGACGCCGCTGCCGGACCTGGAACCGTGTAATTCTTGACAATTCTTCTGCGATTCTTTCGACTAACAGCTGGCGCGATTCGTCAGTATTCATGGCCGGTGCGTCTCCGACTCTGTCGTAAAACTTTGCGCAATCGGTAAATCGGCCTCTGGAGAGGGCGAAGGTGAGTCGTTTTGGGACAGTTTGATGCGGAATGCGGCACGTCGGAATCCGGAAAGAATTCGCGGGTCAAGGCGCGAACTTTTGGCTGGTTTGTTTTTCTAAAGATCGGCGGCAGAAAAAAAAGAGGATCTGAAGCCGCAACTGCCTATTTTGAAAACAGTTAGGACGGTTTGCAGGAACGTTCGAGGGACGCTGCTCCAGCAAAATGAACTGTTGGCGCGCCCCTTGCGTAGATTTGTCAGGGTCGAGCACCCGGATCAGGGTGTTCGTAGCAGGGCTGCGCCCCATGAAGCGGGTGCTTGTCCGAGCGGTCGGGACGGGGCGGAGCGGTGGGAGCCGCAGGGAACTCCGCTGGTCCCTGAGATCGAAGAGGCTGTCATGCATTCCGCGTATCGGAGTTCGATCATCAAGCAACTGCGCGACCAGCAGGTCCGGTTCGCTCCGCGCTCGAAAAAGCTGGAGCAGGTCGATCGCGCCGAGCGTTTGTTGGGAGAACTGGATCCCGACAAAACGTACAGCTACGAGTATTTGTGCTACCGCATCACCGACTATCGCCCGGATGCTTCGCCGCAGTTGGTCGTGTCCGGGGAAGAGGCTCGCCACGACGTCCGGTTGTTTGTCGAGGACGTTTCGGACGCCGCCAGTATTCGGGCGAGTGATCTGCCGGAGGCCGTCCACACGCTCGAGGACTTGAGCCGGATGTTCAACGTCTCGACCAAGACCATCTCCCGGTGGCGCGAGTTGGGCTTGGTCAGCCGCCGGTTCGTTTTTGAAGGGGGCAAGAAACGGGTCGGCTTCCTGCAAAGCAGTGTCGAGCGGTTTGTCTGCGCTCATCTGGACCGAGTTCGGCGCGGCGAGCGTTTCAGCCAACTCAGCCGCCAGGAGCACGGCGAGATCATCGACCGGGCACGCCGCCTCGCCAGGGCTGGAGCGGGGCAATCCGAGGTGGCTCGGAGGATTGCGAAGCGATTGAATCGCAGCGTCGAGACGGTTCGCTACACGATGCGTTTATTCGATCAGAAGTATCCGGCGCTGGCCTTGTTTCCCAACCGGACGGGCCCCTTGGGCGAGCAGGCCAAGGAAGATATTTTCCAAGAATACCGCCGCGGCGCGTCAGTCGGCGAGTTGGCCGAGCGATTTGGCCGGACCCGCACGTCGATCTATCGGATCGTCAACGAAACGCGGGCTCGGCGATTGTTGGACCTGCCGTTGGCCTATGTCTTCAACGAGCAGTTCGAGCAAACCGATCTGGAAGCCGAGATCTTGGGACCGCTGCCCGCTGGCGAGGAAGCGGCCAGGAAGCCGCGAGTTCCGGCAGGACTGCCTTCGTACCTGGCGTCGCTATACGACGTGCCCCTGCTGACCCGCGAACAGGAATACCATCTGTTTCGCAAATACAACTTTTTGAAGTACCGAGCCAGTCAGTTGCGGGAACGGCTGACACCGGGCCGAGCGTCCCCGAGCCTGATGGACCGGATCGAGCATCTGTACGAGCAGGCAGTCAAGACCAAGAACCGCATCGTCCAGGCGAATCTGCGGCTGGTGGTTTCGATTGCCAAGCGGCACATCGGCGACTGCGACGACTTCTTCGGCCTGATCAGCGACGGCAACATCTCCCTGATGCGGGCCGTCGACAAATTCGACTATGCGCGGGGCAATAAATTCAGCACGTATGCCAGCTGGGCCATCATGCGCAACTTTGCCCGCACGATTCCGGACGAGTTCAAGCATCGCGAGCGGTTCCGGACCAGCCAGGACGAAATGTTCGATGTCCAGCAGGACCAGCGTGGGACTCTCTTGGAAATGGAAAGCGCCCAGCACTTGCGGGAACAGCAGATCGAGCGTATCCTATCTCGCCTGGATGAACGCGAACAGCGAATTATCGTCAGCCGTTTTGGCCTGAATCGTGCCCAGGAGCCGAAAACACTCCAGGAAGTCGGGAGCCAGTTCGGAGTGACGAAAGAACGGATTCGTCAGATCGAAGTCCGAGCATTGCACAAGCTGCGGGAGGCCGCCGAGCAGGAAAAAATCGAAGTTCCTGAATAGGATATCAGGAGAATCTTGGCGGTTGTCGGTGACTTGCCAGCGTAAGTGAACTAGCGTGCTGTGTCGTTGGTCTGGCAGGCATCTTTTTTGCTCGTGTCGTCTTGCGTGAAACTGTGGGGACGGTATATTAGCCGGTTTTTACAAAGGGTAGATTGGCGGAAACGGTATTCGATGCCAGCGTAGCTCAGTCGGTAGAGCAGCTGATTTGTAATCAGCTTGTCGTGGGTTCGATTCCCTCCGCTGGCTCCACGCACGTAATCTCGACGGTTCAAACGGAAGGCAAGGCAGGGCATTTGAAGGGTCAGAAGCGGCTTGCGTGAAGCGCGGCTTGCGGAGGTAACTAGCTGGAGCCTGGGGCGGAACCCCTTGGCGAGGTTTGGCTTGGGTGCGGGGGGTTTCCCGAGTGGTCAAAGGGGACGGACTGTAAATCCGTTGGCTCAGCCTTCGCAGGTTCAAATCCTGCACCCCCCATTGAAGAGACGCCGAACGGTCGGCGCGGAAGAGTGTTGGTCCTACAGATGGTCGGGCGGGTGTAGCTCAATGGTAGAGCAATAGCCTTCCAAGCTGAAGACGAGGGTTCGATTCCCTTCACCCGCTCTCACTGGCAGCCGGGTAGGGCGGTAGCAAACCGGGGTGACAAACGCTAACATGTTGGCTGCTGTAGCTCAGTCGGTAGAGCGCGTCCTTGGTAAGGACGAGGTCACGGGTCCGACTCCCGTCAGCAGCTCTCGGCTAGGCCGCCTGCACGGCGCGAATCGGTAAACCAATGTAGGTTGTGTTGTGAAACGTCATGTCGCACTTTGAAACGTAGGTGTAAGAAGCGATGGCTAAGGAGCAATTTCAACGAACGAAGCCGCACGTGAACGTGGGCACGATCGGTCACATCGATCATGGCAAGACGACGCTGACGGGTGCGATCCTGTCGGCCCAGTCGAAGAAGGGCTTTGCCCAGTTCAAATCGTACGCGGATATCGCCAAGGGCGGTACCGTCCGCGACGAAACCAAGACGGTGACCATTGCGGTTGCCCACGTCGAGTATGAGAGCGACAAGCGGCATTACGCCCACATCGACTGCCCAGGTCACGCCGACTTCATTAAGAACATGATCACCGGCGCCGCCCAGATGGACGGTGCGATCCTGGTCGTGTCCGCGGCTGACGGCCCGATGCCTCAGACTCGCGAGCACGTGTTGCTGGCGCGTCAGGTGGCCGTGCCCGCTCTGGTGGTATTCCTCAACAAGTGCGACTTGGTCGATGATCCCGAGTTGCTGGAGTTGGTCGAACTGGAGGTTCGGGAACTGCTGAGCAAGTACGGCTTCCCCGGCGACGACACGCCCGTCATCAAGGGTTCTGCGTTGCCCGCCTACCAGAATCCGGAGGATCCGGAGGCGACCAAGTGCATCCAGGAACTGATGGAAGCCATCGATGCTTTCATTCCCGAGCCGCAGCGGGCCGTCGACAAGCCGTTCCTGATGGCAGTCGAAGACGTGTTCTCGATCGAAGGCCGTGGAACCGTGGCTACGGGGCGCGTCGAGCGGGGGATCGTCAAGGTCGGCGAAGAAATCGAAATCGTCGGTCTGGGTGAGTCCCGCAAGACCATCGTGACGGGCGTCGAGATGTTCCGCAAGCTATTGGATCAGGGTCAGGCCGGCGATAATGTCGGGTGCCTGCTGCGTGGCGTCAAGCGGGACGAAATTGAACGCGGCCAGGTGTTGGCCAAGCCCGGCAGTATCACGCCGCATACCAAGTTCGAAGCAGAGGTATATTGCTTGTCAAAAGAGGAAGGCGGCCGTCACACGCCGTTCTTCAGCGGATATCGCCCGCAGTTCTACTTCCGCACGACGGATGTGACCGGTACGGCGAATCTGGTCGAAGCCGAAATGTGCATGCCCGGCGACAATGTCCGGTTGTCGGTGGAATTGCACAAAGCGATCGCGATGGACGACGGGGTTCGATTTGCCATCCGCGAAGGCGGTCGCACGGTCGGCTCGGGCGTCGTCACGAAGATCCTCGAGTAGCGAAAAACCCGCTCCAGGTCGGAGCGGTTCCAGGGGTGTAGCTCAATTGGCAGAGCACCGGTCTCCAAAACCGGGGGTTGCGAGTTCGATTCCCGCCGCCCCTGCCATGACTCCTGCATCGGCGGCGACCCGGAAACGTGTCCGCCGCCGGTGCGGGGATTCCGGTCGGCGCAAGGATGCCAGACGAAATGTCTAAAGAGAAGGTTGGCTCGGCGGTTATGTGGTTCGGCGAGTTATTCCAAGTTGGCGTTTATAAGCGAAGCCAAGGCAAAATTGCCAGGCAGGTGACCTTCGCCGCGCTGGCGATCGGTTTTGCTCTGGCTGCCTGGCGGTTGTCGTTACACCGGATATGGCTCAGCAGCAACGTAGCGCTGGTGCTATCCGCAATCCTGTTGGTGGGCGGAATGTGGATCAGTTTCCGGATCGTCAACATGCCTCGTTTTGCCGACTTCTTGATCGCGGTCGAGGCAGAGATGAACAAGGTCTCCTGGCCCTCGAAAGCCGAACTGATTCGCAGTTCTCTGGTCGTAATTTTCGTATTGTTTTTCCTCGCGGTCGTGTTGTTCGGATTTGACTTGGTGTGGGGATTCCTGTTCGAGAATATCGGAATCCTCAAGAAGTCTTCGTAAGAGGCAGCAGCGATGGTCTCGGATCATCCCACGGAAAACGACACGACAGCGCTTACGCCGCCGAGCGGACCGGCTGCGCCGGCTGCCGCTCTGGACAGCGAGGAAACGTCTGCGCCTTTGCCCTCTCCAGTGTCCGCGGCACCGGGACGCCAGGAAGACGCCGAGCGTGCGATGGCGGCAACTCCTGGGGAGCCTGACAGCGCTCGGAAAGAGGACGATCAGGCGGCGAACCGGCCCGGCGAATCCGGGGCCGATGTTGGGGAGTCCGCTGGCGAGGCTGGTGAGGTTGCGGCGGTATCGGAAGGCGGCGAATCCGTCGCGCAGACCGACCAGACGGAGGACCGAGGCCCCGCCGAGGATGAGTCCGAGGATGAGTCCGAGGATGAGTCCGAGGATGAGGCCGAGGATGAGGCCGAGGATGAGGCCGAGGTCGTTGGCGAGATGCTGGAATCGGCGACAGAGGATGAGTTCAAGAAGGAGTGGTACATTCTCAAGGTTCAAGTGAACCGCGAGGATTCGATTCGTGATGCGCTGATACGGCGGGTCAAGATTGAAGGCCTGGAAGCGTATTTCGGCGATATCGTTGTCCCGACCGAGGAGGTGGCCGAGTTTAACAAGAGCGGCAAGCGGCGGGTCGTGCGCCGCAAGCTGTATCCCGGTTATATCCTGGTCCACATGGCGATTAACGACGACACATGGTTTGTTGTGCGCGAGACGCCGGGGGTTGGCGATTTTACCGGATCGGCCGGCAAGCCCAGTCCGATGGAAGCTCGGGATGTAGATCGCATTTTGCGGCTGGGCGCGACTCACGAAGAGCGCGGCGGGCCGATCAAGACGGCGATTCCGTTCAAGTCTGGGGATCGTGTCCGGGTCAAGGACGGCCACTTCCAGAACTTTGAGGGAGAAGTGGACGCGATCGACGAGGCGAACGGTCGCATCACGGTGATGATCAATATTTTTAACCGGTCGACGCCTGTTGAATTGGAGCACTGGCAGGTAGAATCGGTCTGACGCAGGCCGTTGCGGCCGCAGGGGTTTGGCAGATGGCGAAGCAGCTAGTAGGTCAGGCAAAGTTTCAGGTTCCTGGGGGCCAGGCGACTCCGGCGCCTCCGGTTGGGACGTCGTTGGGCAAGTTCGGGATCAACTTGGGGCAGTTTGTCCAGCAGTTCAACGATCGGACGCGCGAGTACAACGGAACTCCGATCCCGGTGATTGTCAGCGTGTACAGCGATCGCACGTTCGACTTCGTCACCAAGTGTCCGCCGGCTGCGTCGTTGTTGAAGCAAGCGGTCGGCATAGCGAAAGGATCGGGCGTTCCGAACAAGGAAAAGGTGGGCAAGGTGACGCGCGACCAGGTCCGCCAGATTGCAGAGAAGAAGATGCCAGACTTGAATGCCGGCACTCTGGATGCGGCGTGCCGCGTCATTGAAGGGACTGCCCGCAGCATGGGGCTGGACGTAGTTGACTGACGGCCGCGATGAGGGGCGGCATGTCCGGCGCGGTTCGGGAACGCACCGTCACAGAACAAAACAAAAAGCCTCCAGTAGATGGTAAGAATTGAGTCATGGCGAAGCAATCCAAACGGTTTCGTGCGCTGCAGGAAAAGGTTACGGACAAGACCCCGGTGACGCTGGAGTCTGCCGTCGCAAAGCTGAAGGAGTTTGCGACGACCAAGTTTGATCAGACCGTGGAAATCCACATGCGTCTAGGGGTCGATCCGAAGCAGGCGGACCAGATTATCCGAGGTTCTCTTGTGCTGCCGCACGGGATCGGCAAGTCTCAGCGCGTGGTCGTTTTTGCCAAGGGCGACTTGGCGACGGTGGCGGAGCAGGCCGGTGCGGACGTGGTGGGCCAGGAGGATTTGGCGCAGCGGATTAAGGACGGCTGGACCGACTTCGACGCCTGCATTGCCGCTCCCGACATGATGGGACTGGTCGGGCCGTTGGGCAAGGTGTTGGGGCCGCGAGGTTTGATGCCTTCGCCTCGCGCGGGCACCGTCACCCCAGACGTGGCACGGGTGGTCCGCGAGTACAAGGCAGGCAAGGTCGAGTTTCGCAACGACTCGGGCGGCAACGTGCATGCCGTGGTGGGCAAGCTGAGTTTTGACAAGGAAAAACTGCTGGACAACGTCCGCGCCTTCATCGACCACATTGCGTCGTTAAAGCCCTCCAGCGTGAAGGGCACCTATGTGCGCGGCATCGTGTTGGCGGCGACGATGAGTCCCTCCGTGCGTGTGGCGGCTTAGCCTGGGCGGGCGACACGAAGCGCCGGTGAACTGCGGAGAGGGCCAACGACTCGCGCCAGAGATCGGCGGCAGCGGAAGATCGTTAGGATATGGGTAGACCATGAGTAAATACGTCAAAGATTTGTTGACCAAAGACATTTCCCGCCGGTTGGAGGGCGTGGACGAGACGCTGCTGGTGAACGTCGTCGGTTTGGACGCTGGCAAGACGTGCATGCTGCGGAAGCAACTCCGTGAGAAGGACATCCACCTGCTCGTCGTCAAGAACAGCTTAGCGAAGCGCGCCACCGAGGGCACTCCGCTGGCAGCGGCTTTCGAGGGTGTCGAGGGCACGTTGGCGATGGTCTGGGGAAGCGAGGATTTCGTCAGCTTGGCGAAGCAAATCGCCGCGTTGGACGGAAGTCCTGAGTTTCCCAAGTTCGAGACGCGTGGCGGAGTGATGGATGGTGAGCATCTGTCGGCGGAACGGGTCAAGGAAGTAAGCCGCTGGCCTAGCCGTCAGGAGCAGATCAGCATCCTGGTCGGACAGATTCTCGCGCCGGGAGCTCGTTTGTCGGCTCAACTGTTGGGCCCGGGGGGTGTCTTGGCCAGCCAAGTGGAGGAGAAGTCGAAAGAGAAGGAAGAAGAGCAGGGAACAACCGAGGAATCCTGAACGCTGCCGGGGTTTTACCAGGCGAGTCCGGACGAGGCATGGTTTTTCGTGGCCGGCAATGCATGGTGGAAGTTCCAGTTCGTCGGGGGCGATTCTGACGGAGAATACAACGAGTTGATTTTTGTAACAGTTTTGCACTGAATGTCGACCCGTTCGGTGCGCATTGGGAGAAAGGGCCTGTACCGCGATGTCCGAAGCTGCAACGCTCAATTTTTCTGCTGAGATCGTCGAATTCGCTGACAAGATTGCCGGATTGACTCTGAAGCAAGCCAAGGAACTCAGTGATTGCTTGAAGGAGAAGTACGGGATCGAGCCGGCTGCCGGTGGCGCCGTGATGATGGCGGGGCCGATGCTGGGTGGGGCCGGTGGTGCCGCGGCGCCTGTCGCGGAAAAGACTGAATTCGATGTCGTGTTGACCGGTTTTGGCGACAAGAAGCTGAATGTCGTAAAAGTGGTCAAGAACATTACCGGCGCGTCCCTCATGGACGCCAAGAAGTTGGTGGAAGGCGTTCCGGCGACCTTGAAGCAAGGCGTGCCGAAGGCCGAAGCGGAGAAGATGAAGGCCGAGTTGGAAGAGGCTGGCGCTTCGATCGAGCTCAAGTAGACCTTCGTCAGTTCCCGCATGCGACTGACCACTGTCCAGAATACCTTGTCTGGACAGTGCAGGTAGTTGATGATTGCTCTGTTAATCCAAAGTTCAGCTGCGTTTTTTTGCGTGATGGTTCCCAGGTGGCGGTGCGCGCCCAACGCAGCTATCTCTTGGCGTCGAACTACCAGTGCCCAGTCGGACTTTGTGCCGGCATCTCTTACCCTGGAGCATTCGCCCTATGGCAACCCCAGTCGAAAGACGTCTTAGGCCCAAGGAAGTACGTCATTTTGGCAGCGGGAATAAAGCTCCCTTTATCCCCGATTTGACTGAAATTCAGACCCGCAGCTATGCGGCGTTTCTGCAGGATGAAGTTCAAGCCGAGAAACGCAAGAACCAGGGCCTGGAGGCGGTGCTGCGCGAGATTTTTCCGATCGAGAGTTACGACAAGCAGCTCAAGCTGGATTATCTGCGCTACGAACTGGGCAAGCCGCGTTATACCCCTGACGAGTGTCGGCAATTGCGGTTGACGTTCGGCCGCCCGTTCCGGATCTGGCTGCGGCTGAACAAAGAAGAACCGATCGAGGAAGAGGTCTACCTGGGCGATTTGCCCGTGATGTTGGGCGGGGGCGAGTTCATCATCAACGGTGCCGAGCGTGTCGTGGTGAGCCAGTTGCACCGCAGCCCCGGTGTGGATTTCGTGTTCGAGCAGGAGGGGACGACGGACCGCAAGTTGCCGAGTTGCCGGATCATTCCTGAGCGCGGCAGCTGGATCGAAATCAACGTCACCCGCAAGGAAGCGTTGAACGTCCGGATCGACCAGAGCGGCAAGTTCTCGGCCATGACGCTGCTCCGCGCGATGAGTCCCAAGTACAGCACCGACGCCGATCTGATCCGGGCTTTCTACGAGACCTCCGTCGAGAGCATCGTCGATGGCCGCAGCGTCAGCAAGATCGAGGGCAAGATTGCCGTGGACGACGTGGTCTATCCGCCGTCCAGCGAGCGGGCCGGAGAGTTGATCGTCGAAGCCGGGCAGAAGATCACGAAGAATCTGGCAGAGACGATCTGCACGTCGGGCGTGAGCCAGGTGGAAGTCATCCCGCCGGTCAAGTCGCCCTTGGTCTTTGCGAGCCTGGCCGACGATTCCACCTCCAGCCATGAAGAGGCGCTGTTGCGGATCTACCAGCGACTCCGCCCCGGCAACCCGCCGCAGTTGGAGAAGGCCAAGACGTTGTTCCAGGAGAAGTTTTTCGACGTCAACCGGTACCGGTTGGGCCGCGTCGGCCGGTTCCGGATTAACCGCAAGCTGAAGTTGGACGTCTCGGAAGACGTGATGACGTTGCGTCCGGAAGATTTGATCGCGTCGATCTCGTACATGATTGCGCTGCACGGCGGCGAAGAGCGAGCCGAAATCGACGACATCGATCATTTGGGAAATCGCCGCCTGCGGACGATCGACGAATTGGCCAGCGACGAGTTGCGCAAAGGCTTTCTCAAACTCCGCCGCACGGTCCAGGAGCGGATGAGTTTGAAGGACGTCCAGGACATGACGCCCCGCAGTTTGATCAATCCCAAGAGCGTGTCGGCGGCGATCGAGTACTTTTTCGGCCGCGGCGAGTTGTCCCAGGTGGTCGATCAGACCAACCCGCTATCGCAGTTGACCCACGAACGCCGCTTGTCCGCGCTGGGGCCGGGCGGCTTGAACCGGAAGCGAGCCGGGTTCGAGGTCCGCGACGTACATATTTCGCACTATGGCCGGATCTGTCCGATCGAGACGCCGGAAGGCACCAACATCGGCTTGATTTCCAGCTTGGCCATCTATTCCGGCGTGGACGAGTACGGCTTTTTGATTACGCCTTATCGCCAGGTCAAACGCGGGAAGGTGTCGGAGGAAATTATCTGGCTGCGGGCGGACGAGGAGTCCGACGCCTATGTGGCGCCGGCGGACACGGCGGTCGTCGATGGCAAGCTGGTCGGCGGTGCCAACTTGATTGCCCGCCACCGTTCCGATTTCGAGATCGTTTTGCCGGAGCAAGTCAGCTATATCGACGTCGCGCCCAATCAAATGGTCGGCGTCTCTGCCGGCTTGATTCCGTTTTTGGAACACGACGACGCCAACCGGGCGTTGATGGGTTCCAACATGCAGCGGCAAGCGGTGCCGCTGTTGGTCACGGAACCGCCGATCGTCGCCACCGGCATGGAGAAGCACGTCGCGGGCAATTCGAGCATGGTGATCAAGGCGCGCCGGGCGGGCAAGGTGAACTACGTCGACGCCAACCGGATCGAGGTCGGCACGGACGTCTACGAGTTGCGGAAGTTCCGCGGGCTAAACGAGCGGACGTGCCTGAATCAGAAGCCGATCGTCAAGCTCGGCGACAAAGTGGAAAAGGGGCAAGTGATTGCCGACGGCGCCGCGACCTTTTTGGGCGAGCTTTCGTTGGGGCGCAACGTGCTGGCCGGCTTCATGTCGTTCGACGGGTTCAACTTCGAGGATGCGATCGTCATCAGTGAAGAACTTGTCCGGAACGACACCTACACCTCGCTTCACATCGAGGAATTCGACGTTGAGATTCGCGAAACCAAGCTGGGGCGCGAGGAGTTCACCCGCGACATTCCCAACGTCAGTGAGAAGGCGTTGCGGAATCTGGACGAGCACGGCATCGTGCGGATCGGCACGTACGTCAAGCCCGGCGACGTCCTGGTGGGCAAGGTCTCGCCCAAATCCAAGACGGAGTTGACGCCGGAAGAGAAACTGCTGCACGCGATCTTCGGCCGCGCGGGCGAGGACGTCAAGAACGATTCGCTGGAAGTTCCTTCCGGCATCGAGGGCATCGTCATCGACACCCAGAAGTTCTCGCGACGAATGAGTCTCTCGGAAGAAGAACGCAAGACGTTCGAGAAAGAACTGCGGCACGTCGAAACGGAGGGCAATCTGGCGATCGCCAAGGCCTTCGGAGCCATGATCGAAGAGATGGAAAAGGTCGTGGGCCGGGTGCTGACGGACGAAGATGGCACGCCGTTGGTCCGCGACCAGGATCCCAAGTTCGTGGCCGAGAAGGCCCAGAACTTCCGCTTGGGCTGGGTGACGGACAAGATGCGGAGTGAAGAGCGCATCGCCGAACTTCAGAAGATCCACAAGAACCTGGGCCTCGATGTCGAAAACGCCATCGATGTCCGGGACCGCAAGTTGAACAGCCTGAAACGGGGCGACGAGCTGCGAAGCGGCGTGTTGCAGATGGTCAAGGTGTACATCGCGACCAAACGCGTGGTTTCGGTCGGCGACAAGATGGCCGGTCGGCACGGCAACAAGGGCGTGATTGCCAAGATCCTGCCCGTTGCGGACATGCCGTTCCTGCCCGACGGCACGCCCCTGCAGATCCTCCTGAATCCGCTGGGCGTGCCCAGCCGCATGAACGTCGGCCAGATTCTGGAGACCCACCTCGGCTGGGCCGGCGCGGTGCTGGGCTTTCAGGCAGTGACGCCCGTGTTCGACGGGGCCAGCGAACAGGACATCAACCGCGCCCTGGCCGACGCCGGCCTGCCGGCGCACGGCAAGATCCGGTTGTACGATGGCCGCACGGGCGAACCGATGTCCCAGGAAACGACGGTGGGCTACATCTACATGCTGAAGCTGCACCATTTGGTGGACGACAAGGTTCACGCCCGCAGCACCGGCCCGTATTCGTTGATCACGCAGCAGCCGTTGGGCGGCAAGGCCCGCTTCGGCGGACAGCGTTTTGGAGAAATGGAGGTCTGGGCGCTGGAAGCGTACGGTGCGGCTTACATTCTGCAGGAGCTGTTGACCGTCAAGAGCGACGATGTGGAAGGCCGGACCAAGATCTACGAGTCCATGGTCAAAGGCGAGAACACGCTGGAAGCGGGCACGCCCGCCAGTTTCGACGTGTTGACAAACGAAATCCGTGGTTTGGCGTTGAACATGCAATTGGAGAAGCGGCGGATCTGACCGTTTTCCGACCCTCCAGAGGAGCAGGGGCACATGACCACCAGCGAAGGTTCTTACGATCGCATCAACGACTATGCGTCGGTCAAGATCAGTTTGGCGCGACCCCACGATATCCGCAGTTGGTCGTTCGGCGAGGTGAAAAAGCCCGAAACGATCAACTACCGTACCTACCGGCCGGAGAAGGACGGGCTGTTCTGTGAGCGGATTTTTGGCCCCGAGAAGGACTGGGAATGCGCCTGCGGCAAGTATCGCGGCATGAAGTACAAGGGCATGATCTGCGACCGCTGCGGTGTCAAGGTGACCCACTCCCGTGTCCGCCGAAAACGGATGGGGCACATCGAACTGGCGGCCCCCGTGGTGCATATCTGGTTCTTCAAGGCCATGCCCAGCCGACTGGGAAACCTGCTGGACATGAAGACAACCAGCCTGGAAAAGGTGGTCTACTTCCAGGACTACGTCGTGATCGATCCCGGAGCGACGGATCTGGAGAAGCAGCAGCTGTTGACGGAGGAGGAGTTCCGGGCGGCCCGCGATCAGTACGGCGAGGGCAGCTTTGAAGCCGACATGGGCGCCGAGGCGGTTCGCAAGCTGCTTACCGGGTTGGACCTTGTCCAGTTGTCCCAGAGTCTGCGCAAGGACTTGGTCGAAACCAACTCCAAGCAAAAGAAAAAAGACTTGATCAACCGTCTGAAGATCGTGGAATCGATCCGTGACAGCGACAACCGTCCCGAATGGATGGTGTTGGACGTGATCCCCGTCATCCCACCGGATCTGCGGCCCCTGGTGTTGCTGGATTCGGGCAATTTCGCGACCAGCGATCTGAACGACCTGTATCGGCGGATCATCAACCGCAACAACCGGCTCCGCAAGCTCGTGGATCTGAACGCGCCGGAAGTCATCATCCGCAACGAGAAGCGGATGTTGCAGCAGTCGGTCGACGCCTTGTTCGACAACAACCGCTGCAAACGCCCGGTGCTGGGCAGCAGCAACCGCCCGTTGAAATCGCTGACCGACATGATCAAGGGCAAGCAGGGCCGGTTCCGCGAGAATCTGCTGGGCAAGCGGGTCGATTACTCCGCACGCAGCGTGATTGTGGTCGGTCCGGCGCTCAAGCTGCACCAGTGCGGTTTGCCGAAGAAGATTGCATTGGAACTGTACCAGCCGTTCATCATCCGCAAACTCAAGGAATTGGGACACGCGGACACGATCAAGAGCGCCAAGAAGATGCTGGAGCGCAAGGACGAGGAAGTCTGGGACATCCTGGAGTCCGTGATCCAGAACCATCCCGTGCTCCTGAACCGGGCCCCGACGTTGCATCGCATGGGAATCCAGGCGTTCGAACCGGTGCTGGTCGAAGGCAACGCCATCCATTTGCACCCGCTGGTGTGCAAGGGCTTCAATGCCGACTTTGACGGCGACCAGATGGCCGTCCATTTGCCGTTGTCGATCGAGGCCCAGGTCGAATCGCACACGCTGATGATGTCCACGAACAACATCTTCGGCCCGGCCAACGGCAAGCCGATCATGAGCCCCTCGCAAGACATCGTGATGGGATGCTATTACATCACGCTGGATCTGTCCAATCGAAAGGGCGAAGGCATGACTTTCGCCAATCTGCAGGAAGCTGACCTGGCTTATGCCCTAGGCGTGATCGATTTGCACGCCCCGATCAAGGTCCGTCTGCCGGCCAACCGGAAGCTCAAAACCGAGGATGAGTCCTCCAGGCCGGGGGAGATGATCGAAACCACCTACGGCCGCATCATGTACAACATGATCCTGCCGGAGGGGATGGACTACTATAACATGCCTCTGCGGGCCGCGGAATTGGCCATTGTGATTTCGGACTGTTACCACCGGTTGGGCCGCAAGGCCACCATTGGGCTGCTGGACGACATGAACAAGATCGGCTTCCAGCAGAGCACGCTGAGCGGTCTCTCCTTCGCCACCGACGACCTGGTCACGCCGGTCACAAAGGCCAAGCACATCGAAGAGGCCGACAAAAAAGTGCTGAAGTTCAAGAAGCTGTACGATCGGGGCGTGATCACCGAACAGGAGCGTTACAACCAGGTGCTGGATACGTGGACGCATGCCCGCGAGCGGATTACGGCTGAAATGATGGATGCCATGAAGTCCGACGAGCGCACCGCGGGGTACGTGAATCCCGTCTACCTGATGGCCCACTCGGGCGCTCGTGGTGGCATCGAACAGATTCGGCAGTTGGCCGGCATGCGCGGTTTGATGGCCAAGCCGACGGGCGAAATCATCGAGGCGCCGATCAAGGCCAATTTCCGCGAGGGCTTGACGGTGCTGGAGTATTTCAGCTCGACACACGGTGCCCGCAAGGGGTTGGCGGATACGGCCTTGAAGACGGCAGACTCCGGATACCTCACGCGGAAACTGGCCGACGTCGCACAAAACGTCGTCGTGACCGTCCAGGATTGCCATACCACGCAGGGCGTGACCAAGAGCGTCCAGTATCGGGGCGAGAAAGTCGAAGTGTCGCTGAAGGAGGCGATTCTGGGACGCGTTAGCCGAAAGAATATCGTCAATCTGGTCACCGACGAAGTTATCGTTCGCGAGAACGAATTGATCACCCCCGAAATCGCCCGCAAGATCGAAGAACTGGGACTGGAGAAGATCCAAGTTCGCAGTCCGATGACCTGCGAAGCGGACTTGGGGGTCTGTCGACTGTGCTACGGCATGGACCTGTCCACCGGGGCTCTAGTCGAGGAGGGAATGGCCGTCGGTATTATCGCCGCTCAGAGTATCGGCGAACCGGGAACGCAGTTGACGATGCGCACGTTCCACATCGGCGGAACGGTGAATACGAGCGTCGAAGAAAACGAGACTCGAGCCAAACGCGGCGGGATCGTCAAGTTCATCCGCATCCACTCGGTGCGGAATGAACAGGGCCAGGAGATCGTGCTCTCGCGGAACAGCGAAGTCGCGATCCTGGATCCCAAGGGGCGGGAACTGGAGAAGTACGAAGTGCCCACGGGCGCCGAACTCATGGTCCAAGAGAACCAGGAGGTGAAGCCGGGCGCGGTGATCTGTCAGTGGGACCCGCACAGCATCCCGATCCTGGCCGAAGTCAGCGGCAAGGTGCGTTACGAGGACGTGGTCGAAGGCGAGACGATGCGGCTGGAAAAGGATCCCGGCGGCAACATCCGCCGCATGATCAGCGACCACAAGGGCGAACTGCACCCGCAAATCGTGCTCGAAGACGCGGACGGCAAGCCGCTGGACGTGTACTACCTCCCGGAACGGGCCCATATCGAGGCCCTCGAAGGCGCGTTGGTCTCCGCCGGATCCGTGCTGGCCAAGACCCCGCGCGAAGCGACGGGCATCACAGACATCACGGGCGGTCTGCCTCGCGTGACTGAAATCTTCGAGGCCCGCAAGCCCAAGGACCCCGCTGTGATCGCCGAAGTCGATGGCGTCGTGGAAATCCTCGGCGAAAAACGCCGTGGCAAACGGTCCATCATTGTGCGCAGCGAAACCGGCATCGAACGCGAGCACTTGGTGCCCCACGGCAAACGGTTCCTGGTTCACTCCGGCGACATGGTCCGAGCCGGCCAGGCACTAGTCGATGGTCCGCTGGTGCCGCACGACATCCTGCGGGTCTCGGGCGAAGAGGCCGTGCAGTTCTACCTGTTGCACGAAATCCAAAGCGTCTATCGCAGCCAGCGCGTGGATATCAACGACAAGCACGTCGAAATCATCATCGCCCGCATGCTTCGCAAGGTGCGCGTCGAAAGCGCCGGTGACTCGAACCTGCTGCCCGGACTCGTCCTGGACCGCTTCGATTTCCGCAAGATCAATCAAGATCTTGCCAAGTGCGTCAAGATCACGGAGAAGGGCGACAGCGAATTCGAGCCCGGTACGTTGGTACCCAAAGAAGCTCTGGAGCAGGTCAATTCGCAAATCCGAGCGTTGGGCGGCGATCCGGCCAAAGGCAGCCGTCCCAAACCGGCCACTGCCAGCACCCAGTTGTTGGGCATCACGAAGGCGTCCGTGCAGAGTTCGAGCTTCATCTCCGCCGCCAGTTTCCAGGAGACGACGAAAGTCCTGACGGAGGCCGCCTTGGCAGGGAAAGCAGACTACCTGGTCGGATTGAAGGAAAACGTCATCCTCGGTCATTTGATTCCCGCTGGAACCGGTTTTCGTCAATATCAGGATTCCGAAGTCCGATATCGTCCTGAAGCCCTGCAGGCGATGGCAGCCGAGGCGGCTACTGCTCTGGAGACCAGCTTCCCGCTGCTGCAGGAAGCAGCCACCACGGCGACCGGCGTCTCGCCCGCGCCCTCCTCGCCTCAGGACATGGAGGAGGACATCGCACCGCAGGAGACCTACATTCCGTTTGACGACCTTTTCAGCGGCGACGCCGACATGGACAGTGACGACGTCGATATGGATGATGAGGAATAAGCAGCCACTAGGGCAGTTGCGACCGATGATCCGTTTGATTTTTTGGGAATAAGTCCGGCTTGAAGATCGGTAAATACGCAAAACAACCGGTTGGATGCGGAAACTCTCTGTCTCGGATGCCTTGACAGCCGCCCGCAAGACGATAACCTGATGGCATTACGAGTCGGCCATGACCTCATTCTGCCTGCGAAAATAGAGAACTATGCCAACTATCAGCCAACTTGTCCGCAAGAAACGTAAGCCGCAGCGGGTGACCACCAAGGCGCCGGTGCTGGATCAATGTCCGCAAAGGCAAGGGGTGTGCCTGTTGGTCCGCACCATGACGCCGAAGAAACCGAATTCCGCTTTGCGGAAGATTACACGCGTACGTCTCTCCAATGGCAAGGAGGTGACCGTCTACATTCCCGGTGAAGGACACAATCTCCAGGAACACTCGATCGTCTTGGTGCGTGGCGGTCGTATCCACGATTTGCCCGGTGTCCGTTACCAAGTGATTCGTGGGGCGATGGACTGCCTGGGAGTCAACGGCAGAAAGCAGGCACGCAGTCGGTACGGTGCCAAGAAGTCATAGGGTCCGAACAACACGAGGCGATTTTTTTCGAGTTATCTTATGGGTCGCTTTACAGCAAGTCAGTCTCAGCTCAAGCCGGATCCCCGGTACAATTCCATTCTAGCCAGCAAGTTCATCAATTGTCTGATGTGGAGCGGCAAGAAGACCGTAGCACAACAGGTGTTCTACGGCGCTCTGGACGAATTGAAGAAGAAGATTCCGGACCAGGAGCCGATCGAGGTCTTTCACACGGCCTTGGAAAACGTGAAACCGTACATCGAAGTCCGGTCCAAACGCGTCGGTGGTGCTTCGTACCAGGTTCCGATGCAGGTCAGCAAAGCGCGGCAGCAGTCCTTGGCGATCCGTTGGTTGCTGGGGGCGGTTCGCGAAAAGAAGGGCCGACCGACGTACCTCAAGCTGGCCGAAGAACTCCATGCCGCCTACCGCAAGGAAGGCGCGGCGATGACCAAACGGGAGAACACGCACCGGATGGCCGAAGCGAACAAAGCCTTCGCGCATTTTGCGTGGTAGTTTGGATTCCAAGGACGACGCCGCGCGGCAGCGCGGCGTTCTTTATGCGCTGACCTTTATGCCACGCGACATCGAAAAGATCCGGAACATCGGCATTATCGCGCACATCGACGCGGGCAAGACCACGGTCACGGAACACATGCTGTTCTACAGTGGCGCCAAGCACCGGGTGGGAGAGGTCGATTCAGGGACCACCGAGACGGATTGCGATGCGGAGGAGCAGGAACGCGGGATCACGATCTATTCGGCCTGCGTCACGTTCGACTGGCTGGATGTCCATGTCAATCTCCTGGACACCCCCGGCCATGTCGATTTCACGGCCGAGGTCGAACGCTGTCTGCGCGTCCTGGACGGTGCCGTCGTCGTGTTCAGCGCTCGGGAGGGCGTCGAGGCGCAAAGCGAAACGGTCTGGCGGCAAGCGGACCGCTACAAAGTCCCCCGATTGGCGTTCATCAACAAGATGGACCGCGAAGGGGCCGACTTCGAACGCACGTTGGACGAGGTTGCCCGCCGCTTGAACGCGCATCCGGTGGCCCTGCAGATCCCCGTGGGCGTCGGTCCCGCGCACACCAGCGACGCCTTTCGCGGCGTGATCGACCTGATCGAAATGAAGATGCTGGTCTTCGATCCGCAGACCGACGGCCAGGTCATCCAGGAGTTGGACATTCCGGAAGACAAGCTCGCTACCGCCGAGTTGTGGCGAGAGATGCTGCTGGAGAAACTGTACGCCCATAGCGATGAACTCATGGAACGGGCGCTTCAAGAGCAACCGATCCCCACCGAGTTGATCCACCGGGTAGTGCGGCAGGCGACGATCCACCTCCAAATCCAGCCCGTCTTGTGCGGTTCCGCCTTGCACGGCATCGGCGTGCAGCCGATTCTGGACGCGGTGGCTCGGTATCTGCCGAACCCCCTGGAAATGCCGCCCGTGGAAGGGACTAACCCGGCCAAGAAGGACAAGGTGGAACGTCGCAAGCCGGAGCCGGACGAGCCGTTCTGCGGCTTGGTGTTCAAGGTCCTGCCCGCCAAGACCGGCGACTTGTCTTGGGTGCGGATCTACTCCGGCGATCTGAAGCCGAATACCCGCGCGCTGAATCCGGGGAAGGACAAGAAAGAGAACATCTCGCAACTGTGGCGGATCCACGCGACGAAGCGGGAGCAGCAAGTCGAACACGCGCTGGCCGGCGACATCGTCGGCTTGATCGGTTTGCGAAATTCCGTTACCGGCGACACGCTGTGCGACACCCGGCACCCGATTCTGCTGGAGGCGATCAAGTTCCCGGAGACGGTGATCTCGATGGCCATCGAGCCGGACACGGCGACGGAACGTGAGAAACTCAGCAGCACCCTGGAGATGCTCAAACGCCAGGACCCGACGCTGCGGGTGACCAGCGGCGAAACGGGCCAGACGCTGATCAGCGGCATGGGGGAACTGCACCTGGAGGTGGTCAAGAACCGCTTGCTCCGCGATTTCAACCTCAAAGTCAAGTTCCACAAGCCGCAGGTGAGTTACCGCGAGACGGTCCAGCGTGCCGTGGAAGTCACCGGCGTGTGCCACCGTCAGATTTCCGGGCAGCAGCTGTTCGCGGAACTGCGGATTAGGATGGAGCCGTTCGCTTCCGCCGTTCAGCCCGTGACCGTACTGAACTTCTGCCCGCCGGAGACGCTGCCCGAGGCCTTCCTGAACGCGTCGATCGAGGAGCTCCGATCCTGCGGCGACGGCGGAGGGCGGATTGCGGGCTACCCGCTGATGAAGCTCAAGGTTTCCATTCTGGGCGGCAAAGCCAGCCCGGAACACTCCAACGAAATGGCCTTTCGCATCGCCGCCAATGACGCCTTTGACAAGGGGTTGGAGCAAGGCGGGCCAGTGCTGTTGGAGCCGATCATGAAGCTGGATATCCTCACGCCTGACGCCTATCTGGGCGACTTCGTGGGCGATCTGCAACAGCGGAGGGCGATCATCGCCAAGACCGATCACCGCGCAGGCATGATCGCGATCGAAGCCCACGCGCCGCTCAAAGAATTGTTCGGCTATTCCAGCGCCATGCGAAGCCTCAGCCAAGGCCGCGCCAGTTGCTCGATGGAACCCCTGGCCTATGCCCCCGCGCCGCCGGAAATGCTGAAGAGCTTCAACGTCTGACAGCAAACAAGCGATCGGTTTGGCTTCTTTGTTGATCGTTCCCTGCCTGCGGATTCGCGATCCGCTGCCGGTCTTGTTCGCCGTGCCAATCGTCCGCGCCGTCTCCCCCCACGTCCAGGCTGTCCGAGGACGGTGTCATCCCGGTTGGCTGCCAGTTGTCAGGTGACGCCTTGGCGATTAAACTGCATCCGCTCAAAATGGCTGCTGACAATTTGAGATTGAAACGGCACAGGCCGAAGCATCCGGGAGCCCTTCCATGTCCGAAGCGGTCAACGACGAGGAACGCTATCAGCGGTACTATCGCATCCTGACGGCGGCCGCCGCCAGCGACGTATTCACCGTGGACGACGTCAAGGCGGCTTGTGCGGACGAGCAGCCAGCGTACGTCACACGCGTGATTTCGGACCTGAAAAACGGCGATTGGGTCCAGCCCGTGGAGGGCGAATCGAAACGCTTTCGCTGGGCGGCACAACGCGATGAATCCACGCTGGAGCAGTGGGCCCGGTCGCAGGTCTTTACCAACCGGATGACGCGGTCGCCCGTCGAAGAACGGCCCCGCGAACGGCTGTTGCGACTGGGCGCGGCAAACCTGCGCACGGCGGAATTGCTGGCCATTCTGATCCGGACGGGCCGCAAGGGCATCACGACGCTGCAAGCCGGCGAGAAGATCACCACGGAGTTCAACGACCGGCTGGACCAGCTGAAGGACGCCGGACGAGGCGAATTGGCGTGCCTCTGTCCGGTCGTGCGCGAGACCGCCTATTGCCAGATCATGGCCGGCATCGAGTTGGGCCGCCGCGTCGCGGCCGCGGCCGCCGAAAACGCGGAACGCGTGGTCACCATCCGCGGCTCACAAGACGCCATCAACTACTGCCGCCGTCGCTTCCAGCGGTTGGCCGTCGATGCCCGGCAGGAGGAATTCCATGTCGTCACGCTGGACACCAAGAATCATGTCCTGAACGATCACTTGATCAGCCGCGGCTTGTTGGATCAGACCGTCGTCCACCCGCGCGAGGTCTTTCGCCCCGCCATCAAAGACGCTGCCAAGTCGGTGATCCTGGTCCATAACCACCCTTCGGGCGATGCGACGCCCAGCGACAAGGATCTGGCGTTGACCCGGCGTTTGGAGGATGCAGGGAAACTGCTCGACATCCAAGTCTTGGACCATATCGTAGTCGCCGCGACCGAAGCGACAAGCCTCCGGGAGTACCAGGGGCTGGGGCTCGAAGTGTGAATCGCTGCGTCGCGGGCCCTGTAGCTGAATCCTCGCCGAATCGCCACATCGACTCCGGTCGCGTTCGAAGGCACCACGCTGCTTTTCCGTTTACAGCACGCCCAGCAAGTTGTCACGAGACACATCGTCGTCGCTCGGTACCGTCGTAACTTCGAGTTCACCGCGCAGAATCGACACGTTCCCAGGCGCGGCGATCCCGATGGTCACACGATTGCCCGCGATGCGGTTGACGGTCAGTTTGATGTCGTCGCCGATGAGGATCTCTTCACCCAGCTTTCGAGTCAACACTAACATGGCTTGTCCTCCCTGACGTTTCCCCCTTGGACTATCCCCCTGCCAGTATTGTACAGACGCAGGCAAGCCCCTTGAATCCAAGACAAGCATGGTTGCGTCTGGTTCACCTATTCGCCACGCGGCTTGCCATCTTGTTGCCGCAGACGGGCGAATCTGGCAGGAAAACGCTTGCCGTGCCGAGGTCAACGCGAATCGTCACGTTTCGCGATGCTTGCACCCGACAAGATTTCGGCCCCTTGGGCGCATTTTTGATGCAGTCCCGGTTCCTCGTCGGCTGCTAGAGGGCTTGTGTGGCGATCGGGGTGGTGGTTTGCTGCGGAGCGAACAGGTCGTCGAGTTGTGTCTGGGCCAGACGCAGCAGCACTAATTTTCCGTGGGGCGAAGGCGAATCAGACAGGTTGTTGCCGACAAACGCCTTGCCAATGCCGTTTGCGCCAGGCAGGCACTCCAGAATCAGGGTCTGGCCGGGCACCAGGGTCGCGCAAACTCGCAGAGCGTCGTAGCGGATCGAGTCGCGGCTGGCATCCAAGCGAAACAGGCCGTCTCCGCCCACCCAACGCTGGCGTGGGGGGCCGTGTTGGATTTCGGGGACCAGTTCCAGTTCGACTCGGCCATCGCCCTTGGGGATGGCCCTGATCCCAAGGTGGCACTGTGCGTCTACGTATTTGGACAGCTTCTCGGAGTTAGGGCCGCCAAGTTCCAGTTCCTTGCATTTGGACGCGACGGGGACCGAACGATGCTGATTGGCGCGACACTGGATGCGCCGCTGGGTGAGCACATCGCTGACGACAGCGGTGCGTTCGGCCTGGTCCAACTGCAGCAATCTGCCGCGATCGGCCAGTCGATCTGTGATCCACGAGGGCAATTGGTTGCCCAGGACGCCACAGCGGAGCCCGTTCTGGGTCAGTTCTTGCCGCAATTCGGTGGAGACGTGTTGTTCGTCCGCCTCCCGCCACAAATCGGAAACCAAGTCTTGTTGGACATCGGCCAAGTCCAGGAGCGCGAACTCGACCACGACGCTGTCGGGCGACATCTTGGCGGCCTGCAACAGCGACTTGCCCGCGGGACTGGTGGACCAGGGCGAACAACCGGCAAAGACCGCGATCGTCAGAAAAAGGAGGCCAGATGCGGGGTTCGGGACGTGGGTTGCGGATTGGCTGGGGCCGACGCTCCCGTCTCGCGGCTTTGGCTTGGCGAGCGAAGGCCCCGTCGCAATGCCGGAATCGTTGGCCAACCGTATCTCTTGCATCTGACAACCCGTGTTCCCTGGAAGCGGCGGCATGGTAGTGCAAACCCGCCTCTAACGTCAATACAGCCAAACGGTTACCGAGGCACCGGCCGGGTATCCCTCGCTGTCCTCTGGGATCACGACGAAGCCGTCCGCTCGCGTTGTAGAACTGAGGATGGAAGCACCGCTAATTGCGATCGGTTCGATTTCACCATCGGCAATCCGCACACGGGCGTAATCCAGGCGGCCAACGGTGGAGACGAGTTTGCGTCTAAGCGTAAGCTGTGTTTGCACATAGGGCCAGCGATCCGGCCGGCCGGCCAGCCTGCGGATCGCCAGTCCGGCAAAGAAATCATAAGCGCAAAGGCAGGAAACGGGATTTCCGGGCAACAAAAACACCAAGCGTTCGCTTAACCGTCCCATGCCGGCTGGACTGCTGGGGCGCATGGCAATGCCATGAATCGACAATTCACCGAACTTTGTCAGCAGAGTTGGGGCGTAGTCCTCCTGCCCTACGCTGGAGCCTCCTGAGACCAAAATCATCTCCACATCGCTTTGCATCGCCGCCAGGATTGCGTCAGGGGCGTCGGCCACGATGCCCGGATAGATCGGAACCCCGCCGTCTCGGCGAACGAGTGCGGAGAGCATCGGGCCGTTCGCATCGCTGATACGATTTCCGCTGGGTTTGCTTCCAGGTGGCAACAACTCGTTACCTGTGACCAAGATACGAACACGAGGCCGACACACGACCGACGCCTCGGAAACGCCGATCGAAGAAAGGACTCCCAGATCTTGCGGTCGGAGTCGCCGACCCGCGGAAAGGGCCATGCTGCCGCGAGCGATGTCCTCGCCACGTCGACCGACATGTTTACCCGGCGAAACCTCGCTGAGAGCGAAGACTTCGCCGCCTGCGAAATTTGCCTGTTCGACAGGCAAGACGGCGTCCGCGCCGGGCGGGATCGCTGTCCCCGTCATGATCTTAACCGTCTCCCCAGAAGAGACTTGGGGAAGCAGATCGTCGCCTGGGAGAATCGTTCCGACCAGGGTCAATCGCAGCCGGTTGTATGGTGAGGCCCCTAGCGTGTCGGCAGACTGAACGGCGAAACCATCCATCATGGCCCGATCAAAACCCGGAACGTCGAAGTCGCTGATGACATCACTTGCCAGAACACGACCGGCCAACTTGCACAAGGGCAGGTCCTCAGGCGGGAGGGGCCGGGAATGGTCCACCACCCACGACACGGCTTGCTCGACGCGAACGCGACTGGAGAAGCCTGTCATTCGCACGTCGTACCCCCGATCTGGCAAAGGCGATTCTCCTCTCAAATCCCGACTTAAAACGTTCATTAACAATGCCTTGCGCTGCAACCGCAGATGTTCGGATTCACCTGCCCTACCGAACTTTCTCGGAAATTCTAACCGGCGTCAATCGCGACCGGCAAGCACTTCGATTGCGGCAACCCCCGTATTTTTCTGGATAAGCATGTCCGGACTGTAGTCCGGTGACCTATGTTAAATAAATCCAGGCCAAGCGTGGCTGAAACGGGAATCCGCTGGCTGTCCAGACGGTGTTTTCGGCATTTTTGCGTCCGGATTCCGACGCTTTAACCGTCAGTTACGATGGAACTTCGCAAGTCGCGTTCTCGTCAAAGCCGGGTGAAAATGTTGCCATTTATGGGTAAGTTGGCGGGCAAGGATGGTCGGCCGTTTTGCATAACCCTTACAGCCAACTATAATCCGACTTATGCCGCTGTTATCTTCGCATCTTCCCTAGATTGCTCATGTTTACATCAGGTTGCCCCGATTTGACGTAAAGTGAAGGTGCCTTATCGGCATCAAGAAGGGTATCCGTATTTCTGTCTGGCATCTGGAAGGCTTCCCGACATGCACCTTTGTCCCGCTGGGGTGAAGGGCTGAGTCCATTGATTGACACGAGGTTGGTATGACCATTGGTCGTTTTCGCAAGTCGTCGGCGAGGGCGAGAGGGACGTTCAAACGGCGCGAGGAGACGCGACGTCAGCGTAGCCGGCGGGGGCTGCGGATGGAGGCACTGGAGCCTCGTCAGTTGTTGGCGACCGGCCCGCAACTGATCGGGATTCAACCGAATCAGGGCGATCTGCTCAAGGATGGCGACGTTCGCAACGTGGCCCCGCGGGAACTGGTCTTCAACTTTGACCAGGCGGCGGTCATCGACGAAGCGACGTTGGGCGCGATTCAGGTGATGCGCAGCGGAGGCGACGGGGTCTTCGACGTCGCGGCAGCGCGATCGGACTTCAACACGTCGGGGCAAGTGGTCGTGGAGTTTCACGCCCGCACGCCGGGCGAGGCGGGCAACGGCGTGGCCGTGCTGTTCAGCAAGCGCAACGTGGGCAGGGCGGCACCGCCCGTCATCGTGGTCGAGGGCAGAACGATCCTGGTCGAGTTGAACTCGACGCCCAAGTACCAGACGACCGCTTCCAGCCTGATCACGGCGATCAATCAGAACGCGGCGTCGAAAGCGCTGGTACAGGCCGTGTTGGTGTCGGGCCCCTCGGCGACGGACATTGCCACCCCTGCGATCACGTACTCGCCCTTGACGCTGACCGGCGGCAACCGAGCGTCGGTTTCCTCGAATTTCAACAGCGGCGGGAACCTGGACATCACCTTTACGGCTGTCGCGTCGGGCGCTGCGGGCAACAACCTTCGCATCGAGGTGACCAAGAGCAATTTTGGCGGCGCGGGCAGTCCGACGATCAAGGTGGTCGATGGCCGCACGATCCAGATCACATTGAACTCAAGTCCGGGCAACGAGACCACGGCGGCGCAGTTGGTCAGCGTCTTTAACGCGAACGTGCAGGCTCGCGCGCTGGCCGTCGCCTCGAATCCCGTGGGCAATCCGAACACCAAGCTGGGGCTGGCTCAGACGGTGATTAACTATTCGCCGCTGATCCTCCGCGGCGCAAATGACGTGGTCGTCGAGCCGGGCTACGTGGGGCTGGGTGATTCCGCCCGCGAAGTGATTTTCCGTTTTGCCGAATCTTTGCCGGATGACGTGTATCGCATCGATGTCGCCGGCACCGGGACCGCTCCGCTGCGAAGCGAGAATGGTTTTGCCTTGGGCGACAAGACGGAGGACGGCACGGACAACGGGCAGGATTACGCCTTGCGGTTCGAATTGGATTTGGGGCCGCAGATCCTGGGCGTCGTGCCGCAGCCGATCGACCGAACGGCCAGCGGGATTCTGACGCAGCGAACCAGTCAGATCGAAGTGTATTTCAACGACGACGATTTGGCGCCGGTGTACGCGACGAACCCGAACTTCTATCAGCTGGTTTTCACCAACGACACGGTGCAGACGACGGACGACGTGGTCTACAAGCCGATCGCCGTCCAGTACTTTTCGGACACCGATCGCGCGGTCTTGACGTTCGGAGCGCCGCTGCACCAGTTGGGCAGTGGCGCGGGCACGTTCCGGCTGCGGATCGGGATGGATGAGCAGGTGCCCTTGGCACCGACAGCGGTGGCGACGGAAGCCGATCCGGGGTCCAGCTTTGAGACGGCGACGGACTTGTCCTCCACGTTCCGGCTGGGGACGACGTTGGAGGTGATCGGCAGCGGAGCGTCGTTTGCGGACGGTCAGCGGTTCACTATTACGGACGCGGTGGGGAACGCCAAGACCTTTGAATTCAACGATCCCAGCGTGGGCAGCGGGGGGCTGAGCGTGACGACGAACCGGGCCGTCGTGTACGAGTCGGGCGACGACGGCACCCCGACCACCCGGACGGCGTTGGCGGCGGCGATTCAGACCGCGATTGCGGATACGGTTACGGCGGGCGAGTTGTCGGTCTCGGTGACGCTGGACGAGACGCTGGGCCGGGTGTACCTGAGCGGCGAGCGGACGGTGGCTTTGGGGGACGGCTTGCGCGCCGTCCGGACGGGGACGGAGTCGCTGGTGATCTCGTCCGCGATCGAGCCGCAGGTGTACGAATTGGATTTGCCGGGGGCCAGCGACGAACCCGGCCATCGCGCGATTTCGGAGCAGATCGCAGCGCATCTCTTGCAGCCCGCGGATTCGCAGAACGGCATCGCGACCATCTTCTACAATTTCCGGAGCGACTACGGCGTCGATCCGGCCGGCAACGCGCTCTCGAACTTGATCACGACCGAGCAGAAAACGCGGGCCCGCGAGGCGTTCGAGCTGTGGGGACAGGCCATCGGCGTGCAGTTCGTCGAAACGGCGTCTCAGGGGATCGTCGTGGCGACGGGCGATATGCGGGCGCTGGATCCGGCGGTACCTACCGGTCCCGGAGGAACGTGGGCGCTGTCCAGGCCGAACCCGCTCACGGGCCAGCCCACGGTCGTCTTGGATGCGGCCGAGAACTGGTACGAGTCGTTCGGGCAATCGGACGATCCGCTCCGGCCAGACAGCTGGTTCGAGTTCGTGATGAGCGGCATCGGCCAGTGTTTGGGTTTGGGGTATACGGGCGATCTGCCGCCGGGGACCATCATGGGCGGCGACGGGAACCTGGCGTTCGACAACGCCAGCTTTCCGGAAGCGGTCTACCCTGGGGCGCAGGACGTCGTCCACGGCCGGCATTTGTACCGCCAGGAAGGCAAGGACATCGACCTGTACCGCTTCGAGTTGCCGGAGAGCGGCGTGCTGTCGGCGGAAGTCATCGCGGAGCGTCTGACAGACTCCAGCCTCTTGGATGCCGTGCTGGCCTTGTATCGGGAGGAAAACGGGCAGCGCGAGTTGATCGCCCGCAACGACGATTACTTCAGTGACGACTCTTTTCTGCAAATGACGCTGGAGGCCGGCGTGTACTACATCGGCGTCTCGGCAGCGGGTAATATCGAATACAACCCGGCGGTTGCGGACACCGGCTTTGGCGGTGTGTCCGAAGGTCAGTACGATTTGCGATTGACGTTCCGTCCTGGCGCCGACAACAGCCTGGTAGATGTCGACAACTCGCTGAACGCGACTGCGGATTCGGTGTCGCGGGCGACGCCGCTGGACGGCGATGGCGACGGGGTGCCGGGCGGCGTGTTCAATTTTTGGTTCCGCGTCGATGCCACGCCGATCATCGTGGACAAGACCTCGCCCAACGGCGGCACGGGGAATTTGACGGCGCCTTTCAATACGATTGCGGCCGCTTTGAATTTGGCCCGCAACGGCGACGTCGTGCGGATCGTCGGCAACGGCGGCACCGATGGAAACTTGGGAACGCCGGCGGATGCCAAGGCCTACGAGATCGGGTTCGGGCTGTTGAACCAGCCGCTGCCGGACGGCAGCACGCTGAACGTGCCCAAAGGCGTGACCGTGATGATCGACCGGGGCGCCGTGCTGAAGCTGCGGCGGGCGCGAATCGGGGTCGGCAGCTTTTCCGCGACGGGTGACGCCAGCGGCGGCGCGCTGCAGGTGCTTGGCGCGCCGCGACTGGTGGACAACGCGGGATTCCTGGTCAAAGACGCAAGCGGCAACGCCCTGTCCGGGCGGGTCACGTTCACGTCCTACAACGACGAGAAGCTGGGCGGAGACAGCACCCCCTCCGTGACGACGACGCCGGCGGCTGGCGACTGGGGCGGACTGATGTTCCGGCGCGATCTGGATCAGACCGCTGGCCGGCTGGACTGGGAAGACGCCGGGATCTTCTTGAACTACGTCAATCAGGCGGACATCCGTTACGGCGGCGGCACCGTGACGGTAGACGGAATTCCGCAAGCCGTGACGCCGATTCACGCCATCGACGCACGGCCGACGGTCACCTTCAATGCAATCACCCAGAGTGCGGACGCCGCCCTGTCGGCCAATCCCGACAGCTTCCAGGAGAGTAATTACCACGATCCGGCTCATCAGACGGTCCCCTTCACTTCGGACTATACCCGCGTGGGGCCGGTGATTTACGGCAACCGCCTTGTCGACAACTCGCTGAACGGACTGTTCGTGCGGCTGCAGATTCCGGCCGGAAGCCAGTTGGAGCAAATGACGGTTTCCGGGCGTTGGGACGATACGGATGTGGTTCACGTGCTGGCCGAGAACTTGCGAATCAAAGGCAGTCCCGGCGGCCCGATCCAGGTCCAGTCGATGACGGCACCGGCCGTGAACCTGGTGACGCTGAGCAAGCAGGACAACGGCGGTGTGCCCGCCGGCAGGCAGACCTACAAGCTGACCTGGGTGGACGCCCTGGGCCGCCAAGGGCCGGCGTCGGATCCGACCGCCAGCGTGTTGGTGTCCGAGACCGATGCCGTCACGGGCGCGACTCAAAATGTTCTGCTCAGCAATTTGCCCACCGCGCCGGCGGGCTACACTCGGCGGCTGTACCGGTCGGTGAAGTCGGAGTACGTGTTGGTGGCCGAGTTGAATGCGGGGGACCGCACGTACCTGGACACGGGCACGGTGCTGGGCGGGCTGCTGGAAGCCTCGGCGGTCCAATTGCAGAGCCGCCTGCACGGCAGCCTGAAGGTCGATCCGGGCACGATTGTGAAACTGAACGGCGCGGGCATCGAGACCGGGTTTGGGGCGCAGTTATTGGCGGAGGGCTTGGACGGCAGCGAAGTGGTGTTCACCGCGTTGCAGGACGACCGGTATGGCGCGGGCGGCACCTTCGCCACCAGCAACCGCAACGATCTGCAGCCTGGCGGCTGGACCGGGCTGTACTTGGGGCCGACCAGCCAAGCCAGTTTCGACCATGTCGTGTTCGCCTACGGCGGCGGCGTGTCCAAATCGCCGGGCAATTTCGCTGCGTTTAACGTCCTGGAGATTCAGCAGGCGGACGTGCGGGTGGCCCATTCGGAGTTTGAGTCGAACGCCGGGGGCACGGGCGGCCAGGCGTCCCCGAACCGCGGCGGCCGTGGCACGAATGCGGAAGCCCTGATCTTCGTGCGCGGAGCGCAGCCGGTGCTGCTGGGCAACGTGATGCAAGGCAACGCGGGCCCGGTGATCAATATCGACGTCAACTCGTTGAATTACGAACTGGGCACCGATCCCGGACGCTCGACGGGAACCATCGACCGGCGGTCGGACATCGTGGCGAACGCGGGGCCCCTGGTCCGCGACAACCGCTTGGGTGGAAACGAGATCAACGGGATGGTCGTCCGCGGCGGCACGCTGACCACGGAGGGGGTCTGGGACGATACCGACATTGTGCATGTCATCCTGAACGAGACCATGTACGTTCCCGACTTCCATACGTATGGCGGTTTGCGTTTGGAGAGCAGCGCGAACCAGAGCCTGGTGGTCAAGCTGAGCGGCGAGAACGCCGGGTTCACGGCCACCGGCAGGCCGCTGGACATCACCGACCGCATCGGCGGTTCGCTGCACGTGCTGGGGCAGCCGGGGCAGCCGGTGGTGCTGACCTCGCTGAACGACTGCACGGCGGGCGCCGGCTTTACGCCCGCCGGCGCGTCGCAAGTGGAGACCAAACTGGGCGTTTGCGGCGTGCCTGATCAGGCGGGCGCGGGCCGCCTGGGGCCGTTGGTGATCGAGGAAGTGACGACCGACGCCAACTCGCTCCGCGACATGCTGCTGGGGCCGGGCGTGACGCCGGTGGGCAACGCGGTTCTGGTGGGCGGACCGGCCTCGGCCGGGATCTTCGGCACGGGATTGGCCTCGATCGGAATCGACTCCGGGATCATTCTCTCGACCGGCGACGTGGCCACGGCGGCGGGGCCGAACGTGGATGACTTCAGCAGCGGATTCGCCTCGCAGCAGGGCGACGCCGACCTGGATGCCGAATTCAACTTGATCCCCGGATTCCTGACGGGCACCCAGGATACGACGTACCTGCAGTTCGACTTTGAATTGGAGCCGGGGGCCAGCCAGGACCTGTTTTTCAACTTCGTGTTCGCCTCGGAAGAATACAATGAATTCGCGAATTCGTTCTGGAATGACGTGTTCGCGTTTTTCATCGACGGCCGGAACATCGCGTTCATCCCCGGTACGACGACGCCGATCTCGATCAACACGATCAACGGCGGAAATCCCCTGGGAGTCAATCCTCAGAATGCGCAATTCTTCAACAACAACAGCGTGACCGACAACGGACAGTTTCTGAGCCTGTTCGGTTTCGACGGGTTTACCGAGATCTTCACGGCCCAGGCGTTGGGCATCGGTGCCGGAACTCACACGATCAAATTGGCGATTTCCGACGTTGCGGATGACGTCTTGGATTCGGCCGTGTTCTTCCAGATGGGCAGTTTTGCGAACGTCCAGGTGGGCACGCCGCCGCAGCCGGGTGACTGGCGCGGGGTGCAGTTGCGGGAATACACGAACGACCGCAACGCCAACATTGCCGTCGAGCGGGAGACGGGCAACGCCACGGTGACGGGCGCCAACGACTCGACCGCCGCTGCGCAGCCCCTGGGCGAACTGGCGCCGGACGAGAAGTCGGCGGATGACAATCGCCGTCTGGGGCTGGAGGTCCGCGGAGCGCTGAATCGGCCGGGCGACCTGGATGTGTACATGTTCCAGGCGGTTGCGGGCACCGAGGTCTGGCTGGACATCGACCGGACCTCGCCGGCGTTGGATACCGTGCTGGAGTTGATCGACGGAGACGGACTGGTTTTGGGACGCTCCGACGAATCGGGCGCGGAAGCCAAGAATCCCAGCCTGCTGTACCGCGATCCCACGCTCAGTGAGCCGCTGGTGAGCAATCCGCTGCCCAAGTCGGACGCGGCCGCGCAGGACCGCTGGACCACGAACACCCACGATGCCGGAATGCGCGTCGTGCTGCCGGGTCCCGTGGGGACGAGGAACACCTATTACGTCCGGGTGCGGAGCGGCAGCGGTCAACTGGGATCGCTGACTGCGGGACAGACCAGCGGCGTGTACCAGCTGCAGGTCCGGCTCCGGGAGGAAAACGAAATCCCCGGCTCGACGGTCCAGATGGCCGACATCCGCTACGCCGCGACGGGCATCGAAGTGACCGGCGGAGTGAACCATTCGCCGTTGATCGGCGAAGCGGCGGAAGCCGTCAATGCGCAAGGCAACGACAGCAACGACACCCGCAGGACCGCCGATGATCTGGGGAACCTGCTGGCCTCCGACCGGGGCACGATCAGCGTGGCTGGGGAACTGGCCACTGCGACCGACGTCGACTGGTATCAACTGTTGATTGAGTACGGGCCCAAGTTGGAGACGACGGTCGCTTTGACTCAGGGCGTGTGGGACGTGATCGGCTCGGACACGGCGAATGTCCGGTGGAACGGTTCGACGCTGGTCTTTCAAACGCAGACCCCCGTGGGGGAGGATTTCGCCGTCACGGGCTATTTCACCTGGACGGGCAGCGGCGGGCAGAACGGGCGGGAGAATTTCACCGGAACGTTGCTGGCCGACAACAGCCTGCAACTGACCGGCACGCAGATCGTGCAACCCGCCACGCAGATCATGCTGCACAACTACACCGCGCAGGTCTCGCCCGACGGCCGCTCGATCACCAATGGAGCGTGGACGCCGGCCACCGCTGGACAGGGGGTCGCAGGCACGTGGAGCGCGAACCGCAGCATCACTTCCGCGGCCGGCGTCACTCCGCAGCACGCGGCCGTGTTGTTCGACATCGACTATGCGGACGGATTTGCCCGCGCGAACACGAACCTGTGGGTTTTCGACGCGGCCGGGCATCTGGTGCTGGTGGGCGGGGACTCGGACCTGCTGGACGATCGTCCGGTGAACTCCAGCGAGCTGACCCAAGACCTGTCACGCGGCTCGGTGGGCGTCTTGGATCCGTTGGTCGGTCCGGTCACGTTGCCGGCCGCGTCGGGATTGGCGCCCGGAAGTTACTATGTCGCCGTGACTTCCAACGCAATTATTCCGGAGGAACTGCAGCAATTTCTCCAAGCGACGACGACGAATCCTCTCGTCCGCTTGGAGCCGGTGGACTCCGTGGCGCGCATCGCCGAGGACCACATCAACAGCGTCGGCAGCTACACGACCGCGATGACGCCGACGGTCCCGGTGCTCTTCGGCGCCGACGACTCGGTCACCCTGTTCGTGCCGGGCGGGAGTGTATTGAAGGACGGCGAGTCGTTTACCCTCACCAACGCGGCCGGCAATTCCGTCACCTACGAGTTTGACGCGGACGGCCAGGTAACGACAGACCGAGTCGCCGTTCCCTTTGCCTTTGGGGACACCGCGACGCAGATCGGTTTGACGGTCGCGGAGGTGATCGCGGAACACCTGCCCGCGGAGTTAAACTCGGACGCCCTCATTCCCGAAGCGACGAAGGATCGACCGCTGATCGAGTCGCAGGTGCAGGTCGGCGTCGGAGCCGACGGCCAGGTCGTGCTTCGGGAGTATGTCGTAGCGCAGACATTACTGAACGAAGTGGCGACCACCGATCCGCTTACGAACCAACTGCAGGCCACGCCGATCCTTCGTTCCAGCTCCCGCCTGCAAGACCCGCAGGTGCGGCAGGCCCCGGCGCCGGGCGAATCCCAAGTCACCGTCTACGTGTCTCGGCCGGCGGTCATGGATTATACGCTGGGCGACGTAACCACGCTTGTGACGCAGTCCTCCGGTTATCTCAATCGCACCGAACTGGTCTCGGTCGACGCCTTCACCGGGCAGTTGGAGACGCGGGTCGGCGCCTTCGGCGCCCATGTCGGCGATGTGGCGATGCATCCGCGAGGCCAGTTGCCGGCCGTGGGCAACGGCGGCGGCTTGTTCGCCTATTCGATTCCGCAAACCTACCCGTACGACGACGCTGCGACCGGCAACTACTGGCAGATCAATCCGAGCCTGGCGACGCCCGCCACGTTGGGCGAAGAAATCGGCGATGACGAAATTGAAACGTACGTGGAGGACATCACGGATCCCGGCAATGAGATCGAAGCCGGTCCCGACGAGGACGGCGTCGGGGTGCGTTTCAACGCGATCACGTTCAGCGGCCAAGATCAGGGGCTGGGCACCAACGTTCGCGGTTTCGCGATCGGCAATCGCGGCGACGTCTACGATTACGGTTCGGGACAGATCTACTCGAGTGCCTACGGCATTCCGAACCCGGCGAACATCCTGTTTGAGTTCAATCCGAACACCGGTGAGGCGACCAATCCGCAAGGCTACGGCGACAAGACCACGACGCAATTGCTGAGGGCGGGGGGCACGCAAATCTGGCAGCGCGGCGTGCTGGAAACCTCGGCCGACCCGTTCCCCTCCGGCGGTTCCAACACGACGGTGACGGGCGTCGAGGCGACCAGCACGGATACGTCTCTGACGGGGGCCGTGATCGCGAATATCGAGGACGGGGACTTCTTTGAAGTCGATCGCGATGGCGACGGCCGGGGCGACGTGGGGTTCGAGTTCGATACGGGTCCCGAGTTCCTGATCAACGTGAACTCGAACAACGTGGCCAACCCGCAGGTGCCTCAGGACGGCGACATCTTCACCGTCGACGGCTACCTGTTCGAGTTCGACACGGGTTCGGTGATCCTGGTGACGGCCCAGAACGGCGGCCAATTGGTCGACGGCACCACGCTGACCATTTCGGACGCCGCCGCCACCTCCTCGACGGTGACCTTCGAGTTTGACAACGACAATATTACGGCCGGCAACGTGCCGATCACGTTCAATCAGACTTTCAACGCCCAGGCGATCGTCAGCGCCATCATGTCGGCCATCGCGGGCGTGCCTAATTTCGGCGTACAGGCGGTCCAGCTGCGGAACACGAACCGGATTACGCTCCTGGGCGAATCGACCACCAGCGGGGTGACGACCAACGCTCCGGGCATTAGCATCCTCGGCCGGCCGGGCGTCACCGGAGCCACCACGCCGGTGCCCATCGAAGAGACCTATACGACCCAAGCGGTCGTGACCCAGGAGGAAGTCGGCCAGGCGATCGCGACGGCGCTCAATGCCACGGAAGGCCTGTCGTTCCAAACGGGCGCCGCCGGGAACCGGCTGAACTTCGTGGGCGCTCTGACGGCGGACTTTGCGGGCATGAGCAATCCGTTGGTCTTCACGCCGGACGGGATGCCGGGCACGCTGAATCGCCTCCGTTTGCCGGTGCCGTTCCTGGTCAGCGACAACAGTCAGGAGATCGCCGACCGGGTTTATCAGGCCTTGATCGGCGCGTCCATCAGTGCTTCGCAGACCAGCTCGACCGTGTTGCTGGAATCGGTCCCGCCGCCCGCGTCTCAACCGGTCTTCGTGTGCAACAGCTATGGGACGCCGCCCCAGATCGGCGCCACGGGGATTCCGGACTGCCCGTTGCAGAGCGGCGGCGCCGCACCCGGCGGTTCGATCACCGGCATGGCCTTTATCGGGAACCAGTTGTATGCCGTCACCAATACGGGCGGGCTGTTCCGGATCGCTAATTCGAGCGGAGGTTCTTTCTCTTACAACTCGCCCTACAACGTCGCGGATTACATCGACGGTTCCCAAGCGGCGCTGCAGGCCGTCAACGACGTGACGACGGTGGATGTACTGTACACCGCGCCGCTGGAATTCCGCGACTCCAATCCCGACACGATCTTCGACGCCGCCGGCGGTTTTGTGGATGCGGGCTTCCTGGTCGGCGCACAGTTGATTGTCTCGGACACCTCCGGCAACGACGGCGTGTACACGATCGCCCAGGTCACCGCGGACACGATCACCTTGGCGAGCGGAGACACCTTGACAGACGAAATCGTCGCCACCGGTGCGCGGCTGCGGATGGTGACGACCGCGCCGGTCGTGTTCTCCGGGCTGGTAGCGGGTCCGCAGAACGCCGAAAACGGCCTGTACGCCAACCTGCTGTTCGGCATCACCGGCACGGGGCGGGTCTTTGCCTTTGACACGTGGGGCCGTCCCCAGGCGGTGTTTGCCAGCGCGTCCTACTACGTGGACACGGGAGTTGGCGGCGCCAACGGCATCGCGTTTTCCAATCTGGACGACAATCTCTGGCACGTCTCCACGGATCGGGACACCGCTCCAGGGCACGCGGTCGGGCAGACCTTTAACGGCAGCCGACTGGGGCAGACGCCGACAGGGAACGCCAGCCTGTACTTTGGCTACGAGGGCCCGACGGTCCAAAGCCAATTCGGCACGCAGAACTTCGCGCCCAACACGGCCGCCAATACGTACGACTTCCCCGGCGGCGCGCAGGGCACCGTGATCAGCAATCCCTTCAGCCTGGAGGGAACTTCGGCCGGCGACAAACCGGTGTTGTACTTCGATTACTGGGTGGACACGGAGCGGACGGACGCCAACGAGGAGACCTCCCTGCTGGCGCCGGACGACCGGATGCGCGACTCGTTCCGCGTGTACATCTCCGGGGACGACGGCCGGTGGAAACTGCTGAGCACGAACAACTCCGACCGCGACCTGCCGCTCGACGCGGATTATGTGGACGAGTTCGATCCGTTCACCACGCGGGACGCTGCTACGGGCGAGCTGGTGGCGGAGCAGCCGTTCCAACGCGCGGAGATTTTCGACAGCACCAACCCGGCCTCCAACGACCCGTGGCGTCAGGCTCGGATCGATCTCTCGCCCTATGCCGGCCAGAAGAACATACGTTTGCGGTTCGACTTCAGCACGGCCGGCGGCATGAGTTCGGGCGGACGGAATTTCACGCTGGACTTGAACACCGCCGGCAACGAGTTGCGGGCGTTGGCGGGCTCCGAACTGCAGGACGGCCAGTTGTTCACGCTGAACGACCTGGTCCAGAATCCGGCGACGGATACGCTCCAGCGGGTCGACGTGGTCGGTTTTGAATTCGACTTCGGGCCCACCATTGTCGCGCCGACCGGCGCGGGCATCGACGACGGGGACCTGTTCGACATTGACGGAACGGTGTACGAGTTCGACAACAACGGCACCGGCGGGGCGACCAACAGCATCCCGCACATCCTGATTCCCTTCACGGGGCTGGAGACGGCGGGCGAACTGGCGGCGGCAATCCAAGCGGCGGTGGCAGAGAATCCCCCCGATCCCATCATGCTTTCGGCGGACCTGGTGACGGACGAGGTGAACGGGAACGACACGCTGGCGACGGCCTTCGGCAGCGGCCTGGACGGCACTACGCAGTCCCTCCGCGGGACCGGCTACATCGGCGACAATTTCAATCTCGGCGCCAACGTCTCGGTGGACTTGGACGTCGATTTGGTGAAGGTCCGCCTGGACGCCGGCGACCGGCTTGTCGTGCAGACCGACACCCAGCGTCTGGCGACGCAATTGGATGCGTATCTGCGGCTGTTTGACGCCAACGGCGTGCAGGTGGCCGCCAACGACAATCTGGACCCGACCAGTCCGTTTATCCGCGACGCCCGAATCGACTACACGGCGCCCCAGCGGGGCACGTACTACATCGGCATCAGCGCCGCTCACAACCCCGCCTACAGCCCGAAGTCGGTGGGCAGCGGGGTCGCGCTGTCGGGCAAGGTGGTCAGCCAGGGCTACTACGAATTTGCGGTCTCCGTGACCGACCCCACGGGGACGCAACGCGTCGGCAACCGGCTGAATCTGCCCAACGCGGGTTCGATCGTTGCGACCGGACTGCCGGCGAGTTTTGTCGAGGGAACTGCGGGCGTCCGGAACGGCCTGCCCAACCCGCTGGCCGCGGACGATCCCGCGCTGCCCGACATCCCGGTCGTGCCGGTCCGCGTCAACCTGACGATGACCAGCCTGGATGTGGCGGACGCGATCCGCGTGGCGCTGGCCGATCATCTGGGCAACGGCAACGTGGACGCGGTCAAGGCTCGCCACGAGGCCATTCAGATTGTGGGCTACGGCGTCGGCGATCCGGGACCGCTAGGGCTGTCCGGCCCGTCGGATCCGACGACCGCGTACACGGGCACGGGGTTGTTCGGTGACCTGTTCGGGGCCTTCAACGCGTCCGCGGGTTATAACGGCGTCGTGACGGCGACCACGCCGGGGGCCCTGCGGATGCAGGACAACGCGCACGAGGGCGTTTACCTCGACAACATCCTGATCGGTTTTGCCGGCCGCGGCGAAATGGTGACGGGCAGCGCCCCGTCGGCCAGTCCGCAGTTTGTCGAGAACACGGCGCAAGCCGGCGACGAAATTGACTCCGGCGCCTACCAGTTGGAGATTCGTCAAGCGACCGAATACGGGTTGACGTCGGGAGGTTTGCCGAGCCTGCAGTTGTACGACACGTTCAATATCAACGACCGGTTGGCCGAGGGGACGACCTTGACCGCCGCCGCGGGACACGGCTATCGCGACGGGCAGAGCTTCACGATCAACGATGGCACGCACCGCGTGACGTTTGAGTTCGACGACCTGACGGTGGAGAACGGCGTCCAGGCCGGCCGCGACGCGATTATGTTCGATCCCAGCGACAGCAGCGTCACGATGGCCCGCCGCATTCGCGATGCGATCAACGCGGCGGCGGCGGAAGGCCGGTTGAACGCCTGGGCGGCGTCGGGAGACGGCACGTCGGGCGGGCTGGCGAGCACCAGCGACCAGGTGCATCTGCCGGCCGGGGTTCAGCTGACGAGGGAGGCCGCGGCGGCCGGCGTCTCGCTGGGCCTGCCCACGGCGGAGTCGAACGACACCCTGGATGCGGCCGTCGAGACGGGAATCGTCGTCGGCGAGCGCGAGGGCTACCGGGCTGCCGGCCGGATCGGCGACAATCCGGCGGTCCAGCCGTTCGGCGCGGAGATCGACTTGTTCCGCGTCGAGTTGGCGGCTGGCGAGTTGATCACGATCGACATCGATGCGACGGAGTTGGATTCGCCGCTGGACGCGCAACTGCGGATCTTCGATGCCAGCGGCGCTCCGGTTCTGGCCCTGGACGATCTGGGCGTCCCGCAGATGATTGCCAGCGACGACGACCTTGCGCCCGGCGAGAGCGCCGTCGTGTATCCGGCGGGCATCGCGAACCGGGACGCGTTTTTGGCCTTCATCGCCCCGGCGGACGGGGTCTACTATATCGGCGTCAGCGGCTTCGGCAACGACGGTTACGACCCGCGCACGCTGGGAGTGGGCTCCTCGGACCCGGCCGACATCACAGTCTACAACGGCGAAGTCTACTTCACGGCCTTTACTACCGCGATGGGGCGGGAACTGTGGAAACTGGACGCCGCGGGCGTGCCGGTCTTGGTAGCGGATATTCACCCGACGGGTTCGTCCAATCCCGCCGAACTGATCGTATTCAACAACGAGTTGTACTTTACGGCCTACACGCCGGCCTACGGCCGCGAGTTGTGGAAGCTCGACGTGGCTGGAACCACGACGCTGGTGACGGACGTTTTCACCGATGGCTCGTCGGCGCCCAGCGGCCTGACGGTCTTCAACAACGCGCTGTACTTTGCCGCCTTCACGACCGCCAGCGGCCGCGAACTGTGGAAGACGACACCGGGAGGCGTGGCGTCCGAAGTTGCCGACATCGATCCCTTCGGCTCGTCCGATCCCGCCGACTTGACGGTCTTCAACAACCAGCTGTACTTCAGCGCTTTTGCTCCGGCGACGGGACGCGAACTGTGGAAAGTCGACGCGACCGGCGTGACCGCGAACGTCGCGGACCTCGTTCCCAGCGGCTCGTCGGATCCCGCGGGCCTGACCGAGTTCAACGGCGAGTTGTACTTCAGTGCCGCCACACCGGTGTCGGGTCGGGAAGTCTGGAAGGTCAATTCCTTGGGTTTGGCCAGTCAGGTCACCGACTTGGAGCCAACCGGCTCGTCCGATCCCGCCGGATTCACGGTCTACAACAACCAGCTCTATTTTGCGGCGACGACGGCGGCCAACGGCAATGAACTGTGGAAGCTGGACACGATAGGCAACGTCGCGCTGGTGACCGATCTCAATCCGGCCGGCTCGTCCGCTCCGGCTGGTCTGACCGTGTTCAACAACGAATTGTACTTCGCCGCCGAGGACGCAACCGGCGGCCGCGAACTGTGGAAGCTGAACGCGGTCGGGCAGACGACCCGAGTCGCCGACTTGGAGCCCGCGGGCTCGTCGGCTCCGCAGGAGTTGAGTGTGGCCGGCGGCGCGCTGTACTTCAGCGCCTTGACGACGGCGGCCGGACGGGAACTCTGGAAGCTTTCCGCGGCGGGCGTGATTTCGAGCGTGGACGATTTGGAGCGGGCCCGGCGCTTGGCCGGCTCGACGGGGGCTTACGAAATCGACATCCAGCGTCCTTTGAACTCGGAAGGACTGCAGATCGAGCGTTACGCTCGCACCGGAGATGCGAACCTGTTCCGCGATCAAGGCCAGTTGGTGATCCGCGACAACACCATTTCGGATTCCGCCGGGTACGGGATCGTCGTCCAGGCGGGAGCGCGCGGCTTGCTGGGCGCGCCCAATCCCGGACCGGTCCGCAATCTGGCGGTGATCAATACGGCCCGTCTGGCGCCGGGAGTAGTGGTGGAGAACAACGTGCTGGCCTTTAACCAGGCGGGCGGCATCCGCTTCAGCGGCGATGCCGGCGACGTGACGGCGGGCTCGCTGCAACCCGCCTCCGTGCCCTTTGGCCGCATCGTCAACAACACCATCTACGGCGCCGACCGCAACGTGTTCGAACTGACTCCGGCGGACATCGTGTTCGTCATCGACACCAGCGGCTCGATGGCCGACGACGTTCAAGCGATGCGCCAGCGGATCGGCGATTTCGACACGGCGCTCAAGGCCGCGGGCATCGATCCGCGCTACGGGCTGGTCACGTTCCCCGGCGACAGCCCGACCCCGGTGCAGATCCAGGACCTCGTGGACTTTGCGGACTTCACCGCGGAGGACAGCCCCTTCAACACCTTTGCGGTGCCGGCGGGCGGCAGCAAGGAATACGGCAGCCTGGCGTTGCGCGAGGCGATGAACGACGTCGATCCGGAAACCACCTTTACGTTCCGGCCCGGAGCGCAAGTCGTGACGGTGCTGATGACGGACGAAGAGGACGACAGCACGGCCGCCGATTTCGACGCGGCGCTGAACGCCTTCCAGACGCATGGAGCCATCTTCTTTGGTCTGGCCCTGAACCCGAACCTGCCGTACGACTCCGACTCGGCGACCAACAACACGGCCGTCCGGTATGGCGAGTTGGCGCGGGAAACGGGGGGGCAGTTGTTCGACATTGCGGCCTTTGCGTTGAATCCGCAGCCGTTTGTCGAGGGCTTCACTGCGGCGATCACCGGCACGCTGGCCGCGGCGGGCACGACGGGGATTGCGGTGGAAAACAACGCCAGCCCGACGCTGCTGAACAACGTCGTCGTGGCCCTGGAGACGGGCATCCGCATCGATGCCTCGTCCGCTTCGACGGTCGTCGGCGGAACGGTGTATCAAGGCAACGTCACCGCTTCGACGGGCGTCAACGTCGAGGATTTCGCCTTGCACGTGGGCGACGACATCAAGCTGTTCCGGGACGCCTGGTTGGGCAACTTCTATCCGGCGGCGGGTTCTCCGATCGTCGATAGTTCCGTCGATGCCTTGGAGGACCGCGCGGCGATGATCCAGGTCAGCGAACCGCTGGGCATCGCAGCCTCTCCCATTCAGACTCCGGCGTACGACGCCTTCGGCCAGCTGCGGGTCGACGATCCCCAGGTGGCGCCGCCTCCCGGCTTGGGCGAAAACGTCTTCAAGGATCGAGGCGCGATCGACCGGGCCGATTTCGCCGGGCCGGGCGCGAAGCTGATCCAACCGCTAGACAACGGCGCGGACGACCAGGACCCCAGCATCTCGTTGGTGAATCTGACTCGGACTTCGTTGGACGAGTTCTCCATCCAGTTGGATGACGGTCAGGCGTCGCTGTTCGGCAGCGGCATCGACGACACCTCGGTCCAGGTCAACAGCGTCCGCGTCATGCAGGACGACCGCGAATTGACGCCCGGTGTCGACTACACTGTGTGGTACGACTCCACTCACGGCATCCTGCACGTCGTTCCCTTGGCCGGCGTCTGGGATCTGGACAGCAACTATGTGATCCAGTTGCAGAATGAAGACCAGTACGTCATTCGAGCCCGCCGCGGAGACGAAGTGGCGGACGGCGATTCGTTCCGCATTGAAGACGCCTACGGCAACTCGTTCACTTTCGAGTACGACACCGGTTACGTGGTGAGCGTGCCCGAAACGTTCGCCATCCAGGTTCCGCTGACGGGCGGCGCGCTGGGCGGCGTGCGCGACGGCGACACCGTGACCGTGACCGGGATGGTGGGCGTCAGGCCCGAGACCGCCACGATCGAGTTCGACAACAACAACGTGGTGGCCAGCGAGGACCATTTCGTGATCACGTTCACCGCGCTGAGCACGCGGGGCGAAATCGCCGACGCCTTGGTCGCGCAGTTAGGAAACCTGGGTCTGGGCCTCAACCCGGCGAACGTCGGCGACGGCCTGGTGCATCTGGGCGTGGACGGGACGCAAACGGTGACCGTCACGTCCACTGCCTTGACTCTGCAGGGCGTCGCCGCGGGCGTTCTGGACGGCGAGACATTCACCATCGACGACGGCCTCCAGGCTGTGACGTTCGAGTTGAGCACGGACGGCCGCGCGGGGACGGGACTGGTGCCGGTGCCGTTTGCCATGACGCAGACCAACGTGCAAATCGCCGCGGCGATCGCGGCGGCCGTCAATAGCCAGTCGCTGGGCCTGACGGCCAAGTCGCTGGGCGACGGTCGCGTTCAGCTGGGCGGCGATGTCCGCCATCAGGTCGATGTGTCCCTGTCGCATCTGACGCTCTCCGGCCAGCCTGGCGTGCGGTTGCCGTTCGGCATCCGGATTCCGACCGAGGCGGGCAGTTTCAAGGATCTGATTCAGGACGGCGAGACGTTTGTCATCAGCAACAACGCCGGCACCGCCGTGACGTTTGAACTGGACGACAACAACACTACGGTTGGCGGCAACCTTGCGATCCCGTTTACCGCCGCGACGACGACGCAGCAACTGGCCGACACGTTGGTGCTCCGCATCCGCGACGCGGGACTGGGACTGTATCCGTACAACGCGGGGAACGGCATCGTGGTCCTGGGCGGCGAGGGTTACTCGCTGGACCTGTCCAACACCCAGCTGTTCCAGGTCGGCATCTCCGGACTGCCTGGGGCCTTGTCGATCCCGGTGACGCCGGATGATTCGTTCACGGAAATGCAGGTTGCTGTCGCAACGGCCGACGCGATCAACGCCGTCGGACTGCCCGGGATCACCGCCGTGCCCGACCCCGAAACGTACGACGTCGCCGTGACGGGCGCGGAGACGTTGTCCGGCACGGCCGTGGAATTCTTCGGCAGCGTCAAGGACTTGGCCGGCAATTCCATCGTCGGAAACCAGGCAAACGGCGAGACGCGGTTCACGGTCTACCTTGGCGTGGGGATGGACTACGGCGACGCTCCAAAGCCGTATCCGACGCTCCGCGAAGACGACGGCGCAAGGCACGTGGTCCTCAACGGCTTCTCGCTGGGCGCCACGGTGGACATCGACGCCGATGGCCAGCCTTCGCCCGGCGCTGACGGCGATGACAACGATGCCAGCGACGACGAAGACGGCGTGGTGTTCGATCCGGCAACGCCGCTGGTCCCCAACCGCAAGTTTACCGTGACGGTGTCCACCAGCGGGATCATGAATGACGTGGTGCCCTTCGGCGTGCTCGACGCCTGGATCGATTACAATCGCGATGGCGACTGGCTGGATACGGGCGAGCGGATCTTGACAAACGTGATCCTCAATGAAGCCGCTTTGGACGTCAACGGGGCGATCACGTTCCGCGATCTGACGGTTCCCAGTTGGGCGGTGCCGGGCGAGACGTTCGCCCGATTCCGCCTGAGCACCGCAGGCGGTCTGTCGTCGGTGGGCGAAGCCAGCGAGGGCGAAGTCGAGGACTACAGGGTTGTGATCTCCGTCAATCCCTGGCAGAATTCGCCGAATCGGTTCGACGTCAACAATAGCGGCGCCGTCTCGCCGGTCGACGTGTTGCTGCTGATCAACTACCTGAATAACGCCCCGGTCAATCCGTTGCCGTTGCCCAAGCCGGCAGGTTTGCCGTTCTACGACGTGAATGGGGACGGGAATGCCACGGCCCTGGACGTGTTGCAGGTCATCGGTGAGATCAACCGGCTGAACAGTCTGGCCGGCAGCGAAGGCGAGGCGGACAGCCGGCGGGGGTCGGAGTCTTCCGCGGGCGGGCATTTGGAGGACGTGCTGCGGGGCGAAGAGGATTGGCTGGACATGGTTGCCGACGTGGACCACTCGCTGGGGAGCCGGTCGGCCGTCGATGCCGTCTTCACAGGGTTGGGGGCCTAAACCGTCTGGAACGGGAACTTATCCCAACGGTCGCCTTCCAAGGAAGAGCCGCAGCGGATCGGATTCTCACTCTGGCGACCGGTGGGCGTGAGCCCACCGGTGTGCTGTCGCGTTTGCCTGCGACCGTCCCGAAGAAACCGGTGGGCTGATGTCCACCGTTCGCCACGGCACAGGGCGCTTTCGCGCACGTGTGACGCTCGAACGCATCCCCTGCCGGAAGAACCGTTACGACCGGAGTCGTCGAAAAAACACGGGGGCGCGTGCCTGAACAGGTCGGCAAAGTCAGATAAAATAGGAAAAGCCTCTGAGGTTGCCCTTCTTACAGGATCGTCATGAAACGCGGGACAGGAAATCTGGTCTCCCGGCTGCGGACACGAAGAACGCGAGGTGCGCCCCGCGCGGGGCGAGGGTCCGCGCGCGGGCTGAGGTACGAGTTCCTCGAGGACCGGCGTCTGCTTTCGGGCGTTCCCTTCGGCGCCTTTCCCGACGATACGGCCGAGTACATGCTGGGCGATGTGTTGGTGAGCGTGGTGCTGATGGAGTCGAACACGAACCTCAGCGCGGTCAACGAGAACACCGAAACCTGGACGCCGGCTCACATCACGGCGACCAAACAGAAGGTCCAGCAGGGCGTCCAGTGGTGGGAGGAAACGCTCGCCGCACAGTTTCCCGGTTCGGCGGCGACGCTCGAGTTCCAATTCGATTTCACCTATGCGGATCAACCGGTCCTGACGCGCTACGAACCGATCAGCCAGACCTCGGACGCCTTCCAATACTGGATCTACGACTTTCTGAATCAGGTCGGCCACAATCAGCGTGGCAACTTTTCGGACGACATTCGCAGTTTCAATCATGCCCAACGCCTGGCCTACGGGACGGATTGGGCATTCACCGTGTTCGTGGTCAACGACGCCAACGACGACGACGGGATGTTCAAATCCGGCGGGGCATTCCCGCGTGCGTTCTCGTACGCGGGCGGCCAGTTTATGATCTCGCCGGCGGGGCGTCCGGCCAGCACGTTCGCTCACGAAACGGGACACATGTTCTGGGCGCGGGATGAGTATTACCGCGGTGGAAACTACGCCGATCGCCGCGGCTATTACAACGCGCAGAACGTCAATGCGTGGGACAACCCCACGCCCGGTTTCGTGCAAGCCGAGAGCATCATGGCCACGGGATCGCTCCTGGATCTGGCGTACCTGGACCGGACAAGTTCCCATTCCTCGCTGGAAATGATCGGCTGGCGCGACTCGGACAACGACGGGATCTTCGACGTCTTGGATGTGCCGCACACGCTCAGTGGAACAGGGTTTGTGGACCCCGCCTCGGGCCAGTATCGATTCCTTGGCGAATCGTCGGTCCAGGCCCTGTTCAATTTCAATTCCTCCGGGCTGCAGAACGACATCACGTTGAACACGATCAGTCGCGCCGAGTTTCGCGTGGACAGCGGCCCGTGGGAATCCGCGGCCGCGTTTGACGCGCCCGCGGTCGATCTGGATTTGAGCTTTGCCGTGCCGGCGACGGGCGCCCACACCGTGGAAATCCGCACCGTCGATGCCGTCTCGGGCGTGGTTTCGACGCTCTTTCAGGGCAACACAGAACGGCCGTCGTCCGCCCTTCGCCAGGGCCTGAACGGATTCGTCTGGCACGACGCCGACGACGACGGCCAGGTGGAGAATGAGGAGACTCGACTCCCTGGCTGGACCGTTCGGCTGGTCGATGCCGATGGTTTGCCGTTGAATCTGGTGCAGACGCTCGACCCGGACGGATACGCTTCCGGCACGGTGCTGAACAGCGTCTTGCCGGGCGTTGAATTGACGCTCGAGGGCGATCCGTTTGGCAAGGTGCTGGCCGTTGCCGCAGGCAGCGGGAAGGCGTTTGGCAGCCGCAGCGTCAGCACGACGAGTTCAACGTGGACACCCGACGGCTTGGCCTTGCGCATCGACTTCACCGCGCCTGTGACGTCTGTCCGGTTGGACGCCATCGGCACGTGGACCGGCGATCGGGCCCGACTGGAGGCCTTTGACTCCAGCGGGACTCTGCTCGGACGCTACACGACGGACGAGTTGGCTGAAGATCAGACGGAGACGATGCAGGTGCAGCGTCCGGTCGCCGACATTGCCTACGTGGTGGGTTGTGCGCACGCAGGCTTTGGCGTGCGCCTGGATCGGCTCCAGTTCGGCCCGGAAACGTCCGTCCAGACGGACGCTCAAGGCGCCTACGCGATCACCAGCCTTCCGGCGGGCGCCTATTTCGTGGAAGCGGTCACGCCGTCCGGCAGCGTGATCGCGGAATCTCGCCGACAGGTCGTTCTGGCGGAAGGCGAGGCGCTGGGGCAGGTGGACCTCGTCGCCCAGGCGGGCGTGACCTCCTGGCAGAATCCCGTGCGGGCGACCGATGTCACCGGGGACGGGCATGTGACGCCTTTGGATGCCTTGACCGTCATCAACTTCGTCAACGCCCATGCCGGCAATTTGCAGGTCCCGTTGTCTGACGTTCCGCCTCCCTACTACGATGTGGACGGAAACGGCTTCGTGACGGCCGCGGATGTGTTGTTCGTGATCAACGAGTTGAATGCCTCATCGTCGGGCTTGGAGTCGGGCGAGGCCTTGCCGGGCGGTGGTTTGGCAAGCGGCGATTCGTCGGACAGTGCGGAGGGCGAGGGCGAGACGCCGCACGATTCGGTTGCCGCGGCGCCTGCGATCTGGATGACACCGCCAGCGTCGGACCCGCCGGTCGATCCGGCCGTGGCGATCGCTTCCCGGCCCGGACGCTCGACGGCGACTCACGGACGGCCGTTCGTCTACTCCGCCCGCACCGCCGCAAGCGTCCGCACATCGCCCGTCGAGTTGCGGCATCGAGGCTCCTCGGAAACGGGTTTGACGCCACTCGATTCGGCCGTCGATTGGCCGGCGTTGGAAGCCATTCTCGACGATCTTGCCGGCGGCGTTGCCGGAGCCTTGGCGGGCGACCTCCTGGCCGGGTAAGAAGTCGAGCGGTGTTCACGACCAGAAATGCTCCCGTTGGAAACCGCGGCGGCGACGTGGCAGCCGGCGGATTGCCTTACGTACCGTGGCCGCTGCGAACGCTGGGCAGGTCGAGCTTCTCGCCCGCCAGCAGCTGCAGTGCGGCGGCGTAGTCGCCGTGAAGCAGCCGGGCGACGGCCAGCAGTCGCGTGGCGTCGTCGTCAGGCGTCAGGGCGTGCAGTTCGGTCGCCGCCGACAGCGCCGCGTCCAGTCGGTCGGCGCGGAGGTGGGCCAGGCAGCGCGTCCGCAGCTGACTGCGACGGCGGTGCGCGGCGACGGTCAGCGACAAGTCGCACTTGCAGCGGCGGCAGACGTCGGACCAGTCCTGCCGGGCCCCGCAGGTCGGGCAGCGGAATTGGCCGGGGGCGGGTTCGGGTGCGGGGGGCGGTTCGTGGTCCATGAGTGCTGTTTTTCGCGAGCGGTGCGTGACGCCGCGCTTCCCGTTGGGTCGCGGTTAAACGAACGGGGGCCGCGTTAGGCGTCTTCCAGGTAGAACACGAGGTCCTCCAGCTTGGCGGCGATTTCTCGGATTTCTTCGGCCGAGCCGCCGCCGATGGCGGCTTCGAGTTGTCCGGCAAACTCGCGGATCTCGTCGGCATCCTCGTCGTTGGCGGCTGCGGCGATCTTGCGGGATTTGTCTAGCAGACTGCGTGCCTCGGCGATGGCCGCCTCGACTTCGGCGTCCTGGGGCTGTTCGAGCGGCTGGATCTCCCGTTCGGCCGCCTCCACCACTCCGAACATCGACGCCAGCTTGGTCTTGGCTTCGTCCCGGTTCTTGGCGCGGAACTGCGTGAGGGAGTTGTCGATCGTCAGCTTCTTCTCCAGCGACGTGGCCCGTTCGACCGCTGTGACGGTCAGGATCCCGTCCAGATTCAGTTCGAAGCGGACCAGCACTTCGTTGCCCTGCGTGGCGTCCTCGTCCAGGCCCTCGAGCATGAACTTGCCGACCGACTGGTTGTGCCGCGCGTCCTCGTCTTCGCCCTGCAGGACATGGATCTGGGCTTTCTCTTGCCCGTCCACGCCGGTGTAGTAGATCTCGGAGCGCGTCGCCGGCAGCGGCGTGTTCCGCTCGATAATCGGCGAAAACAAATGGGGCGAGACGACACCGTGCAGCGGCCCGACGCATTCGATGCCCAGCGTGTGCGGCGTGATGTCCACCAGCACGGCGCCTACGTCGATCCCGGCAACCAGTCCGCCCTGAACGGCGGCGCCCATGGCCACGCACAGATCCGGATCGATTTCAAAATGCGGCGGCTGTCCCAATTGCTCCAGCAGCAAGCGATGGACCAGCGGGGTCCGGCTGCTGCCGCCCACCAAGATCACCTTGTCGATCTGCTCTGCCCGCAGGCGGGCGTCGTGCAGGGCGGCGTCGACGCATTTGACCGTCTTGTTCAGCAGCGGCTCGATCAGTTCTTCGTAGTCGCGCCGTTCCAGGGTGATCTTCAGATTCAGCGGCAGGCCGTCTTTTTCGGCGATGAACTCCTCCGCCAACTCCGTGTAAGCTTCGACCGAAAGCCGTTTTTTGGCCTCTTCGACGGCCTGCAGCAACCGCGATCTGGCGGTCGGGAGTTCCCGCAGATCGAGGCCGTGCTTGTCCAGGAAGTCTTCGCAGACCCAGACTAGCAGCAGTTCGTCAAAGTCGTCGCCGCCCAGTTGCGTGTCGCCGTGGCTGGACAGCACTTCGATCACGCCTTGTTCGATTTGCACCACCGAAACGTCGAACGTGCCGCCGCCCAGATCGTACACCAGCAGCCGCTCGTGGCGGTCGCTGCGGGGTTCGTACACCAGCGCGGCGGCGGTGGGTTCGTTGATGATCCGCACCACCTCCAGGTCGGCCAGATCGCCGGCGGCGCGGGTCGCCTCGCGCTGGGTCTCGTTGAAAAACGCGGGCACGGTAATCACGGCTTTGCGGACAGGATGGCCCAAGGCCCGTTCAGCCTGCTCCTTCAGCGTCCGCAGGATCATGGCGGAGATTTCCTGCGGCGTGTACGCTTGCGGCCCCAGCGGCAGCTTGACATCCTGCCCCATCTGTCGTTTGACGGATTTCACCGTCCGTTCGGGAGTCAGAACGTATTGGTTGCGGGCGGCCTGCCCGACCAACAACCGGCCTTCGCCGTCCAGTCCGACCACCGACGGCAGGATCGGCTGGCCGTCGGTCGCCGGCAACATGACCGGCAAGCCGTCCCGGATCACCGACACGGCGCTGTTGGTGGTTCCCAAGTCAATCCCGATAATCGTATCCATCGCAAGTTTCCTTTTCTGACACTGCGTTCGTCCCGTTTTCGCCGGCGGGCAGTCGCCAGCCGGCATCCGCGTCCGGCCCCGCGCCGCTGTCGCCGGAAACAGGCACTGCGGCGCGCGTCGCGCGGACCTCGGCATAGCGCACGACCTGCCCTCGCCACTCATACCCCGGCCGCAGTTCGTCGACCACGGTCTCCGGAGACGCACCCGGTGCGTCGACCAGTTCGATCACCTTCATGCGCGTCGGATCGACTCGCCGGCCCACGCACGCCAGGCGTTCGATCCGGTGTTCGCGCAGCATCCGCTGCAGTCGTGCGCAGATCAATTGATAGCCTTCTCCCAGCGAGGACAAGGCGGGCGTCTGCGTTTCGGCGAGCTGCCGGCGACAAAACTGCAGCACTTCCGTCTGCCACGGCCGAGAGCGCCAGCGCTGCCAGGCAGACAGTTGCTTGAAACGCTGCTGCAAGCTTTCCGCCAGCCGGCGTGGCGTTTCCTCCAACAGTCGCCGTCGCGTGGCGGCGACCGCCGTTTCGCCGCGCCGCAGGGCCTCGTCCAATTCGATCAGCGATTCGACCAGCGGCCGCGCGGCCTGTTCTGCGGCAGCCGACTCTTGCGGCTGGACGCTGCGCAACTGGTCGATCGCCCGCTCCAGTCCGCCCAGGGCCGTCTGCAGCAATTCCTCCAACCCCCGCGCGCTCTTGGTCTGCAGTTTCAATTCGTGCCGCAGGGCCGTAAAGGCTTCGATCAACGGCAGCAGGCCGACCGGCGGCGACGGGGCATCCGCCGCAGGCGGCGGCTCCGCAAGCCGCTCCAGTTCCTGGTTCGTCTGCGTCAACCACTGCTGAAAACGATGCAGAATGTCTTCTGTTTCGAGGCTCATCGACGTTTCCAAGCAGGTTTGTCGGGGAACGGATCGGATCCGGCCGTCCTTGGCAGGCAGCGTGCTACGGTTCGCCCAACGACAACAGCACGGAGGTCGGCAGCCGTCGCCTGGTCTGCCGCCGACGTTCTGCCGCCAGCAGCGTGTCGATCGTCTCCACCGCGGTCAAATCGAACAGCCGCCGTTCCAAGTGCCGCACGGGATCGCGGAGTTGGTCGTAGGCCGCGCGAATCTCGGCGAACCGCTTCGGCGCGTGTTCGGGCGGAAACTCCCGGACCAAGGCCAGATACCGCTGGCGGATCAGCTCTTCGCTGGCGTCAGCGGTCACTCCGAGCACTTCGTAAGGGTCGATCATGATGCATCCCCAGCGTATGGTGTCTCTGTCTCTTGGAACGGCTCGCACATCCTCCAGCCCAGTCCTCCCGCCACGGAATGGCCGGGCCGATCTTCCTGTCTTGGACCTATCTCCTGCGGCCCGACTTGTGCTTCGGCCCATAGCGTCCTTCGGGCCGCCCAAACGCGCCGGGGTCCGGCGGACCCAGGATATCCTGCGGCCCCATCTCGCCCGTCGCGATACGTTCCAGCAGTTCTGCCAGGCTGATTCCTCGCTGGGCCGCGGCATGCTCGAAAGCGTCCATCAGGAAGGGCGGGATCATGCGTTTCAATTCCGCGACATCGAAATCGATCCCCCCATCGAAGTCATCATCGCTGTCGTCCTCGTCGTCGTATTCCTCGTCCTCGTCGAACTCATCTTCTTCCCAGGCGTCCATCTGGCAGCGTCTTTCGATGGCGTCATGCAGTACGATCATGGCGTCTTTGGCGGTCCGGACGCACTGGTCCGGCAGCGGTTGCGGCGCCGTCTCGTTCAGTTTCAGTGCCGATTGGAAGTGTCGAAGAGTCTGATCGACATCGACGCCGAGCGGGCCGTCGTCCATCGCCGCGCGTCCGGCGAGGTAGGGGAACAGCGGTTCTTGGGGGAAACATTTCAGTCCCGTTGAGATCAGCCGATTCCGCAACGCCTGATGCCGCCAATTCTGCGACAGCGCCGCGAACTGGGCGACGACAACCAGGTCGTCGCGCGTCCAAGCCACGTTTTGACAGCGTTGCAGGTAGTCCATGACCAGCCGTTGGTGCGTGGCGAATCCCGTGTACTTCGCTTGCTTGGCGGCAAACGGCAGCAGGATTCTGGCCAACTGTCCGGCGGTGTCGCCGCGGCACGTGCCGGCGATGGCCGTCTTGAAACGCTCGTCGTATTGTTTCTTGACCTCGCGGTTCAGGCCGAACCGGGCGGCGTGTGCGTGCATGGTCAGCCAGGCCGGCGTTGGGTCCGGCAGTTTGGCCTCGGCCGCCGCGACATACGCCTCCGCCGCTTCCACCGCCTTTGCCTTGTATTCGACGGCGGCCCGCAACAGGTCCAGCCAGTACTCCGGTGTGTCGGCAGGCCGCTGCCGCGCCAACGATTCCCACTCCCGCCGGGCCAACTCGAATTTGCGCTGCCTGGCACACAGCCGGACCATCGACACCCGTTGATTCCACGCCAAATCGACCGTGGAGCGATCGCGCGGCCGCAGTCGCTGCATTTCGTTGGCATGGCGTTCCGCCTTGTCGGGCTTGTCGTCTTCCAGGTAGTAATGGGCCAGCCAACGGTGCGTTTCGTAGTCGTCAGGGAAGTGCTCTAACAAGGTTTGGAAAACGTTGACCGCTTTTGCATCCTGGTCCAGATTCAGGTGCAAAGACGCCAGTTCCTTGTAGGCAGTCAACAGTTGCGGCGCCAGGCGGAGACACTCCTGGTAGTAGGCACGCGCCTGGTCACGAAACTCGTCCGCATCGCCGCTGCCGACGAAGAAGGAAGGAAACGGATTGGACGTTTCCTTGCGATGCGCCCGCACAAGCATGTCGCGGGCCATCCGCTGATAGACGAGGCCGGCCGCGATGCGGCGTTCGTCTTCGCGGAGGAAATCCCCGGAGAGCAGGTCCTGGCAATAAACCGGCCACCACGACTCATCGTCGTCGCTCTCCTCGGTCTGCGTCTGTTCGGCCAGCAACGCGCGGGCTCGGTTCCAGCGGGGATCCAACTGCGGCGCCTTGGCGATCGCGATGAATCGGTTCAGGTCGCGTTCCAATCCCTCTCGGACCAACCGCTTCCAGAGCAGGTCGGTGAGTCGCTCGATCAGCGGACCGTGCGTCTGGGCGAACCGCTTCTGGAACTCACGAAAAACGCGGAACGCGCCCGGCCAGTGATTGGCCTGCGCGTGCTCTCCGAGTTGCTTCAGTTGCGCGCACACGGGGTCGCCTTGCGCGGCGTACTCCAAACGCCGCAGGCTGTTCGCCACGTCGACTGCCGCCTGGTCGGCCGTCAGTTGCCCGCCATGCACCAGCAGCGTCTGGGCGATCCGGAAGGCGGGCCGGCGCGGCTCCAGGCGGTCCCAGTTGGTCCGCGCCCGGTCCATGTCCCCCGCATAAAAGGCGGACAGTCCGCGAACGAACAGCTTCCAGTCCGCACACGGAGACCGGCGGGCGATGCCGTTCAGTTGCTCCGCCGCCGCCGTTTCGTCGCCGCGTTCGACGGCCTCCAGCGCCGCGTGAATCCGCTGGCAGTCCTGCCGCAATTCGACGTATTTGTCGGGAATTCGCTGCGGGTGAGCAACCGTGTGGTCCGCCAATTCGATCAGGAAACCCGAATTGGCGTCCCGCAGGCCCGCCGCATCGGCCGCAGACTGAGGCTCGGCCACTCCCAGCAAGAAGCCCAGACGCGGCAGCTGGGCCTGCACCTCCGGAACGGTCGTCCCCAACGCCGTCAACTCCGCAAAGACTTCCCTGGCCTGCTCCGGCAGGTTGGCCTTCCACAGTTGCTCGGCCCGCGCAGCCAACGCCTGTTCCAACAACCGCTGACGTTCCGGAGTGGGGGCCTCGCGAAAACAGACTCGGGCTTCCTTGAGGGCGTCTTTCAGATTGCCCTTGGCCAGCTCGCGCTGAGCCCGCTGGAAGGGATCGAAGCCTTGCTTCGCGCCGCGCTGCTTTTGTTTTCTGGACATAGGGTGCTTCCGTGCCGAGGAACAGAACCTCCACCGCAAAATCCTAGCACACTGGCCGCTGAAGGCCAACGGGGGCCACGACCCAACCGGCGCCGGAAGCGGCTCAATCGCACGCCGGCGCGTTGCGCAGGGCGGCGGCGGCGTCCTGCAGCGCCTGGCGGGCACGGTCCAGGACGTTCGTCCGGCGGGCGAAACCGTGGATCAGACCGTCGTAGCGGCGGAGTTCCACCGGCACGCCGGCCGCCCGCAGACGCTGGGCGTACGCTTCGCCCTCGTCCCGCAACGGATCGTACTCGGCGGTCATGATCAGCGCCGCCGGCAGGCCGCTCAGGTCGGGGGCGCGCAGCGGCGACGCATAGGGCGAGTGGCCGTCGTGGTCGCTATTGAGATAGTGATGCCAAGACCAGATCATGGCGGCACGCGTCAAGTGATAGCCGGTCGCGTTCTGGTGGTACGAGGGCGTGTCGAAAGAACAGTCCACGACCGGGTACAGCAGGAGTTGGAATGCCAACGGCGGCCCGCCGCGGTCGCGGGCCACCAGGCACACTGAGGCAGCCAGGTTTCCGCCCGCACTGTCGCCCGCCACCGCGATGCGTTTGGCGTCCACGCCGATCTCGGCGGCGTGTTCCGAGACCCATTTCGTCGCGGCGTACGCGTCCTCCAGACCCGCCGGAAATTTGTCCTCCGGGGCCAGACGATAATTCACCGAGACTACGGCGTGTCCCGAGGCGTTGGCTAACTGGCGGCAGTATCCGTCGTGCGTCTCGATGCTGCCCATCACCCAGCCGCCGCCGTGAAAAAACACCAGCACCGGCAACACGCCTTCGGCGGACGGCCGATACAGGCGGATCCGCAGGCCGCCCGCCGGCCCGGGAATCTCGCGGTCCTCCCAAAAGGCCACCTCCGGCGGCCGCTCCAGGAAACAACTGCCCAACGCCATCTGGCGGCGCGACTCCTGCGGCGTCATCGCTTCGTACGGCGTCAAATTCGCCTTTTCCATCTGCTGCAACATCGCGCGCGTCTGCGGATCCAATGGCATCGCCAACCCTCGTTGGAAATCGAAAGCGGAACAACAAAGAAGTGAATCGAGGATCGCCGGGCGCTGCACGCCCCGGCGGCGGTTCCCGGTTTGCGTGGAGCGATCGTCGTGCGGCAGGCCCCGGCGTTCACTGCTTCGGGTAGTATTCCATGAACTCCACGACCGCGCCGTCTGCCGTCTGATAGAAGCCGACCTTGGCGATGCCCGCATCGAAGGGCTCGATCAGGACCTTCAAGCCCTGGGCGGCTGCGGCGATCGAATCGACGCGGAAGGCGACGTGCGGCTGGTCGCGGACCGGACTCTTGACGGGCGTGTCGGGCTCGAAACGCAGCCACTCCACGCGGTACGGATGGGCCGCAATGTCGGTCACCCAGACCTTGGTCGCCGCCACGAACGTCTCGTTGGGCTTCTTCTCGGTGGTGATCAGTCCGATGTGATCAAACTGGAACTTGCGGCCCGACTGGTTCGCAGAGCCCTGGGGATACTCCATGAACTCGACGGACACGCCGTCTGCGGTTTGAAAGAAAGCGACGCGGGCAATGCCGGCGTCGAAGGGCTGGGAAACGCACTTCAGCCCTTTCGCGGCCGCGGCCGCCTGCTCGATGCTCTCGACGCGAAAGGCGATGTGGGGATTGCTGCCCTTGAACGGCCGGTCGGACCGCAACCACTCGACGCCGTACGGATGCTTTTGGAAGTCCGTCACCCAGACCTTGGTCGCCGCCACGAACCGTTCCTCGGGCTGCTTGTCCGGGGTCCAGATGCCGATGTGCTCGAACTGCTCGACCGGATCGAAGGACGCGGCCGACGGATCGGCTTTGTCTTTCTCGGCCGCCAGCGCCGCCGCCGCCGAAGAAATGACTGCCAGGCACATACTCGCAACAACGACGCGGAAAATCGGCATGATTTCGTCTCCTGATGATTCCTGGGGAACAGCTGAAACCGAGTCGAATTATAACAGACCGCAGCGGCCAGGGAAATGAGTTGCCGCTGATCGATCGGCAACGTGCCAAACAAGGACAGACGACGCACCAGCGGACCGCAACTGCTTCGACAGCCAGACGGCGACGGCAAAACGGTCGCGACCCTGCCGGCCAGCCGCAAATCGCTGGACCGAAGAGCGGGAGCGGACACGCTGCGAAGTCGTTTGCCAGGAAAAAAACCGGTGATACAATGACGGGAGTCCGGCGTTTTTCGATTCTCCAGACAGCCACGGAGGTGTCCCATGATCCTCGGTGTTCCCAAGGAGATTCTGGACAACGAATTGCGGGTCGCAGCGCTGCCGGAGACGGTGGCCGAATACGTGAAGATGGGATTCGAGGTCCAGGTTCAGGCCTCGGCCGGCGAAGGGGCCCTGCGAGCCGACGCGGAATATGAAGCCTCCGGAGCCAAGATCGTCGGCGATCCGGCGGCCCTGTTTGCCGCCTCGGACGTGATCGTGAAAGTCAAACAACCCTGGCTCAACAAGGAGACGGGCAAACACGAAGTCGAGATGATGCGGCCGGGCGCTCTGCTGGTCGCGTTCCTGCACCCTGCGGCGCCGTCGAATCACGACACCATCCGGATGCTCGCCGCCCGCAACATCACGGCCTTGACGATGGACGGCATTCCCCGCATCTCGCGGGCGCAGATGATGGATGCCTTGACCTCGATGAGCACGGTCACCGGCTACAAGTCCGTGCTGATCGCAGCCAACCGCTTCCCGAAATTCATCCCCCTGATCGGCACGGCGATCGGGACCGTCAAAGCGGCCAGGTTTTTGGTGGTAGGAACCGGGGTGGTCGGCCTGCAGGCGATCGCCGCCGCCAAGCGGTTGGGAGGATCGGTCAAGGCCGTGGACATCCGGCAGGAGGCGCGCCTGGCCGCCGACAGCCTGGGCGCCAAGATCGCCGGCTTCGACGTGCCGCCGGAGGTGGCCCTGGGCGAAGGCGGCTACGCCCGCGCCTTGCCGCCGGAATGGCTCGAAAAAGAACTCGCCGCGCTGGGGCCGCTGGTTCAGGAGGCTGATCTCGTGATCCTGTCCGCGCTGGTGCCCGGCGAAGTGGCCCCCGTGCTGGTCACGGACGAGATGCTCCGGAAGATGAAACCGGGCTCCGTGATCGTCGACGTCGCGATCGACCAGGGCGGCAACTGCGCCGTGAGCGAACCGGGCGGCGAGACGGTCAGGCACGGCGTCCGTGTGCTGGGACTGTGGAACATCCCCGGCACCATGCCCGTCCATGCCAGTTGGCTGTATGCACACAACCTGTGGCACTACCTCGCGAATCTGTTCAAACACGGCTTGGACAAGCCCGACCTGGAGGACGACATTGTGCGTCATTCGTTGGTGACGCACCAGGGAAACATCGTGCATCCGGGGACGTTGAAGGCCATGGGGCAGAGCTGACAACAAACGGCGCTTGGGCGCGTTCCCGGCGCCCGGCTCGAAACGCACTTCCCCGGCGTGGCACCGCCTGTTGGTTGGCCGCGTCCCACGAGGGGATCGCGATTGCGGGATGAGTAACAACGGTGGTCCAGGAGCGATGCGATGGCGGACTTGCTGTTGATGGCCGCGGTTTTTGCCGGCGCTTCGGTCGTCGGCTATTGGCTGATTTCCCGGATCCCTCCGCGGCTGCACACGCCGCTGATGTCGATGACCAACGCTGTTTCGGCGGTGACGGTCCTGGGCGCCCTGCTGTTGTTCGCCGACGACACGGCCGCCGTTGCCAAGGTGCTCGGCGCGCTGGCCATCGGCCTGGCCGCCTTTAATCTGGTGGGCGGGTTTACGATCACCGACCGCATGTTGAGGATGTTTGGCCGACATCATGGATAATGCTTGGCACGGGATCATCGACCTGGCGATCATTCTGCTCCTGTTCTTCGGGATTTGGCGATTTCGTGCGCCGCAGACGGCCCGCAGCGGCAACCTGGCGGCCGCTCTCGCCTTGGTGTGTGCGGTGGGCGTGGTGCTGGCGGGGAACCCGATTCGCGAGCCGGCGGCGGTCGTCCTGGTGCTGTTGGCCGGCGGTTGCGTGGGCTGGCTGGTGGCGCTGCGGGTCAACATGATCCAGATTCCGGCCATGGTCGCGTTTCAGAACGGGGCGGGCGGAGGCGCCTCGTTTCTGATCGCGTTGGTCGAATTGACGCGACAGGGAAGCGAGCTGGCGTGGGTCGGGCAATTTTCCGGAGTTCTCGGCATCGTCATCGGCGCCGCCACGTTCAGCGGCAGCATGGTGGCCAGTGCCAAGCTGGCCAGCGTGCTGCGGCAGACGCCCGTCATTTTGCCCCGACACGGCTGGATTCTTGCCTCGGTGCTGGCCGGCATCGGCATTCTCGCCACGCTGGCGGTCCTCGCGGACGGCCCCGTCGTGCTGTGCCTCGCGCTCGCCTTGGTCCTCCTGTCGCTCGCGCTCGGCCTGGTTTTTGCGCTCTGGATCGGCGGGGCTGACATGCCGGTGTTGATTTCCTTTCTGAACGCCACGACGGGACTCGCGGCGTCGTTCTGCGGAGTGGTCGTGCAGAGCCGCCTGCTGATCGCCTGCGGGGCGACCGTGGGGGCTTCGGGCTTCCTTTTGACCCACGCCATGTGCCGGGCGATGAACCGGAATCTGTTCAAGCTGCTGGCCGCCGCCGATTGGCAACCGGCGGCGCAGGGCTCGCAGACCAGCCAGGCGCCGGCCGCAGCCGAGTCGTCCGCCGCCGCCGGACCTCCGGATTCTTCGCAGCCGTCACCGCTGGAGCGCGCCGTCGCAGCCATCGGCAGCGCGCAGAGAGTCATCCTTATTCCGGGCTACGGAATGGCGCTGGCGCACGCCCAATTCGAAGTGGTGCAAATCGCGGAGCGGATGAAAGCGTTGGGCAAGGACGTCCGGTTCGCGATCCATCCGATTGCCGGCCGGATGCCGGGTCACATGCACGTCCTGCTGGCGGAGGCCGAGGTCGATCCCGACATCCTGTTCGACCTGCCAGAGATCAATTCGGAATTCCGGGAGACCGACCTGGCTCTGGTCGTCGGCGCGTGTGACGTCGTCAATCCGGCGGCCATTCACGTCCAGGGCACGCCCATCTCCGGCATGCCCGTTCTTGCCGCCCAAGAGGCCCGCCAGGTCGTGGTCTGCAACCTGGACGAGAGCCCCGGATATTCCGGTGTCGCAAACCCGCTGTACGCTGATCCCAAGACGATCCTCGTGTTGGGAGATGCAAAACTCACCTGCGGCCGGTTGCTGAAAGCGTTGGGTTCAGTACAGTGATAGGACCTGCCGCGGCGGCGGCAAGGAGCGGGCGTCGTTCCGCGCCGGCCAGCCGCGAAACGCACGCTCTGGAGAGCCAGCCTGACGAAGCGTCGCGAGTTCCGCGACGCTGAACGCCGGACTGACGCTGTCTCGCGGAGTTGATTCTCGCACGAAAGGCACCCACCGCATGAAATCGATCGCTACCGTGTTCCTGGGCCTGTTCATCCTTGTCGTGGCCGGCAGCGCGCGCGCCGAGCACGAGGGCCAGATCCAGATCCTGTTGCTGGGCGACAGCGCGACGGAATCCAGCATCCCGCGGAAGATCGCGCCGCAGGAGCCGCAATTCGAGGACGTGGTCCGCATCCTGTTGGCCGCCGAGGGGGACCTGCCGCCGGCCAACGTGATCAACGTGGGGCTGAGCGGCGAGTACATCCGCCGGCTGCTCGATTCCGGCCGCTACGAGCGGGCGGTGGCCAAGCTGCCGGGACTGGACTACATCTTCATCCGCTACGGCGGCAACGACTACGCCAAACGCGAGGATTTCCCGGTGAACTTCCCCCAGGACTTTCGCGAACTCCTCGCCCGCCTGCGCCAAGACCATCCGGCCGCCATGCTGATCCCCACGACCAACATTCCCTGGGGCGAAGATCTGGAGTTGGAGGACACCTGGCCGAAGAAGGCCAACCGGCTCATCCGCCAGGTGGCCGCCGAGGAGAACCTGACCTGCTTCGATCTGTATCCGCGCTATGCGGCGGAACAGGCCAAAGGCCCGAACATGCTGAACTATCGCCGCTTCCCGTTGGCCAAGATTCCGGAGAAGCTGCACGAACTGGCCCGGCCGTATCTGCTGGACTCTCAAGGCAAGGACCCGCACGTCGTCGTCTTGGACAATCGCCTTGACGCGCACTTCGGCGGCCTCCCCGGCTGGTTCGGCGACCGGCACCCGAACCTGGCCGGCTATCGCGTCATCGCCGACGAGACGGCCAGATTCTTGACGCCGATCATTCGAGAACGCCGCGGCAAGTGCCCCGCCAGCACCCGGATTCGGAAAGGACCCCCGATGAATCTCCATCGCATCTTGCTTGGCATCGTCTTGGCCCTGACGAGCGAGTCTGTCGCCTTGACGAACGAACTGGCCAACCCGGAGTTCGAGCAGACCGCCGCAGGCCGACTGGTGGACTGGACGCCCCATGGCCGCGGGTATGCGCTCGACGCCGCGGAGGTGCATGCGGGCAAGTTTGCAATTCGCTGCGAGACGGCGAACGAGCAGGAAGGGACGGGAATCGCTCAGGTGATCCGTTACGAGCGGCCCGATCGCCGGCCGATTATTGTCGGCGGGTGGAGCAAGGCGGACGGAGTCGTCGGCGGCGGCGGGGACTACTGCGTGTTTCTGGACGTGATCTACGACGACGGCACGCCGTGGTGGGGCAAGACGGCCGCCTGGACGCGAGGCACCCACGACTGGGAATACACGGCGGAAGTTTACTGGCCCCAGAAGCCGGTCCGCGAGATCCGCGCGTACGTCTTTCTGCGGCGAGTGCGCGGCAAGGCCTGGTTCGACGACGTGTTCGTCCATCGCGGCGGCCTTCATGCCACCCAGGTCCGCGTGATGTCCGACTTTCCGCGCTGTCCCCAGGGACAGCGCATCGGCGCGCGGCTGACGGAACCGGCCGAGTGGCGCGCCGCGCTGTTGGACTCCGGCGGCCGGGAACTGGCTTCCACTCAGGGCCGCGGCGAGACGATCGCCTGGACCTGGCGCGACGCCGCAGAATCGCGTCTGGCTGCGTTCCGCCTCACGGCGGAAGGCCGCGACGGACGACGGCTGGACCTGACGACGCCCGTCGCCGTGCCCGAACGGCGGCAGAACCCGGTTCGCGAGGGCTACGTCGTGTGGGGCGAGAACTCGATGCGAAAAGTGTATCCCACCGAGTATCCGCCCGAGGACCGGCGCGCGGAACAGTCGGTCTCGTTGGCCCGGAACGAGTCGGAGGGACTGCAACTGGCGATCACCGGGGCCGACGGCGTCACGCTGCGCGACGTGCAGGTGAGCGTCGGCCCGCTGACCAACGAGCGCGGCGAGGCTTTCCCGCCTGAAGCGGTCACGGCGCACCTGGTCGGCTACATCTACGTGGAGACGCCGTCGGGCCATCCGGCGGCCCCAGCGGTGGGCAACTGGTGCCCGGAAGTTCTGCTGCCGCTCCGGCCGTTCGAGGTCGTCGGCGGCCGGACCCAGACGGTGTGGGTCAACTTTCACGCCACCGAGGCGGTGCCGCCGGGCACGTATCGGGGCCGGGTGCTTGTCAAGCCCGCAGCGGCAGCCCCGGCCGAACTGGCCGTCCGCGTACACGTGCGGCGTTTCACGCTGCCGCGCTGTCCCCGCCTGAAGACCGCGTTTGCGATGATGGACGGGTACACGCGGGCCGCGTACGGCGAGATCACTCCCGCACTCCGCCGCCAGTGCCTGGAGCTGATGCTTTCCCATCGCCTCAACCCGGACGACATCTCGCGGACCGACCCGCCCGCGGTGGCCGACCTGCGGTACGCCAAAGACCGCGGCCTGACGGCCTTCAACATCCTGAACCTGGTGCCGAAACCGAAAGGCAATCCGCTCTGGACGTGCTATGCGGAATTGAAGGACTACCCGGCTAATTTCTGCGAGGAACTGGCGCGGCGACTGGACGACTACGTCCGGGAACTCCGCCAACACGGCCTGTCGGAACTGGCGTACGTGTACGGCTTCGATGAACGGGGGCCGGAGTACGACGAATTGATCCGGGGCATCTGCAAGTTCCTCAAGCAGCGGTACCCGGAGGTCCGCACGTTCACGACCGCCGGTTACATGTACCAGAAACGCCGCACGGCGCCGCCGGAAGACCAGGACTTTATGGATTGGTACTGCCCGCTCACCGCGGCCTACAACCCGGACTTGTCGGCCCGCTTGCGGCAGCAAGGCAAACAGGTCTGGTGGTACGTGTGTTGTGGTCCGCAGCATCCGTACGCAAACTTCGCGGCCATGGACTATCCGACGATCGAAGGCCGGCTGTTGGGATGGATGAGCTACGGCTTCCAGGCCGATGGGCTTTTGTTCTGGCACGTGAACTTGTGGCACCCGAACGGGATCATCGCCGGCAGCGATCCGTACTTGGATTGGAAACCTGCCTGCGTGGCGCGGATGACGGGCGACGGCTGCCTGACCTACCCCACGCCCGCCGGACCGGTCAGCTCGATCCGCCTGGAAAACGTCCGCGACGGCCTGGAGGACTACGATTACCTGGCCCTGCTGGCCGACGCCCAGGGCCGCGAGGCCGCCCAGAAGTACGTCGAGCGACTCGTCCACAGCATGACCGACTTCAGCCGCGACCCGGCTGCGCTGGCCGCCGTTCGCGACCAGATCGCGGATCAAATCGAAGCAGGGCGTTAGCGCGGCAGTGGAAGAGCGCGGTCCGGGACAGCCGAGCCGATGATGCCCCGCCGGAGAACCTTGCGGTCATGCAGCCTGCTGGCCCGCGCCGCGTGGGGAGGAAAATGAACCGAATCGCCGACGAACAGAAACGGCAGAACGATCACAGCCGCGGACGATGGGACCGCTATGCGCCGCACCGCGGCCGCGTGACTCGGTTGCTGGCCGATGCGGCCCCGCCTCACGGCGGGTTGTGCGTGTTGGGAGCGGGAAATTCAAACGACCTGGATCTGGCCGCCCTGCTGCAGGTGTACGATCAGGTGCATCTGGTCGACTTGGATCCGCATGCGCTCCAATCCGGGCTGGACCGCCAGGGGTGGGGGGACACCGAGCGCATCCGCCTGTACGGCAACGTGGACCTGACGTGGATCGCGGATCGGCTGGCAGTTGGAACTCCGGAGCGGCCGCTGAGCGACGCCGAGTTGGACCTGTGTGCCGAAACGATGGCGGCCCATCCGCCGCTGGACCTGCCAAGTCCCTTCGATACGGTTGCCTCGGTGTGCCTGCTGACCCAGTTGATCCAGTGCGTCACGCTCAGCCTGGGCGAACGTCATCCGCGGTGCGTCGAGACGATTCTGCGCCTGCGGGCCCAGCATTTGGGGCTGCTGCTGGAACTGCTGCGTCCCGGGGGAACCGCCGTGCTGGTCCTGGACTTCGTTTCCTCGCAAACGTGTCCCGAGTTGCCCCAAGTCCCGGAATCGCACTTGTTCGACAAGGCCGTCGAGCTGATCAGTCGGCGGAACTTCTTCACCGGCGTCAACCCGTTTGTGATCCGTCACCTGTTTGAGTCCGATCCTGCCTTGACGCCGGCCGTGGACAGCGTCCAGATGACCGCACCCTGGCTGTGGGACTTCGGCCCGCGCGTGTACCTCGTGTGCGCGATTGTCATCCGGCGGAAAGCGACTGCACCGCGCTCGCCGGACGACCGCTGAACGGCATCGAAAACGCCCCCCGTGTCTCGGTGAGGCGTCTTCCGCGAGCCTCCTGTTCAGTGCTGGTGATCGTGGTGCTCGCCGCCGTCATGACGGTGATCGTGCCCGTCGCCCTCGTGATGCACGGCGGCCGGCTTGTCGGCCGGCGGCGGCGAATCACAGCCCGCCAGGCCGAGCGCTGGATGCAAACCAACGCGGGATGGGCGTAGCAACGGTGGTCGAAATAACTTCCCGATTTCGCGAAGGGGTCATTCGGTTGCGAGAAGTTATTTCGGCCGTCGTTGCTACGGCGCGTCGAAAAGACCGACGCCTGCGTCGCAGAATTCGACACCCTCGTTCCCGCGACAAACGGTCGGTTCCCAGATCTTTGTCAGAAAGTCACTGAACCGCCTGTTGAGAAACGAGGACAGGAGCAGTGAGTCAGGGAGGACACGCATTTTGCGGTGGTCGTTTTTCCTGGAGCTTATCCCCTGCAGCTCGGAGCCCGCCGTTCGGAGCCGATCCCCGTGGGGCAACAGGCTGCGAAGCGCCGTTTCGCGGTTTCCCCGCCGCGGCACGTCGATTGCTTCGATTTCGGGCGGCGGTTCGGGATCCTCGCTCGCGCGGCTGAAAGTACTGCCGATGCAACTTGGGGTTGGGGAGTGGAACCGGTTGGCGAGTGGAAGGCAAAGCCGGTCTTGGAACGTAAAAGATGGATGCTTGCGGATTCGTCAAAGCTCGAACGCGCACCGCGTTCACGCTTGTGGAACTGCTGGTCGTGATCGCCATCATCGGCCTGTTGGTGGCTCTGCTGCTGCCGGCCATTCAAGCCGCGCGTGAAGCGGCGCGGCGGACGCAGTGCGCCAACAATCTCAAGCAGTTGGGGATCGCGATTCAGAACTACGAACTCCTGCTTCGCGGCTTGCCCCCCGCGGCCCTGGTTGCGCGGCGGCCCGACGGTTCGCTTTGGACCAGCTACTTGGGACCGCACGCCCGGATTCTGCCCTTTCTGGAACTGGGCACGGTCTTCCATTCCATGGACATCGACACCTTCTACGGCGACCTGGTGAACAAGGAAGCGGTGGGCCGCGTGATCGACGGGTTTCTGTGTCCCAGCGAGATCCGGGACGCGCCGCTGACGCACGCCAAATTCGGCGAGATCGGCGGCGTGAACTACGGGTTCTGCATGGGCGACTGGTACGTCTGGAACGGCGTCGATCAGCCGGAGACGCCGACGCGATCCGCCTTTGGCGTGAACCTCAGTCGCCGCTGGGCCGGTTTCACCGACGGGCTGAGCAACACCTTGTTGATGTCCGAGGTAAAGAACTGGCTTACGTGGAGGTAACACAGGAAATAGGAATTGGAGGCGAAGTGATGCGAGGTTTTTCGGGGGCAACCGTTGCGATGACCGTTGTTGGCATTGTGGCGGCCACGTCGTCTGTGGGTGGAGCGGAAACGAAATCTTCCGGGCCTGATCCCGCGCTGTATGAGAAGACGGTGGGCAGGGCGATTCAATTCCTGATGGCGAGCCAGTCGGACGACGGCTCGCTGAGTTCTCAGGTCGGGATCGGCCCCACGGCGCTGGCCGCGCTGGGCCTGTTGCGAAGCGGCCGCACGGCAGACGATCCGCGAGTGGCGAAGGCCCTGAAGTATTTGGAGGAGTACACCCAGGAAAGCGGCGGGGTCCATGCGCCGGGCAGCCGTATTTCGACGTACGAGACCTGTATCGCCCTGGTCTGTTTCCAGGAGGCCAACCGCGACGGGCGGTTTGACAAGATCATTCGGGAGGCGGAGAAGTTCATTCGCAGCGGCCAATGGGAGGAAAGCAAAGGCAAGGACCGCTCCGACCCGGCGTACGGCGGTGCGGGCTACGGCGGCAAGTCGCGGCCCGACCTGTCGAACACGGCGTTCTTCATCGAAGCCCTCAAGTCGTGCGGGGCCGGCGCGGATGACCCGGCGATCCAGAACGCGCTGGTCTTCGTCTCCCGCTGCCAGAACCTGGAAAGCGAGCACAACACCACGCCGTTTGCCGCCAAAGTGAACGACGGCGGGTTCTACTACACCTGCGTGCTGGAGCGGCAGGACGAACAGCGGCAGACGACCGACGGCGGCCTGCGAAGCTACGGCTCGATGACGTATTCGGGCCTGAAGAGCATGATCTACGCGGGCCTGACGAAGGACGATCGGCGACTGCAGGCGGCGGTCGACTGGATTCACAAGAACTACGGCGTCAACAGCAACCCCGGCATGGGCGACGCCGGCCTGTATTACTACTACCACACGTTCGCCAAAGCGTTGGACGTGTTGGGGGTCGACTGGATCGAGGACGCCCAGGGGGTGAAGCACGACTGGCGCCGGGATTTGACCGAAGAACTCGCCCGGCGACAGCAGGAAGACGGCTCCTGGGTCAACGCCAACACCCGCTGGATGGAAGGCGACCCGCACTTGGCAACCGCGTTCGCACTGCTGGCGCTGTCGCACTGCAGACCCAAGTGATTCGGAGATGTGGCGGAGTTGGCGATGCGGAGATTGGGAGAGGCGTTTTCCGAAAACAGGTTTGGGTGAGGCTCAGGCTGCAATCGTATCCGCAAGAGACGGTCCGGGAACGGCAGTCCCGGAGGGGCCTGCAGCGTCAAATCTCCCAGGCATCAAACCTCCCAATCGCGCGGCCTTTACGCTCGTCGAACGGCTCGTCGTGATCGCCATCATCGGCATCCTGGTCGCGATCCTGCTGCCGGCGATCGTCTTCGTGACGCGCTAGCCGACGGTGGCGATGTGGGGCGAGCGCATGATTGTCCTGAAGGATGGGCGCGTGCTCAGCGAATTCCCGACCAGGCAATTCCGCGATCTGCACGAGTTGGCCGCCGCCCTGTGGCCGGCCAGTTCCGCCGCCCGTGCCGAACCCTTGCGACTGCTGCAGGAAGGGCGGACGGCCTTGTGACGGAGAGACAGGGATGCGGTTTTTCCTCCGCTCGTGGCTCGGTGCCGGTGACCTTCGTCGCCGGCCGCGAAGCCTCTGAGATACTCATGCTTGATTCCCCGTTGGTTCTCCCGGCCACCACGCTGCTTGCCAGCGTGGAGCCGTGTTCGCAACCAGAACGTCGGCCCTTGTGGAGCGGCCTGCCACCGCTCGGCTCGTCCGGGTGGGGCAATGTTCCCGTGGCGCTTGGCCGGCGGGGCGAATCGGGCCGTCGTGCCGAAAACACCACGCTGCTTGCCAGCGTGGTGGCGAGACGGTGGGGCGCGTCGGGTTGCCGGTGCTGAACATCGTTCGACGGAGGCAAGCGGCGGCGCGGCGTCGAAAGACCCGTTGGCGAGATGTTCCGGTTCGCATCGCCGTCGCGCGACGGTCCTCGGCGAACGAGGCTCAGCCGTGTTGCGATTCCTGCCAGAACGGCCGCAGTCTTGGGATGCCGAGGAGGATTCCCGAAGCCCACGAGGCAGCGCGCGGCAGGGACCGTCAATTTGACACTCTCCCTTGTGTCTGTTAACATGCCCGCGCCGAAGACGTTGTCCCGGCTCCGTGGCCAGGGCTTTCGCCCGTGCATACACGCAGCTGCAGGAAGCCAGCCCTTCCCAAGGGGCCCGGCTGCTTCCGCGGTGGCCGTTGGCCGCGTGGGGAGCGGGGGCGTTCCGGTTGTCCGCACTGCTACCCACCCACTCTGGCTCAGGAGCCCCGCTGATGTCCTGCCTCGAGATGACACCCCGCCAACGCGTCCGCCGAACGCTGAGCCATCAGGAGCCGGACCGCGTGCCGTTCGATTTGTCGTCCACGCAGGTCACCGGGATCAGCAACACGGCCTACGTGAATCTGCGCCGGCAGCTGGGAATGCCTGCCCTGGAGCCGGACACGATGGACGTGGCCCAGCAGGTGTGCGTGCCGCACGAGGACCTGATGCAGCGGTTCCAGGTCGATACTCGCGGCCTGTTCCCGCGGATCAGCACGAACTGGAACATCGACTTGCGGGACGAGGGCGACGCCTGGGCGTTTGTGGACGAATGGCACTGCAAGTACCGGATGCCGAAAGAAGACGGATTGTACTTCAGCCTGTGCGTCAGTCCCTTGGACGGTACGGTGCTGACCAACGACGTCATCGATTCGCTGGGCTGGCCGGAGCCGGACGACCCGCGCCGCTGGGCCGGTTTGCGGGAGCGGGCGGTGACGCTGCGCGAGGCGGGCTACGCCGTGGTCATGAGGGGGCTGTGCGCCGGGATTCTGGAAATGGCTTGCCGGCTGCGTCCCATGGACCAGATGATGATGGACCTGGCGCTCGGCGAAGCCGCCGCGCTGCACCTGCTGGCCAAGATCGCCGAACTCAAGGCCCGCTTCTGGGAAGCCGCGCTCGACGATCTGGGCGACGTGCTCGACGTCGTCGTTGAAGCCGACGACTACGGCACGCAGCAATCCATGCTGGTCAGCCCGGACATGTACCGGCGGCTGTTCAAACCGCTGCAGGCCGAGTTGTTCGACATCATCCGCAAGCGCGCGCCGGACGGCTTCATCTTCTTCCATTCTTGCGGCAACGTGCGAGCGCTGATTCCGGACTTTGTCGAGATCGGCGTGGACATCCTGAACCCGGTCCACGTGCGGGCCGCGGGCATGGAACCGGCCGCCCTGAAGCGCGACTTTGGCCGCGACATCTGCTTCTGGGGCGGCGGCGTGGACACCCAAGGCGTGTTGCCCAGCGGCACGCCCGAGCAGGTCCGGGAGGATGTGAAGCGCAACGTCGCCGCGCTGGCGCCGGGCGGCGGTTACATCTTCAACACGGTTCACAACATCCAGGCCGACGTCCCGCCGGAGAACATCCTGGCCATGTGGGAAGCACTGCGCGAGGCGGGCGTCTACCGTTGATTCAGAGCGAGAGGAGTGTAGCGATGAACGGAACGGACCGAAGAAGGCGGCGTGTGAACGCCGTGTGGCTGGTGGTTTGGGTGATTGGCTGCGGAGTGTGCGCGGGGGCGGGCCAGGCCGCGGAAGGCCCCGCCAGCGCGCGCACGTTCTACGTCGACTCGAAGACCGGGCAGGACGGCAACGACGGGCTGTCGGCGGAGCGTGCCTGGCAGAGCCTGGAGCGGGTCAACGCGGCCGAGCTGAAGCCGGGCGATACGGTGCGGTTCCAGTGCGGCGGCGTGTGGCGCGGGGCCCTTGTGCCCGCCAGCGGCAAGGCGGGCGCACCGGTCACCTACACGTCGTTCGGGGAAGGTCCCAAGCCGCTGATCCTGGGCTCGCTGCCTCGCGACCGCAGCGAAGATTGGCAGCGCGTCCGAGAAAACGTCTGGGCCACCTTGCCGATGGAATACCAACTGGGCGAAGAAGTCTTGGATCTGCGCGGCGGCCGGTGGAGCCGGCATCAGGAGCAAGACGCGGACGTCGAGGTGACGCACGTGGAGGACGCGGCAGGCACGATCCTGCGCATCGCCTGCTCCAACGGCGGATCGGCGTCGAACCACGTGCAGCTGTGGGGACCGCCGCTGCCCGTCCAGAAGGGCGCGTGCCTGCTGCTGACGTTCCGTGCCCGCAGCAGCCAGCCGTTCCGCTTGCCCAGCATCGGAGTCCTCCACGGAGGTTCCCCTTGGAATCGGTTCGCCAGATCGGCCCCGGTGAATCGCCCGCTGGACGCGGATTGGGAAACCTATCAAGCCGTGTTGGACGTCCAGGAATCGGCGGAGACCGGCCGGCTGCACCTCAGCCTGGGCGGCTTGCTGCCCGCCGGCGCCGTGTTTGAGTTCCAGCCGGAAAGCGTGCGTCGGGCCACGCCCAACGTCGCCGATCCGCTGACCGTGGACGTGGGCAACCTGATTTTCGACGGAGGCGCCGTCTGCGGGTGGAAGAAGTGGTCGCTCGACGACCTGACCAAACCTTATGACTACTACTACGACGGCGCGGCGCAACGGGTGTACCTGTACTGCGAGGCCGCCCCGACCGCGCGGCACAAGAGCATCGAACTGGCCCTGGCCCGGCACGTGATCAATCAGGGCGGCAAGCATCACGTGGTCTACGATGGCCTGGCTGTCATGAACGGCGCGGCCCACGGTTTCGGCGGCGGCGGGACGCACGACCTGGTGATCCGCAACTGCGACTTGGGCTACATCGGCGGGGCCCACCAGTTCACCCGGCCGGACGGCAAGCCCGTGCGGTTCGGCAACGCCATCGAGTTCTGGGGAGCCTCCCGCGACAACCTCGTGGAAGGCTGCCGCATCTGGGAAGTCTACGACGCGGCCCTGACAAACCAGGGACGCGGCGACGACTCGAAGCAGATCAACATCACGTACCGCAACAACCTGATTTGGAATTCCGAGTATTCGTTCGAGTACTGGAACGGCCCGGAAACGGCCGTCACGGAGAACGTCCGTTTTGTCAACAACACCTGCGTCAATGCCGGCCGCGGCTGGGCTCACCAGCAGCGTCCGGACCGCAACGGCAGCCATCTGATGTTCTACAGCAACACGGCCGCGACGAAGGGCGTCGAAGTAAAGTACAATATCTTCTACGACCACAGCGACTGGGGCAGCCGCTATTCCAGCGGCTGGCAGGTGCTGCCCGACATGGACTACAATCTGTGGTTCAGCCAGACGGGCGTCATGGCCTACTGGTTCCGGCAGAAGATCGCGGGGTTCGACGAGTACCGCCAGGCGACCGGCCTGGACGCGCATTCGCAATTTGCGGATCCGCAATTCGTCGATCCGGCAGGCGGCGACTACCGCCTCCGCCCGGACAGTCCGGCCCGCAAGCTCCGATCCGACGGCGACCCGGTCGGCGCCGAAATGCTGTGGAGATAAGGACTGGGAGGCAATGATGCGACACCTGACGTTCCTGATTCTGAGCGTGTTCGTGACGGCCACGGCACAGGCCCAGCCGGCAGGCCGCCTCGCGCTGGGGCCGGCTCTGGAAGTGGACGCCGACAGCGGCGCGGAGATCTACCGGCTGGGCGGCGACGTCCGGCCGGCCGACAACATCTACGGGGAACAGCCCTATGGCGACGCCACCGGCCGCCGCATCGCCATCCGTTACTACCCGTTGCCGGACCAGCCCGGGGGGATCAGCATCCTGGATCTGCAGGACGGCTCGCTGCATGAAATCCTGTCGGGCAAACCGCCGTTCCCGGCGTTTCACGCCTGGGGCGAGTGGCTGTATTACGCTCAGACGATCGAGGGCGCCAGGCGGTTGCGACGCTGCAATTATCTGAGCTTGCAGGTCGAGGATGTCGCCGAATTGCCGCCGGAGCGGGGCAGTTACAGCTACGGCAGCGTCTCGCCCGACCATCGCTACTATGCCGTCAGCGTCCAGCCTCCCGCGGGCGGGCCGTCCCAAGTGCATCTGCTGGACCTGAAGACGAACCGCTGGAGCTTGCTGCTGGACAAGCCGGGCTATCACGCCAAACACGAGCAGTTCTCGCGCGACGGGCGCAACCGGGTGCTGATCCAACTGAACCAGATGCCCGACGTCAAGGTCGTGTTGCTGAGCGAACTGGAGATCGGCTCCGGGGGCGGCGAGACACACAAGGAATGGCCGTTCCCGGCCGACCAGCCCTACACGCTGCGTCCCACGGGCCACGAGGCCTGGATCGGCGCCACCAGCCGCATCTTCTTCTCGACCGGCGCGAACGCCACGAGCAAGGGCAACGTGTGGAGCGCCCAGGTCGGCGACAAGAGTCCCACGCTGGTGTACGAAGGCAAGCGTTTCGGGCACGTCAGCGTGTCGCGCGACGGGAAGTACTGGATCGGCGACAGCGGCGAGAAGGGGATTCCGATCTACCTCGGCAGCTTCGCGACCGGCCGGGCCCAGCGGGCGTGCTTCAGCCGCACGGAGTACGACGGTAAGCAGTGGAGTCACGCCCATCCGTACCTGACCGCGGACAACCAGTGGCTGATCTTCGGCGCACGCCGCGACGGACACCCGCAAGCGCACGGAGCGAAGCTGAAGCCTGGCTGGTTGGAGACCCTGTGACCGGCGGTCTGGGAGGAGTCATTTTTCCGGCAAGTGGATTGGGAGGACGACGATGGCAAGGCTTGGTCGGCGAGATTTCTTTGCTTGTTCTGCCCGCGCGGGACTCGGCTTGGCGGCCGGGGCCCTGGCGGCGGCTCCCCTCCTGGAGGCAACCGGCGTGACGGGCGGCAGCCTGGGACTCGGCGCCCGTCGCGCCGCAGCAGCGGACGGGCCGGCGCCGGCGGCACGAGGCCCGAAGATCGCCTGTTTCACGAAAAGCTTTCAAGACCGGCCGATCCCCGAAGTCTGCCGGATGTTCAAGCAGATCGGCTTGGACGGACTCGACCTGACCGTGCGCCCCAAGGGGCACATCGAGCCCGCACAGGTCGCCGAGGAACTGCCTCAAGCCGTCGCCGCGGCAAAGCAGGCCGGCGTCGAGATCCTGTTCTTGACGACCGCCATCACCGACGCCGACGCCGACGCCGAACGCCTGCTGGCCGTTGCTGCCGAGCAAGGAATTCGCCGCATCAAGCTGGGATATTACCGCTACAAGCCGTTCGGCACGCTGGTCGCGCAGTTGGCCGAGATCCGCAAGCGGTTGGCGGAGGTGGCCAAGCTGGCGGCGAAGCACCAGGTGCTGCCCTGTGTCCACGTTCACTCGGGCGCGTTCCTGCCTTCGCACGGCACGCAGCTTTACGAACTGCTCCGCGATTTTTCGCCGCAGGAAGTCGGCGCGTATCTCGACACGGGGCACATGGCCGTCGAAGGCGGCCTCGACGGCTGGCGGCAAGGGATCGACTTGCTGGCGCCCTGGATCGCCCTGGTCGCCGTCAAGAACTTTTCGTGGGAAATGGCCGGCCGGGACGAGCAGGGCCAGCAGGTCTGGCGCACCCGGACCGTGCCCATCGCCGACGGCGTCTGCCCGCTGCCCCGCTTCCTCGCGGCGCTCAAGTCGGTCGGGTACGCGGGCGTCTATTCGCTGCACAGCGAGTACAAAGGCTCCCACAGCCTCCGGGATCTGGGCACCGACGAATGCCTGCAGCAGACGGCCACCGATTTGCAGCACCTCCGCAGCCTGCTCTGAGCGTCGAGTGCCGCCCAGAGACAGGCGACGGACGCCGTTTTTTGGCCTGAAGACCCGATCAGCGCATCTGGCAGTCGGCCCTCGTCGCCTCATCCTGGACGTTGGCGTCCGAAGCCGGTTCTTGAGTCACCAGAGCGGGCAAGTTGGACCGCGCAATTCATGCGCGAGTTGCGCGTCTTCTGTTGGAAAGGGGCCAATCTGGACCGGTGACGAGCATGAACAGCACGGACATCCACGACATTCTGAACGAGGAGAAGGCTTGGCTGGCCAGCCATCCCAGCATGCAGCCTTGGGATGCGGGGTGCCGCCGCGTGGTGGCGTTGCTGGAGGATTGTCTGCGGCGGTACTCGGAAATGGTCCGCGAGCGGGCCGCGGGCGAGGGCGATGCGGATCGGGCCATTTACATCGCTCGCCTCTGGCAGTGCCTGGGCTATCACTGGCGGGATGCTCTCGCGATTTCGTCAAGCGACGACCACGTTGCAGCCAGCCACGTCGCCGAGCGGATCGCAGCGGGGCGGGGTTACCGTGGCGGCGGGCAGTTGGGCGGCGATCCACTCCGCGATGTGGTGCTGGCCGTAGCCATGGTCCGCAAAGACCAGCGGGCTCCGCACGTATTTCAGGAAGACTACCAGGCTTTCGCCTGCGGTCTGGCGGCCAAAATCCACAAGCGTCTGGGGGCCGATCCGGATTCCTGGTGGAACGACCTGCTCGATCACCTGGCAGGGTACTCAGGCCGAGCGGCCCGCCTGGACCGCTTTTCCGGCCGATGTGCTCTGCGCAACTGGCCCAGCGGTACTTGGAACGGGGAAGACAGGACCGAATACCTGGGGAACGCTGATGAGTCCGTTGTCTTGATTGGTGGAAATCTGCGGAGGTTGGTGATGCAAACAAGACCAACAATCCGTGTTGTGCGTGTGTGCCTGGTTCTCTGCCTGGCGTTGGCTTGGCAGCGTAGTCCGGCGGTGGCCGCGGACGGCCAGCGTTGGGCGGTGGTGGTGGGGGTGAACCAGTACGTCGAACTGCAGGACTTGAACTTTTGCGTGGCGGACGCGCGGAAGTTTCGGGATCAGCTGGTCTCGGCCGGTTTTCCGGCGGACAACGTGTTCCTGCTGGTGGACGGTTCGGACGCAGCCTCGCAGCCGAACCGGGCGAACATCCAGCGTCAGATTGCGTCGGTGCTGCAGGTCGCGGAGAAGGACGATCTGGTGCTGGTCAGTTTCAGCGGCCACGGGGTGCACTTGGACGGGAAGAGCTACTTCTGCCCGTCGGAAGCCAACCTGGACAACGCGCAGACAACGATGGTGCCTCTGGAGCTGATCTACAAGCAGTTGGAGGCATCGCAGTCGCGTCAGAAGCTGCTGTTGGTGGACGCCTGCCGGAACGACCCGCGCCCGCCGGGCAGTCGCGACGCGACGTCGCACCAGCGGAGCCTAAAGGGTCTGTCGGACGAATTGAAGGCGGTGCCGGCGGGGATTTTGGCGTTGAGCAGTGCGGCGGAGGGGCAGCTCTCGTGGGAAGACGAGCAGTTCGGTCATGGGGTGTTCATGCACTTTGTGATGGAGGGTCTGTCAGGTCGGGCGGACCTGGAGGTGAATGGGAATCGGAACGGAGCGGTGTCGTTGCTGGAGTTGTATGCGTACTCGAACCTGCAGACGAAGCGTTGGGTGCTTCGGAACCGTCCGGGATATTTGCAGACTCCGGAGTTGCTGGGGAAGATCACGGGGGATTTTGACTTGGGCCGGAAGGTGTCGCCGCCGTTGGCCGTGGCACCGTTTTCGGGCACGACGGCGCGCGGCCATCAGCAGGCGTGGGCCAAGCACGTGGGCCAGCCGGTCGAGTCGAGCAACCGCATTGGCATGAAGCTGACGCTGATTCCGCCTGGGGAAGTCGTGATGGGGTCGACGGTGTCGGCGGAGGAGATCGATCGGCGTTTTCCGGGAGGCAAGGTGGAGTACTATGCGGCTGAGCATCCGCATCACACGGTGCGATTGACGCGGCCGTTCTATTTGGGGACGCACGAAGTGACGGTGGGCGATTTTCGCCGGTTTGTGACAGCGACGGGTCACAAGACGACGGCGACGGATGCGTGGATGGGTCGGATGAGACGGGTACGCCAGACGGTCGGAGCTGGAGGTACAAGTTCAACTTCAAGGACGGGTTCCGCGTGGCCTCCAGTTCGGTGGATGCATCAAGCAAGTAGAGCCAGTACCAGCGACCGTAGACGGCTCGCTCCGCGAGCGGGAATCGCGTCTCGGAGAGACGCGGCCACGTGTAGGCGGCGCAGCCGCCGTGGGGTCTGGGGCGAAGCCCCAGCGAAATCTGAAACCGCGAGAGTTAAGATAGGCAAAATGGTTTCTGTTCTCCAGCGAGGCTGGTCGCCAAGTTCGGTTGTTCGGCGAAGGGACGGTAACCGTTTTGACGGATGGACCGCTCTCGCATAGCATAGACGGTATTGATGCTAGCCTGACAGAAAGGCACCAACATGTATACAGTTGAATTTCCCGATCATCTGCAGGACAGACTCGACGAGCGTGCTGTTGCCACGGGCTTCGAGGCAGCGGACCTGATCCGGATGGCTGTCGTGCAGTTCGTGGGGCAGGATCAGCCGGGGATTGCGCGGAGAATGCCTGACCCGCCGTTGGCCGCCACGGAAACCCCAGCCCCGTTCGACATTCCGCGCGGCGAAGCAATCTTCCTCACGCCCGATGTCATTATCGACGGTCCCGCCCGCATTCCGGACTTGGGCAAGTTCGACCCATGATCTACGAAATCCCCGCTATTCACAGGCAGGCTGGACCGAAGCGGCTCGCCAAGCATATCCTGCTGGGTTCGTGGCCCATGCGGAGGCCAAGTTGCAGCGGGACTTGGCCACGATGGAACAAACACGCCGCGAGCTGGCCGCCAAGGTCGGCCGCCTGTCCAAGACAGCCCGCGAGCAGTCGGCCTTGGCCGAACAGGCCCGCACGCTGGCCGAGCAGTTCCGGGGCGAGTACCAGCGGGCCAAAGACGAAGGCACCTTCCCCATCGAGGTCCGCGGTGCTGCCTACACGGAACCGCAGGTCCGTTCGCAGGTGAGCCTGCTGTTGGCCGAAGCCGAAGGCTACGAATCGTCCTTGACGGAGATCGAATCTGTCCAGACGGCCGCCGAAGAGAAGATCGAAGAGCTGGCCGTGCGGATCAACCGGACTGAAACGCAGCTGGCCGCGTTGGCCACCAAGCGGGAGTTGCTGCGGGCCCGGCAGCTGACCACCGCCGGCGAAGAACTGCTGGCCCAGGTCGACGAGTTGATGACCGGCAACCGGCAGGCGATCGACGCCAACCCGGTCGGCACCGTCCGCGAGTTGCTGGCCCGCGGTTCGAGCAAGCCCACCGGCCGAGCGACGGACAGCAAAGTTGAAGCCTTCCTGACGGCCAAGCAGGAGCCGAAAAACGACGCGGCAGAATCCGACGTGGAGGCAAGCGTCGAGGTCACGGGGGCCAACTTTCCGCCCGCGTTCCCCCGTCAATCGCAAAGCCAAGTCGACGGCAAGGGCAAGCCGCGGGCCGCGAAGGGCCAGAAAGCCAACCGCACGAATCCCATTTTTCAGCAGTCCTGAGCGTGCCAAGGACGGCTCGCGAAACCCAAGCCGGCGTCGATTCCTGTGATCGACGCCGCTTTCGTTTCGAATGGCTGTCACGCCAGACCATTTTCCTTCCAGCAGGCATGCGGCTGGTTGTCTTGCCCACGCTTGGGATGTCTGATAAGGTTGGACGTAATGATCGATTAACCAAAGGAGCTGATGATGCGACGTGTTACTCTTGGGGGGGCGTCCCTCATGGCCTCGCTTCTGGCCGTCGTTTTTTGCGCTCAGGTCCAAGCGGCTGATGAGCCCGCCGTGGGGTTGACGGTTTTGAGCAGCCTGGAACGGATCCAGCAGCACGAAGCGCCGTTCGGCAAGCCGGCGGCGGAACTGGGGGCGGCGAAGAACGAAGTCGAGTCGTTCCAGGTGGTGATCGCCGCCCGGAAGGCGGGCGAGGGGGTCCGCGTGGTGGCGGCGGAATTGTCCGAGTTGGCCGGCCCCAAGGACGCGCGGATCGGGAAAGACTGTGTGAAGATCTTTCGCGAGGAGTACGTCCGTGTCCGGCAGTCGACGCCCAGCGCTGAACTGCCGCCCGGCCTGTATCCGGACCCGTTGGTGCCGCTGGTCAATCCGTTGACCGGCCAGCCGATCGAGCCGTTGAACCAGAGCCGGGAGCGGTGGGGCGAACCGCTGGTGACGCGCGGCTGCGACATGTACGGCTTGCCCTTCGAACTGTTTCCCGGTCAGAATCAGCCTCTGTGGGTCGACGTCCACGTGCCAAAGGACGCACCGGCCGGCACGTACCAGGGCACGTTCCGCGTGACGCTCCAAGGCGGCCGGTCGGCAGAGATCCCCGTCACGCTGACGGTCTGGGATTTTGCGCTTCCCGGCGGCCCGACGCACCGGAACCATTTCGGCAGCTTCGGCAATGTGGCCCGTTGGTTCGACGTGAAACACGATTCCGAGCGGTTCCAGCAGATCGAGGCCCGCTACTGCCAGGCCATGGCCGAGCACCGGATCAATCCGCCCCTGCCCGGCCGCCTGCTGCCGACAGTCAAGCCCGACGGGTCGCTGGAGATCGTGGCCGAGCGGCACGCGGCGTTGAAGCAATTCATCGACGAACTGCACGTGACGGACTTTGAGGTCCCGCGCGCTCCGTTTGCCAGGCTCCCACACTCCACGCTTCGCCCGGACTACAAGGACATTGCCCCTGAGCAGCGCGAGAAGGCCCAGCGCTACTATCGCGAGTACTACGCGTACCTCAAGCAAAACGGCTGGGAAAAACGGGCCTATGTGTACCTGTTGGATGAGCCCAACGTGCGGGAGAATTACGAGCAAGTGCTGGTGCTCGGTCAACTGGTTCACGAGGCGGCGCCGGAGTTGCAGGTGTTGGTCGTCGAGCAGACCTATCCGCACGAGCCGACCTGGCCGGACATAGATGCGGCCGTGGACATCTGGTGCCCGCTGTGGAGTTTCATCGACCGGGACACCGTGGCTCAAAAGCTGGCGCAGGGCGACGAGGTCTGGTCCTATACGGCCCTGGTGCAGCGGTCGCCCTCGTACCATCCGCAGTACGCTCAGGTCAAGGACAAGCATCCGCCGTACTGGCACCTGGATCGGCCGCTGCTGGCCTATCGCGTGCCGACGTGGATCAACCGCCAGTACGGAATCACAGGCCTGTTGTACTGGAGCACCGTAACCACGGTGATCGATCCCTGGTACAATCCGGCGTTTGCCCATCCGCGGCACTACAACGGCGGCGGTTTCCTGTTCTATCCCGGAACGCCCTGCGGCATCGACGGGCCGATCGCCAGCATGCGGATCAAGGCCCTCCGCGACGGCATGGAGGACTACGAGTACTTCGCACTGCTGGAACAGCGGGCCGGCCCGCAGGCCGTGCGGAAGATCGTCGATCGCATTGCGCCCAGCTGGTGGGAGTACTGCCGCGACCCGGACGCGATCCTCGCCGCCCGCCGCGAACTGGCTCAACAGATCACCGGCACAGCGGCGCCGCAGCCACGGTGAGCGGACGAACATCCCGGCTTCCGCGGAGTAAGGGGTCAGGCTTCCAGATTTCAATTTTCGCGGTCGCAGGACTTAACGCTTGGAAAACGCTCGCCCCGCGAAAATTGAAATCTGGAAGCCTGACCCCAGCCCAGCGCGCCGGCCCCGCGCGGCGTCAGAAACGGAACTGTCTCTGGACCAGTCGCCCGTTTTTCGGGCCGGCGTCCAGAGCGTAATGGCGGGCGCACTCATCCTCCCGGCCGCGGATCACTCGGCGGCCGCGCAGAGGGCCGAACGACCATGTGATCGCCGTCCAACTGCCGCTGTGCTGGTCGTCGTCCCGGTAGATCACGACCCAGTCGCGGGTTGCGCCCAGTTCGTGGGCTCGCGCGGTGTTCGAGTACAGGGCCGTGTAATGGCGGCCTTCGCGCTCGGTGTGCAGCACGGGCAGCCAGGCGTCGCCGGTGGGATTAAAGCGGCGCGGTGCGACGCGCGGCAGCTTGCCCTGTTGGGCCAACTGGCGGTATTCGCGGTCGACGTCCAGCAGTTCCTGGACCGGCGGCGGGTCCGGCGGTTCGGGTTGCCGGCGAGTCGGCGCACCCGCTGCGGCGGGAGCCTGGCGAAACCGCCCGGCCAGCGACTCGCGCACGGCTTGCACTCGCTTGGCCCCCATCCCGCGGACGCGGGCCAGACGCCCGTCGTGGGCCGCGGCGGACAATCCGGACAGAGTCTCAATCCCCAATTCCTCGTGAATCCGCTGCGCCAGCTTGGGGCCGATGTCCGCCACCGTGGTGAAGATCCGTTCGGGCGCGTTTTCGCCTCGCAACCGCTCCAGCATCGGCAACCGGCCGCTGTGGGCCAGGTGCGCCAGCGTGTGTGCCAGCGACCGGCCGATAGCGGGCAACTGCATCAGGCCGTCGAGGCCCTGGGAGGCCGCCACGTCGATGACGGGGGTCGCCATGGCGCGGATCGAATCGGCCGCGTTGCGATAGGCCCGGACGCGAAAAGGATTCGCTCCGTGCTGTTCCAGCAGATCGGCGACGTTCTGCAATTCCGCCGCGACTTCCGTGTTGCTCAAGGCTGCCGGCGGTTTCGCTGTCGCTTTCGACGGGAGCCCCATTTGCCGTCTCCTTCGACTTGGCCCGTGCCGCTCAGCATCGTTCGAGAAACAACTGTCCAGTGTTGATGACGGATCATCCCACGAAGCATTACGGCTACTCTGACGAGGCGACCGTTGTTTCTCGCACCTTGTTTGTCTAATTCTATCCCGCACGGCAAGCGCTGCGAAGCAACCGCCGGCACTTGCGGCGTGGAAAAACGCCGCCGTGCCCGCGTTTGGAGCTGAAGCACCTCCCGAACGAGCAACCGGCAGCAACCGCGACCGTTCCCTTCCGGTTCCCGCTGCGGTAGAATTGCGGTGTGCCACCGACGGTCTGGGGCTGAACGTCCGCGACCGCAGTGGTTGGGCAAGCAGGATTTCTGAAACGGCACTCAGCAGGGGGCGCATAGATGGCGATTGAACGCATCGGACCGTCGCTCTATTCCGAGGGGGGCACGGTCTTTGAGCCGCAGGTGGCGACGATCTTTACCGACACGCAAACGCTGGTCACGGAAGGGACGACGCACCTCCGCCACAGGGAAGTGTATTGCGACCGCTTGGAGGAGCGACGGCGCGCCGCCCAGGCGGAACCGCTGACGGCCAGCGAACGGTCGAAAATCTGGCGTTCCGGGGTCGATCTGATTATCCAGCCCGATTTGGTGCTCATTCGCCCTGACCCAGACCAGATCGATCGCGTGCTGGAGGCCGATGAACTACTGCAGGAGATCGTCAACAAACAGCGGATTCGCTTTCAGTTGGCGTCCAATGCCAAGGTTTTTGCCGCCCTGACCAAGCGGGGAGAACTCTGGCGGATCGCCTCGGACGCCGTCACGACGGAAGAGATGAAAGAACGCATCCGGAATGCCCGCATGAAACTGGAAGGCCGGGCGATCTACTACTACAGCCCGGCGACCGGGACGCGGTTCCTGACCCTGAACGAAATGCGAATGCTGGCTGGCCTGAATGCCGCGGAGTTGCACCAGCATCTGACGGAGATTCAGACGTACTGCCAACGCTACAGCAAACGCGGCGGACTGGAGGTCGATTTTTTCAAGGGGAGAGCGAGCCTGCGGACGGCGTTTCGCGACGCGCGGCTCCCGGCCGACGACGAAGAAGCGTTGCGCGCCGAATATCAGCGGCTGTGCAGGCTGTTTGAAGAGCACGTGCCGCCCCACCTGCGGTCCGATGATGTCGTGGTGGAGGAGTGGCGTCTGGCGATGCACGACGCCCTCTATCCGCTGGAAGAGCACTCGACCGAAACCCACGAATGGCTCGGACTGGCCGCTCCCTTCCGCAAGCACGTGAAGTGGCTGCCCGGCGGCCGGCTGAAACGGGGGCATCTGGACTTCGACCCCGTGTTTGACAAGCTCACAGAGGTTCAACTAAAGGCGTTCGAAAACCAGCAGAACCGCCGGGCCAGGGCCATCATCCTGAACTTCGTCCGGGATTATGGCGACTTGGAGTACATCAACGTCGGCTGGATCAACGAATCGCTGTCGCGGGCCCACCGGCCCGAACGGGGGCACCGGGACGTGTATGTGGTCGCGATCAAGCGGGCCAGCGAGGATCGTGAACACGTTCACATGTTGCGGATGCAGAAATGGGATATGACATTCCGGTTGGACCACGGCAAGTCCGCGGAAACCGCGATGTTCGAAACGGAGGAGTACACGGAATACACCCAGGACCGCTATCTCGGCTGCCGGCGGTTGGGCATGAACCTGTTCGGTCCCGTGCGGATCGGAAAGATCAGCGAACTGTACCGCGGGACGCAAACGAAACTGGCAGGCACGCCCATCTGGACGCCCTATTTTGAGCGGGAGTATGTGCCGGGAATCGCCACCGACCGACTCACCGAGGAACATTGGAACCGCCCCGGATATGCGGAACGCCTTGCCCAGCTCCTGGGTCAGGCGGCGGCGTCCAGCCTCATCGTCGGGCGCGGCGACGGCCGCACGGAAGGCAGTCCGGACCAGGACCTGATCGTCTTCTTCGACGATGGCGACGAGGTCGTCGTGGAACGGGACAAGATGATCGAGAGCCTGGTGGTCATGCACCATACCGGCTCGTTCTGGCACTTCCAGCCACCGCTGTGCCGGTTCGCCGCCGCCTACGCCCGCCCCGTGCTCCGCCGCTGGGACAAATTGCCCGACCCCGCTGCGTTTGCCCGGATCTATCTGGACGCGATGATCGGCCGGTTCACGGACATTCAGCGTGAGTACCGCGAGGACCGGCACGCCTTCGAGCACCTGTTCCACCTGCGGCACGTCCGCCCCGAAGGCAACTTTGCCCATCGCTGGCAGTGCGTGTTGAGACGGCTGGACGAGACAGACCCCGCCGCGCTCAAGGACGCCGTCGCCGCCTGGCTGAAGCGAACCGCCACCTAGCCGGAATCTCGCACCCGGTTGTTTTCGTAAGCAAGGGGCATACTTCACGAAAGCCTTCGATCTGTTCCTCGATCTGTACGACATTTCCCATCGGGCGCCCGCCGTGGCCGACCTGAGCGAGTCGCTACGCGGACCGGAGGTGAGGTCAGGCCGAAGTGCGTTGGGCATGGGATGGTGTGCTGGACAGAAACCGGGGCCCGAGGCACAATCGTGGTAGTGGTGGAATCGCAACCTTGGGATGAGAGTGCCATGCAAACGCTGAGCGTCACGGAAAAAACCGGCAGCGACGGAATCCTTCACTTGCGAATTCCCGTCGGCCAGCCAGAGGCCGAGTATGAGGCTGTCGTGGTTCTGCAGCCGAAAATCGGAGTTCACACGCCTGATACCCGCGAATCACGCGGTTGGCCGTCCGGTTATTTTGAGAGAACGTTCGGGTCGATCACGGATGAGACGTTTCTTCGTCCCCGCAAGGTGAGCTGCCGGAGGCTGTCGAACTCGAATGACGTACCTGCTCGACAGTGAGAGGGGCCTTGCCGTTGGATCTGATCGCCATTCTCCTGCCGCTGGGGCTGCTGATGTGGGTCGCGTACCGAGGGTACTCGGTCATCCTCTTCGCGCCGCTGTGCGCCTTGCTGGGTGTGGTGCTCACCGACGGACTGGCGCACGGGCTGCCCTTCCATTCGAACATCTTCATGGTCACGCTGGCCGATTTTATCCAGAAGTACTTTGCCGTGTTTCTGCTCGGCGCCGTCTTCGGCAAGCTGGTGGAGTTGTCCGGGGTGGCGGCTTCGATCGCCAAAGCGATTGTCAGCCTGCTCGGGCCGAAGCGGGCGATGACGGCGATCGTGTTGGCGTGTGCCGTGTTGACCTACGGCGGTGTCAGCCTGTTTGTCGTGGCCTTTGCTGCTTACCCGTTCGCGGCCAGTTTGTTCCGCGAGGCGAAGCTGCCGAAGCGGCTGATTCCCGGCACGATCGCCTTGGGCAGCTTCACCTTTACGATGGACGCCTTGCCGGGGACGCCGCAGATTCAGAACATCATTCCGACGACGTTCTTCGGCACGACGATCTATGCGGCGCCCGTCCTGGGGACGTTCGGCGCAGTGGTGATCTTCGGCTGCGGCATGGCTTATCTCCAGTGGCGAGCCCGGCAAGCGCTGGCCCAGGGCGAAGGCTACGGCTTAGGGCACCTAAACGAACCCGAAGCCGGCCCGCCGGACGCCCGGCTGCCGAATCCGTGGCTGGCCATCCTTCCGCTGGCGCTGGTGGGCGGAATGAACTTGGTTCTCACGCGGAGCCTGCCGGTTTGGTACGGCGAGTCGTTCGACTTCGCCGCCATCGGGCTGCCGAAGTTCCCCGCGGTCCAGGTCGCCAGCGTCGTGAGCATCTGGTCGATCGAGCTGGCCCTGCTGGCCGGCATCGCCGCGGCCTTCGCCATCGGATACTCACGGATCATGCCGACGGTCAGAAGCGGTTTGACGCACGCCGTCAGCGGCGCCTTGCTGGCCACGATGAACACGGCCTCGGAGTACGGTTTCGGAACCGTGATCGCCAGCCTGACGGGATTCTCGGCGGTCAAGTCGGCGATCGGCAGCGTGTTTGCCCATCCGCTGGTCAACGAGGCGGTGTCGGTTAACGTGCTGGCCGGCATCACCGGCTCGGCGTCAGGAGGCTTGGCCATTGCGCTGGCGGCGATGGGAAATCAATACCTCGACGCAGCCCAAGCGGCAGGGATCAGCCCCGAAGTCCTGCATCGTATCGCGTCGATGGCTTCGGGCGGCATGGACACGTTGCCCCACAACGGCGCCGTCATCACGCTGCTGGTCATCACGGGGCTGACTCATCGGCAGTCATACCGGGACATCTTTACCATCACCTTGATCAAGACCGCGACCGTGTTTCTGGTGATCGGGTTTCACGTACTCACGGGGCTCGTCTAGATCCCGACCCACCGCGCTCGGAAGCGGACGTCCGGTTGCCGTCCTGCCGCGCGAACGGTCGGCGGTCGCGGTTGCCGGATGGGAAGCCCGGCCTTTCCAATCAGGCCGAGCTTCTGCGGCGGCGCGAGGTTCAAGAGTTCAGGAGCGCGTGCTCAGTAAACAAACATCATCTGCAGACGGGCCATGACCGGCGCCAGCCGGTCATAATGGCGTGTCACGACGGCCCGGTCGCGATGATCGAGCTTGCCGACGAACTCCTGCAGCGCTTGCCAGGCGATCGACAGACGCTCGGCGCTTTTGCGGATGGATTCCGAGTGCGGGCGGCGTAGCAGTTCGTCGTGCAGTTGGTGCGCCGAGTCGTGGACGGCGTTCGCTGCCGCGGCCGCATCGCGGCGGAACGGCGGCGGGTAACGCGACGCGGGTCCGAGCCGTTCGCGGAGGTCGTGCTGCAACTGGTCCGTCAGCGAATCCAGCTGGGCGGCCAGATCGACAGCCTGTTCGAGATCGACCAGCGGCCGGATGCCCAGGGCGCCCTGGACGGCCTGGATGTTGTCGTCCAGGTAGGCCAGGTGTTGCGAGAGATCGGGCGAGGCCCAGCCTTCCAGACAGGCTCCAAACTGCTGGCACTGGACATCCAGCGACCGAAAATCCCAGCGCAGCGAGTCGAGCGAATCCTGGCCGGCAGCCGCTTTGCTGAAGTCCGCGCACAGCGAACGCAATTCCCGAGCCGTTTGGAGCACGGCCTCGGCGTTCGGCGCGGCCAGCAGCATCTTTAGCGAAACGCACTCGCAGGCCGCGTCCACGTTCCGGCTCAGCAGGGCTGCGGAGCGGGCCAGGCCGACGCGATCCAAGTCCAGCTGAATCCACAGCAACTCGTGCAACTGACGGTGGACGTAATCGATCCGGCGGATGTGGCGTTCACCCTCACGGAAATCCAGGGACCGCATCTGGCCGACCAGCGCCCGCCAGCCCTTGTGGACCGCCCGGTACTGGCTGAGAAACTCGTCGTAAGGACACGGTCGGCTGGCCGTAGCCGTCAGCAGATTGACCTGCATTTGCAACCGCTGCAGCTCGACCAAGGCGATTTGGCTTTCTCGCGAACGCGGAGCCAGGCCGGCAATCACGTCCTGCAGGCCGCGCAGGTGTCCGGTCAGGGTGGCCAGCACTTGCACGATCTCCTCGCGGTCCACTTGCGGGCTGATCCCCAGCAGTTGGCACACCCGCTCGCCGGACGCATTCAGCTTGCGAACGCACTGACGGCAAGCGCCCGACACGGCGAAGGATCCCTCCAGCCGCGTTGCCAGGGTTCGCCACCGCTGATCGACGCCGGAAAACCCTTCGGCCAGCAGCGCCGGATCCGGGCGGCCTTCCGCGCGCCGCAGCAGTGCGTCTGTCAGGGCTTTGACGGCGATGGCATCGCCCAGCAGCGGGCGAAGTTCGGGGCGCACGCCCTCCTCCTGACGCAACATGGCGATCAGTTCCCCGCTTTGCGCGGAGAATTCCTCGATTGCGGCCCGAACTTCTCGATGGCGCGAATGCGGCGGCGGGGGAACCGGCGGTTTGCCCGGCGGGGGCTGGCCGTCGCGCGCCATGTGCGGCAACACCTGTGTTTCGACCAGGACGCGCAAGACGCCCTCGACGAAATCCCGGCGCCGCTCGTTGGGTTGGGCTGCAGCCAGGCTGCCCGCCGCAGAAGTCAGGATTCCAATCCCGACAACGGTGATCATCAAGTGACGCATCTCTGTTCCCTCCCGGTGAATGTCATTGGTGCGCCTTGTGACAGGCCGCACAGTTGGCAACGCGATTCAGTTCCGCCGCCGCGTCCGGCTTGCCCTCTGCCGCGGCTCGGGCGGCGGACAGCAGCGACTTCGTCTTCTCTTCCCAGCTTGCCGTGTCGCCGCGCGCCGGGCGCAGGGCGGCCAGCGCCTGGTACAACTTGACCAATTCCGCCTTTTCGGCATCCGTCGCCGCGCCCGTGGCCACCTTTTTCAGCAGTTCCTTGGGCTTCTTGTGCGCCGTCTGCATGATCTCCTTGATGGTCGGTTTCGCATCCGCCCCCACCGCGTTCCGCGGCGCCGGCGCCAGCAGCGAGATCAGGCATCCGCCTACCACCAGCCACAACTGAAAAGTTTTCATGAATCATCCCCTCGAAGGAAAAGAACTTGGGTACACCGCTCGCAGCCTGTTGAAAAAAGACACTGGCTCCGAACTGCGTCGGAGAACGCCAGAAAAACCACCGCGGCGAGGTGCCTGTCTCCTCTTTTTCGACAGACTGCTACGCCGCTTTCGGAATCTTAGCGGCTGGGGGCTCTCCGGTCCAGCAGCACGGAACGGTCCGGGGAAAGCCTGGACCACAAGACAACGCGCCCGGCACAGTCTTTATCTTCCGCCACAGGGTTGTCCGGCCTGTTGCAAGCGTCGCCACACCTGTCTAATAGAGCCATGCGACGGGAAGACCGAGGCTTCACGGCTTTTCCCGATTTGTTCGCACGCCCCGCAAGACACCCGAGGAGACCTGTTATGTCCTGTCACGCTGTTCGCCGTTTCCGATTGGTTCCCGTGGTTTGCTTTCTGCTCGCTCCGCTGGCGGCACGCGGCCAGGGGGCAATCGACGCTGACGCGATGAAAGTCGATCTCGCCGTTCCGGGGGCCGCGGCCCAGTGGGTCTTCTCGGCCGAGACGGGCGCGATCCGCGGCGGCGAGTTGGTGCTGGACGGCCGCCAGGAAATGTGCCGGGCCTTCTTCACGCCCTGGCAATTCGCCGATGCCGCCCTGGAGGCCAAGTTCCTGGTCGAGCCGGCCGAGACGGGCGTGCTGGCCTGCGGATTCGTGGTCCGCGCCCGCGATGCGATGTCCTACTACTACGTCCATTTCGACCGGGCCCAGGCCATCCTGGTGCGTTCGGACATGAACCAAACCTGGAACGAGATCAAGCGGGTAGGCGGCTTGGACAAGCCGGCCGGCCAATGGCACGAGGGACGGCTGGAATGCATCGGAGATACGCTGCGCGTGTCCCTTAACGGCAAGCTGCTGTACGAGGCCCAGGACGCGGCGCTGACCGGCGGCCGGATCGGGTTCTATGCCAACCAGGGCATCGCCCACGTGAAGGATATCGTGGTCCGCGGCAAAGCGGAGCAGGCCGAAGGCAAGTTCGTCATCCCGCCGCCGCTGCACGTCTTCGTGTGCAAAGACGCGGGGGCCGGCGCGTACGAGGCTTTTCCCGACGTCTGCCGCTTGAGCGACGGCCGGCTGATGTCGGTCTTCTACGCCGGTTACGGCCACGTCGCCTTGCCCAACGAGCAGTTGCCCCAGGGCGGACGGATCAGCTGTGCGACCTCGGCCGACGAAGGCCGCACGTGGAGCGACGCCAAGACGCTGTATGACGGCCCCGACGACGACCGCGATCCGTCGATCGTCCAACTCAAGAGCGGCCTGTTGATCTGCAACTTCTTCTCGCTCCGCAAGACATCGGGCAAGGGACGGGCCTATGAAGGGCTGGGCTCGTGGATCGTCACGTCCAGCGATTTGGGCGAGACGTGGTCCGCGCCGCGACGGATCTACGAGAACTACTACTGCAGCACGCCGATCCGCGAACTGTCCGACGGGCGGCTGATCCTGGGGCTGTACAAGGAGGCGGCGGGGACTGCCCAAGGCGCGGTGGGCCTCAGCGACGACGGCGGCAAGACCTGGCGGCCCGCCGTGGACATCGACAACGGCGGCGTGCGGTTGGATGCCGAGACCGATATCATCGAGTTGAAAGACGGCACGCTGTACGCGGCCCAGCGGCCGGCGATGTGCTACGCGGTGTCGAAAGACCGCGGCGAAACGTGGACCGTCTCCAAGCCGATGGGCTTCCCCGGCCACTGTCCCTACTTCCTCCGCACGGCCGACAACATCATCCTCCTGGCCCACCGCGTGCCGTCCACCAGCCTGCACTACAGCTTGGACGAGTGCCAGACGTGGAGCGACAACGTGCTGGTCGACACGGTCGGCGGGGCCTATCCGTCGCTGGTCAACCTGAAGGACGGCACGGTGTTGATCGTGTACTACGAAGAAGGGGCCGGTTCGAGCATCCGCGCCAAACGACTGCGGGCGACACCGGCGGGGATCGAGTGGCTGCCGTTCGAATGAGACGCGCAGCGTCCGCGTGGCACGGCTTACTTGTCAGCCGTGCTGCCGCATGCTGGTTCCGTGTGAAACGAGCCGATGGGAACCGAGTGCAGCCTGGACACCGTCAATCTGCCATCAGGAGGTAATCCGACCATGACACGACCCCTGACAGTGCTGCTGTTCCTGCTGGGCATCGCTGGGCCGCTGCGGGGCCACACGGCCGAGCCCGACTGGGTGAAGGCGACGGACCAAGTCGCCTTTCCCGCCCGTGACTCGGCGGGCGAAGTTGTCTTCCGCGACCGGATGTGGATCCTGGGTGGCTGGTTCAGTTCCTATGCGGAGCCGCCGCGGGACGTGTGGAGTTCGGCCGACGGGGTGAAATGGCAGCGGGCCACGGACAGCGCCGCCTGGAAACACGCCGACCTGCCCACGTCGCTTGTGTTCGACGACCGCATGTGGATGCTGGGCGGCTGGCACAACGGCCGGCTGCCTGGAGCCACGGGCAGCAACGAAGTCTGGTTCTCGCGAGACGGCGCCACCTGGGAGCAGGCGACGGGCAACGCCGGCTGGACTCCGCGCCTGGGAGCAGCCGGCGTGGTCTTCGACGGCAAGATGTGGCTCCTGGGCGGTTCCGAACAGTACTTTTTCGGCACCGAAAAGAGCCTCCGCAACGACGTCTGGTGCTCCCGCGACGGCAAAGAGTGGACGCAGGTGACCGCGGCGGCGCCGTGGCCGGCGCGGGCCTATCATGCGGCCGTGGCCTTCGACCACAAGATCTGGGTTTTCGGAGGCGGCAACTACTTGCCGAAATACAAGGGCTTCAACGACGTCTGGAGTTCGCCCGACGGAGTCAACTGGACGCAAGTCACGCCAGCGGCCCCCTGGCCGCCGCGGATCTGGTTCTCGGCCGATGTCTATCGCCAACGGATTTGGGTTCTCGGCGGCTGGTCCAACGAGCCCTCAAAGAACTGGAACGACGTCTGGCACACGGCCGATGGCAAGATCTGGGAGCAACTCCAGACCAAGACGATCTGGTCCGCCCGGCACGAGCAGTCGGCTTATATGTTCCAGGACAAGCTCTGGATCGTCAACGGCAACGCCTGGCCCCTGGTCGGCGACGTCTGGTCCCTGCAACTGCCGCCGGATTGGCCGAAGAAGAAGTAGCCGCCGCGATTGCGGCTTTTCAAAGCGTTTCGGCCGCTGGTCTCGTCTGGCCGCCTGCCGCGTGGACAGTCTGCCTCGAAGCCGAGCACTCGATCCGTTGCGGGCGGCAGAGTCTGGGCCGCACTCGGGCCGCGTGGCGTGCAGGATCGCCGACCCCCTGCTCCAGCGTCCTACTCCAGTTTGATCAGCGCCCCATGCCCCGCCAGCAGCCAGTGCCCGTTCTGCTCGTCGAAGGGCGACAGCCTGCCGTCCTCCGCAGAGACGGCCTGTCTGGTCTTGTAAGCGTCCGCCGTGGTGATCTTGATGTTTGCCGACCTTTCCAGGCTTAAATTCACGAGCATCACCCAGTCGTGACCTTGCTCGTCCTGGAACTCGCCCACCATGATCGGCGGCTTGGCGTGGGTGAAGCCTCTGGGTGAGGCAGTCGATTGGACTTCCTGCACCACCGTGCCCGGCAGCAGCGGCAGATTGTCCACCGGTGGCGGCGAGGTGAAGAACACCCCGGTCGAGGTGAGCCGATTCAGGATCGGGCCAAGCGTCCGCAACTGGTGGTTGACGGTTTGCAGGTAACGCCACGTCGGTGTTTTCTCGTCCGACTTGCCGATGGGGGCGTAGGCGTATCCGGCTTGATAGTATTTGTACCACGACACTCCCCGCCCGCCAGCAGCCAGGGTCGTGTAGGCTTGGAAGGCCATGTTGGCAGGCGAGGGAATAGGCGTCTGTTTCCGAATCTGGTTGGACGACACGATGTTCCAGAAGGGCAGACCGTATTTCTGAGCGACTCGGCGGACCTCCAACAAGTCCGCATAATAGACGGCCGCTTTCCTTCTGTCTTCCATGTCGTCCGAGTATTGGACCATGTAGTTGTCGTAGCTAAGGATCTGTGGTTTGACCTCGTCGACAAACCGTTCCAGGTACTCGGTATACGTTGCGGCGCCCAGTTGGGACTTATCGGGTGCCCCCACGGTGGCATAGCTGGGGAACAGGTTGATGTAGGCCAGTTTCCCCGGAGCGTGTTTCTTGACCGCAGACACTGCCTGTGCCAGGGCGGGAAACGCCGTTGTTCCGGGCTCATCCATGATGTAGTATCCGAGCACCGCGGGGCTGTTCCCGCACGCCTGGACCAATTCCTTCACCGCCTGGTCGATTTGTTCGGCGTGCATTTCCCGCCACTTGGCGAACCACGGTCGGCCGCTCGCGGCAGGCGCCATGATGGCCGCAAGTCCCAACTTTTCGCAAAGCGGCAGATCTTTTGGCGTGACGAATCCGCCGATGGTGAAATTGCATTCGGCAATGCTGGCCAAGCCGTGCTTCGGGTTCTGGTACGGTTCTTTCCAGCCGTGCAAGACGTCCCATGGCAGAATTGGGAACAAGTCCGGCGAATGCGTGAACGGCTGGATCGGGGAGTGTGTGTTGGACGGCGGATCGGCGGCCAACGCAGCCGCGCTGAAGACGAGGACGAGCAGTGTGGTCGCCGGGTGGCGTTGCCGACGGAGCCGACGGAACAAAGACCGCATTTCCGAATTCCCTCTTGTTGTTGCCTGAATGGCTCAAATCTCCAGGCCCAAATCATGCAAATTCGTGACAAGCTGTGATCCGATGGTCAGTATTGCAGTTGGGCCAGTCGGCCGCAATTCCCAGCATTCGTCAGCCGTGTCCAACCGGGCGGCCGCTTGGATGTCACCACTTTGACGCGGATGGTTTACCGGTCGGTGATTTGACCGTTGGGCAAGTTGAGCGGCAGTTTCTGTTGCCTGTAACGGGGGGGGGCGAAGTGCGGGGTGCGCGTCGCGTTATTTCCGTCCGCGCATCATTCGGGCCAAACCTCGCTGAACGTCGGCCTTTTTGATCGTTTCGCGTTTGTCGTGCATTTGCTTGCCTCGGCACAGACCGAGCAGGACTTTTGCGACGCCGCGTTCGTTGAAGTACAGTTTCAGCGGCACGAGCGTCAGGCCTTTTTCGTGGGCTTGGCCGGCAAACTTGCGAAGTTCGCGGCGGTGCAGTAGCAGTTTCCGGGGCCTTTTCGGCAGGTGGTTCCAGATTGTGGCCTGGGGGTATTCCGGGATATCGCAGCCGATCAGCCAAACTTCCTGTTCGCGGACCCGGCCGTAGGCCTCGTCCAGGGAAATACGACCTGCTCGCAAGCTTTTCACCTCGCTGCCGACCAATTCCAACCCGCACTCAAGCGTATCCAGGACATCGAATTTGTGCCGAGCCTTGCGGTTTTCGCAGATGGGACGCACTTCCGGCTTGTCGGACTTCTGGCTGTTCAGGTGCGTTTTCTTGGCCATTTGAGGTTCCTCGCAGGCCGATATTGTAGTCTACGAGCGCTCGTTTAACGAGGGACTTGGCTCGACGAGTCAATTTGCGGTTGCAAAAGAAATCTTCAACGGTACATTTATTCCCTGATTGTGTGTGTTTGTGTCAAAAGTAGGATTCGCTGCAACTGGCTTTTGGGGCTGGTTGCGGCACGATGGAGGGATTGTGTAGGGACGAGGTCGAGCCAAGGCAGGGCTCGTCACGGCCGAGGGAAACACAAGAGCCTATGACGATCACCAGAGAGCGGAAGCAAGAGTTGGTGCGGGATTTCAGACGCGACGATCGCGATACTGGCTCGCCGGAAGTGCAGGTTGCCATTCTGACCACGCGAATCAACGCCCTGACCGAGCATTTGCGGGTGCACAAGAAGGATTACGCCACGCGGCGCGGGTTGCTGGCGATGGTCAGTCGCCGTCGCCGATTGCTGGACTACCTGCGGCGAGTCGACGCGAAGTGCTACCTCGACATCATCGGACGGCTCGGCATCCGCAAGTAGCGTCCATGGGCGTCAGGCGGTCGGGCGGGGATGGCCGGGCGGGGATGGCCAGCGTTCCGCCAAGTGCCTTCGCGGGGAGTTCTCGCGGCGGTTTGTCGTTGTTGGCGCGGTTTCCGCACACTGGACCATTCCCCCTGCGCGCTCGCGTATCTCGTCTTTACAGTCCTCCGTCGGGTGAACAACAGCAGGGACCAGAAAGTGAAAGTTAGTGTAGAAAAACAGTTTGGAGAATTTTCGCTCGTATTCGAAACTGGAGAACTTGCGAAGCAGGCATCTGCCGCAGTGGTCTCGCGTTATGGTGACACGACGGTCTTGAACGCCGTCACCAGCGAACCCTTCGATTCCGATCAGGATTTCTTTCCGCTGACGTGTGACTATCGAGAGCGCACCGCAGCGGCCGGCAAGTTTCCGGGCGGCTTCATCAAGCGGGAAGGCCGCCCGACGATGAAGGAAACCCTGACCTCACGGCTGATCGACCGCCCGATCCGTCCCCTGTTTCCGGAGGGGCTTCGCCAGGAGGTCCAGTGTCAGTGCATCGTGTTTTCCAGCGACCGCCAGCATGACAGCGACGTGGTGGCGATGAACGGCGTGGCGGCGGCGTTGTTTATTTCGCCGCTGCCGATCACCGCACCGGTCGGCGCCGTCCGGGTGGGGCGCGTGGACGGCCAGTTTATTGCCTTCCCAGGGCGCGAACAGTTGGACGAGAGCGACCTGGACTTGATCGTGGCCGGCACCGAACAGGCCGTCACGATGATCGAAGGCTTCGCGCGTGAAATGCCCGAAGACGAAATGCTGGCAGCGATCAACTTCGCGCACGGCGTCATTCGCGAAATCTGTGCCCTGCAACGCGAGTTGTACGACAAGGTGGGTGTGACGAAGATGCCGTTCCAGGCCCCGCCGCCCGACCCGGTGTACCAGCAGTTGCGCGAGAAATACTACGACGAATTGCGGGCCGTCAAGCAGACCGCGGGCAAGCAGGCGCGCAGCGAAGCGGTGTCGGCGTTGAAGCAGCGGGCTCAGGCGGAGATGATTCCCGATGCGGCGGCCGAGGGCGCGATCGCTTCGGCGGCGTTTTCGCGGGCCTGGCACGAACTGGAATCCTGCCTCGTTCGCGATTTGATCCTGGCCGGCACGCGGGCGGACGGCCGCGACCTGAAGACGCTGCGGCAGATCGACTGCAAGGTGGATGTGCTGCCCCGGACGCACGGTTCGGCGCTGTTTCAACGCGGCGAAACCCAAGCCATGGTCACGATCACGCTGGGCACGCCCCGCGACGAACAGCGGGTCGAGGATTTGCTCGACGAATACTCCAAAAAGTTTATGCTCGACTACAACTTTCCGCCGTTTTCCGTGGGCGAGTGCCGGCCGATCCGCGGACCCGGCCGGCGGGAGATCGGCCACGGAGCGTTGGCCGAACGCAGCATCAAGCCGGTGCTGCCGGCTCCGGAGGATTTTCCCTATACGATCCGTGTGATCTCCGACATTCTGGAGTCCAACGGTTCGTCGTCGATGGCTTCGGTCTGCGGGGCGACGCTCGGCCTGATGGCCGCCGGCGTTCCCATCAGCAACCCGGTGGCCGGGATTTCGGTCGGCCTGGTCAAGGAATCCGACGAGCAATGGGTCCTGTTGACCGACATCATCGGCGACGAGGACCATTTCGGCGACATGGACTTCAAGATCGCCGGCACCCAGAACGGCATCACGGGCATTCAATTGGACCTGAAGATCGCCGGCATCAGCGAAGAGATCATCCGCGCCGCGATGGCCCAGTCTCGGGAAACACGGATCGAGATTCTCCGCAAGATGTTGACGGCCATTTCGCGTCCCCGCATCGAGTTGTCACCGTTTGCCCCCCGCCTGATCCGGTTGAAGATCGATCCCGAAAAGATCGGCGCCTTGATCGGTCCGGGCGGCAAGAACATTCGCATGATCCAGGAGACGACGGGCACCATCATCGAGGTCGAAGACGACGGCACCGTGATCGTGGCCAGCAACGACGCCGACGCCTCTAAGGCCGCGGTGGCGCAGGTCGAGGCTTGCACGGCGACGGTTCAAATCGGCCGCATCTACGACGGGCGGGTGATCAGCATCAAGGACTTTGGCGCTTTCGTCGAAATCCTGCCGGGCCGCGACGGGTTGTGCCACATCAGCGAACTGTCCGACGGCTTCGTGAGCCGCGTGTCGGACATTTGCGCGATCGGCGACGACATGAAGGTGCTGGTGATCGACATCGACGAGCACGATCGCGTCAAACTCAGCCGCCGCCGCGCGTTGGAGGAACTGGGGCTCAAGGACGAATTGGCCAAGCCGGCTGGCGAGGGCGGCGAAGGACCGGATCGGGATCGAGATCGCGACCACGATCGGGACCGGGACCGCGATCATGACCGGGACCGCGGCCGGGCGCGGCGTTCCGGAGGCGGACGGCCGCGTCGCTAAGCCTGCTAACGCTCGCAACTCCAGCAGCCCGGCTTGGGAAGAAAGCCGGGCTGCTGAGGATTCTCGCCACAGGGCCGTCCGCCGTCGCAAACCAATCGGACGGCTTGGCCGTCTCTGCTCCAAATCGGAGTCTCGCACGGGTGACAGTTTTTCAAGAGCGATTCTCGGTCGCGACCAACGGTCATCGCGACTTGCACGACATCACGGAGCAAGTGGCCGTTATCGTGCGCCGCAGCGGCGTGCGCATTGGCCTGGTGCATGTGTTCAATGTCGGCAGCACGGCCGCGGTGGGCGCGATCGAGTTTGAGCCCGGATTGCAGCAGGACCTGCCGGAATTGCTGGACCGCTTGATCCCGCCCAGTCGCAGCTACGGCCACGAGCAGGCTTGGCACGACGGCAACGGCCATTCGCACCTGCAAGCGACGCTGCTGGGGCCCTCGCTCACGGTCCCCCTGGCCGACGGCCAACTGGTGCTGGGGACGTGGCAGCAGTTGTTTCACGTCGAGTGCGATATCAAGCCGCGGCGGCGCGAGATCGTCGTGACGGTCCTCGGCCAGTGAGTCCGGCGCTGCGGCTCTTGGCGACTCGCTCAATCTCTTTTGGCGGGAACCGCGAAATCGCCTCGGGGGTCGCGCCACACGCTGTGGATGTGGCAGGCGGCATTGCCGGCCGAGTCCGACTGGGTGTTCGCGAATTCGATCAGAAACGTGGGACCCTGGATTCGATAGTAGTGGCCAAGGCCGGGCCGATCCGCGCCGGCCCAGGCAAAATACACCTTGTCGTAGCCGGCTTCGGCGATCTCGCGCCAGCGGGTCGATGCCAGGTCGGCCGGCAAGTTGCCCGTGTACACGGCGATCAACTCCTGGAGCAACTGCTGCTGCGCGTCGTTCATCGCAGTCGTCGCGAGTCCGTCGGGGGAATAGGCGGGCGGCTGCGGCTGGCCCGCCGCTCGAAGATCGCGCGGCGCCTTGGCGTCCAGGAGCGCCGCCTTCCGCTGCGGCTCGTCCAGCGATTCCCACAACCGGAACGCTAGCAGTTCTTCCTCCGCCAGCACGCGCGTGCCCTCGGCTACGCTGCCGGGCATCCCTTTGCGGACTACGGTGGGATTGGCGGCAAGGAACAGGGGCGTCGACGCGATGACGCGGCCGTTGTCGATGACAAAGTTCAGGGACAGGTGATGCCCTTCGATGCTCAGCCCCCAGCGGCCCACTTCGCTGGGCTCGCCGAATAGCGTGAAGTAGTAACGGTCCGGATCGCGGATCGCCCTGCCGCCACGGACCTTCTCCAGTTCGCCGATCGTTTCTTCCAGGGCCATGACCAGCACCGCTTTGTCGTAACCGGTCTGGCTCAGCACGCTTCGCAGCAGGGCCAACGCGGCTTGCCGTTGCGTGTCGCTCATCTGTTTGAGCTGCAGGCCCTTCCGCTGGGCCTTGGGGATGACGTGCCAATCGACGCGTTGCGGTGACGCGGGCGGCAAGACCGTGATCGCCTTTTCGTCGTCCGACAGCGTGGTCACGAAGGCTTTCGCAGTCTGAACGACACGCAAGCCGGTCGCCGTCTCTTGCAGAAAGGACCAGCCGGTTGCGACCGATAGCATTGCTGCCACGGCGACGAGATATGTCAAGTTCCGTCTCATGCGTCAACACCTCCTGTAACGCGCGCGCCTGTCTGTGGGTTGGAGGATAACCGATCAGAGACGGAGCTGGCTAGAGGGTCGTGCCCCGGATTAGCAGATTTAGGTCAAAAGCGGCGCGCCCGACGGAGGCCCCAAGTCGTGAGCGGTGAACGGTGCCAGCTGTTCTCGCGTACTTCGCCTTCGCGTCTTTCCGTAGCCTGCCGTTTGGAACGTGACGGCTCCGGGCGCATCGAACTGACGGACGCGGGAAACGCCGCGGCTGGTGTGCGTTGCGGGACCGGTTGCTGGAGTCTCAGGAACGCAAGGCCTGATTCAACCGGTGCAGTTGTTCCACCGACGCCTCGGCCATCGTCCCATCCTGGAAAATTCCCACATTGAACGTCATCGGAGCCCTGTGCTGGTTACAGGTGCGGACGTAGCGGAGGATTTGTCCGTCGGCATACAGCGGTGGCTGGATGGGCGTGTCGAGCCGGGTCTGGACCCAGCGGCGATCCTCCAGACACGTCCAGCCAAACCACTGGAGGCCGTTGTTCAAGTAGCGGGCTTGGGCCGGGGTGTCGAGGTTGACCAATTCCCCGGCCCAATAGTCCTGGTGGGTCGTGTACAGGAACGTCTGGTTCACTCCGGCGTTGTAGGTCACCAGCCGGGCCGGATGTCCGGCCTTGGCCGCCACCGTAAATCGCTCCCAGGGAAACTGGAATCCGGCCATGTCCGTCGTCACGCTGTTGTGCGGGCCGCGGGGATCGAGCGAGTACGGACTGTCGAACCACCAGGCTTTGATTCTGTCCCGGTAGCGGTCCCCCATGTACGAAACGATCTCCATCAGGTTGTTGGCAAAACGGTGCTTCTGGGGCGCGTGGTAGCCGACCGCCTGTTCCCAGGCCGCATCCTGCTGGCCGTTGCAGGAGTGATTGTAATAGACCAGCAGGGACTTCTGCCTGGCGGCCAGGGCCCCGGCCATTTCCCCGATCAGATCGCGTTCGCAGGTGCGGCCCGGCAGAATCTTGTCCAGCACGGGATTCGGGGCGGGCAGCCTTTGCAGGGCATGCGCCGAAGTGAACAGCACGTACTCGGCCCCGGCATGCTCGACGGCCGCGATGAAACCGTCGAGGTCGAAGTCCGCCACGGCTTTTTGAAACGGCTTCGGCGGGCCACTGCGGGGGGCCGTCTGGGCCGTCCAGTGGATGCCGATGCCGAAGCGGCACTCGGCCAGCCAGTCGGTATTGGCTCGGACGTAGGCGAGTGGCTTCTCTGCGCCAACCAGTCGGCTGGCTGGCCGCAGCACGGCAGAACTGAACGCGATGCCCACGAATTGACGTCGAGTTGTCTGGACCATGGCAACTTTCTCCGGTTCGGTGTTCCTGCGATGCGGGCGAGTTTACAATATCGGCGCGTGGCTGGAAATGCACGAGGCGAGGCCGAGGTTGCCTGAACCATGCTCAGACTGGTTGTCGTCACCGGCGTGTTCTTCAACTTTCTGCTGCTCCTGGCGGCCGATGAACACCAGGCCGACGATACTGCCGTCACGGCGGTCACCTGGGAGAAAGACTTCCGGCCGCTCTACGCAGAGTCGGCCTACTATCCCCGCGCCACGGCGTTGTCGGACGGCAGAACGCTGGTCGCCTTGGCGCACCCGACGCCAACCGGAAAGGCCATCGCCTGTCTCTTCAGCAGTGACGGCGGCAAGACGTGGACCAATTATCGGCGCATTTCCGAGCATCCCAGGCCGGTGGATCTCGACAACGCTTTTCCCCTGCAACTGGCGGACGGAACTGTGTTGGTCGCCTACCGTCGTCATGACCGCCCGCGTCACGTCTTCCGCCTCGAAGTCTCGTCAAGCCGGGACGGGGAATCGTGGGCGGTCCGGTCCACCATCGTCACGGGGACAGAGGGCATCTGGGAACCGTTCCTGCTGGCGTTGTCCGAGGGGGTGGTTCAGGCGTACTACGCCAGCGAAGAGGGTTGCCACCCGGACCAGCGGATCGAGGTGCGGACGTCGGTGGACGGCGGCAAGTCGTGGGGGACGCCGGTGACGGTCGCCGAGAAGAAGGGCTCCAGGGATGGAATGCCGGGTGTGGTTCGACTCGACGACCAGGAATTGTTGGCAGTCTTCGAGGCGCAGGACCTGCCTCCGTTTCGGTTCGTGATCCGGGGCGTGCGCTCCCCTGACCTGGGCCGAACCTGGTCAGCCATGCGACAGTTGGTCTATCGCCCCCAGCACGCCGTCGCGGCCCCCTGGTCGGCAGGCGCACCTTCGATCATCCGGCTGCGGGATGGTCGGCTAATGGTCTCGTTTCAGAGCGACGAGAAGAACGCCTTCGTTGCCGGTGATCGGCGTAGAGATCCGGCGCAGCGGACCTACAACTACCTGCGGCACACGCATTTCGCCTGCGTCACCAGTCTCGATCAGGGCAGATCGTGGACGGCTCCGGTTCCGCTTCTCGGCGGCCCGGACGATCCTGCGAACTGGAACGCCCTGTACGTTGTCCCCGACGGCGCCGTTTTCGCCCTGTCGAATTACCGTGGCAAGATCTGGATCAACGCCGGCGCCAGCCACACCAGCAGGTGACGGGCCTTCGTCCGTGTGGTGAGCCAGATGCCCACCGCAGCCAGGAGGAACGGAAGGGTTTCTGCGCCCAGCCAGCGGACCGTGCCGGGGGTAGCGGCCAAGGACGACACGACGAGCAGCAGAGTCCGCAGCGTGAACGGGACGGGCCGCCTGGTTTCCGGCGTCTTGACTCCGTTCGCAGGCATCGCCGCTTGACCCTCCGCCTTGTCAGCCCGTCGAAAGCGCTCTTGCCGTGGCCCGTTCGTCGCCGTGGTGAACCGCCAACTCAAACCGCATCGAACCTTCGTCGGTTCCCGCCCCGCAGCGCACAAAGCCGCTCTTTTCCAGCACCCGGATCGACGCCGCAAGGTCAGGGAACGTGTCGGCGACCACCCTTCGCAGACGAGGATGGGATTTGCCCCATTCCAGGAAACCGTGCAGGGCCTCCGTGGCGTAGCCCTTGCCGTGGAACTGGTCGAGCAGCGAGTAGCCGATCACGATGGTCCCCGTGTCGTCCGGCAAACCACAGGCGCCGATCGCCCCGATCAGTGTTCTTCCTCCGGCGCCGTCACGAAGCAGAATGTACCAAGCCGTCCAGCCGACCGCTTCCGAGTTCTCGCTGACGATGCGGAGAAAGACTTGTCGGGCATCCCGGTCATACAATGGAGTGGGCCAGTTGCCCGGAACGTCGGCCTGCAAGGATTGGGCGAGTTGCCGCAGATCGTCTTCGGCTTGAAGCAGTTCCGCGGTGGCGGCGATCAACTCCAGTCGTTCCAGCCGGATCGTGAGGTTCGGCATGATTGTCTCCATGAACGCGAATCCCGTGTTCCCTGTTCCTCGCTGGCGATAACCAACCCGATCCCTAACGCGGGCTCCCGCCCACAACAAAACATGGTCCGCAGGGACGGTCCTAGAAAAACCACGAATTGCACGAATCAGGACTCGCTTTCACCCCTGTCTTCCTTCGCGTCCTTCGTGGTTGTCAAATGCGCCCACCTCTTACAAGCTCAGGACCTAGCTGATCTTCTTGGGTCTCCAATCGGTCAGCACCCCCGTGCGATTCGATTGCAGCCATTGCCGCATGTCGTCGGGAGTCCGGACGCCGCCATCGAGGACGGCCCGATACAGGTCAATGGAAATCACTTCGGGCAACCGCCCCTCGGCCCTGGCCTCCTTCAGGCCCAGAATCGCCCGCCGAGTCTCCTCCGTCAGGGACTCCAGCATAGGTTGCACGAAGTTCTCCCCCCGCGGCAGATCGTAGTCTTCCGGGGCCGACCACATGTCGATCTTCCAGTCGGTGCCGTCGCTGGCGTGATAACGAAGCTGCCAATACAGGGCCTTGTCGGGCGTGGACAAGGCATTGAGAAACGAAGCCGCTGCGATCCGAGGATGAAGAACGCACTCGGCGAGAACCTGGAAACCATGCTCGATCCGCAGTTCCGGGCAGTACACCTCCATGTCGATGTCCGGGGCGACGGCCAGATCTAACGACACCGCCCCCACAAGCACCGGTCGTCCGAATCGCCGCCATTTCTCGAACAGCCTCAGATCGTCCAGGATCGCCTCGGCCTGCCGCCGCCTTCGCGTCGCTCGTTCCACCAGTTCCATCATCTTTGATCCTTGTCGGGAAAGTCGAAGTCTGGCCCCCGCGTTCATCCAGCGATGGTCAAGCCCGCATCCCAGACGAACTTCAGTCCAAACCCCAGCAACAGCATGCCGCACACGCCGGAGACGATCTTCTGGCTGCGCTCGCCGAATGCCTCTGCGCCTTTGAATCCTACCACCGAGAGCACCTCCAGCCAGATCAGGTCGCACAGCCAATGGACCACCGCAAACAGCCCCAGAACCAACAGGCCAAACTCCATCGCCTGGCCCGCCATCGTCAGTCCCACCGTGGCCCACCACAGAAGAAAATAAGGATTGGCACCGGTCAGCACGACGCCCGACCAAAACGGATGCCGTTGCGGGGAGCTTTCCGCGACGCGACCGGTGGCCCGCAGGCTGAGCAGGAGTTGCACGCCCATCAGCAGCAAGAAGGCCCCGCCAGCCAACCCGATGCCGACCCTGGTCCCGCTGGCTTGCAGGAACTTGCCGACCCCGGCGACCAGCAGCAGGATCAACGGGAGTTCTACCGCCAGGTGTCCCAGGGCGATCAGTGCTCCAGCATGACGCGACCGCGTTCCCGCCGCCAGGGTTGCGGCGGTAATCGGCCCTGGAGCCATGACGCCGGAAAGCGAAATGGCGACCGCTGTGACAAGGAATCCAAGCAAAGTCGTTGCTCCCAGACGGAGTCTGCACCGGGGTTCACGGACCGCGTCGCCCCGGCGAAACCGTCCGTGCTGAACGGGTCCAGGTCGATGCCCGTGAACCCAACTGCCGGTCATTCTACCGTCCGCCGTCCCACGCCGGTAGGATCGGGAAAATGTCCCAGCCCCGACGCCGAACGCGACGAAGACCAGCGCGGCGCGTGTCCCCGCTTGCCTCCGGCAAGACCCTCAAGGACTCGACAAGCACGCCCTGGGCGCACAATTCGATCAACCTCGAAACTGCACAGGCAGCGGCGAACAGCGGGCGCGAGTCCGCCGGTTCTACAGCCTTGAGTTGCTAATCACCGCCGACGGTCTGCTTTGGAGCAGCGGCTTGGAATTCTCTGGGTCTCGATCGTCGCCGGGATTGCTCCGACAAGGGGTGATTTGTCCCGCCGGCCTGCCAGCTTCGGGGCGGTCCGCGGCGTGCATTTCTTGCTCTTGTTTCTCGCCTCGTGATTCGCTATGCTAGCGATGCTTGCAGGACGTTTCCCTCCCCTCTGTAGAGTTGTTTTTCGGGCTTCTGAAAAGTTTCGTCCAGCAGCTGTTGACGGACGTTAACAAAACGTTAAACTGCTGACCTGCCCAACATCTTGTGGTCTTCGCACGAACGACATACAATATGTTGGGGGTTCACATTATCTCTGCCGCTGTAGGCAAGCTTTCCTTTTTTCCTGAACCTCCCAAGTTCATGTTCGATCGAAACGGAAATCGATCCGACGCGTTTAGTGAACCGACGTATAGTTTGTAGGATGCAGATTTCGCGATTTCGATGGATCGACACCGCAGCAGAAGGAGCTGGTCATGGCAACAACGATTGCGGAACGAACTTCATCTCACGCCTTGTCGGCTGAAACCAGTTACCCGCACGAAACGCGCGTTGGGCTGAGGGTGGAGAGCCTCTTCTGCCCGACCGACGCCCACGACCCGTTTGAAACGGTGGAGTGGGAGTTGCGTTCAGCGGCCATCAAGGACGAGAACGGCGACGTACTCTTCGAGCAGAAGGAGTGCGAAATACCGGCTTCGTGGAGTCAACTGGCGACGAACGTCGTCGTGAGCAAGTACTTTTACGGGGAAAACGGCACACGGGAGCGCGAGCGGAGTGTCCGCGACATGATTCATCGCGTGACCCGGACGATCGCCGACTGGGGCCGGCAAGACGGTTATTTTGCCAGCGAGGCCGACAGCGAACGGTTCTACCGCGAATTGACTTGGCTGTGCTTGCACCAGCACGGTTCGTTCAATTCGCCCGTGTGGTTCAACGTCGGCCTGTATCACCAGTACGGCGTTACGGGCGACAAGTGTACCTGGCACTACGACGTGGACACTCGCCGCGTGGTCCAGCCGGACAATCCGTACGAGTATCCGCAGGCTTCGGCGTGTTTTATTCAAAGCGTCGAAGACAACATGGAAGACATCATGCGGCTGGCCGGCAGCGAGGCCATGTTGTTCAAGTTCGGTTCCGGTACCGGGACCGACCTGTCCACCATCCGTTCCTGCCGCGAGAAGTTGGCGGGCGGCGGCCGGCCGTCGGGGCCGTTGTCGTTCATGCGGGTTTACGATCAGATCGCGGCGGTGGTCAAGTCGGGCGGCAAAACGCGCCGAGCGGCCAAGATGCAATCGCTGAAGATCTGGCACCCGGACATCCTGGAGTTCATCGAGTGCAAGTGGAAGGAAGAGCAGAAGGCGCATACGCTGATTGAAAGCGGCAAGTACGAAGCCAATTTCAACGGGGAAGCGTACAGCTCGATCCTGTTCCAGAACGCCAATCTGTCGGTTCGCGTGACCGACGAATTCATGGAGACAGTGCAGCAGAACGGGACTTGGACGACGCGCTGGGTGACCGGCAACGCGCGGGGCGAACCGCCGGCGTACGAGGCCCGCCATTTGCTGAACCGGATGGCCCAGTGCGCTTGGGCCTGCGGCGATCCGGGCGTGCAGTACGACACGACGATCAACCGCTGGCACACCTGTCCCAATTCCGGCCGGATCAATGCCAGCAACCCCTGCAGCGAGTACATGTTTCTGGACAACTCGGCCTGCAATCTGGCCAGCATCAACTTGCTGAAGTTTCGCCAGTCGGACGGGACGTTCGACATCGAGCGGTTCAAGGCGGCCTGCCGGTTGTTCGTCATTGCCCAAGAGATTCTGGTCGATCACGCCAGCTATCCGACGGGTCCGATTGCGGAGAACAGCCATCTGTATCGCCCGCTGGGCCTGGGCTACTCCAACTTGGGCAGCCTGCTCATGACCAGCGGGCTGCCGTACGACTCGGAGGGGGCGTACAGCGTGTGCGGTTCGATCACGGCCTTGCTGCACGGTGCAGCCAATCTGGCCAGTGCCGAAATGGCGGGCATCGTGGGGCCGTTCGAGGCGTTTGCCGACAATCGGGAACCGATGTTGCGGGTCATGCAGATGCACCGCGACGCGGTGGAGAAGATCAACGATGCCGGGCCCCGGTACTTGAAGGACGCCGCCCGCAGGCTGTGGGACCAGGTGTTGACGGCCGGCCGCCGGCACGGCTTCCGCAACGCCCAGGCCACCGTGTTGGCGCCGACCGGGACCATCAGCTTCATGATGGACTGCGACACGACGGGCATCGAGCCGGACATCGCGCTGGTGAAATACAAGCAACTGGCGGGCGGCGGCATGCTGAAGATCGTCAACAACACGGTGCCGCTGGCCCTCCGTTCGCTGGGCTCCGACGACCGCCAGATTGAAGCAATTCTCAAGCACGTCGACGCCCACGACACGATCGAGGGGGCTCCCGAACTGAAGGACGAATTCCTGCCGGTGTTCGATTGCGCCTTTAAGCCGGCCAACGGGTCCCGCAGCATCCCCTGGCGGGCCCATATCCGCATGATGGCCGCGGCCCAGCCGTTCCTGTCCGGGGCGATTTCCAAGACCGTGAACATGCCCAAGGACACGACGGCCGAGGAGATCGCGGATGCCTATTTGTGGGGCTGGAAGATGGGCCTCAAGGCGTTGGCCATCTACCGGGACAGTTCCAAGCAGAGCCAGCCGCTGTCGACCGAGAGCGAGAGCGACAAAGCCAAGAAGGAAGCCGCGGCCCGTCCTCGCCGCGAACGGCTGCCCGACACGCGGCAGTCGCTGACGCACAAGTTCAACGTCGGCGGCCACGAAGGTTACATCAACGTGGGACTGTATCCCGACGGACGGCCGGGAGAACTGTTCATCACGATGGCCAAGGAAGGCAGCACGGTCGGCGGACTGATGGACTGCTTCGGCACGGCGATCTCCATTTGCCTGCAGTACGGCGTGCCGCTGCAAGTGCTGGTCAAGAAGTTCTCGCACACCCGGTTCGAGCCGATGGGGCACACCACCAACCGCGAAGTGCGGATTGCCAGCAGCGTTGTGGATTACATTTTCCGGTGGCTGGGCATCACGTTCCTGGACGACGGCGGCGAGACGCGCAACGGGGAACCGTTGGGCGAAAAGCCCGGCGCGGCGGGTTTTAATCCCGCCGATCAGGGGCCTGCCCCGCAGAAGAGCAACGGCCGCGCGACTGCCGCCGGCAATGGATCGACCAACGGCGTGGGGCGAACAGGGCGCAAAGCAGACTTGGAGTTGCCCGAACGAGCCGGCGCGGTGGGGGTGCAAAGCGAGCAGTTTGCCCGCTTCCAGAGCGACGCTCCCGCCTGCGACAACTGCGGCGCGATCACCGTCCGCAACGGTAACTGTTACTTGTGCCATAACTGTGGCAACAGCATGGGTTGCTCCTGACCTGAATCGCCCACAGCTCTTGCGCGACGGCTCTCCGCAGCCGTCGCCATGCGAGCCTGTCCGACAACTCGCCAGGCCTGCAAACGTATCAGTAACTGGTGGACAGAATTCGGCCCTTGGCCGTGTGGTCGTCGGGTTCGTCCCGGCGAGACCCTATATCCGCCGGCTGCTTTTTGGCCGGGCCGCGAGGGTCAACGGATGGCTCGGCGCGGAGTAGACGCGATGGGACGCCACGCGGACGTCGTCCATGTCGTATGCCAGCTTGGCCTGAGGACGGACCGCCTCCCAGAAGCGATCTTCGCCTTTCTCGTACAACCGTTGCAGGGTGCACTGGAAGTAATCCACGGTTTGCCGTCCGCCGCTGTCACGGGGCGTGCTGGCACGGATGCGGATGGTGGTCTTGCTCCGCACGCCCCACGTCTGCGCCGCCGCGTGTATGGCCTTCTGCTTGTACAAGTCGATGTTCTTTTCGAGGTGTTCCTGCAGCAGCCTCTCCAACTCCGGCATAGCATTCGGGTCGAGGTTGCAGGAGAGCCAGATGCGGCGATACCAGTCGTCCTGGATGGGCGGACGGCCTGTGCGGCTGTTGACAATTGCCTGAAACGATACCAGGTCCCGTCGCAGGAAACGGCGGGTCGGAGCGTAAGCCTGCAGGATCGCCTCGCCGGAACGCGGGGCATCCCCGCCTCACCGAACTGATGCGGAAGTCTGCCCAACGACCCCCGCAACCGCTCCCCACGCCGGAAACCGGGTGACGGTCGCGGCCGTCACTCCGCCGGACCCGGCCGTTGATCGCCGGGATTGCGCATCCGTCGCAGTCGCCGGATGGCTGAATGTCTCCTGTCTGTCGCCGTTCGTCAGCGTTTCCCGCTGCTACCCTCGCAGTTATTGAGCAATCACGTCTGGAACAGGACGCCATTCAAACTGACGAACCTGGCCGCAATCCCGCGACTAGCGTCTACCGGCTCACCGAGATAATTCGCCAATAGGCCAAACGCGCTTAGGCATTTCTCAGATCACAACACCACGTGTTTCAACAACCCGCTGATGCTGACCACGAGGATGGTCGCCAGCACGGTCAGGCGGAAGGCGCGTTCGTTGATGCGCTGCTTCAGCAGCACGCCCAACCGCGCTGTGGCCAGCGCAGGAAGCAGGGCACAGGCTGCCAGCAGGAGCATGTGGCTGGTGACCATTCCCAAGGCCACGTAACTCGACGTGGAGGCGACGCACAGGCAGAGGAAGTAGGCCAGCAGAGAACTGCGGAACGCGTCCTTGGCCCACTGGCGCGACAAGCCGTAGATGACCACCGGCGGGCCGGATTCGGAGATGCTGCCGCCCAACATTCCGCTCAGCAAGCCGATCAGCGGCTTGGTGACCGGGTGTGCCGGGAACCGGATGCGCACGCGGGCCAGAAACAGGAGTCCGAACAGGAGCGTCACGACGCTGATGGCGGCTCCGATAAGGCTGGTCGGCAAATGTTTCAGCGCCAGCGCGCCGAGGGGCACGCCGGGCAGGCCGCCGAGCAGCAGCCCGCGCACGGAGCGCCATTGGATGTGACGCCGCCCCTCGCACACCAAAAAGCCGTTGACGGCCAGCATCAGGAAAGCGTAGCCGGGCACGGCGTCCCGCGGCGACATCAGCAACGAGAACAGCGGCACCGCCAGCAGCGAGCCGGCGAAGCCTACGGTCGACTGGACCAACATGCCCGCGCTGGCGATCAGGGCAAAGGCAAGCAACTCCGTCATGGCGTCTTCAAGAATTCCAACTCGCGAGCGGCTGGCTCGGCGCCGCGGGCCATCAGTTCATCCCGCGCCTCGCGCCAAAACGCGCGGACCGGCTCCGGCACATCCGGCGCGTCTTGGAAGCGGGCGTTGACGAACGCCTCCGCGATGCGGCAGCCCAACTCCGGCGTCACAACGGATTCGCCCAGGCCCAGGCAATTGGCGTCGTTCACTACGCGGGCCAATCGCGCGGTTTGCTCGGATTCGCAGCTCACCGCGCACACGCCCCGGAACTTGCCTGCCGAGATGGCCGCCCCGGTGCCGCTGCCGCAACAGTTGACGGCCAATTCGGCCTCGCCGGAGTTCAGAACCTGCGCGATCCGTTGGCCCACGGAGGGGAACTTACAGAACTCAGCGGTGTCCGGGCAGCCGACGTCCAGCACGGTGTGGCCCAGCGCCTGCAAGTGCGATTTGACGGCTTCCTTTAAAAGAAATCCTTTGACGACGGATCCAACGGCGATTCTCATGGGAATATTCCTGGTTATCGGGTTATCCTGGCAATCGTTGTTGTTCTGCTGGCATGTTTGGATTGTCTTGGAGTGCGGCGCCTTGCCACCGCTTTGGCTCGATGCCGACGCAACGGCCGCTGCGCTGGGTTGGGGTCCTGACCGTGTCTCTTGAACCCAATCCGCCGCCGCAAGCCGCGTCTCTGCCCAAAGCGGTGACAAGGCACCGCGCTCCAAAACCTACCGCTTTCCAGAACACGGTCGCGGCCGCTGCCCCGGCCGCGTTATCCTTTTTCCCCCGCCAAGCGCTGGCAGGCGGCGGCGATCTGGGCCGGGCCGAAGCCGTGCTTGTCGAACAGGTACTGCTCGCTGGCCACTTCGCCGAACTGGTTCGGCACGCCGAGCCGCACGACGCGCGTGGGGCATTGCTCCGAGAGCACTTCGCAGACCGCCCCGCCCAGGCCGCCGAGGATGCTCTGGTTCTCGACCGTCACGACGGCCCGCGTTTTCTGGGCGGACGCGACGAGCGTGGCGGCATCGAACGGTTTGACGGACGGATAGTGCAGCAACTCGACGGACACGCCCTCGCGCCGCAATTCATCCGCGACGGGCAACGCAAACTGCGTCATGTAACCGGTCGAGACCAGCGTCACGTCGCGGCCTTCCCGCAACGGGACGGCCCGTTCCGGGTCGAACGCGTACTCCGTGTCGAAGATCTTGGCCACCTGGTGCCGGACCAATTGCATGTACGTGGGTTGCCGCGTCGAGGCCATGTAGCGCAGGACCGCCCGCAGTTCCAGTGCGTCGCACGGGCTGTACACGTGCATATTGGGCATGACCCGCATGATCGCCAGATCCTGGAAGCACATGTGCGTGCCGCCGTTGGGTCCGGCGGTGACGCCCGGCGTGGTGCCCACAATCTTGACGTTCATGTTGGCATAGGCCACGCTGATCGTGATCTGGTCGTACACGCGGCGGGACGCGAAGCAGGTGAAGCTGGCGCAGAACGGGATCTTGCCCTCCGAGGCCAGTCCGGCGGCGATGCTGATCATGTTCGCTTCCGCCACGCCCACGTTCAGGAAGTTCGCCGGATGGCGGCTGGGCAGCGTCGGATTGGTGCCGGAAGCCTTGCTCAGGTCTGCTTCCAGGCACATCACGTTAGGGTTTTCGTCGATCAGTTCGTTCAAGGTCTCGCCGTAGACGAAACGCATTTCCAGGTCGTGGAAGTTCTTGGTCATCTTTAATTCCTTTGCGTTGTCCGCTCAGTAGGGCAACGGGGACTTCATCGGCAGGGCGTTCATGAACCGGTCGTAGGTGGCCTGGTCGGGGACCTTGATGTTGTGGCTTTCGGGTTTGTTTTCCACCACGCTGCAGCCTTTGGCTTTGATCGTGTGGGCGATGACCATCGTCGGTTTGCCGCGGACGGCCAAGGCGGCTTGCAGCGTGTCGTAGATCGCATCCCAGTCGTGCCCGTCCATCTGGAACACCTCCCAGCCGAACGCGCGCCATTTGTCGGCCAGTGGTTCCAGCGACAACAGGTCGCTGGTAAAGCCGTCGATCTGCAGTTTGTTGTAGTCCGTGATGGCAATCAGGTTGTCGAGTTGGTGGTGTCCCGCGAACAGGGCGGCTTCCCAGATCTGGCCCTCGTTGCTCTCGCCGTCGCCGATGATGCAGAACACGCGGTGCCGTTTCCCGTCGAGACGGGCGGCGTAGGCGGCGCCGCACGCGCACGAAAGGCCTTGGCCCAGCGAGCCGGTGGTCATGTCGATCCCCGGCACGTAGCGGGCGTCGGCGTGGCTGGGCAACCGCGTGCCGTCCGCGTTCAGCGTCCCCAGCCAGGCGGGCGGAAAGAAACCGCGGCTGGCCAGCGCCAAGTACAGCACCGGCGCGGCATGGCCCTTGGACAGCACCAGCCGGTCGCGCTCGTCCCAGGCTGGATCGACCGGGTCGGTCCGCATGATTCGGTAGTAGAGCGTCATCACGACCTCGACCAGGCTGAGCGCTCCGCCCAGATGGCCGGAGCCGGCGCGGCAGATCATGTCCGTAATGATGTACCGCCACTGGCCCGCCAAACGGTCGTATTCCTCCCGGTCAAAGGCCTCAGGGAGTTCCGCCATGCGACCCATTCTGCTTCTCCTTGCTGCAAAGTGCTTCTTCAAGCCAACCGTTGGTACATCGCGACCAAATCGCTTTCCGTCATCGGGCGCGGGTTGTTGTTCATCAGGGGGTGAAAACTCTCGCGGGCCAGCTGCGGAATGACTTCCGGCGGAATCCCGGCCTCGCGCAGCGTGCAGGGCAATCCGCCCAGTTGTTTCAGCTCTCGCACCAGCGCGATCAGTTCCTCCGCATCCTCCAGGCCGATCCCGCGCAGGAAGTCCGTCATCCGCGGTCCCATCACCGGCGCGTTGAAGCGGATGGCTTCCTCCAACGTGAACGCGCAGGCCACGCCGTGCGGCAAATGGTAGCGTGTGGAAAGCGGAAACGAACAGGCGTGGACCATGGCGTTCTTGGGCAACTGAAACGCCGCGCCGGCCAGCGTGGCGGCGTAGCTCATGGCCGCTCGCGCCCGCGCGTCGTCCGGCTGCTTTGCGGCTTGCCGCAAATGTCGGCAGATCAGCCGGGCCGCCTCGACGGCCAGCAGATCGCACAGCGGCTGGTGCCCGCGCGACCAGTAGCCTTCGATCGCGTGGCTGAGCGCGTCCAGGCCCGTGACCACCGACACCTTGCGCGGCAGCGAGTAGGTCAGCTTGGGATCTACCACCGCGTGGACGGGATACAGGGCGTCGCCGGCAATCGGCCCCTTGCGCTGAGTTTCGGGATCGTTCAACACGGCGAACGGCGTAACCTCCGAGCCCGTGCCGGCAGTCGTCGGGACGGCGATCAGCGGCACGCGCGCCGAGCCCAGCGGAGCGCCGCCCGAGTGGACCGCGCGAATGCTCGGCAGGTCTCCGGCCGCCAGGCACGCCGCGGCCTTGGCGCAGTCCATCGCGCTGCCGCCCCCTACGGCGATCGCGACGTCGTGCCGCTGGTCGCGCACCACGGCGGCCAAGGCGTCCACGGAACCGACGGTGGGATCGGGGGTCACCTCGGCAAAGACGGGCGTCCCCGGCAGGATCTCCTGGATGCGAGCCCACAGCGGCAACCGCACCAGGTCGCGGTCGGCGACCAGCAGCGGGCGTTGGCCCAGCGTGGCGGCGATTCGCGGCAGGTCTCGGATCGCTCCTTCCCCAAAGGTGACGGCCGTCGGAATTCTGAAGGTCCAGAGATTCATCGTTTCGGTTTCCACTGGTGCAAGGCCAGCGCCGCCGCGCCCACGGCGCCGTTGTATTGACCGAGCGTCGACGCGGCGATCTCCGGCTGGTGGCCGGGATCAGCCAGTTGGCCCGCCGTTTCGCGGACGGTCCCCATAAACAACTCCCCCAGATCCGCCAGCGCGCCGGCAAAGATAATTCGTTCCGGGTCGAACAGCTGGTCCAGTTGATGGGCCACCCAGCCGTGGATGCGACCGACGGCGGCGATCAGCGAGGAAGCAAATTCGTCGCCCTGGCGGGCGGCGGCCAGGATGTGGTCGATCGTCAATTCGTCCTTGGCGGCGGCCAGCGACGTCCTTTGGCCGCGCTGCAGCCCGCGCTGGGCCGCGGCCAGAATCGCGGACAGCGAAGCGACTTGTTCCAACCGCGTGCCCGCCTGCCAACGCCAGCGGTCGTCGCCGTCGCCGGCCTGGCCGTCGGCCAGTTCCGCCGGCACGGGGCAGACCCACTGCCCGATCTCGCCCGCGCGATGCCTGGCGCCGTGCAGCAGATGCCCGCCGACCACCACGCCCGCGGCAATCCCGGAGCGGATTCCCACGCAGACAAAACTCCGCAGGCCGCGGCCGGCCCCAAACCACAGTTCGGCCAACGCCATCGAGCGGATGTTGTTTTCCAGGAACACGGGCACGCCAAACCGCTCGCTGAGCCGCGCCCCCAGCGGCACATCGTTCCAGCCCTGGATGAAATCGTAGTGCATGGCGACGTTCTGCACCGGATCGATCGTTCCCGGCACGCCGACGCCAATGCCCAGCACGGCAGACGTATCGCCCGCCATCAACTCGCGGATCGCTTGCGTGATCTTGTCCAGGATTTGAGCGTTCGAGTCATCGGGGCGGATCGTCTTGTGGATCCGTCCCAGGGGCCGTTGCGAAAAATCGACCACAGTAGCCATCAAGTTGCGGGCTTCAAAATCGACGCCCACGAACCGGCCGCCCTGCGGATTGGGCACCAGCGCGGTCGGCGGCCGGCCCGCCGCCTCGCGTTCCGGCGACTCGGTTTCCAGCAGGAAGCCGTCGCGCACCAGGCGGTCTGCGTAGATACCGGCCGTCGAGGGCGCGAGCTTCAGTTCGCGGGCCAACTGCACGCGCGACAAACCGCCGCGAGCCCGCACGCGCCGCAACATCTCGGCTTCCAAGCTGGCCACCTGCTGACGTTTGGATTTGATGCGGCGGGGCATAACACGATCCACGAAAAAGGGTCAGGACTTTTTTCCGATCCAGAAACCGAAAAAGAGTCCTGATCCCCTTGTCTTCAGAACTCGACTGCGGCGCCCGTGTCCACGCTTTCTTGCGCTTTCAGACACATGGCCACGGACCACAGGCCGTCTTTGCCGGTCACGCGCGGCGGGCGGCCGGTCCGCGCCGCTTCCGCCATACCGGCGATTTCCTCCGCCAGTTCGTACACCTCGCCGCTGGCCGCCGGGACCGGCACGTCCACCACCTGCTGGCCGTCGAAGTGCTTCAGGAAAAACGTCGGATGGAACGTGCGGTCCATCGCACCGCTCCAACTGGCCCACAGCGCGCCCTGGGAGCCCGTCAGCTTCGCAGTCTGGTGATGCTCGAACGCGCTGAGCGTCTGCGAGATCACGGCGTACCGCCCACCGGGGAAATCCACAAGCGCACTGAAATTGTCCTGCAACTCCGGATGCTGTGCGTCCCGCGCCTTGGCGCGCGCGTACACCGACACCGGATCGCCTTCGCCTGAAAAATACCAGCGGGCCAGATCAAAGAAGTGAATCGGCTCCTCCAAAATCCAGTTCCCCACGCGGCGGATGTCGTACCGCCAGCCGTCCGAACCCAGCCGGTAGGGATTCCGCCACAATTCGATCAACGCATACTGAGGATCGCCGATCGCGCCGGCGTCCACTAACTCCTTGACCCGGCCCCACAGCGGGGAGTAGCGGAATTCATGCCCCACGGCCAGTTGCCGGCCCGCCGCCTGGGCAGACTCCACCAGGTCCCGGCACTGGCCGACCGTCAACGCCATCGGCTTTTCCATCAGCAGGTGTTTCCCTGCCTGCAGCACGGCGATCCCCACCTCGTGGTGCAAGTGCGAGGGCAACACGACGTCCACCACTTCGATGTCGTCCAACCCCAGCAGTTCGCGATAGTCGGCCACTACGACGGCTTGCGGATGCCTGGCCCTCGCCTCCGCCCGATTCGCCTCGGCCCGTTCCGCAATGGCCATCAGACGCGTCTGCGAACCCTCGTCAATCACCCGCGCATGGTGACTGCCCCACGCCCCATAACCGACCAGAGCAAAACCGACTTTTTCCATGATGACACCTGTTTACGGACCAGCTGGATGCCGTTATTATTTTGAAATCGAAATTACTGTCAAGCGGGCGGCGACGGGGAACCAGAAAAGGCCGATCGGTCGACCGTTCGCTTGCTTTACGCGGGAGGACTGAGGTATGAGGACGAAGCACGCTGGCGGATCGGTGGTTTTCGCAGCGGCCGGCTTGGGGCTGGCTTTCCTGGTCGCACTCGGGGCCGACCCGTTGGCGGCCCAGGAACCGGATGCGGAGGGGTTCGTTTCGCTGTTCAACGGCCGTGACTTGACCGGTTGGGCGCCGATCAACGTGGCGGCGGACACGTTCTTCGCGCGCGACGGGATGATCGTGACCAACGGCGTGCCGACGGGCCTGATGCGGACACAACGCATGTACGAGAACTTCATCCTCGAGCTGGAGTGGCGGCACATGCGGGAGGCCGGCAACAGCGGCGTGTTCACGTGGAGCGACGGTCTGCCGGCCGTCGGCGGCCCGTTTCCACGCGGCATCGAGGTGCAGATCCTCGATCCGGGCTATGCCAAGAATTCGGGCGCTAACGAATGGTTCACTACGCACGGCGACATTTTCCCGGTGCGCGGCGCGACGATGACGACCGCGGGCCGCGTCTCGAAGACGGGCGCACGCAGCTTTCCGATCGAGGACCGGACCAAGCCCTCGCCCGAGTGGAATCACTATCGTCTGGTGGCGGACCGCGGCGACTTGCGGCTGTCGGTCAACGGCCGGGAAGTGACGGTCGGCAAGGATTGCGTGCCGCGCCGCGGCTATCTGTGTTTGGAAGCCGAGGGCAGCGAGTGCCAATTTCGCAATCTGCGGATCAAGGAACTGCCCACGTCCAACACGCCGCCGGAGCAGACGGCCAATCCCTACGAAGGCTTTGTGCCGTTGTTCAATGGCAAGGATTTCGGCGGCTGGAAGATGAACGACGCGGTGAGCGCCGCGTGGTCCGTGCGCGGCTCGAACTTTGTGACCAAGGGCGGCGTGAAGGGACGCGGGCTGGATCTGTGGACCGAGAAAAGCTATCGCGACTTGGTGCTGTGCGTGGATTGGCGGCTGGCGAAAAAACCCGAACTGAAGGCCCTCCCGACGTTCACCGACGACGGCCTGTACGCCCGCGACGCGGGCGGTCAGGTCATTCGCAAAGAGATCCCTCACGCCGGCGACAGCGGGATCTTCCTGCGGGGCGACGGACGCTATCAGGTGAACATCTGGAGCCAGCCGATGGGTTCCGGTGACATCAACGAAATGCACAAGGACGAGAAGTTGCCGGCCGAATTGCGCCGGGCCATGCTGCCGAAAGTGAAAGCCGATGCGCCGTTCGGAAAATGGAACCGGTTTTTCATCACGCTTCGCGGCGACCGCGTCACCGTTGTGTTGAACGACCAGACGGTGATCGAGGACTGCCAGTTGCCTGGAATCGCCGCAGAGGGCCCGCTTGCTCTGCAATACCACGGAGACGAACTGGAGTTTACGAACCTGTACATCCGGGAACTTTAAAAGGGGTCAGGACTGTTTTCAGGACTGTTTTCGGAAATCAGGAATTGTGTATGCACCTACGACGGAATTCCTCAAGCAGATCGCTTTCTCGCCGGCGTTTCCTGGGTGGCGTCGCGGCGTCTGTGTTCGCCGCACCGTTCATCCTGCCTTCGGGCCTGCGTGCTATGTCGCCCAACAGCAAGCTGTGCCATGCCTGCATCGGGGTGACTCGCATGGGCGGCAACGACTTGAAGAACTTCCAGCAGCATGAGCGAGTCCGGATCGTCGCGCTGTGCGACGTGGATGCGCAGCACCTGGCCGCGGCGGCCACGCTCGTGCCCGGCGTGCGGCGCTACGCCGACTGGCGCGAGCTGTTCGATCAGGAAGGCGACAAGATCGATTCGGTGAACGTCACGGTGCCGGATCACATGCACTTTCCAATCGCCTATACGGCGGTCCGGCGCGGGAAGTATCTTTACTGCCAGAAACCGATGTGTCACGATTTGTTTGAAGTCCGGGCGCTGACGGAGGCGGCCGTCAAGGCCGGGATCGTGACGCAGCTCGGCACGCAGTTCGCCTCCAGCATCGCCGACCGGATGACGGTCCAGCTGATCCAGAGCGGCGCGATCGGCAAGATCAAGCACGTCTATCTGTGCTCCAATCGTGAAGCTCCCAATCGCGTCCGTGGGCCGCGTCCGGCCCAAGGCGAGAAGCCGCCGCCTCATTTGAACTGGGACCTATGGATCGGCACGGCGCCGATGAGGCCGTATGCATCCGACACCTATCACCCGGCAAAATGGCGCGGATGGCTCGACTTCGGCACCAGCTGGTGCGCCGACATGGGTTGTCACATCCTGAACGCCACCTGGCGGGGGCTGCACCTGAAGGCGCCGACGAGTGTGGTCGCCGAAGTCGAGGAGTCGTGGAAGAACTCGCCGCAGCGCCGGGCCGACAACTGGCCGCAGAGCGAGCACGTGACGTGGACTTTTCCGGGGAACGATCTAATTGAAGGACCAGAGTTGACCGTGGAATGGTTCGACGGCGCGATGCTGCCGCCCCAGGAAGCGCGGGATCTGAATCCATCCGCCAAATACCCGCTGGAAGCGGCGCTGTTGGTGGGCACCGAGGGCGCGATTTTGCACCGGCACACTGCGGGGCCTCAGTTGTTGCCGAAAGAGAAATACCAAGCTTACGAACGTCCTAAGCCGCCGCCGCGCGACCACTATCGTCACTTCGTGGACGCCTGCTTGGGCGGCGAGAAGACGGAAGCGGACTTTGCCCGGACGGGGCCGATGACGGAGACGATCCTGCTGGGCACCGTGGCCATCCGGTGTTTCGGACAGAAATTGACGTGGGACGTTGCCGCGATGAGATTTTCCAACTGCCCGGACGCCGGACGCTACCTGAAACGCCAGTACCGCGACGGCTGGGAGGTCGGGGAGTAAACCAACTGTGGCACGGCCTTGTCGGCCGTGCCACACAGAGGCCGCGCCTATTTTGCGTGAAGAATTCCGTTTGGTGCAAGGAACCGTACTCATGAACAGCACGCCTTCACCCAGCGACAAGGCGGCTCCACCGACCCGCTGGTACCACGGCGTGACCCGCTATCAATGGCTGGTCCTGGTCATCGCATCCGCGGGCTGGGTGTTCGACGCGTACGAGGGGCAGGTTTTCAACATCACGCGCAACGACCTGCTCACGGACATCCTGCAGGCGGCGCACGACGCGCCTGAAGTGCGCCGCTATGGCGACGTGTTTTTGGGCATCTTTCTGGTGGGCGGAGCGTTCGGCGGGATTCTGTTCGGCAGTCTGGCTGATCGCTGGGGCCGCAAGCCGGTGATGGTGCTCACGATCCTGTTCTACTCCGTGTTTGCCGGGTTGACGTATTTCGCCACCAGCCTGTGGCAGGTTGGCGCGCTGCGGTTCCTGGTGGCGATGGGGGTTGGCGGCGAATGGGCCGTGGCGGCGACGCTGGTGGCGGAAGTGTTTCCCCCGCACGCTCGCGCGCACGCTTCGGGTTTGTTCCATGCGACCAGTGTCCTGGGCACCTGGCTGGCGGCGGTGGTGGGTCTGGCGGTCGGCGTTCACTGGCGTTACGCCTATCTGATCAGCGTCATTCCCGCGTTGCTCGTGCTGTGGGTCTGGTCGAGTGTCAAGGAGCCGGAAAGTTGGACGGATGCGCGCCGCAAGGCGGCTACGGGCGAGGGCGGCAAGCTAGGCAGTTTCCGGGAGCTGTTTTTCCATCGCGTCTGGGGACCCCGCGCGGTGCTCGGCATGGTGCTGGCCGCCGTGGGCCTGGGCACCTTCTGGAGCGTGACGGTCGCGGGCCAGGACCTGATGCTGGATCTGCTGCTGCGGGACGGCATGGAGGAGATCCAGGCGCGGACGGAGGCGAAGTTCGCCTACGGGATTGTGCAGACGATCGGTGGCGGGCTGGGACTGTTGTCGTTCGGCCCGATCTGCGTGCGGCTGGGCCGGCGGCGGACGTTCATCCTGATGCAGGCCCTGGCGTTGGTCGTCGTGCCGGTTACCTGCTATCTGCCGACGACGTACCTGCAGTTGTTGCTGCTGCTGCCGCTGCTCGGATTCGTCACGCTCAGCACCCACGCCGGGTTTGCGATCTACTTTCCCGAGTTGTTCCCGAGCCACCTCCGCTCCACGGGCGCCGGTTTCTGTTTCAACGCCGGACGGCTGGTGGCGTCGCCCGTCCTGGTCCTGTCGGGCAGTTTGAAAGCGTTGCCCGGCGTGGATTTGCGGCTGGGCGTCACGCTCATGAGCCTGCTGTTTGTGATTGGGATCCTGGTCATGTTCTTCTTGCCAGAAACCAAAGACCAACCTTTGCCGGAGTGAACCGACGATGCGCGAAGCGATGAAACCGACGGACGGTCCCCGCACCGGCGAGTTTCCGGACTACCTGACGGTGACGGCCACGGACTTGGGCCGGGGCACGCCGGTCCGGGTGCGCGTGCTGGGCGACATGGCGTCGCTGGCCCGCGACATGGCCGAGGCGATGCTGCGCGAGATCCTGGACGCCCAGGCCGCGGGCCGCGGCGCCACGCTGATCGTTCCGGTCGGGCCGGTGGATGAGTTCCCGGTCCTGGCGCAGATGATCAACGAACAGCGGATCGACTGTCGCGACGTGATGCTCATCAACATGGACGAGTACCTGACGGATGACGACCGCTACATTCCGGCCAATCATCCGCTCAGTTTTCGCGGTTTCATGGACCGCTTGTTCTACCACCGGCTGGATCCCGCCTTGGCGCCCCCGCCGGAACATCGCGTCTTTCCCGATCCGCAGCACCCGCAGCGGGTCGCGGACGTGATCGCCGCGCGGGGCGGCGTGGACGCTTGCTTCGGCGGCATCGGCATCAACGGGCACATCGCCTTCAACGAACCGCCCGAGCCGGGCGTGACCGTGAGCGTGGAGGAGTTCGCCGCGTTGCCCACGCGAGTGTTGTCGCTGACGCGCGAGACGCGGACGATCAACTCCGTCACGGTCGGCGGCGAACTGGCCGTCATTCCGCGGCGCGCGGTCACGGTCGGCATGAGAGAATGCCTGGGCGCGCGGCGGCTGCGGCTGTACTGCAACCGGCCCTGGCAGAGCGCCGTGGTCCGCCGCGTGCTGCACGGCTCGGTCACGGCCGCCTGCCCGGCGTCGCTGATGCGGCTGCACGCGGACGCCGTGTTGAGCGTGGCCGACTACGTAGCCCAGCCGCCCAACATCCTGCTGCGGTGATGCGATGAGACTGGATTTTGCGGACGAACGCGTCTTGGCCGTCGTAGCCCATCCCGACGACGCCGAGTTGCTCTGCGCCGGCACGCTGGCCCGCGCGCGGGAGGACGGCGCGGCGATCGGCGTCGCCGTACTGTGCCGGGGCGATAAGGGTCAGCCGCCGCAACCCGTCCCGCGTCTGGCGGCGGTCCGACGCGGCGAGATGGCCGCCGCCGCGCGGTTGTTGAGCGCCGAACTGTTCTGGGGCCGCATCCCGGACGGCACGCTGGCCGACGACCGCCCGGCGCGGCTGCGGCTGACAGATATCTATCGCCGCTTCCGCCCCACGCTGGTCTTGGCGCACGCGCCGGAGGACTACCATCCCGACCACCGCGCCGCCTCCGCGGTCGCCGAGGCGGCTTCCTGGTTCTGCGCCTCGCGGGGGCACAAGACCCGGTCGCCCGCTTTGAGCGCGTCGCCCAGCCTGTGGTGGATGGACACGTTGACGATGAGCGGCTTCGAGCCCGGCTTCTATGTGGATGTGTCCGGGTTCATGGCGATCAAGGAACGCATGCTGGCCTGTCATCGCAGCCAGGCGGCGCGCGGGGCAGCCAGCGATTTTTCGCCGGTCCTGGAACTGCTCCGCCGCCAGGCGTCCACGCGCGGGATGCAGGCCGGCGTCGCCGCGGCGGAAGCGTTCCGCGCCCAGCACGCGTTCAAGCGAACGCGCGCGTGGTGAGTCGTGCGGTCGCGGGGGCCGAGTTGTCAGGCGGTCACTCCGAGGCAGCCGGTCACTCCGGGCCGCCCAAGAACCCGTCCTGCAGGAACACGGGCTTGTAGCCGTGCTTGGTAAGGAACCCGATCGCCCGGTCCAGACGCTCGGCATGGTCCGGCAGATACACTTGGTAGAACGGCCAGAAGTACTGCTCGTGGGTCAGCAGATCGACGATTTCTCCCTGACACGGATCGGCAATCACAGCTTCCAGCGTGGGCACGATCTTGTCCAGCGGCGTGCCGTTGACCACTATGTCCACCCTGGAGAAGATCATCCCGCTGTCGAAGTCCTTGAGCAGGTCGTGGCGCGACAGCCATTCCGAGCGGACCTCGTCCATGCGGTAGTTGACATCGTGCGTGGCGCTCTTGGCCGACTTGCGGAAATAGCCTCCCAGCACGGGCGAACCGCGTTCGCGGAGCGGCTTCCAGGCCTCGGGCCGCGTCATGCCCCAATGGACGACGACGACCGGACTGAACGTCTGGGGTCCGGCAAAGCGGTGGATTTGGCCGTTGATCAGGTCCAGGTCGGCCAGCAATTTCTCCACCGGCGCGTCCTGATAGGGCCGCGACGGCTCGTTGGCGTAAGCGTGAAAGGCCAACCGCAACCAGTGCGCGTTCGCCTCCCACTCGCCGCGATACTTGTCCGGAAACTGCGACAAGTTCCAATCGTCGCCGGTCGTATAGTAGATGTTCAGCGTGAAGCGGGCCCCGTACTTGGCGTTCAAGTCCTTGAGCATCTTCAGGTAGAAGCAATCGAACAGCGACGGGTAGCCCTTCTGCGTAATGTCCCGCAGGAAGAAGCTGTTGTCGTCGATCACGAACCGATACCGCTTTTGCGAATGGCGGTCCCAGACCAGACGGACCCTTGCTTCCTGGCGAGCGCTGTCGGAGCCGGCCGTCACCGCGACCTCCGTTTCCCGTTCGCGCAACACGGCCGTGCCGCGGAACGTCTCGCCGTCGCGGGTGGCCGGCCGGCCTTGCACCAGCACTTGCACGCCCTGCGGCGCGCGGCCGCTGATGTCAACCTCCAATCCGCCGGGCACCGCGCGGCCCAACCGGGCGTGCATCACGGCCCCGTCCATCGGCTCCAGAATCTGCAAACCGCCATCGGCGGCCCGCGCCCAGGCCGGCCGCGCCGCCATCGCCCCCAGGGCAACGCCGGTCGAGGTGGCCAAGAAACTTCGACGGGAAATGTTCGTCCAAGGATTCATGGGTGTGCCTTTCCTGCAATCTTCCGCTTCACGGGGTCGGTGTCTCGCGTCATGGCCGCCGAGACCCCACGACGGCAGTCTGACAACAGAGAGTCTTGTTCCCGGACAGGCCTGTGTCAACCGGCCGCGGCAGACTCGTCGCCCACTTCGGCAGGGCGGGAACGAGGGCGACCGAAGTGCTGCGCAAAGAAAAAGCAGCCTCGCAGGATCGAGGCTGCTCGGTGCTACCCGGCCCAAGGCGGAGCCCGCGGCGGGCGGCGGCTACTGTTTCTTGACGGCGCCGCCGATGGCTTTCAGCACGCCCGCTTGGATTTCCAACCGCACGGTCACGCCGTTCTTGCTGGGCGAGGCGGTGAGCGAAATCGTGTCGTTGCCCGCGTGCGGCTTGACGGCCTTGAGCGCCGCCTCGATCTCCGGCTTCGACTGCTCCGCGGCCACAAAGGACAGGATGGGAGTCAAGGAGGCGCGCAGTTGCGACGGCGGCAACGGTTTGCCGCCATTGGACGAGGAGGCAGCCAAGACGTTTTTCAGCAGTTGAACGGGATCCTTGCCAAAGGCGATATAGGCGCTGGTCTTGCCGGTGCCGATCACCAGGTCCAGCGGATCGCCGAGGATCTCGCGGGCCCTGTAGTCCGCGTTCTGCAGGGGGATCTTGACCGTGTGGAATGTCACGCCTTCGCACGTTTCGGTGGCGAAGTTGACGCCGGGGAAACCGGGGTCTTTCTCGGTGGCGAAGTCGGACAACTTTTTGAGGGCGTCCGCAAGTTTTTCGCCGTCCGCCACAAAGCCGCCGGCCGCGAACGCCAGCGAACCCGGCTTGAGCATCAGCGCGGCGCCGAAGTCCATCTTGCCCGCCTTGACGGTATCGTCGGCCAAGTCCAGCAACTGGTTCACGATCGCCTTGGCCTTTTGACGCTCGTCGTCGCCGTACAAGTTGCCGTCTTTTTCAATGCCCCGCATGGCCTGTTCGCGAAGCCGGGCCAGCAGCGTGGTGCTTTGCTCGACTTCCGCCTTGCTGCTTGCGCCGTGCCCGACGAAGGTCACGGCGGCGTCGGGCAGGGAGAATCCGGCGAAGGCCGATTTGCCTTCCTTGACCAGTTTCATCTGCTTGGCGAACTCGGTGCCTTCCAGGGCGGCGACGCTCACGTCGAGGTAGGTCTTCTGGGCTTCCTTGTCGACCTGCCAACCCAGGGTGACGTGTTCGGTTTCCTGGATCAGTTGGACCAGGGCATCGACCAGCAGTCCGCCGAACTGCTTCATCGCCTTGGCTTGCTGGGGATTCAGTTCCTGGGCCACGCGTTCTTCAAACCCTTGCCGCAACTGGCCCACGGCCATCTCACGCAGGCTGGGAGGAATGCTGCTCACGTTCACTCGCAGGGCGAACGTGTATTTCTTGTCCAAGCCGTCCAGGATGGCGACGGGATCCTTCGGCAGATCGTTCAGATGCTCGCTGCGGTTCGCGACGAAAGCCCAGCCGTGGGATTCTTTGACGAACAAGGGTTGGGGCCGGTCGGCGGCGATCTTCAGGATGCCATCGCCCATCTCCACCGGCTTGCCGACTTGCTGCTCCATCGTCATCAGGAGCATTTTCAAGTCCTTGACGGGCACAAAACTCATCGCCTGCAGATCGTTCTCGCCCAGCAGCGTCAGGGACACGCCGATCGGCCTTGTCTTGTCCAGGGCCGCGGTGTAAGGGCTGGCCAGCAAGGCCACCAGGCGGCCAAAATCGCCGACGCCGGCCGATTCGGTCACCTGCAGCACATTGGACAACAGTTCGTCAGAGCCGGCCAGCGAGGCCACGACCACCGGCTTGGGCGGTTGCCCGTACACCGGGTTCGTCACGCCCGCGCCCAGCGTTGCCAGGGCCAGCCATGCCAGCATCGAACAGCTTCGTTTCCAGGATCTCTTCACGTTCGAATTCTCCTTTGGTTCGTGGTCGCTCGTCACTTCATGTTTCCCTACGGACGGACTTACACGCCAGTTCGTCCAGGCCTCTGTGAGACAGTACCCGGCCGCAGAGCGCAAGGTTTTCCAATAACGCCAAGAAGAGCGGAAACCGCGGAATCGGGCGGGTGTAGAGGTCCACCAGAAAACCCGAAAAAACGCCCGCCGGTTTTCAGGCCGAGCGTCTTGGGTTCGGTGCTAGCGGTCGCGGTAGATGATGCGGCCTTTGGTGAGATCGTAAGGCGAGAGTTCCACGCGAACTCGATCACCGGGCACGATGCGGATGAAATTCTTGCGGATCTTGCCCGCGACATGGGCCAGCACTTCGTTTCCCGTGTCCAACTGGACGCGAAAACGAGTGTTGGCAAGGGCTTGCGTCACCGTGCCCTCGACTTCAAAGGCTTCTTCTTTCTTCGACATACTTCGCTCCTGAACGTGGGGCCAGCACCCCCACGTCTCCAACGCCGCTGTTGGAACGTAGAGACTGCTGGGAAAGAATATAACGCAAGGGGGCTAAGCTTGGGAAGTGCGGGCAACTATGGGGCCGGTAGCGAACCGGGCGTTTTCAGGATTGTGGCGGTTACCAGCAGCAGTGCACCGCGCCCGCCCTGGGCCTGCTCCGGCGGATGCGGGGCGGCCAGGATCAGCGTCTGCCCGGAGCGAAGTTCCACCTGGGTAGCCACTTCCGCTGATCGGCCCGTTGGCAAGCGGCGGTCCTGATCGCTCTCTTTCGCTGCATCCGTCGTCAGTTGGCGGACCAGGTGCAGGTCCAGCGACAGCGTGCCGGAGTCGGTGATTTTCGGCGTACAGGCGAATTGCATGCCGGCAAGCTTTGCGTCCGGCTGGCCGGTTTGGTGTAGACTGTCGCGAGGGCCGGGCCCTGCCCTGCCGCCAATTTGCAGCGTCGCACGGCGGCCGTTGACCGTCACCCGCTTGGGTTCTGCGACGACTCGGACCAGCCCCTCGCCCTGCAGCAGTTCCAAGAAGCGGCTAATCTGGCCATCCTCGTCCACGACAGCGGAAGCGAAGTCGGAATCGAGCAGATGCCGAATGCTGATCAAGCCCAACCCGGAGGCCCGGAGTTTTTCCAGCGAGAGTTCGATCACCTTCATCTGAACCAGGATCTGTTCCCCGACAACAGGCGGAGTCCGCAATTGCGCCACGTCGGCCTCCAACTGCCTGATCTGTTCCAGCTTGGCCTCGGCCAGACGCTGCCTGTCCGCCTGGGGTTCGGCAGCCAACTGCAGGTAGATCTGGGCGGCCAGATCGGTTCGGCCGGCCTTTTCCAGGTGGGCGGCCGCCTGCAACAAGTGGTCCAGTCTCGCGAGGGCGTCCACTTCGTCCTCCGCCGCGCCGCCGGACGAAGATCCGAGGACGAAAAGAAGCACCGTTACGAGCGGCCGCGCGGGCACAAGCATCCGGCGGAAAAGCCGCCCCGCTTTTGGAGAACTGCCGCGTTTCGGTTCTTCTTCTGACGAGACGAGTCGGTAGGACACGGCAAATCTCCGGGCGAATCGGTGGCGGCGGACGCTGGGCTCGCTTATACCAAATCGCGCAACTTTGCTACAATGCCGAACCTGCGGCAAGATTTCGCGGTGCGCCTGTTTCGTCTGCCGCCGGTCCCGAGTATGGTAAACAAACAGCGGCGAGGCCTGCAGATTCCAGGAAACGCAAACGATGTTCAGTGTGGTTGTTCCCGTCTATAACGAAGCGGAGAGTCTGGGCGAGTTGCACGGCGAACTGTCTGCCGTGGCGAGCGAGCACCAGTACGACATGGAATTGGTGTTCGTGGACGATGGCTCCAGCGATTCTTCCTGGCAGGAGATCGAGCGGTTGGCCGGGCTGGATGCGCGTGTGCGAGGCATCCGTTTCCGCCGCAACTTTGGCAAAGCCGCGGCGCTCGACGCCGGGTTTGCCGCGGCCCGCGGCGACGTGGTTTTCACCTTGGACGCCGACTTGCAGGACGACCCGCACGAGTTGCCGCGATTCCTGGCGGAAATGGAGTCCGGCTTGGACGTCGTCAGCGGCTGGAAACAGGTCCGCCACGATCCCTGGCACAAGGTCGGGCCTTCGCGCGTGTTCAATTGGCTGGTCGGCGCCCTGACCGGCGTCCGCCTGCACGACCACAATTGCGGCTTCAAGTGCTACCGCCGCGAGATTTTCGACGAAGTCCACTTGTACGGCGAACTGCACCGCTTCGTGCCGGTCTTGGCGGCAGCCCGCGGCTGGAAGGTGGGCGAAATCGTGGTCCATCATCGGGTCCGGAAGTTCGGCCGCTCCAAGTACGGCGTACGGCGGTTCGTGAAGGGCTTTCTGGATCTGTTGACGGTCTATTTCCTGACGGGCTACAGCCAGCGGCCGCAACACCTGCTGGGCACGCTGGGATTGTTCAGTTTTCTGTTGGGCGGCTTGGGCGTGCTAACGCTGACCATCTGGTGGATCGTGTCGCGGGCGATGCCGGCCTTGGACCCGATCCACTTGCACGAGCGGGCGATCTTCTACTATTCGATGGCGGCGATGCTGCTGGGCGCTCAATTCATCACCGTCGGTTTCCTGGCCGAGATGCTGACGGCGTACCACAGCCGCAAGACGGCTTCCTATTCGATCAGCCAGCGGATCGGACCGAGATGAACGACTTGCAGACTGACGCCGGTTCCCCCATTCGCTCCTTCGTGTACGCGCTGCTGCTCGTCACGGCCGTCGGCGGCATGACGGGCCGCATCTGGACGGTCCAGTCCGCGTTGGGCAAGACGCCGCTGCTGAGCGCCAACGACCGCAGCCGTTGGGCGACCATCCGCACCCTGGTGGATCACGGCACGTTCGCGCTGGATGACGTGATTTTCCGGGACCGGGACCGGAAGAAGCGGGACCGCGAGTGGTATTCGATCGACATGGTCCGGCACCGGGGGACCGATGGGAAGGAACATTTCTATTCGAGCAAGCCGCCGCTGGCGACGGTGATCATGGCCGGTGCGTATTGGTGCCTGCAGCAGTTGACCGGCGCGACGCTGGCGGATCGTCCGTTTTACGTCGTGCGGAGCCTGCTGTTGGTAGCCAACGTCCTGCCGCTGGCCGTCTATTTCTGGCTGATGTTCCGGCTGGTGGAACGCTACGGCCGGACGGATTGGGGCCGTTTGTTCATCGCGGCCGGGGCCGCCTATGGGACGTTCCTGACGACGTTTGCGGTCACCCTGAACAATCATGTGTGGGCGGCGGTCAGTGCGGCGGCGGCGATGGCCGCAACGCTGGCCGTCTGGTGTGACGGTCGACGGCGGATGCGTTACTTCGCGGCAGCGGGGTTGTTTTCAGCCTTCGCCGTCGTCAATGAATTGCCCGCGTTGTCGTTCGCCGCCGTGGTCGCCGCGGCCCTGGCCTGGCGATCTCCGCCGCGCTTTTTGTCCGGGTTTCTGCCCGCCGCAGCGCTCGTGGCGGCGGCCTTTTTCCTGACCAACTACTGGGCGCACGGCAGTTGGTCGCCGCCGTACGCGCATCGGGGCGATGGTCCGCGGGTCGCAACGGCGGACGGCAATCACCTGGCGGACATCCAGGCAGGCAGGATTCCGCCGCCGTTGGGTCAACAACTCTCGCAGGCGGGCATCGGACTGTCGGCCCAGGCGACGGTCCAGCCGCGCTGGTCCGGACACGGCTGGATGATCTGGGATCCGCAGTCCCAGACTCGGCTGGCCGTCTCGGCCGACGAGCAATCCGCGCAGGCCTTCGTGTGGGACCAGTGGTACGAGTACGAACTGAGCTACTGGCTGGACGCGCGCAAGACCGGGGTGGATCGCGGCGAGCCATCGCGGTGGGCCTATGCCTTTCACGTCCTGATCGGGCACCACGGCGTGTTTTCGCTGACGCCGATTTGGCTGTTGAGTCTGGCGGGTGCGGGGATTTGGCTGGTGCGGGGCGAGTCCCGCCTGCGGGCCGTCGCGGCGGCCGTCTTGTCGCTCTCCCTGGTGTGCCTGGCGTTCTATTTGGCGCGGCCTTTGGGCGACCGCAACTACGGCGGAGTGGCCTGCGGATTTCGCTGGATGTTCTGGTTCGCCCCGCTGTGGCTGCTGGTGATGATCCCCGCGGCCGATGCCGTCGCGACTCGCCCCCGTTGGCGCTACGCCGCCCTGGCCATGTTGCTGATCAGTGCGATGTCGGCCGCGTATGCGGCGCTGAACCCCTGGTCCCACCCCTGGCTGTACGAGTACTGGAGTTCGTTAGGCTGGATCTAAGCGGGGCCGGCGCGATTCGATGCAGAATCCGCACCAGGAGAACTCAAGGAAACCGATCGACGGACGTTGGACAGAGACTTTGACCTTGACGGAAGGAATGGGATGATGACCTTCGGCCGCAAGACGAGCACGCAGTCTTTTGTGTTTCTTACCGCCCTTGGGCTGCTGGCCTTGGCGGGCGGTGCAAGCGGTCCTGCCGCGGAGCGGACCCCGATCCTGCACCCGCAAGCCGCGCCGCTGCCGTTTCCGCATCAGGGGCCGTTCGTCACCACGGGCGACGGCGGAGTGCTGTGCGTGGACGCGCAGCAGGCGTTGCACAGCAACGATGAAGGCCAGACATGGACGGCGACGCCGGTCTTCCGCGACGAGCAGAAGTACCGCATCAGCAGCGAACGGGCCTTGCTGCGGACTCGCGACGGCGTCGTGATCGCCGCCTGGATGAACATGAAGGAAGTGAAATCGCCGCCGGGCTGGAATTGGGGCGGAAAGGACGCGGATTGGCAGGACTTCGTGCTGCCCACCTACGTGTGCCGAAGTCTGGACGACGGCCAGACGTGGGAAGAGCCCGTCTTTCTGAACAAGCCCTGGTGCGGCTGCATTCACTCGTTGATCGAGACCCAGGCCGGACGACTCGTGCTCGTCGGTCAAGAGATCATTCCCGCATGGCGTCATGCCACCGTCGTGTTCGTCTCCGACGACCAGGGGCGGACGTGGCAGCGCAGCAACGTGCTGGACATCGGCCAGGGCCGGCACGATCACGCGGGATCGATCGAAGGCACCGTGGTCGAGCGCCGGGACGGTTCGCTGTATCAGTTGCTCCGCACCGAGACCGGCTGGCTGTACGAGTCCGTCTCGCGCAACGGCGGCTTGTTGTGGGAGGATTTCCGACAGTCGCAACTCAAGTCCGTGACGTGCTGCGCCCAACTGACGCGGCTGGCGGACGGGCGGATCGCCCTGCTGTGGAATCATCCGCCGCGCCATCGTCCGGACAGCGGCAGCAGCCGGGAGGAGTTGTCCATCGCCTTCTCATCGGACGAGTGTGCCACGTGGTCGCCTCCGGTGGTCGTCGCGGCCAGTTACGGCGGTCGCGGCCGCGTCTCCTATCCTTATCTATACGAACGCCAGCCCGGCCAGCTGTGGATCACGACGATGCAGGGCGGCCTGCGCATGAAGATCAACGTGTCGGACCTGGGGCGCGGCGAGATCCCCGTCTACCAGCCACCGGTCCTCCCGCCGCCGCAGCCGGGCGGGATCGTGATGTTTGGCGATTCGACGACCGCCGAACGTCCCGGCGCGGTGGACAAGGTCTATACCGACCGCGTGCGGGAAGCCCTGCCAGGCGCCGGTTCCGCGCCGTCCGTCCACAACGCCGGCGTGGGCAGCAACACAACCAAGAATGCCCGCGAGCGGCTCGTGCGGGATGTGCTGGCCCACAAGCCGCGCGTCGTGGTGGTCCAGTTCGGCCTGAACGACGCCGCCGTGGACGTGTGGAAGGAGCCGCCCGCGACGGCGTCGCGCGTGCCCCTGGCTGAGTACGAACAGAACCTCCGCTGGATCATCGCCACGCTGCGCGAACAGGACGTCAAACCCGTGCTGATGACAACCAACCCGATGCGTTGGACGTCGAGACTGCGGGACCTGTACGGCAAACCGCCGTATCGTCCGGACGAGCCCGACGGCTTCGACGCTCCCGTGCTTGCCAGCTACAACGCAGCCGTGCGCCGGCTCGCGGCCGAACTGGCCGTGCCGCTGGTGGACGTGCACGCCGCGTTCACCGCCAAGAACCCGGACAAGCTCCTGCTGGACGGCATGCACCCGAACGACGCTGGCCACCAACTGATCGCCGAACTGCTGGTGCCGATCCTGCGAGAACAGTTGCGTTGATCAAGGGCCGGCATTTCACACTTGTTGGCTGCCGCTTGGCAGTTGATAACGTACGGGCGTCCAAGATGCCTCGGCCATGTGGCACGCCTGTCATGCCCCCTGGTTGCCGCCATCAAGAGCGTGCGAGGACGAATGCAGTCTCGCCGAGTTCTTGGATGGCAGGTATAATTCACCGAAGTGGCTGATTTCGCTGTTGGCCGATTTCATTTGACGAGGCACCCGATGACCGTGACGCTCGACTTTCCCCCTGACCTGGAGACGGCTCTCCGAGAGCGTGCCGCACAGAGCGGCCAGGACGTGGGCGGTTTTGTTCTACAGGCAGTCCGGGAGAAGATCGCCAGGTTCCGTCGTTTTGAGGAAGTCTGCGCGCCTTTCGCTCGCGCCGTAGAAGCCGCCGAGGTTACCGACGAGGAGTTCGATCGGTTCTTTACGGAAGTCCGGGAGGATGTATGGCGGGAGAAGCAGACCCAACAGGCCCCCGCCGCCCTCAGATGTTTAGGCCGCTGAGATCGACCTCGATCTTGCGGTTCTCCTTCCGCAACTCGTCCATGGTCAGGCGGCCCTTGCGCAGGCAAGCCTCGCGGGCCAGAATCGTGGCCAGGCAGCTGGCGACGGCCAGGTGCATCGTGTCGTTGGCGAAGTTGCCGGCCGCGACGTTTTGGTGGAAGGCCGCGATATTGCGGACCGCCCCCGCCTTGTACAAATCGTCGATCGTCCCGCCTGCATAGTGCCTGGTCCCGCCGCGGATCAGGGCCCGCCCTCCGTAGCCGATCTTCATGTAGGCGCTGCCCAAGAACTCGCAGGTCGCCAGCGGGTCGTCGGGACCGGTGGTTCCGTTGGCGTGCCGGCCGGTGTGAGTCCAGATCAGCCCGTCGGCGAATTCGTAGGTGATCCCGTACACGTCGTGGCTGTCGCCGTGCGGATCGGGCCGTGAGATCCTCGAGATCCCCGTCGCCGCCACGGGGGTTTGGCCCAGCACCCACATCATCGCCTGGATCGGATGAATACAGGCATTCACGTGATAGCTGCCGCCGATCGCCACGTCGTTCACCCAGATCAGCGAGCGCAGCCGGCTTTCGATGGTCTTGGTCAGCGGCGGGTCGCCGAACAGCCCGCCGTAGTAAAAGCTCTTGACCACGCCCAACCGTTCGACGGCTCCTTCGCGGAACCGCCGGGCGCATTCGCGATTTTGCGGATCGGTCGGCATTTGATAGTCCACCAGGAAACAACGGCGGTTCTCGGTGGCTTTCCGAGCGGCCGCCTCGACCTGCAGACAGCCGGGCACGTCGACGGCGACCGGCTTGGCCATGTAGACGTGGAGGCCCGCGTCGACGGCGGCTTGGACGTGCTCCGGGAAGAAGCACGGCGGAGTCTCCAGCGCCACGGCCTCGACACCGCTGTCGATCAGGTTGCGGTACCCCGACAGCCCGGAGAACCGCCGTGTCGGGGCGACCCCCAGGGCTTTGCCCGCCGCCTCGGCCACCTCCGGAAAATAGTCCGCCACCGCGTGCATCTCATACCCGCCGTGCTCGCGAAACAGGTTCGCGATCCACGCCCCGCGCCCGCCGCAGCCGACCAGGCCCAGCTTGATCTTGCGTGCTGCCGCAGCGGGTTCCGCCGCCGGGGCCGGCGACTCGCGGTGAACCGCCAGCGCCGCCGCCGAGACCGCCGTGCCGGCCAGGAACCCGCGGCGAGAAAGCCTGTTGGTTGGTTCGGACGTGATGCAAGCTTCGTGTTGGCTCATGACGTGCTCCTGGAACATGGAAGGGTCTGCGCCGGGCGGTTTCGCGTGAGGAACCCTACCAAGATAGCGCCTGGCGCCTGGTAGCGGCAAGCAGGCATGATAAAATCGCCGGACGAGGAAACGTCCGGAAGACAAGGAGCCCTTCATGCTGAATCGCCGCGACTTGCTTAGCGTCCTCCCGGCATGGCCCTTGGCGTGGCTGGGAATTTCCCAAGCCGCCCCGGCTGCCGACGCCCCGCCGCCAAACGCCCCGCCGCTGCTGGCTGGCCCGCCGGTCGTGCAACATCTGAGCGTCGAAGGATTCGCGGTCAGCTTTGCGGTCGGGCAGTTGGCCACGGGCTGGGTTGAATGGGGCTTGTCGCCGGAGCGTCTCGACCAGCGTGTGATTCCCAGCCGGGCCGGCCTGGTCGATGCTTCCGATCGGGCGATCGTCGTGCCGGTTTCCCTGGGAGACCGCGGCGCGCCCGGCCGGCGAGTCTTTTACCGCGTGGCCGCGCAGCCGTTGGGCTACCAGTCGGCGTACAAGCTGCGGAGGGGCGAAGCGGTCGCGGGACCTGTCCACAGCGTCACGCTCCCCGACCCTGCGGCACCACGTGTGCGCGTGGCCGTCGTCAACGACACGCACGAGCACCTGCCGACGGTGGACGCCCTCGCCGCGCGAATCGAGGCCGTCGCGCCGGATGTCGTCGTCTGGAACGGTGATACGTGCGCCTCGGCGTTTGACTCGCCGGCGGATCTGCCGCGCGTGCTGCTCAAACCGGGTTGGGCTGCGAGCCGGTCCCTGGTGTTCGTGCCCGGCAATCACGACGTACGTGGTGCGAGTGCGCGCCAGATCGAAGGTTGTCTGGCGCCCGGATCGGAGCCCGGCTTGCCGTACAATTTGGCGCGGCGCTCCGGCCCTGTGGCTTTGCTGACCTTGGACACCGGCGAGGACAAACCCGATGCCCACCCGGTCTTTGCGGGAACGGCCGCCTACGAGCCGTACCGCCTGCGCCAAGCGGCCTGGCTGCGCGAGGCGTTGCGCCGGCCGGAGATCGCCTCGGCCCCCTTCAAGGTGGTCTTCTGTCACATCCCCTTGCGCGGCCTGCCCAAGCAAAATGACGGGTTGAGCCTGGAGGGTTATGCTTCGTGGTCGGGCGACGGAGCCCGAGCCTGGATGCCGGTGCTGCGTGAAGCGAACGTTCCGCTGATCGTCAGCGGCCACATGCACGCCTGGCGCGTGGACGAGCCGTCCGGTGGCCATCCGATGCAGGTGGTTGGCGGTGGGCCGGACCTTCACGACGCCACGCTGATCGTGCTGGAGGCCGATGCTCAAACGCTGCGCGTCACCATTCAGGATCTGTCGGGCGCCGCGCTCGCGGAACGCCACGTGACACGAGACTGATGGGGCGGCTTGCCCCAGGACGATCTTCCTTGGCGTTCTGTTCAGCACCAGCCGTGGCCGCGTCCCTTGACCTCTTCAGCCACCACGCTGCTTGTCAGCGTGGAGCCATGTTCAGGGGAGGAAATGGGACGGGCATTGGATTTTGGCCGTTCCGTCGCGAGGATGGACGATCTCCCGGCTTGGTGAGCGGTTTTGTCTGTCGGCGCCAGAGCCCATCCCCGCGGTGATCTGCCGGCGGCCGAGGCCTGCAAGTCAGCTGCCCGGTTGTCCTGGTCGGTGCTGTTTGCACGATTTCGGTTCCGCCTCGGTCGGCTCCGCCCTCGGGGGCTCCATTTCGAGTTGCTGCAACCGGCCGGCCGAAAGCCGGTAGCAGTTGGCCGCGATTCGCTGCAGCATCGATCGGTCGTGCGACACGATCAGCATCGCTTGGGGAAGGCTGGCCAGGACGTTCACGACCCGCTCGGTGGCCTCCTCGTCCAGGCCGGAGGTGGGCTCGTCCAACAGCAACACTTCCGGCTGCATAGCCAGCACGGCGGCCAGGGCCACCAGGCGTTTCTCCCCGCCGGACAGCTGATACGTAATCCGGTCTTCGAAGCCTGCCAGGCCCAGTTCGTCCAGCGTGAGGGCCACGATCTGCCCTGCTTCCTGCCGCGTCTTTCCCTGGTTCAAGGGACCAAAGGCCACGTCTTCGGCGACGCTCGGACAAAAAAGCTGATCGTCCGAATCCTGGAACAGAAGTCCCACACGTCCGCGCACTTCCTGGAAGTCCCGCTCCTGCGTCCGCGGTTTGCCGAAGATCTCGACGCGTCCGGCCGTGGGATGCAGCAGACCGACGATCGCCTTCAGAAGCGTCGTCTTGCCGCTGCCGTTGGAGCCGATCAGGCCGACGCGTTCCGCCGGCCGCAAACGCAGGCTGCACCCGGCCAGGACCGGCCGGCGCGGCGGATAGGCGAAATGCAGCTCGTCCAGGAAGACCAGCGTGTCACTCATGCATACTCCAACAATCCCAGCGACACCAGCATCAGGACCACGACCGAGGCAAACCAGGCGTCGCGGGCGGAAAACGCAAAATGGTGGAACAGATGAAACCGGCCGCGGAAGCCGCGGCACTTCATGGCGGCCAAGACGCGTTCCGAACGGTCCACGCTGCGCACCAACAGCATCCCGACCAGATGGCCGTACGTCCGATACGTGTGGGCGCTGACCTGCGGACGAAAACCACGCAGCTTCATCGCCGTCCTGAGCCGCAAGTACTCGTCGTGCAACACGCCCAAGTAGCGGACCGTGAACAGCAGCAGCTGGGAGAGCTTGTCCGGCACGCCCCCATGATGCAAGGCGTGTCCCAGCGTCACGGTGTCCAAGGAGCCCAACAGGACCATGCTCCACAGCACGATCGCGTTGGCCTTCAAGGCGATCGCCAGCGCGAGCCGCAGCCCCTCCCGGCTGTAGCCTACGGGACCGACCGTAAACAGCGGCGACGGCCCAGTGCTGATCGGCAGTGCCAAAACCAGGATCAAGGCAAACAGGTTGACGGGCGTCAACCTCTTGAAAGCCACTCGCAGCTGCAGGCGGGCCAGTCGGCTGGCGACAGCGGCGGCGCCCAGGGCAATTGCCAGATTCAACGGCCGGCTGGCCGCCGCCAGCGCTACGGAGACGGCAATCGTCGCGGCGATCCGCGTTCGGGGATCAAGCGTGTCCATCCAGGAAACTCCCGCAGCCAGCGGGGGAATTCCCAGCAGAGAAGATCGTCGGGGCGCGGCGGCCATATCGATCCTGGAGCGAAAGGACATCAGACGTTCCAGCCTGACCGAAGACGAAGGCTCGGCTGTCGAGCTTGCGGTACAGGACTCACTTTGCCTTGCGGCGTGCTCCCAGAAAGAATACCAGCCCCAGGATGCCCAGGATATAGCCGATCCCGCCCAGAACGTCCTGCAACTGCAGCTGGGCTTTCCATTTGTCCAAGTCCTGCCGCAAGGCGGCGATTTGCCGGCCCAAGGCCTCCGTTTGCGCCGCCAAGGCTTCGCCGCCGGAGGCGGTCGATTCGTGGGGATGCGAGTGGTCATGCGGATGGACGTGCGGATCGACCGAGGCCTCGGGTTTCGCCTCGTCTGGCGAATCCGGATGGCTGTGGACCGGCTCCTGGACCGGCGACGGACCGAGCGTTTCCGGCAACTCGCCGGCCTGGACGACGTACTCGGCCCCGTGTCCCAGGCCCGCGTCGGCAACCAGTTTGTGGTCGCAGCGCACCTGCGGCCGAAAGGTGAATTTGCCGTCCTGGTCCGTCACTGTTTCCCCCAACCGCTTGCCGCCGGGATCGAGAATCGTGATCTTGGCGCCGGCCGCCGAACCGCCGCCGTGGTAGTAGGCCTCGCCTTCGATCACGTCGCCCCGCACGGTGGCAAAGACGAACATCTTGTGCGCCCAGGCGGGTGTGGCCTGGCCGCAGACGGCCAGCAGGATCGCGAGGAAAAGCAGGGGTTGCACGGAACGCGCCACACCCGCCAGACAGGCCGCCGGGTCTGCCGCCAGCAGGTCCCGCCGAACCTTGCGGAGGAACGACACGGCGCTGGCCGTGATCAAACCTTCCACCGCGGCCACGGCCACGTGAAAGCCCAGCACGGTCCCGGCCAGCAATTCGAATTCCCGGCCGGCGCTCCAAAGCGCGGAGGCGGTCAGCAGGGCGCCCAGCAGCAAGGCCAGCGCGCCGGCCAGGAAGCCCGCGGCAGACGCAATTCCGGCCCGCCGCGCTCCGACGGCTCGACGAAACAAGTGGTAGCAAACCACCGCCGGCAGCGCCATCGTCAGCGTGTTGACTCCCAGGGCAAGCAGCCCGCCGTGCCCGAACAGAACCGCCTGCAGCAGCAACGCCACCAGCAAGGCCGGAAAGGCGGCCCAGCCGAGCAGCAGTCCCACCAGTCCGCTCAGCACCAGATGCACGCTGGTCACTCCCAGCGGCACGTGGATCAACGAGACGACGAAGAAGGCGGAACTCACCAAGGCCACGCGAGGCACCTGTTCGTGGTCCATCTTCCGCAGGCCGATCGTCGTCCCCGCCGCCGTCGCCACGGCGCCGGCACACAAGACGGCCACGCCCGCCGGGGAATTCGCCAATAACGCTTCGTGTAGATGCATCGGATCGGCCTCTGAGTGGGGCTACTTCTTGACCTGGATCGTCAACGTCGAGACGTACATCGTCCGTTCGAACCTGTCCCCTTTGCGCAGGTGACTGAACGGTGAGCTGTCGTTCCGGTCGCCATCGTACGTCCCCGGCGTCTGGTCCGTATAGCGGACGAGGAACGAGTGCTGGCCGTCGACGATCAACGGAAACGTCGCTTCCCCCGTCTGCGGATCGGCCATCGCTTCCAGGGACCAGGCGGACGCCTGGACGCGAGGATCTGTCGGCGGCGGCAGCGGGCCCGCCGTCGCGGCCGTCACCAGGACGTCCTTGCCGCCGACCGGCCGGCCCTTGTACAGCACCCGGACCGTGAGCAGATCGCCCGGCTTCGGTTCCGCAGCCAGACCCACGGGAATGACCTCCAGGTCGAAGCCCAGCGGGGCCGTCGATTCCTCGCGGCCGCCGCCCACCCGCACGGAAGACCTGCCGTACATCACGATCCTGGTCTTCGTCGGAATGCTGTGCATCTCCCGCTCGATGATCCCCACTTGCAGTTCGGCGCCAACCACGCAAGCGCCGGCGCCGACGGGGGCAAACTTCGCCACGAAGCAATCCTCCGTTTTGGCGAGCTTCAAGGCGGTGCGGCCAGCGGGATTCAGCAGGCACGCGGTCAGCTTGCCCTCCTGTCCGGCCAGCCTGGCTCCGCCCTCTTTGTGCCCCGCATGGCCCCAGCAGACGCGGACTTCGTGATCCTGGCCGATCCTCGCCGACGCTTCGGTCTCGATCCACACCTCGTGGGCCTGTCCCGGACTGGCCAGTCCCAGCATGGCCGCCGCGGCCAGCAGAGCCGTGGCAAACGCCCCGGCACGTGGGATCGAGATCGTCACAAACCCGCGCATGGCTACCTCGCTTTCTTGTATCGATGTTGAAGGAAATCACCCACGTACAGCAGGTATTCAAAGGGCAGCCTGTCGGGGCCGACCCGATTCAGGATCGTGCCCAAGGTGGCATGCACGACTTCTTCTTTCCCGGCGTATCCCGCATGTTTCACCACGGCCACGGGCGTGTCGGGCGGGTAGTTGATCGACAGCTTGTCGATGAACTCTTTGAACTCCGTCCGCATCGTGAACAGCACCATGGTGGTCCGATGCGCGGACAGTCGCTCGATCGTATCCGCGGTCCCCAGCCAGTCGGCGGCGGTCAAGATCACCGATTTCGTGTTCTCGCTGGTGGTGATCCCGCGGCGCAGGGCGGCATTGGCGGCGTTGAAACTGCTCAAACCCGGAACCACCTCCGGGTGCAGATCCTCGAACTCCTCCAGGCACCACGCCCAGGGACCGTAGATCAACGGGTCGCCGCTGTCAACAATCGCCACCGTCTTGCCTTCGCCAACCGCTCCCCGAACCAGGCCGATGAATTCGTTGCGTTTGGCCGCCATCGCCTCGCACTGCCGGCGCTCGTCGGCTTCCAACTGCGAGGGATCTTGCCCGTAATAGGGAAACAGCCGCCAGTATCCGTGGATCACCTCTTTGCCTGCCAGGTACTCGGCGAATTTCGTCTTCACGCTCTCCAGGCAAAACACCAGATCCGCTTTCTTGATCGCGTTGATGGCCCGCAGCGTGATCAGATCGGGATCGCCGGGGCCCACGCCTACCAGGCAAACCTTGGCGGCCTGCGGCAAGTTGTCCGCGGCCGCAACGTGCTGCGGGGCCAAGCCCCAAGCTCCGGCGACTGCGATCGCCACCAACCAGCCAACGTGCCAACGCCGCGACCAGCTTGCTTGCATTCCCATCGATCTGGTTCCTCCTTTCCACCGAAAGCGTTTCTTGCACCGGCCTGGCCGAGGGAGCACGGCGCTGTCCCCTGCGGGCTCGTTCCCCGGACGAGCCGCGGAGGATCTAATGCTTCGCCAGCGATTCCCCGCCGTTGCGGGACGCCAAAGCGCGCCACGTCGCCAACTCGACGCTGTTGCTGACAAACCGCACGGAGCCGTCGCACAGCAGCAAGTTCACGCCGCCGGGATGCCGGCTGCGGGCGGCCTTCCATAATTCCCGAATCGGGGACACTCGGGCGCAATCCGAAACGAACGAATTGGGCGGCAACCGATGGTCGTAACCGGTCCGCGTCGGCCAACCGTCCACCCACCGAGCATTGCGAAAGGTGTTGACGTCGGCTCCGAGCGTCGAACACAACGCTTCCGTCAGCGCCCCGACCGAACCGCTGCGGTAACTCACCGTCACGTCGGCCCGATTCGCCTCCGTGAGCTTCGTGTCCGTGCCCGACGGGGCCAGCGTGCTCTCGGAAAACATCGCCGTGTTGCTCGTCCCGTCCAGGATGTCGCCGAACCGAGTCTGCGAGTTGTCATAGAACACGCCGTCGGTCTCCGACGCTGTGTGAACCGTCCAGGGCGGCATGCCGCTTCCCCAGCACGCTGTGTAGTTGGACGGTCCGAAGCCCGCATCGACCTCCCGCTGCTGGTCGCTCGGACACAGGAACGGCTTGACCAAACGCGAAACCGGCTCCGCGTTGTCCGCATGCACGTTGTAGCCCGGCCCGGAATTGGGGCCGATGAACGTGTACAGCGGCACGTCCAGATTCAACTCCTGGTAGACGTTGTACTGCTCCATGTACGGCGTGATCATCGCCAGGACCGACCAGCGGTAGTGCATCGCCAGCACCCCCGGGTGGCTGGGACACACCTTGTGCGGGTGCCCCGCGGGAAGCCGTTTGAAGACGCCTTCAAAATTGTGCAACGCCAGCCCGATTTGCTTCAAATTGTTGTGGCATTCCGTCCGCCGCGCCGCCTCGCGAGCCATCTGGACCGCCGGCAGCAACAGGGCGACCAGAATGCCGATAATGGCAATCACCACCAGCAGTTCGATCAACGTGAAACCTGCGCTCTTCTTCATCGTTCCGCTTCTTCACTGAGTAATACAGATTCCCTGTTTGTATTATCCCGGCCGGTAGATTAGTCCTCCGCTCGATTCTGAGCAAGGGGCCGGCGCGAATTTTTTTCCGTAGCTCCGGCGCGAGTTGGCGGGCCTGCTTGGACCGCGGCAAGTTGGCGGCGACGGTTTTGAACGTCCGCGCCCTCGTTTTCGTGCCGGCCGCATTTCGACAATGATCGGTAGGTCTGCCAGTGCCTGCAACTTGCGAAATCTTGCGCGGAACGGTTTCGCGCGCGCCCGCATCGCCGGGTTCGGGTGCCTGAGTCGCCGCCCCACGGCCGTCGCTGCCCGTGCTGGTAATCCCTGGTCCCACGCCTTACACTTTCGTTCCTTGCCGTGACGCAATCCTTATCCATTAACAGCAGGAGACGAGAGATGTCGAAGCAAGCCGTGTCGCCTTCGCGGCGACGGTTTCTGAAGACCGCGATTCAGGCCGGCACCGTGTTCATGATGCCTCAGGTGATTCCGGGCACTGTCCTGGGCAAGGACGGCGCCGTGGCGCCCAGCGAGCGGATCGTGGTGGGCGGGATCGGGATCGGCAATCGGGGCACGTACGACCTGGGTTGCTTTCTGCCGCAGTCGGACGTGCAATTCGTCGCGGTCTGTGATGTCAAGGGCGCTCGCCGCGAGGCCGTCAAGCGGATCGTGGACGGCAAGTACGGCAATCAGGACTGTGCCACCTATCGCGACATGCACGAACTGCTGGACCGCCGCGACATCGACGCGGTGCTGATCGCCACGGGGCCGAACTGGCACGCCACGGCTGCGATCTATGCGGCCCGCGCCGGCAAGGACGTGTATTGCGAAAAGCCTTGTACGAAGAACATCGCCCAGAGTCTGCTGCTGGCCGAGACGTTTCGCCGCGCGGGCCGCGTCTTCCAGGCGGGCACCCAGCGGCGGAACTTGCCGCACTTCGCCTTCGCCTGCGAATTGGCGCGGACGGGCCGGCTGGGCAAACTCCAGACGGTCTACGCCCACCCGGCCGGGATGAGCGCGAGCACAAGCGGCTGGGCCCCGGCGGAGCCCGAACCGCCCAAGGAGGAAGTGGACTGGGACCGGTATCTCGGCCCCGCGGCCTGGCGGCCCTTCAACCGCGGCTTGCTGAACGGCTTTAACTTTGAAAAAGGCGGCGGCCTGGTCGGCGGCGGCGTGCTGGAATGGGGCTCGCATTGCGTGGACTTGTGCCAATGGGCCGCCGACGCCGACGGCACGGCGCCGATCGAGTACAACCCGCCGGAGAACGGCCAGTTGGTGACCCGTTATGCCAGCGGCGTGAAACTGGTGCTGCGCAACGACGGCTGGCTGCCCCTGGGTTCGTGCCCCGTGCGGTTCGAAGGCGACGAGGGCTGGGTCGAGGCGGGCGACAGCGGCAAGATGGTGCTCAGCTCGCCGGCCTTGTTGGCCGGCCGCAAGGTCGCCGAGATTGGCGGTTACCCGGCCACGTTCCACGTGCGCGATTTCCTGAACTGCGTCAAGTCGCGCGGCAAACCGCTGTGCGCGGCCGACATCGCCTGCTGGGCGCACATCGCCTGTCATGCGGCCAACATCGCCATTTTCCTGGGCCGCCAGATCCGGTACGACGTCGCCAAGCACGAGTTTGTGGGCGACGAACAAGCCAACCGTTTGCGCTCGGAGGCGCTCCGCGAACCGTGGCGGCTGTAGACCCGTTCCACCGCAACCGGATTGGGCACTGCGGTGCCGTGTCACCGCGCGGGGCGGCAGCCCGAAGCGCGGCGGCAGGTTCGGTTCAAAAGACGCTTCGGCGTCGAAACACCCAGCATTCAACACAGACCTGTCTGACGATAAGGACAATACCCATGCTTAAGACTCGATGTTTTACCATTTGCCTTGCTCTGGCCGTTGCGGTGGCCGCCACGGCGGGCCGTGCCGCTCGCGCTGCGGACGACCAACCTGCGGCCGAGGACCCCCAACGCCAGCTGATCGGCGTGCTCCAATCCGACGCGCCGAAAGCGGACAAGGCGATCACCTGCAAGCGGTTGGCCATCTACGGCAGCGGGGAGGCCGTGCCGGCGTTGGCGCCGCTGCTGGCGGACGCGGAGTTGGCGTCCTGGGCCCGCATCGCTTTGGAGGCGATTCCCGATCCGGCGGCGGACGCCGCGTTGCGCGAGGCGCTGGGCAAGCTGCAGGGCCGGCTGCTGATCGGCGCGATCAACTCGATCGGCGTCCGCCGCGATGCCCAGGCGGTGGCCGGACTGGCCCCGCGGCTGAAGGACGCCGACGTCGAAGTCGCCTCGGCCGCCGCCGCCGCCCTGGGCCGCATCGGCGACGCCGCGGCGACCAACACGCTGGAGCAGGCCCTGAGCGCCGCGCCCGCGGCCCTCCGTTCGGCCGTCGCCGAAGGCTGCATCCTGTGCGCGGAAAAACGGCTGGCCGAAGGCAAAGCCCAGGAAGCGGCCGAGCTGTACGACCAAATCCGCCGGGCCGAGGTGCCCGAGCAGCGAATGCTGGAAGCGACCCGCGGCGCGATCCTGGCCCGCGGGCCGGCCGGAATCCCGCTGTTGGTCGAGCAACTGCAAGCGGCTGACAAGGCGCTGTTCGCCATCGGCTTGACGACCGCCCGCGAGCTTGCCGGCGCGGATGTGGCCAAAGCCCTGGTGGCCGAGTTGGGCCGAACCACCCCGGACCGGCAGGCCCTGCTGATCCTCGCGCTGGCCGACCGCGGCGATACCGAGGCCTTGCCGGCCATGCTGCAGGCGGCTCACAGCGGCCCCAGCCAGGTGCGGATTGCGGCCATCGGCATGTTGAAGCGGTTGGGCGACGCGTCCTGCGTGCCAGCGCTGTTGGAGATCGCCGTAGCCGCCGAGGAAGACGTGGCGCAGGCCGCCGTGGCCGCGCTGGAGGAACTGCCGGGCGAAGACGTGAACGCCGATTTTGCCAAGCGTTTGGACGGGGCCGAGGGCAAGCTGCGCCAACTGCTGATCCAGATCGTGGGCCTGCGGCGGATCGACGCCGTGCCGGCGCTGCTCAAGGCGGCCGACGACGCCGACGCTCAGATCCGTTCCGCCGCGCTGACGGCCTTGGGCGAAACGGCCGGCTTGGACGACCTGCCCGTGCTGATCGCGCGGGTCGTAGCTCCCCAGCACGCCGAGGACGCGCCGGCGGCCCAGCAAGCGCTGCGGGCCGCCTGTATCCGCATGCCGGACGGCGAAGCGTGCGCGGGGAAACTGGCTGCCGCGATGCCCCAGGCTCCGCTGCCGGCCAAGATTACCATCCTGGAAATCCTTAGCGCCATGGGCGGCACGCGGGCCCTGCAGACCGTCGGAGCGGCGGCCAAGGACGCGACGCCCGAACTGCAGGACGCCGCCAGCCGGCTGCTGGGCGAATGGATGACCGTGGACGCGGGGCCGGTGCTGCTGGACCTGGCCAAGACGGCGACCGATGCCAAGTACGAGGTCCGCGCCCTGCGCGGCTATATCCGCCTGGTCCGCCAGTTCGTGCTGCCGGACGGGCAGCGCGCGGAGATGTGCCGCATCGCCTTGCAGACCGCGAAGCGGGACGCGGAGAAGAAGCTGGTCTTGGAAGTGCTCGGACGGTATCCCAGCATCGACACGCTCCAGCTGGCAGTGGAAACGGCCAAGATCCCCTCGCTGAAAAACGAGGCCGCCGCCACCGCGCTGGCCATCGCCCAGAAGATCGGCGGCTCCGCCGACGTCCAGAAACTGCTGGCCCAGGTGGGGCAGGAAGCGGTGAAAGTCGAAATCCTCAAGGCCGAATACGGCGCGGGCAACAAGTCCGTGGACGTGACCGCGATCCTCCGCAAACACGTCCGCGACTTCCCGCTGATCGTCCTGCCTTCGTCCAGCTACAACTCGGCCTTCGGCGGCGACCCGGCTTCCGGCGTCGTCAAACAGCTGCAGGTCCAATACCGGATGAACGGCAAAGCCGGCGAGGCGACCTTCCAGGAAAACGACACGATCATGCTGCCCGTGCCGAAATAGGCCCGCCGGGTTCGTGTCCGTGACCCGTCCCGCAACGTCCCGGCCCGGCTTCGACGCAGAAGCCGGGCCTTTTCCGTCAAGGAAGCCCCCCTGCGTTTCGGGATGGCAGCCTAATCGCCAGCTTGCCCGCGCACCGCAGTCCGCGATCTCCGCATCCGCGACGCGATCGCGCTGGCCCCGGCCGCCGCCGCCAGGCAGACCACGGGCATCAGGGGCGCACGCATCCGCAGATTGCTCCAGTACACGGTGTGCATCAGCGTGAACGACAGGCACAGCAAGAGGCCGGCGAGCCAGGGCTGGACGAGCAACTTGCGCCCCAGGAATCCGACGCCCACGACCGCCAGCGCCAGGACCACGGCGTACCACGCGCCGACCGCGTACCGCGCCCACCGTTGGCCGGCGGATTCGCTCGCTGCGATCTGATGCGGCACCAGTCCCCACAGACTGCCGACCCGGACGACGCAGGCCTTGACGAAGCTGGCCGGATGACGCCGGATGGCCGCGACGCCCTGCTCGTACGCCCAGCGATCGGCCCGCCGTTCGTCGTCCGGAAACTCGCGGCGGAACCGCAGATACTGCTCGTCCAGCCGCTGTGAATCCCACGCGTCGCCCCAGCCGGCCCGATCCAGAAACCCGTAGTACTCCTCGTTGTTTCCCAGCCACAGCGTGTATCCGCCGTGAGTCGTGGTCACGATCAGCTGCTGGAAGACCAGCGCATTGCGGACGGCCCAAGGTGCCAGCACGACGCCGCCGGCCAGCACGAAGGAACCGGCCAGCCACAGCCGGCGGCGAAACGGGCTCCGCAACGTCAGCAAGCTCGCGCCGGCGACCGCTGCGCCCCAAACCAGAAACGTCGGCCGGCACAGGGCGGCCAACGCCACCAGTCCGCCGGCCAGCAGCGCCCGCGACACCGTGAGCGCCGACGCGAGCCGCGTCAGGCCCCACAAGCCCAGGACCGCCAGTAGTGCGGCCACCGTCTCCGTCATCACGCGCGAGGACTGGTTCAACAGAATCGGATCGCAAGCGGTGAGGACGGCGGCCCCGAATCCCCAACCGCCCAACTGCCAGGCCTGCGACAGCCGGTAAACCAGCAAGACCGTCGCCACGCCGGCTACCGCGTGCAGGACCGCGATGCTCGCCAGACCCACCCCGTCCACCCAGCCCCAGGCCGCCAGCATCCACGGGTACAGCGGCGGACGGTAGGCCGTCGGCTGCAGCCGCGGCGGCGAGCCGCCGTCGCCGGAAGCCGGATAGCCAAACGTCCCCTCCGCGAGAAGATGCTGCGCGAGCTGACGGTACGTGTCCGGATCCCGCCGCAGGGAAGCGCAGTCGGCAGCCAGCCAGCCGACGCGGACGGCGCCCGCGAACACGAGGAGGCACAGCCACAGTCGCCGGTCGCTACGTTCCATGTTCACCGTTTCATCGTTGAACGGAGTTTCTTCCACCCGAGCGGACTGAAGTCCGCTCGATGCGGATATCGCGAAACTGAGTCTGGCCAGACGCGCACCGGCCGTCAGTCCGGCTCCATGCCGGGCAGCATCTTCTGTCCCGGCGAAGACTCGATGTGCCTGACCGGAACCACCCGCGACCGGCGGAACGCCACCGACTGGGTCAGCCAATGGCGCGCCGTCTTTCTGTCGGGCGTACTGCTTTGCAGAAATGTGGCACGCGGCAGATCGGCCAGCGGGTGCTCGCGGAAGAACCGCTCCAGCCCGCGTTTGTCGTCGATGGCATCCGCCTTTGTCGCGTAGGGCCCGCAACGGGTACAGCCCGATCCTTCCGCTCCCTGGCACGGAACGTCCAGAATCCACCAACCGTCGGCTTGTCTCTGAATCCGCATGGCCTCAATCCGGACGGCCTCGATCGCGCAAAGCTTATCTCGCTTTTGGAATCCCCAGTTCAGCGAGCCTCTGGGCCAAGCCGGCGCAAAAAACACCGCCCGCCGCCAGTCCCAAGGCCAACGCCACGCTCCGTCTCGTGGTCCTGTCCATGACGGTTCACACCTCAGGCTGAGAACGGGCGGAAATACCAACTCTCAACTGCCGTTCCAGGATAGCACTTGCTGGCGTGCAAGTCCACTTGGCCTCACTCATCCCACCGGACGAGTCTCCAGAAGTTGCTCTGCAGGTTGTGGCCGGCGATTATCCACAACGGGCCGGCAGGGACGACGACGCGGGCGGCGTGGCGGACACGCCAGGGAGTGTCCGGCAGTTGGTGCCACACGGCGCCGTCTGCCAAATGTCGCCACCGCGTGGTACCGGCGCGGCATGTCTGAGTTCAGGTGCGATACGCTTGTAGGACATGGGGTCAGGCTTACAGAATTCAATTGTGGCCGAGCAAGGTCGTTCCACATGGCTGGACTTTCTCGCGGCCACAATTGAATTCTGTAAGCCTGACCCCAGCGCAACAACCGTGACTCGGCAGACGTTGTGGAAGAACGGCAGAGCAACGCTTGTTGTCAGTCGTAAATCCCCTTCATCTGCCAGGCGTCGAGCGACTTCAGTTCGGCGTCCTGTCCCTGGGCGCGGAGCGACACGCCGAGGCTGTCTTCGCGGCCGGGGTAGACGCGCACCGCGGCGCACTGTCGGCCGTTGACGAAGACCTCGACCACGCTGCGGTCAACGAACACCCGCAGCCGCAGCGGCTCGCCCTTGTCCAGGAACACCGGGGCCGTTTCGGGCGCCCGCGAACGCACGTCCGGCAACTGCGATGAGTACGACGTATCGATCGTTATCGAACTGAGCTGGCGCCCCTTCTCCGAACGCTCGCGATAGCCCCGGTCCCGGAAGAAGGCGATGCGGGTGAATTCTTCCTTGTCTGGCGAACGCAGCACGTTCATCTCGACCAGCGGCGCGCCGCGCGGGTCCAACTCGGCGACGATCTCCATGGCGTTGCCCTGGATGCCCTCCAGGACGAACTCCTGGTTGGCCGCCAGCGTCATCGCCTCGACGCGCCGATGATCGCCGCGCAGCGATTCGACCTCGCCAGCCGGCTCGATGGCCAGTTCGTCCCGGTCGACGAGCGTCAGGCGGCGCGGCAGCGTCATGATCTGGTTCCAGCCTTTGGTCGGCTTGGCCGGGTTCATGTTGAAGATCACGACCACCCCGCCCTGGCCGTCGGGCGTAGCGGACGGCGCGTGGACGCCCGCCGGGGCGGCCGGCCCAAAGTTGAAGTCGCCGCCGTAGGTGACCACGAACTTGTTCCGCTCTGTGTCGTAATCGCCCAGCACATACTTGCCACCGCTCATGTGGCTGAAGTGCAGCAGGATGTGCCGGTCGCCGATCGGCCAGAAATAGGGACATGCCCCGTCGTCGCCGACCAGCGAGTACTGATCGTTTTCCGCAAACGGGTGCAAGTACTCCCACTTCGCGAGATCCGGCGAGCGGAACAGGAAATTGGCCCGCACCGGCTTGCCGCCTGGCCCCGGCAAGGTGCCTCCGGACAACGAGTAATACAAATCACCCTGCTTCCAGATGCACGGATCGAACACGCGGTACGGCAACGGCGATCCGTCGGGGCTGGCGATCGGAATCACTGCCTGGCCGGTCACCTTCTTCCAGTTCAGCAGTAGCGGATCGCTGGACACGGCCACCATGTTGCCGACGCGCGTGCCGTGATACATGGCGATCACGCGGTCCTTTTCCACCAAGGTCGCGCCGGAGTAGCAGCGGTCTTCCGGATTTGGGTAGATGGCCAGGGGCAGGTCGCGCCAGTGGATCAAGTCGTCGCTGACCGCGTGCCCCCAGTGCTGCCGCGGATCTTCCGGCGGGTAGGCCTGGTAGAACAGGTGCCACCGTCCCTGCCAGAAACACAGCCCGTTCGGATCGTTCAACGTGCCCTCCGGGTTGACGTAGTGGTAGATCGGCCGGTGGGGATCGTCTGCCAGCGCCTTCCGCGACTGTTGCATCCGCAACAGCAGCGGATTGGTTTTCAGCTGGGCTTCCTGCTCTGCCAGCGTGTCGGCGAACGTGAATTGCGGAACCTTGGAAGTGCGGTCCCCGGAGATGACTCGCGCAAAGTCGGGATAGGTGGGCTTGCGCGGCTCGTCGGACTGGAAGATGTGATCGACGTTGATGTGCCCCCAACCGCCGGAGGCGGCGTCTACGATTTCGAGCGTCGCCGTCTTGCCGGCCAGGTCCGCCACGTCCCAGCCGTGCCAGTCGAGGACTTCCTGGTTCTGGTCATCCTTCAGCGCCGGACCGACCGCGGTGCGGACGGTCTTGCCCTCGACCATCAGATTCAGGCAGGTTTCGCCGGGGTAATTCCCCGCGCCGATCAGGAAGTTGATGCGTTTCCGCTGGATCGCAAACGGCGGCGAGGTGAGTCGGCCCGTCGGCACGTCACCGCCGAGATACGAGTTCACCAGACCTTTGCCCCAATGCCCCGTCACCTTGTTCCCCGGCGACACGTTGGCCACCGCCGGCCGGCTGCCGAACGCCGCGCCTTCCACCTTCCAGTCGCCGTACGTCTCGCCCTCAAAGTCGGCGATCAGGATATCGCCGGAAGCCAGCGGCTCGTATTCCACCGCCGCCGCTTGGACCGTGGGCCAGGCGCAAGCCCACAACAGGACAAAGATGAAGCACAGGGATTTCATGGGCAGTCCTTTGGGTTCGTTCCTGCATCGTGTGGAAGCGAGAACTCGCACGTCGCGGTTTGCGTGTCCTTCTTGTCGGGCGCCAATTTAGCCGCCCCCGGCGTGAATCGGCTCACGAAAAGAGGCCAGGGCATCACGGATTAGCCTGAGGGTTTCCAGATCGGCCGGATCCGGCTCCACGTTTGTTTGCAGTCTCCCCAATTGCTCCTCGAACCACGCCGCCGGCTCCAGGCCGGCACGGTCCAATTCCTCGGTCAATTCGTCCCGAATCTGTGCCAGCGTCTTGTTTCCCATCATCGCGTCTTCTCCAAACTGCCGCCGCCGCTGTCTGTACGTCAGCCTTGCGGACGCTGGATGCGGATGAGTTGGCCGATCAGCTCCGTTGTGTTTGCCAAGGCAACGTCGATGCGCTCCGCTAGGGCGACAAAGTCCGGATCGTAGGTGCAGGCCAGCAGGCCACTCTACGCCTCCTCGTTTTCGCGGATCTGCTGTTCGATCTCGTCCCGGTGCGTCTCGACGTAGGCCCAGGCATTCACGAGATCCTGGGCTCGGAGCGTTGGGTACGCGCGCAACACGTCCGCCTCGCTACTGCCCAGTTGGCGGGCCCGTTCCAGGAGCCAGACCGGAATCCGCGTCCGGGCAACGCAAGCTTCACCGCCGCACACCCCCGGCGTGTTTTCGATGCCCGGAGACGTTCCCGCCAACTGGCTCGCCACCCGTTGGAACAGCTCCGCCCTTTCGCTCCGCGATAGCGACGCGACTTGTTTCTCGACTTCCAGCAATGTGCTCATCCGTTCTGCGTTTCTATCCTCTGTTTGACCGGGCGTGCGGTCTTCCTGTCATCGTAAACGGCGCCCCGTTCAAGGCCACACTCTGCCGCGTCCCTAGTGCCGCAGCTAAGTTCACTGACTTAATCCTACCCGCCGATCCTCGGCTCGGCAATCAAGGAACCTCGGAGGCGGAACCAAGGCAGGCGTCCCGCCCCCTCCGTGTCCCTTCCGCGAGGTCGGCAAGGTGCTGGAATTGGCTTCCGCGTGACGCGCCGCGCGCTCGGTACCGCCCAGACCGTCCGGAAACCAGAGGCGAGGTTCGCCTCATCGTTCTCGCGGCAGTTCGAGCGTGCAACCCGCGCCGGCGACGGGCTTCGGTTCGAAGGGCTCGAAGCGGACGATCCCGCGGCCGGGTTTCTGGCGGCCATCGGCGAAGTTGGCCATGATTTGCTGAGGATTGTCCGCGCCCCAGTAGTTGTTCTCGCACTGGAAGTCTTCCTTGGTGTGGATTTCCACGGCCAGGCGGTTGCCAGCGATATTCGAGGAGTGGATTTCGGGTTTCGTCTCATACTGCTTGGACTTGATCCCCACGGCGTTGCCCGCGATCACGCTGTTGGTGATCTTGGGCCAACCCTCGTACTCCAGAAACAGGCCTGCGCCGCCGTTGTTGGCGATCGTGCAGCGGTCGATCGACATCCGCCACAGCCAGAGGCAGAGGCCGTCCGCCAGGTTGTTGGCGATCAGGCAGTTTTCCAGCTTCTGATTGTGCTCGGATTGCAGTTTGATGCCCACGCGGTTCTGCGCGAAGATACAGTCCTTGACCAGCAGGTCGCCCCGTCCCAGATCCGCGCCGCAATTCGCGCCGCGGACATCGAACCGCTCCAGCACGATGCGACGATGGTAATTGGGCACCACGATTCCATTCCAGGGCGCGCCCGCCACTCCTGCCCGCAAGGCCACGAACTCGTCCGTGTCGCCGTACGATGCCAGATCGCCCTCGACGACGATCTTCGCACCGGGAGCGCACAAGACGGCAGCGCCGCGCTCGAAGAGTAATTTGCCGCCGCGGGCGACCGTGGTGACGCCGAGGAGCTTGTACGGGCCGTGGGCCTTGTCCAGTCGCATCTCGGCTTCGATCCGGTCGGGAATCGCCGTGCCTGCGGAACGCTGCAAATCCCCGGCCGGTCCGGCCGCCTCTTTCTTGGGCGGAGCTTTGGACGTGACCTTGGCCGCCGCCTTGACTGCTGCCTTCGGTTCGGCTGCCGCCGCGCTGGAAGCGCCTTCGGCGGCGCTGATCGTGGCCAGCCGTTGCTCGACGCGGGCTTTGGCCAGGCCCGTCAGCCCGGCGACCGACTGGCGATACCACAGGCCGGCCCGCCGCAGCATCGCGTCCTTCTCGTTGCCCTCGCGTGCCTCGGCCAGGGTCCACCACGCGTCGCCCAACTGCAACTGCTGCTCCGGCTGCGAGGGCCGCTCATTCAATTCGCGGGCCGCGAGCGTCCTTAACTCCGCGTCACTCCCGCGGGCCAGGAAAGCGGCCGCTTGGTCCCAATCGTCCTTGCCGAGCCAGTGCCAGAACCCGACCGCCAGCAGGGCCTCGGCGTTGTCCGGTTCTTTTTCCAGCGCGGCCTGGGCCTGCTGCAACCGCTCCCCCAGCGTTTTGGCCGTTTGGACCTTCAGGCGGCGCTGCTGCACCTCTTTGCGGAACTTGCGTCCGGCGGGCGCCTGGCACGCCCGGCTGAGCAGATCCGCAATCGTGTCGGCCGCTTCCAATTGGTCCGCCGCCAATGCTTCGTCGATGACCTGCCCGGCAGCCGTGACCAGCGATTGGATGCTCGCCTCGTCGTCGGCGCGCCGGCTGACCTTGGTCAACATCTTGACCTTGGCGTCCAGTGTGTCGACCTCGAAGTCGGCGCCGATCGACGTCACTGCGGCCACCACCAGCACGGCGTCGTGGGCCTCGCAGGCCAGATCCATCGCTTGCTGGAGGAAGACAAAACGCTCCTCGACGTTTCCGTCGGCCTTCTGACCCTGGAGCAAGAAGTCCTGGGCCAGCTTGAGCTTCTCGGCCGGCGTCTTCTTGGCAGCCGGCTTGTAGACTTCGTCGATCTGCTGGCCGATCTCCTGCTGCTTTTCCTTGGCAGGAAGCCGATGCCGCTTCGGTGGTGACGGCGGCTGCGGCGGGCCCTCGACTGGCGCGGGCTGGCTAACGACGGCCGGAGTGCCCTGGGCGACCTGGGGCGGCATTTCGGACGCTCCCGCTGCGGACGCTCCCGATTCGCCGCCAGCGGGATTCGCCACGGCCTCGACCATCGCCCCGTCGGTAGGCCCCGCGTCAGCAACCCATAACGCCCCGTGAACCGTGATTCCCTCGTGACGCTCCCAAACGAAGCGGACGTGAATCCGCTTCGCTTCCGACGGATCGCGCAGCGGCGCCCATTGCCAAGCCCCGAATTCCCGCTGGGCCTTGTCGCACGTCTCGGGCATCCAGCGGCCGAAGGGCACCCAGGTCTCGCCGTCGAGGCTCAGTTCGAGCCGACCCTGGGACGCTCCACTCGTCGAATGGAAACGGATGCCCGTGCGGTCCAGTCGGACCGGCTCGGCCGTCTCAAACACGTACACGTTGTTCCCCGGCGCAGCACCGACCCAAGCGCTGTGGCCGCCGTCCGCCAAGACCTTTCCAGCCGGTTCCAGCGACCCGGCCGGCGCAGGCGGCTGTGCCGGCGGCGCAGGCTCCAAAGCAGATGCGGTCTGCGGCGGAGCAGGCTCCGGCGGTTCCGTTCCCGGTGGCTGGGCGGGCATGGCCGGCTGAGACGGCAGTTCAGCGTCGGGCGAGATCGTCGCGGGCGATCCGGAAGCGGCCGGTTTGTTCGGGGAGCCTGCAAGGCCCAGCCACAAACCGAAGGCTGCGACGATGAGGATCATCGCCGCGCCAACGCCAGCAATCGCGGTCTTGTTCTCCCCGCTCTTGCGGGAACGAAAACGCGATCGAACTGGGGACTCCGCCGCCAGCGGCGGCAGGACCCGGACCACGGCTGGGGAGACTGGAGAGGCAGCACTCGCCCGCGCCGCCGAATCGGCATCGGCCCCCGGTCTCCGCCGCAACGACTCGTCGTAAGATTTCTTCTTCTCAGGATTCAGCAGGCAGACCCGCGCGGCCGCGATCTCGTTCAGTATCCGTTGCGAGACTTCGCTGTGCTTGGCCAGTTGGAAAGCCCGGACATGGCGTGTCCGCTGCTCGGCGGCGTAATCGATCACCTCCGGGTCGCTCTCGAACTGTTTCAGGCCCAGCAACCGGTAGTGGTCGGGCGGTTGATCCTCGGGTGGAATCGCAAGCCACTTGTGATACGGATCGAAACGCTCCGACATTCCTCTTCTCTCCGAAGCGGCTCTGGTATAACTCGGTCAGGCAGCGGCTCCTGTCGATTGGCAATCGCGGGGCTGAGCGACTCGTCGACGGCACCTATCGTCCACAAAAACCGATGGTCGTGCAAGCCCATTCTGATGATCAACACAAACGCCGTGGGGCAGTCTCTCCGTCGGTCATGGCTTCCGGAAACATACCCAGACGTTTCCGAGAATTCGGCGAACGGCAGGCGTCAGCCCGCCGAAACCGTTTGGGGTCAGGCTTACAGAATTCAATTTTGGCCGAGTTTGGTGCCAGCCACGTCGTACGACTCTGCACGGCCAAAATTGAATTCTGTAAGCCTGACCCCAGCGCCGAAACCGTGACTTTATCAACGACGCGAAACCGTGCCGAAAACCCGTTTGGTGCTAGGGGTAGCATGCCGCCCCAGTCTGTCCTAACCTTTAGCCTGACTCACCGATCGTTGCACGGTGGTGTATGGCAAGCCTCTTTTCAATCATCGGGCCAGAATGACGCCAAACGATATGGACAACTCCGGAGCGGATCGGGCCGAAGCGACTCCTTGGCAACACGATCATGTCTTCGGACAGGACCGGAAGATGCCTGGCGAACTGCGCACACTGATCGTCATCAGCCTCACTGCGGTGACGATGGTCGCGGAGATCGTGGCGGGTGTCATGTTCGGATCGATGGCCTTGTTGGCTGATGGGTTGCACATGGCCTCGCATGCGTCGGCTCTCGCCATCAGCCTGACTGCTTACGTCTACGCTCGTCGCCATGCCTGCGACGAGCGATTTTGTTTTGGGACCGGAAAGGTCAACTCACTCGCGGGATTCACCGGGGCCGTTCTGCTGGCCCTGTTCGCTCTGCTCATGGCCTGGGAGAGCATCGGGCGACTTCTGAATCCCGTGGCGATTGCTTTCGGTCAAGCGATTGGCGTTGCGCTCCTCGGACTAGCCGTCAACGGACTCTCCGTGTTCGTCTTGGGCGGCGGTGCCGCGCACGACCATCACGACGGCGATCGCGAGCAATTCTCTCATGCCAACCATCACCACGAACATCACGATCACAACCTTCGATCGGCGTACTTGCACGTCTTGGCTGACTCGCTTACGTCGGTCTTGGCTATCTTGGCTCTTGTGGGTGGCAAGTATCTGGGACTGAATTGGCTCGATCCCGTGATGGGCCTAGCCGGTGCCGTGTTGGTGGCGCGCTGGTCGACGGGGCTGCTCAGGACGACCAGCCAGACGTTGCTGGACCACCAAGGCCCCGAAACGATGCGCAAGGCGATTCGGCAAAGCCTGGAAGACCTTCGCGGCGTGCACGTGACTGACCTGCATCTGTGGCAAATTGGGCCTGGGCGATACGGTCTTGTGGTTTCCCTGACCGCACGCGATCCCTGGGCACCCGACCAATACAGGAGGTGCTTGCCGAACGATCTCGGATTGGCGCACGTGACAATCGAAGTGCATCGCGCCGCGTAGCACCGCGCCCCCGACTGCCACCAAGAGAGGTTCGTGGCCCGCCTCGTGCATCCCTGCGATCGACGTCTGCGCCGAGGCCGATTGTCGATCATGCGACGTTTGCCGTGTCCAGACCAGTCAAAATAAGGACGCAAGACGGTGGAAATCAACGACGACAAAAGCTACCATCGACCCGGTCGGCTAAATTTGGTGTCGAAGGCCGTTCGATCCGGGAAATCTCGACTTTGCTCTGAGGTTGATAGGAAAAACCATGCGCATCGCCCTTGCTTGCGTCGCGTTGCTGGCTTCGGCCGTTACAGGCTTCGCGGCGAATCCAGCCGCGGATTCGTCCGGGAACAGCACGCCCGTCTTCCTGGCGGCCAACCAGCTGTCGATCGCGACGGGCAATCCCTCGCTCGTGCTCATGTCCAACGGTTCCACGCACATCCCGGTGTGGTCCTTGTCGGGAGGCACGGCCGGACAGTCCGTCGTCGGCGTCGTGGCCCTGCCGGGCGGATGCGCCGCCGTGCAGGTCGAGATCGTCGTGACCACGTCGGAAGCGCCGACGAACCCAGGGTCCGAAGACGTCTACAGGGTCCACCTCTCGCAACTGGCGGAGAACGCACCCTTCACGCAGCGGTATTACCTCGGCACCCCGGTCAGGACAGGGCTGCCGGCCGAGCCGTTCCATTCTCGGACCATCGTCCTGGAGTCGTATTACGCCGTGGTGCCTGACGCCCCCTTGTGCGTGCGCATCCAGCGCGAACCGACCGACCCCGCCGATACGTTCACCCGTCCGACCGGACTGGCCATGGTCAAGGTGACGCCGGTGAAGCCCCCCGCCAAGTCCTACGTCGTGCAGGAGGCCAATCGCTACAACTCATGGCCGATGATCCAGGCCCTCGGCGACAAGCTGGTCTGCGTGTACAGCCGCGGGTCGGCCCACAGCATCGGCGAAGACGAGCGGGCCGTCTACGCGCGCCTTTCGGCGGACCGCGGCCAGACCTGGTCGGACGAAACGCTTGTCGCCAACACGCCCGGCTTTGGCGAAGTCGCCGTCGGCAAAGGACTGGACTCCACCGGGGCGATGCTCCTCTGGGTGCGCCGAGTCGGCGGCGAGCGGCTCCAGGATCTCTACCGCACGACGGACGGCGTGACGTTCCAACTCCTGGCGACGCCGAAGCTGGCCGTGATGCCGATGCAGATCACCGACGTCTTCACGGTCCCGAAGGTCGGGCTGATGGCGCTGTGGTTCGCAGGAAACTACGCCGACGACACGGATCACTCGTGGGGCACGCTGACCAGCGCGGACGACGGCGCGAGTTGGAAGCAGACTGTCGTCGAATCCGGGCTGAGCAGGTCGCAGTGGCCGACCGAACCTTCCGCCGTCTACCTCGGCGCCGGCCGAATCCTCGCGATCGGGCGGTCGGAAACCTGGGGCGGTTCGTCCACGGAGCGATCCCAGTTCCAGCTGACGTCGACCGATGACGGCGCGACCTGGAATCGCGCGCAGACGAACATCGGCGAGGTCGTCGGCTCCACGCCGAGCCTGATTCTGGACCCGAAGACCGGCTTGGTCAGCAACTACTACTACCAGCGCGGCCGGGGCGGCGTTCTGCGACGCCGGGTCGCCGATCCCGCCCTCGTGTTCGACCATCCGCTCCAGTGGCCCACATCCGAGGCGGTCGCCACCGGCAGCGAACTCCCGCTCGACGCGGGCAACGTGAATGCCACCGCGATCGGCGACGCGCACTTCCTCGCCTTCTACTCCGGCAAGGCTCCCGATACGGCCGTCCTAGTATCCGCGGTCCCTGCGCCCACCGGCAGCAACTCGGCCACCGGCCACCCCGCCTTGCCTGGGGAGAAAAAATGAGTCGCGGGCACGCGCTTGCCCGGCGGTGCGACGGCTAGGCCACGGCCTGGAGCGGGCCTTTGGGCGTGCGCAGATTGAACAGGCCGAAGATTTCGTCTTGCGTCAAGCCGACGTTTTGCCGCGGGCCTTCTTGCTGGGAGAAGATCTGGTCGAACAGGGCGCGTTTCTCTTCCAGCACCTGGTTGATGCGTTCTTCGATCGTGCCCAGCGTCAGCATCCGGGTCACGGTCACGGAGCCGGCCACGCCGATCCGGTGAGCCCGGTTGATGGCCTGGTCTTCGATGGCCGGATTCCACCAGCGGTCGAACAGGAACACGTAGCGGCAGAACTGCAGGTTCAGGCCGACGCTGCCCGCGCCGTAGCTCATCAGAATCACGTGTTTTTCCGGGTCGTTGCGGAAGCGTTCGATCACGCCGTCGCGCTGTTTGGACGGGATCCGCCCGTGATACTCCAGCGTGCCGAAGCGGTGCAGGTGCTCTTTCAGGCGGTCCAGGCAGTGGACCCACTGGCTGAAGATGATGGCCTTTTGGCCGCTGGCCGCGACTTCTTCCATGTCGGCCTCGATGCGTTCCAGCTTGCTGCTGGCCCCCGTCACGGGGTCGAAATTGCAGATTTGCTTGAGCCGCAGCACGAGTTCGAACACGTGCTGGATCGTGATTCCCTCGCCCATGCCTTCCAGCCGCAGCACGCCTTCTTCTTCGGCCATTTGGTAGGTGGACGATTGTTCGGGCGTAAGTTCCAACTCGGCGTCCCGGAACAGCTTGGGGGGCATGTCGGTGAGCACCATGTCCTTGGTCCGCCGCAGGACATAGTCGCGTGTGGCCTTGGCCATTTGCCGCGGTTTCATGGCTGGCGACAGATAGCCGTGAGCCAGAAAGTCGAAGATGCCGACGAGGTCTTCCGAGCTGTTTTCGATGGGGGTGCCGGTCAGGGCCCAATTCCGCGATCGCGAGATGGCGCGGACGACCTGGCTGGTGGTGCTCGACCGATTCTTGATCCGCTGGGCTTCGTCCAGGACGACCAGGTCGAAGTGCAGCGCCGGATCGGTGATCACATCTCGGTCGCGCATCAGCAGTTCGTAGTTGGCGATCTTGACCGGCGCCTGCGGTTGCTGCCACTGCCACTCGCGGCGGGCGCGTTCGCCTTCGATAATCGCCAGCGGGACTTCCGGGGCCCAGAGCAGAAACTCGCGCCGCCAGTTGGTCACCAGCGGCTTGGGGCACACCAGCAGCACGTTGCGGATTTCGCCGGAATACAAGAGCAGGCGAATCGTGCTGATGGCCTGCATGGTCTTGCCCAGTCCCATCTCGTCCGCCAAGATGGCGCTGTACCGCGGATACAGGAAGGCGATGCCGGCCAACTGGTACGGGAACGGCTCGAAGGGGAACTCCAGCGAGTCCGCCGCCACGAGGGATTCCAGCGACGGCTGCAGCACGTAGTACAGCCGGTCCTGCAGCTTGATGACGTCCTCGGGCGGCGCGATGCGGGTGACCTTGGGCGTGGCGCCGTCCGGACGCGACGGGACCGCGGCGGGCTTGCGCGCGTCGCTCTTGCCGGCCTGCTGCTGGAAGGCCCAGGCCGGGGCTTCGGGAAACGTGAAACTGAACGTCTTGACGGGCCAGCGGCGGAACTGGACCGAGAGCACCTTGGGCGTTTCCGCGTCGATCGCCACGCGCTCGACGACGACCTTGGGCGGACGGGCGAGGGCGACGTTCCACCCGGTATTAAACGGCGCGACGGGAATGTCCAAGTCCAGCCGCGTGACCGCGGGCCGGGCGTCGCGGGGAACGCCGACCGATTCCAACTCGCGGCTTAACGGAGCGTCCGCGCGGGGAGGGAGCAGGGGACATGGGCCCGGCGTCATACCCGACGGCGACGGAACGGAAAACGCCATTTCTTCCGCCGGACGCGGATCCCAGGCGGCTGTGTCGTCCATCTTGGTCACCTCCTTGCCCGACGGAGGGCTGGCCGAGTCGTGCGGCTGTTCGCGGAATTCCGGTCCATCCAACACGGCTGGCAGAGCCCTGCTGCAAATCGCGCAAGGCGGCTTGGCGCGGAGAGCCGTGCTGCGAATCGGACGGTGTCTGTTACGCTTGGTGTTACGCTTGTCGCGGTGCGCTGCGCCGGGCCTCGTCGAGGGCCTCGCGGATCCGCCCAAACGGTTCCAGCAGATCGAAATCGGCGGCCGATGGTTCCCAGTGTTTGACGATGATCGGGGCGTCCTGTTCGTGGCCCTGCAGCACCGCCAGGCGTTGGCTGCCGACCTGGAAGGTGTGCAGTCGCAGGCCGAACGGCGAGGGCGGGCCGGAGCGGCCTTCGTCCAGACGCAAGGGCCCGGCTGGTTCGTTCGCGCCGGCGTCCGCACGGTCGGCCGGCGGGAGTACGCAAGCCACGGGCAGCGACGTGAAATCGCGGACGGCCAGAATGGGCTCGGCATCGGTGAAGATCACTAAGGGCGTGGTCTTCGCTTTCTCCAGCAAAGCCTGCCCGATCTGTTCGCCGTACAGGTATGCCCTTAAGGTGGCCCCGTACAGGATTTCCTGGGCGCGGCTGGGCCGTACCGGGGCGGTGCAGTGAAACTCCAAGGGACGGCCGGCAGTGTTCAGGATCAGGTAACCTCCAAACAGTCCTTGCGCTTCGTGTTCGCAGACTGTCAGAAATCCCACCGGCTGAGAGGCTCGCGGACCGCTGGATGTCATAGTGTCGATTGTGCTTTCTGAAACGAGTGCCTCACAAAGAATCGGGCGGCTTCCGGCTGTGACTTGAGCACCCCTGCCGTTTGTACGGGGCCGAAAACGCCGTGCCAGCATGGCTGGCACCGCTGTAAATCCCGCCGGTGACTCGACAACGGGGATCAGCCGTGACTATACTAGGCCTTGTAGTGGTCTTGACGATTTTGACGCCTCGGCGACTTTAACTCGGACCGGACCTTCCCATGACCTACGATCCCCAGCAGTTTCCACCGCTGTTTTCTATCGACGTCGTGGCCTCGTCAGCGGAGGGCGCCTCCGCCCCCAGCGGCGACAAGACCGAGTGGGTGATCGCCTTGCTCCGGCAGTTGGTGACGGGGCAGGAGCGGCAGAACAGGCTGCTGGAAGGGATTCTGCAACAGACGAACCTGACGCAACGCCAGCGGCAGTCGGAATTGGGGCAGTGGAAGCAAGCCAACCCGCGGTTGGCCCAACAGTGCAAGCAGGCGGCCGAGACGCTGAACCGCGTGCAAAACGAGTTCCTGCAGCGTCTGACGGACGAGGTCGCCGACAACGAGGACTGTCTGCTGGACGGCGAATTCATGCTCGATGAATTCGTGGACCGCTTTGGTCCGCGGCTGGCGCATCTGAACGGCGTGCTGCACGTGCTGGCGCAGCTGAGCTACGTCCCGGAAGCGCCGGAGGGGCACTAGTCGCAGCGGCCGCAGAAGACGGCCGTCTACGTCGGCTTTGTCAGGCCGCCAGCGCACTTCGAAGTTGTGCATTTCGATAGGAGGTAGCCGAATTCGTGAGAATTCGGAGGTCCTGGACGTCGCCTGCCGCCACGGCACACCTCCGAGTTCTCACGAATTCGGCTGCCCCCGCTCGGACTTCCGGTTCAATTCGATCTTGTCGTCCCGTGCTGCGGGAATGCACCCGATGGCCGTTGTTCGGCTAGTCGGAAGTTCCCTTCTTGAAAACCGTAGTTTCTCCGGTGTTTCGTGGGGTTTTTGCTCAGATCGGGTGCGCTGGTTCTGCCTACACGCTGATGGACTGGAGCAGTTTGAGAGCTCTTTGCTGC